>JAZOMA010000001.1:0-1982 GCA_045653565.1 Alistipes sp.
CTCTCGATTGTAATTTCGATTATCGGAGTCTTTGGCTTGGTACTCTTCGAGACGCAGTATCGCCGCCGCGAGATTGGCATCCGACGAGTTCACGGAGCATCGGTGGGTGGAATATTGAGAATGGTCAACCGCAAGTATCTCTACATTGTCGCCGCTTGCTCGGCTGTGGCAATACCTGTAAGCTACTACATCATCAGTCGTTGGATGGAGCAGTATGTCTATCGTACACCGATGTCGTGGTGGGTATATGCCTTGGCGGTGGGAGTTATCCTGTTGATTACCATCGTTACCGTTTCGCTCCGTTCGTGGTCAGCAGCGAATGAGAACCCGACAAATTCAATAATGCACTAAAATTCAAAAAACAAAGAACAATTAAAACATTACAACTATGTTAAAGGTAAAAAATTTACAGAAGAGTTTTTTCACCGAGGAGATTGAGACTGTTGCTCTGAACGGTGTATCGTTTGAGGTTAAAGAGGGCGAGTTTGTTGCTATTATGGGACCTTCGGGTTGCGGTAAGTCAACGCTCCTCAACATCTTGGGTCTTTTGGACAACCCAACAGGCGGCTCATATAGCCTGCTCGGTCAAGAGGTGGGCGGACTCAAAGAGAAGGACCGCACCGCCTTCCGTAAGGGTAATATCGGCTTCGTATTCCAGTCATTCAACCTTATCGACGAGTTGTCGGTAGCCGAGAATGTCGAGTTGCCACTTATCTATATGGGCGTGAAGGCCTCGGAGCGTAAGGAGCGTGTAAAGAAGATGCTCGACCGTATGAACATCTCGCACCGTGCCGGCCACTTCCCGCAGCAGCTCTCGGGTGGTCAGCAACAGCGTGTGGCTATCGCTCGAGCCCTCGTGTCGAACCCCAAACTAATCCTCGCCGATGAGCCTACGGGTAACCTCGACTCGAAGAATGGTCAGGAGGTGATGACCCTGCTCAAAGAACTCCATCAGGAGGGCACAACGATTATTATGGTTACCCACTCGCAGCACGATGCATCGTATGCAAGCCGTACCATCTGCCTCTTTGATGGTAAGATTGTAACCGATGTGAAATCAAGACTATAAAACGCCTATTACCATAAGCAGAGACGCGTTAGGAGTCTGTTTGAATTTTATTTCGAGATTATTTGAGAGCTATTTTTAGGCGGGTTTTGACTTGGGAAAAGCAGATAATAGCGGGCTATTTTCAAATTTCACAAGTTAAAAGATGCAAGAAATAGCCTCAAAGAAGCCGAAACAAATTCTCGTAGCAACGGACTAACTCGTATAATAAAATTCAAAACAGACTTAAAAGGTGTGGGTTGGCTTGACCGCCTCCCACATCACTAAGAAAAAATAAAATGAAGGATATGAAGAACTTAAACTATTCACTACGCTACTTGCTAAAAAATCGTGGCAACTCCATAACTCGCCTCGTATCGCTTGCGTTAGGTCTTGTTGTTTCGCTGCTAATCTGTTCGTATGTCGGCATAAATCTCTCTTATGGTCGTTTCTTTACTGACAGAGAGCGTGTATATCAGATATTCGAGAACTCGCCTCAGTTTGGCATAACTGGCCCACAATTGGAGCCTGTTGCATACACGCTTGCAGAAAATATACCCTCGATTGAAGCCGCTACAAACTATTTCGATCGCCTTATGCAGGTTAAACTTGGGAATAGTTATATGGATGTTCGATGGCTTGAGGTGAGCAAAGACTTTTTCACAGTCTTGGACTTCGGTGTGTTGAGCGGTGATCCCAAACATATTCTCTCACGAGAGGGAGTTGCCAATAACGAGGTATTTATCACTGAGCGTCTTGCAGAATTGTTATTTGGAAGTGAAGATCCATTGGGTAAAATCGTGCCTACAACTCAGGGGCAGGAGTATGTTGTCTCTGGTATTTTCCGCACACCTCCCGTAACAAATCCGCTCGATGATTTTGATATAGTTAGTTTTCGTGACTACAATCCCACGACTGCAAATTGGCAAGGGGATGA
>JAZOMA010000002.1:0-14404 GCA_045653565.1 Alistipes sp.
GGTAGATGCAACATTGGCTGCTGTTGAGTGTGCAGACACCGTTATCGCAGTTATCAACAAGTATGTTCCACGCGCTTGGGGTGATGCAATGATTCACTCGTCGAAGATTGACATCTTCGTTCAGGACGACCAGCCACTCGAGGAGGCTCACTTCTCGGAGCCAAACGAGGTAGAGACCAAAATCGGTAACCTCTGCGCAGGTCTTATCGAGGACGGTGCAACCTTGCAGATGGGTATCGGTGCTATTCCTAACGCCGTACTCGCACAGCTCGGTGGTCACAAGAACCTCGGTATCCACACCGAGATGTTCGCCGATGGCGTTCTCCCACTCGTTGAGAAGGGCGTAATCAATGGCGAGGCTAAGAATATCGATAAGGGCAAGATGGTTTCGACCTTCTTGATGGGTTCGCAGAAGGTTTACGACTTCATCGACGACAACCCTGCAGTGTTGATGATGGACGTAGGCTACACCAACGACCCATTCATCATTGCAAAGAACGACCGCGTAACCGCTATCAACTCGGCATTGCAGGTTGACCTCACAGGTCAGGTTTGCGCCGACTCACTCGGACGCAAGTTCTACTCGGGCGTAGGTGGTCAGATCGACTTCATCTATGGTGCATCGTTGTCGAAGGGCGGTAAGGCTATTATCGCTATGCCTTCAATCACCAATAAGGGCGTTTCGAAGATTTCGGATGTTCTCACCGAGGGTGCAGGTGTTGTTACCACCCGTAACCACATCCACTGGTTCGTAACCGAGAATGGTGCTGTTGATTTGTATGGTAAGAGCTTGCAGGAGCGTGCTCGCCTCATTATCTCGGTGGCTCACCCATCGGCACAGGAGGCTCTCGACGAGGCTGCCTTCAACCCCTACGGAAGTCATCACCACTATATTAAGGGGTATATGGAGGAGGAATTGGGTTACCGAGACTTATCGTATATGCAAAGCCTTCCCTTTTGGGAGGGCTTTCCTTTTACCCCTTAATATAGTGGTGATGACTAAATCTTTACATTCCCCCTAAATCCCCCTTTGACAAAGGGGGACTTGTCGCTGCGCTCCATTAAACTTTGGCATTTTGGCGCGGCAAAATGGCATGCGCTCCCGTTGGTCGCTGAATGGCAACAAATGACAATCGCTCGTTACACTCGCTGAATGGCAAAGCGCCAGTCATTAAGCACTCCTTTGGAGTGCGCTGCCATTAAATGCCATTAAGGGCTGAAAGCCCGAATGCCATTCAATGCCACCTAAATTGGCACCCTTGCGCAAAAGGTTCTAAATCGGGAAGGCGTTACTATTTTAGCATTCGTTCTAAGGCATCGTGCCACTCGGGAATTTGGACGCCGAAAGTCTTGACGAATTTGCTCTTATCCAACACCGAGTAGTGTGGGCGTTGCGCCTTCGTCGGATACTCCTCGGTGGTGCAAGGGGTAACGGTGCAGTCACTACCGCTCAAGCGAGCAATCGCGCAGGCGAAGTCGTACCACGAGCATTCGCCCTCGTTCGAGTAGTGGTAGGTGCCGCATTTGTCCAACTCGCCGCTATTTATAATATAGGTAATAGCCCTCGCCAAGTCGCCCGCATAGGTTGGTGTGCCAACTTGGTCGGCAACAACCCTCACCTCCGCGCGCGAAGCCATAAGCGAAAGCATTGTCTTAACGAAGTTTTTGCCATACTCCGAATAGAGCCACGAGGTACGCAGAATGATGCTCTTGCAGCCAGACGCCACAACGGCCCTCTCGCCCGAGAGTTTGGTGCGACCATAGACATTTATAGGCGCTAGGGCGCACTCCTCGTTATATGGCGTAGTCGCCTCGCCCGAAAAGACATAGTCGGTTGAGATTTGTATAAGCGTAGCGTCGTATCGTTTGCACGCCTCGGCAAGCAGAGCCACAGCGCGATGGTTGATAAGGTCGGCTTGCACCTCGTTATCCTCCGCCAAATCGACCGCGGTATAGGCGGCGCAATTCACCACCACATCGACCTTCTCGCGCTCGAAAAACTCCTCGATAGCCTCGGCAGAGGTTATATCCAGCTCCTCGACATCGGTAAAGATGTAGCGATGCTCGCTCTCGGCACTCGCCAAGCGCAAGGAGCAGCCCAACTGCCCATTTCCACCCGTAACCAATATAGTCATACCCTACTCGAATAGCGTTTTACACTCGGCGAGGGTTGGGTGCACCCTATCCTTTGCCGAGAGAATTACTTTGTCCGCAGGAATCTGCCAATCGATAGCCAACTCGGCATCGTCCCACGCAATAGCACCCTCGCACTCCGGTGCGTAGTAGTCATCGCACTTATACTCCACCACAGCCTCCTCGCTCAGCACCGCATAGCCGTGAGCAAAGCCCTTAGGGATAAAGACCTGGCGATGATTCTCGTCGGAGAGCTCCACCGCAACATACTTACCAAAAGTTTGCGACGACTTGCGGATATCGAGAGCCACATCCAGCACCCTACCCTTCGCTACGCGCACCAACTTACTCTGCGCGTGAGGGGGCAACTGAAAGTGCAGACCGCGCACCACGCCATACGACGACTTCGCCTCGTTGTCCTGCACAAAGTGGCACTCGCCCACCACCATCGCAAAATCGCGCTCGGTGAACGACTCGAAGAAGTAACCTCGCTCATCCTCGAACACTCGTGGCTCAATCACAACCACGCCCTCGATATTTGTCTTTATTATATTCATCTAAATATGTTTTATATCGTTTGACGTAATGCCCGACACAACCGCTGCAACCACGCCATCAATAGCCACAACAAAGCGTTTGGCACGCTTACCCTCAATCTTCACGAGCAGTCCCTGATGACCTTTGAACGAGCCGGTCGTAACCTCCACGCGTTCGCCCACCTCGAAGTGCGCCTCCTTGCCCGAGAGCAACTCCACGTCGTCCATATCGTTGCAGACGGCAATAAAGGTCTGCATCTGCTCGGCTGGCACCTCAACCGGAACGCTCTTACCCTCGGCTGCAGGGCGGACAATATAGTGCAGATATGGTATGCGACTCTTCGCCCCCTGCACCACCTCGCGCTCGCCCAGCACAAAGATAAGGTCGCGCACGATGGGCACCATATCGGTTTTGATGCGATGGCCCACCTTGACGGTGCGCTTACGCATAGGGACAAAACTCTCGATCTTATCCACCTCGAGAGCCCTCTGCGCCATCAGATTGCGCCCATAGGTTGCACGCATCGCAAACCACACTCTGTTTTCGCCATCTACCATACTACAAAGATAAGAATTTTTCGCAATTAGAACGAAATAATATCCTCCACGCCATACTCCTTATAGTGTTCTGCCAACTCCTCGTTGCGATCGGAGATAATCAACAACTTGTCGCCACGATTCAGTTCAGCATTGCCCTTCGGCACAAAGTAGTCGCCATCGCGGCACACCATCACAACGAGCGTATTGTCGGGCAGAGCCACCTTATTCAGCGTATTGCCCCCCGAGAGCATCTGTTCGGTCACGGCAATCTCGGTGAATGCCGACTTCATCTGATCCTGCAATGCGCTGTCGAACTTACTCTCCTTCTCGGCATACGCCAAACCGAGAAACTCCGCCATACTGCTCACCGTAGTTCCCTGAACCACCAACGAGAGTATGGTCATCAAAAATACGACATTGAAAATCAACTCGGCACCCTCAATCTTTGCCACCAACGGATAGGTTGCAAAGATGATAGGCACAGCACCTCGCAATCCCACCCACGATATGTAGTGGCGAGCCTTTGCCGACAAGTCGCGAAACGGAGCCAAACAGGCAATCGTAGCAAACGGACGCGCTATGACGATAAGGAATACTCCCGCTGCCAAACCGAGCAACAGTATCTCGGGTTTTAGTGCCGACTCTAAATCGACCAACAAGCCGAGCATCAAGAACATTATAATCTGAAATAGCCAAGTGATACCATCGAAGAAGGTATTTACGGTGCGTTTATGCACGAGTTTGTTGTTGCCGACAATCAGACCTGCGATATATACCGCCAAAAAGCCGTTGCCATTGATGAGCGAAGTGAACGAAAAGGTGAATATCACGCACGCCAACAGCAATACCGAGTAGAGCGAGGCGTTGTCAATATCTATCTTGTTGATAATCCACACCGAAGCCTTGCCAAAGAGGTATCCCACCAATGCTCCGACAACCATCTGCACCACAAACATAATCACCACGCCAGCAACGCTCACATCGCTGCCATCGCCACCGAGCATCTTAATCAACAAAACAACCAAGATATACGCCATAGGGTCGTTCGAGCCACTCTCCAACTCGAGCAATGGTCGCAGATTCTCTCGCAAACCCTGACGTCGAGTACGCAGAATGGAGAATACCGATGCCGAGTCGGTTGAGGAGATGGTCGACGCCAAAAGCAACGATAGTGGCAACGACAACTCCACCTTCAACCACGGTGCTACGAGATAGATGAAACTGCCGAGCAGCAACGCCGTAAGCAATACGCCCACTGTGGCGAGTGTCACGCCTTTGGCTATGACAGGGCGAATCTCCGAGAATTTGGTATCCATACCTCCGGAGAAGAGGATGATACAGAGCGATATGGTACCGATGAACTGTGTCAGTTCGGGCGAGTTGAAAGAGAGAATATCGTAGCCGAAAAAGAGTCCTACCGCCAAAAAGAGCAGGAGAGCCGGCGCATTAAAACGATACGCCACCTTACCTGCCAACACCGCTACAAAGAGGAGTATGGCTCCAATAAATAGGAAATGTTCCGTGCTTATGTCTATCATCTTTCTGTTATTTTCTGTTATTTTCTGTTATTACCTCGTTAGTAGAGGTTGAGTTTGTTGTTCATCAGCGAAATGCCGATTCTAATTTTGCTGGCTCGGCGGTTGTAATCAATCATCGTTTCGCCATAGCCATAGCAGTACTGCACAAATAGGCAGGGCAACCAATCGCCTCGCTTTGCCATACGCCACGCCGCCTCGACCTGAACATTATACTTGGCGAAGGTAACCGTAGGGTTGACGAGTGCCGTCACATAGAAGCGGTCGTTCTTGGTGTGGAATGTACCCCACAACTGCACCACGCCACGATAGTGGTAGTAGCGCGAAATCGCCTCTTTGTCGTAGTAGCCATACCACGCACGCGCGCCCAATCGCCAATGCTCCGATGGCTCGTACAAACACGCCACCGTAGCGTAGTTGAACGAGCGGGTATTTTCGTCAGCCAAACCATTCGATTCGTGTTCGATACCAAAGAGCAATCGCACCTTCTCGCCGGTTTGCCACGCCACCCAGAAGCCCGGGTTGTAGGCGTTTTCGCGAAATGGGCAAGACTCCTGATATACATCCCAGATGCTACGCTGCGTGTAGGTCGTAAAGATATCGACCTTGCCATTACCCCACAATCGCAACGCCAAACTCAACTGGAACTTTATATCCGAAGTGAACTTCGACACAGGCTTGTTCGTGGCAAAGCCCGTAGCAATATAGTTCTGCTTCCACATTCCGATTACCGAGTATTGACTCTTTTGCTTTACGGCTACACTATCACGGCTCTTGGCACTTGCCGAGAGAGATAACAACACTGCAAAAAATATAGTCGCAAAATATCGCATCATCATTGTGGTATAAATATGTAGGTGATTGTTCCTCGTTGTTTTGTCGGTGCGTTGTTGTTTATGTCGAAACGCGAATTGCGAGCCGATTCAACCGCCGTTTGCTGCATACACTCATCGCCACCGCTTACGACCTGCGCCGAGATGACCTCGCCACGCTGATTCACAACTACCGATACAACAACCTCGCCACCACCTTCGCAACGATAGGCCGGTTTTATCAAATTACGACTATATCGCACTGGGTTCGAGAACGAGAAACTCACCGTTACACTACCCTTCACCTTCACATCCTGACGCTCTTTCGTCTCCTCTCCGTGCTTCTCGCTATAGAGCGGTGTGGTGGCATCCTTCAACCCCTTTTCGTAGGCTTTCTGGTTTGCCAATCGCTCCGCCTCGATAGCCTTTGCAGCGGCGTTTAGAGCCTCTACGTCGGTACCCTTCTCATCTTCGAGAGCCTCGTTTGACACCCCTTCGTTCGACGATACATTGCGCACCGAACCCCAGTCGAACTTTTCGTTCTGTTGCTGCTGTCGCTTCAACTCTTCCAACTTCTGCTCTGCCAGCTCCACATCATCCATATCGAAGTAGATGGCGTCGGGAGCCTTGTCCAGTTGGCTGCCTATTTTTGCCGAAACAAAGACGATAAAGAACAGCAACAACGCAACCACCGTAGCCAGCAGACCGATGCGGTTTTCGTATATCCAATCTATCGGATCTTTTCGACTGTTGTCGAACGGCAGACGCAACTTGCTCACTTTGGGAGATGGGCGTTTGGTCGGCACATTGTTATTGCTTGGTATTTGCTCTTTCATCATAGGGTTTAAAATCAACTGCAAATTTAACAATTTTAAGAAAAAAATACTATCTTTGTGAGGAATATGCGTATTAATTTCACGAAATTAGAACGATTATGTCAACCAAACAGAATACACTTGGAGCCCCGATAACCTTTTCGGGCAAAGGACTACACACCGGAAAGCAGGTTACAATGACCGTCAGCCCGGCTCCCGAGGATCACGGAATCGTATTCCGTCGCATCGACCTTGTAGGTGCGCCCGTAGTTCCGGCGTTGTGTGATTTTGTGACCGATACGGCACGCGGCACAACCATCGAACAAGGCGAGGCGCGCGTTAGCACCATCGAACACATTATGTCGGCACTTTGGACGCTCGGCGTAGACAACGCACTCATCGATATCAACGCACCCGAGACACCGATTATGGATGGTTCGGCACGCGAGTACGCCGCCGAGATTTTGCGTGTAGGCGTTGTCGAACAGGCGGCAGAGCGCACATATTACGAAGTTACCGAGAAGCAGGTCTATGCTATACCAGAAAAGGGCGTAATGTTGGCAATCTATCCCAACGAGGAGTTTTCGGCTTCGGTACATATCGACTTCAACTCGAAAGTTATAGGCAACCAATACGCAACCTTCAACCCCGAGGATAACTACTCCGAGAAGATTGCACCAAATCGCACCTTCGTATTTCTGCACGAGATTGAGGCGTTGGCTGCCGCAGGTTTGGTTAAGGGTGGCGACGTCGACAACGCCATTGTCGTTGTCGAGAAGCCTGTGACCGACGAGCAGTTGCAGCGACTCTCAACCCTCTTCAACAAGAAGGATATAAAGGTTACGGGAGGCTATCTGAATAACCTCGAACTACGCGCAAGCAACGAGATGGCACGCCACAAGTTGCTCGATTTGCTGGGCGACTTTGCGTTGCTGGGTCTACGCATCAAGGGCAGCGTAATGGCAACCCGTCCGGGTCACTACGCCAACACCGAGTTTATGAAGCAACTTCGCAACTCTTTGCGACGCGAAGGTAGCAAACCTCGCTTCAAGTACGACGCCCGCAAAGCACCGCTGTACGACATCGTGGAGATACAGCGAATGTTGCCACACCGTTTTCCATTCTTACTGGTGGACCGCATTTTCCATATGGACGAGAACTCGATTGCGGGCATCAAGCAAGTATCTATCAACGAGCCATTCTTCCAGGGACACTTCCCGTCGGAGCCAATTATGCCTGGTGTACTTATTGTTGAGGCTATGGCGCAGTGCAGCGCCATACACATTTTGAGCAAGGTTGAGAACCCCGAGGAGTACTCGACCTACTTCCTTCGCATCAACGACGTGCGTTTTCGCCACAAGGTAGTTCCGGGCGATACAATGCAGATTGAGTGCCTTATGATAGAGCCGCCACGTCGCAACCTCGCAAATGTATCGTGCAAGGTATTTGTTGGTGGCACTCTCGCTTGCGAGGCGACCATCGTAGCACAGATTGTGAAGAATAAATAATTGGGCTATTAGCCATTGGCCATTAGCCATTAGCTTATATTGAGATTATGAAAAAGATTTTCACCATATTACTTGTAGCAGTTGTGTGTCTCGCACTATCGTCGTGCGGAGTAAAAAAGGGCGACGGAAGCCGTTTCTATGCTGAGTATGCAGGTACCAGTGATTTGACTTTTTTATTCAGCATTCCACGATGCATTGTCCTGCTATAAAAAATGGTTCTCTAACTGGTAAAAACTTTGGCTGGTACCATAAAGAACAAGCGAGAAACACATTTTGTTCAAAGTGTATGGATGATAGTTTGGTTGCGAAATGGACAAGAAAATACGAAGAAATAATGGCTGCAAAAAAGCAAAAAAATAATTTTTAATTCTGAATTTTTAAATATAAAAGCCAATGGCTAATGGCCAATGGCTAAAAGCAAAAATAAAATAGATATGATTAGTCCTTTAGCGTATGTTCATCCCGATGCAAAGTTGGGCGAGAATGTAACAGTTGAACCATTTGCCTACATCGCAGGCGACGTTGAAATTGGCGATGATTGTTGGATTGGCCCGGGTGCCGTCATCCACGACGGCGCGCGCATAGGCAAGCGCAACAAGATTCACACCGCCGCTTCGATTGCGTGTCTACCGCAAGATTTGAAGTTTGTGGGCGAGAACACCACCGCCGTAATTGGCGATGACAACGATATCCGCGAGTGTGTGACCATCAGTCGCGGTACTGCATCGCGCGGAACAACCGTTATAGGTAGCGGCAATCTGCTGATGGCGTACGTACACGTGGCACACGACGACGTTGTGGGTAACCACTGCGTTATCGCAAATCGTGTATCGTTAGCTGGCGAAGTGGAGGTTGGCGACTGGGTAGTTATCGGTGGTCACTCAGCAGTACACCAGTGGTGCAAGATTGGCGACCACGCAATGATTCAGGGTGGCTCGTTGGTGCGTCAGGACGTACCACCATTCGTTACAATGCGCGAAACAGGCTCTTATGCCGGCATCAACAAGGTAGGTTTGCAGCGTCGTGGCTTCACCGCAGAGCAGATTGCAATAATTCACAGCACGTGTCGCATCATATTCCAGAGCGAGTTGAACTTCTCGAACGCCTGCACCGAGGCAGAGAACACCATTCCGCAGTCGCCAGAGCGCGATGCCGTAATCAACTTCGTGCGTGCATCGTTGAGTGGACGAGGCGTGATAAAGAAGTATGGCAGATAAAAAAAACAAAATAGTATGAAGAAGTTACTTTGCGCTGTAGCGTTGCTTTGTGGCGTATGCTCGGCACAGGCTATTAAGATTATTCACGGCCCATATTTGCAGGCTGTAACCGCCACCGAGGCGACAATTATGTGGGTAACCGACGTAGATGCACTGTCGTGGGTGGAGGTTGCACCCGAGGATAAGAAGCACTTCTACTACACCGACCGCCCTAAGTTCTACCAAACCGATATGGGCAAGCGTGTCATCGGTAAGGTGCATCAGGTGCGAGTTACGGGGTTGGAGCCAGGTACAAAGTACCGTTATGCCATAGCCTCGAAGGAGGTTATCGAGCAGAAGGGTCACCGCATTCACTATGGTAGCATCGTGTCGACAAATGTCTACCGCAAAGGTGCGCAGACCATCCCAACGCTCGATCCGAAGAAGGAGAGTTTCGACTTCGTTGTGTTGAACGACATCCACGCCAATCAGGAGCGTCTGGAGGCGTTGCTCAACTGCTACGAGAAGGAGAAGACCGATTTTGTGATATTCAACGGCGATATGGTCAGCAGCATTCCTTCGGTAGCGACACTATTTAAGGGCTTCTTGGACACTGCGGTAAACCGCTTTGCCAAGGATGCACCATTCTTCTATGTGCGAGGTAATCACGAAACTCGCGGTCAATATTCGGGCGAGTATCTGAAATATTTCCCTACTCCGACGGGCAAGCCTTACTACACCTTCACCCACGGCAACACCTTCTTCATTATGTTGGATGGTGGCGAGGATAAACCCGACAACAACATCGAATACTACGAAACAGCAGCCTACGATGGCTATCGCAAGGAGGTTGCCGAGTGGCTCAAGGGGGTTGTTGAGAGCGAGGAGTGCAAGAGTGCAAAGCGTCGTGTAGTGTGCCTACATATGCCTCCAATCGAGGGTCACAAGATGTGGCACGGCACACGTCAGATTCAGGAGTTGTATATTCCTATTTTGAACAAGGCGAACATCTCGGTTATGTTGTGTGGTCACGTGCATCTCTACTCGTTCCACACCGATGCAGCCGAGTTCCCGATACTCGTAAATGGCAACAGCACAGCTCTCAAAGCAAGTGTTAGCGAGAGCGGCATAAAGGTGGACGTCATAAACACCAGTGGCGCAGTAGAGCATACCCACTCGTTCAAATAGAGAACAACACTTAAAACATCATAACTATGAAAAAACTATTTTTAATTGCTGCATTGTTCTGTTGCGCATTCTCGGCACAGGCAATCAAAATCGTCTATGGTCCATATTTGCAGGCTGTAACCGACACCGAGGCAACGATTGTTTGGGTAACCGACAAGGAGGCTACATCGTGGGTTGAGGTTGCTCCGGTTGATGGCACCAACTTCTACAACGTAGAGCGTCCTAAGTTCTACCAGACCTACCTCGGCAAGCGTGTTTTCGGCACCGAGCATAAGGTTCGCATCACAGGCTTGGAGCCAGGCAAGAAGTATTGCTACTCGGTATCGTCGAAGGAGGTTCTCGGCACTCGCCGCCACCGTCTGCACTATGGCGACATTGTTACGGCTCGCATCTATGGCAAGAAATACCCAGGTTTCTACACTCTCGACCCTAAGAAAGAGAGTACCCAGTTTATCGTGTTGAACGATATTCACGCCAAGCAGGAGAAGATGGACGCCCTGCTCAACACCTTCGAGAAGGGTAAGACCGATATGGTGTTCTACAACGGCGATATGGTGAGCCAGGTGCCTAACGTAGAGATTCTATTCAATGGCTTCGTAAATGCCTCTATTGAGTTGTTTGCACGCCAGACACCATTCTACCTCGTGCGTGGTAACCACGAGACTCGCGGTGTGTTCGCAACGAAGTTCCTCGACTACTTCCCTACCCCAACCGACAAGACCTACTTCACGTTGAAGCACGGCGATGTATTCTTCATCATCTTGGATGGTGGCGAGGATAAGCCGGATAGCGACCTCGAGTACTACGAGACTGCTGTTTACGACCAGTTCCGTCGCGAAGAGGCTGAGTGGCTCAAGAAGGTTGTCGAGAGCGAGGAGTGCAAGAGTGCAAAGTACCGCGTAGTGCTGATGCATATGGCTCCAATCGGAGGTAAGAATATGTGGCACGGACCAAAGTACTCGGGAGAGTTGTTCTTACCTATACTTAATAAGGCAAACATCACCGTTATGCTCGGTGGCCATACCCACCGCTACTC
Organism: Alistipes sp.; assembly: GCA_045653565.1. Classification (GTDB taxonomy): domain Bacteria; phylum Bacteroidota; class Bacteroidia; order Bacteroidales; family Rikenellaceae; genus Alistipes. Next base: position 11,300 of record JAZOMA010000002.1, read on the forward strand.
GTACAATACACCGGAGACTACCGACGCCAACTTCCCTATCCTTGTGAATGCTCACAACACAGCCCTGAAGGCAAATGTGAATAGCAACGGTATCAAGATTGACGTTATCGATATGTCGGGTAAGGTTGTAAAGAGTCACTCGTTCTAATAGCGGTTGGATAGAACTGCAAAACGGTGGAGGGTTTTGATTCTCCACCGTTTTTTTTGCAGTTAGGAGTTGGATTAGGACTAATGGGATTTGATAGGATTTGATGGGATTTGATAGGATTAGATGGGAGTGGTAAGTGGGATATCCTATAATATCCTATAATATCCTATATTATCCTATATTATCCCACAATTACCCCACATCATCCTACTGCAGTTTTCTCGTCAGAAGTCGCGAGATGTGGTGCATCACAAAAGAAAAGACCTCCACATTCCCACTACAAAAAATTGAATTTTAAACAGATGAGAGCAAGGCAAACAAGAAATCCGCTTGCGCAGTTTACTAAACGTAAATGAGCAAGCGGATTATCGCAGTTTAACGCAGCTATCGCTGCTTAAAAACAATTTTTATGCGCCGAAGTTATCGTAAAGAATATTCTCCGGTGGAACTCCGAGAGAGTCGAGAAGTTTCTCTACTGCGCCGACCATCATTGGAGGTCCGCACATAAGGTAGATACAACCCTCTGGATCCTCGTGGTTCTTGAGGTAGTTCTCGAAGAGAACGTTGTGAACGAAACCTACCTTGTAGTCTACGCCTGCTGCATCTGCCTCCGGATCCGGACGGTCGAGAGCGAGGTTGAACTTAAAGTTAGGGAAGTCGCGCTCGATCTCTGCGTAATCCTCCAAATAGAATGCCTCCTTCAAAGAACGTGCGCCATACCAGAAGGTAACAGGACGCTTGGTCTTCTCGGTCTTGAAGAGGTGCATAATGTGCGAACGCATAGGTGCCATACCTGCACCACCACCGATGAAAATCAACTCCTGAGTATCAGGCAAGTTGTCCGGTAAGAAGAACTCACCGTAAGGGCCCGACATAGTAATCTTATCGCCCGGCTTGAGCGAGTAGATATACGACGAGCAGACACCCGGATTTACAGGCAACATCTTGCGGTCAGGACCAAATGGTGGGGTTGCGATACGAACATTCAAACGAATGATATCGCCCTCGGCAGGATAAGTAGCGCACGAGTAAGCACGCACCTGAGGCTCTGGGTTAACCATCTTCAAATCGCGAAGTCCGAACTTCACCCAATCCTCCTCGTACTGTGGATCAACGTCGATATCCTTGTAGTCAACGGTGATTGCAGGAACGTCAATCTGGATATAACCTCCCGAACGGAAGTTGAGGTGCTCGCCCTCAGGCAACTTAACCACAAACTCCTTGATGAAGGTAGCAACATTGTGGTTCGAGATAACCTCGCACTCCCACTTCTTGATGCTCAATACCGAATCTGGTACAGCGATCTTCATATCCTCCTTAACCTTCACCTGACAACCCAAACGCCAATTCTCGCGAATCTGCTTACGGTTGAAGAAGCCGGTCTCGGTAGGAAGTACCTCGCCGCCGCCCCCCAGCACCTGACACTTGCACTGTCCGCAGGCACCCTTACCACCGCAAGCCGATGGGAGAAAAATGTCTGCTGTAGCGAGTGTTGCGAGGAGGTTACCACCAGCCTCAACCTCAACAACCTTCTTGCCGTTGTTGATGTCGATAGTTACATTGCCCGACGAAGTCAGTTTTGCCTTTGCAAAGAGCAACAGTGCCACCAAAACGAGTGTTACTGCAAGAAAGGCAGAAATTGCAACAATAATTACTTTTACCATCTTTTTATACTCTTATTAAAGGTTTACAACTGAATACCCGAGAATATCATAAATGCGATACCCATAAGGCCTGTGATAATAAATGCGATGCCCGGACCCTTCAATGCTGCTGGGATATTCGAGTAAGAGAGACGCTCGCGGATGGCAGCCATCATAACGATAGCGATCCACCAACCGAGTCCCGAACCCAAACCATACACCGCTGACTCGCCAACGTTGCGAATCTCGCCAGCACCTACCATCTGCTGCATAAACAACGAACCACCCATAATAGCGCAGTTCACAGCGATAAGTGGAAGGAAAATACCGAGTTGGTTATAGAGCGTAGGCGAGAACTTCTCGACAATCATCTCCACCAACTGCACGAATGCTGCAATCACGGCGATGAAGACGATGAACGAGAGGAACGACAAATCTACACCCTCGACCAAAGCATTAGGAGCCAAAACATACTCATTCAAGAGATAGTTCAAAGGCACAGTCATAGTCTGCACAAAGGTTACGGCAAGACCAAGACCAAGAGCCGTCTTTACGCTCTTCGACACGGCAATGTACGAACACATTCCGAAGAAGAATGCGAAGACCATATTGTCGATAAAAATCGAACGAATAAATAGATTCAATGTTTCCATATTCAGCCCTCCTATTTCTCCTGTAAGTTAGTGTTAATTGTACGGTGAATCCAGATGATGCAACCCACGAGAATCAAAGCCATCGGTGGGAACAACATCAAACCACAGTTCGAGTAGCCGAGTTCGTAAAGACCAATCTTCTCGAAGATTGGATAACCGAACAACGAACCCGAACCGAGCAATTCGCGGAAGAATGCCACGATAACGAGAATCAAACCGTAGCCTGCACCATTACCAATACCGTCGAGGAACGAATCCCAAGGCTTATTCTGCAAAGCGAACGCCTCAACACGTCCCATAACGATACAGTTTGTAATAATCAGACCTACATAGACCGACAACTGCTTCGACACGTCGTAAACGAACGCCTTCAACACCTGGTCTACGAGGATTACCAACGCAGCGATAACCACCAACTGAACGATGATACGGATACGCGAAGGTACACCCTTACGCAACATCGACATCACCAAGTTGGCAAACGCTGTAACCACCATTACCGACAAACCCATAACAATAGCAGGTTTGAGTTGCACGGTAACAGCCAAAGCCGAACAGATTCCGAGAATCTGAACGATGACAGGGTTATTTCCGCTGAGCGGAGCTGTCAAATTTTTCAAACTCTTACTTGCCATTGTTCTCTGTGTTTAATTCGTTAGAC
>JAZOMA010000003.1:0-73557 GCA_045653565.1 Alistipes sp.
CCGCCGGAACTTTCAACCATCAGAGATGCCTCCAATGATGTTACGGGGTATTAGTACCAATTTCTCAGTGTTATCCCCCTGTTACAGGTAGGTTGCATACGCGTTACGCACCCGTGCGCCGGTCGCCACCAAACAGTGCAAGCACTGTTTTATGCTGCCCCTCGACTTGCATGTGTTAAGCCTGCCGCTAGCGTTCATCCTGAGCCAGGATCAAACTCTCCATTGTAAAAAAAAGAAATTATTAAATCTTAGCTCTTATCTCAAAGGTATTGTTTTGAAATATCACTTCTTGCGAAGTGAAGGAAAACTTATTTAGCTGCTCAAGTACCTCAAAGAACGCATTTCTTGATTGGGCTCGTTTGCCCTCTCTATTTGATTAAGCCTTGCGGCTCTCTCTTTCTGTTTTTGCTCTCCGCTGTTTTATCAGCGCGAAAGTGGTGCAAAGGTAAAGCGTTTTTTTGTAACCTCCAAATTTTTTGGAAACTTTTTTCAAAAAAATTTCAGAACCTCTCTTTTACCACTCTCAGACGCCCTTTTTAGTAAATTGCTTCACTTGTTTTAGGCGCGAAAGCGGATGCAAAGTAACGGCAAATTTTCGACACTTCCAAATGTTTTTAGCACTTTTTTCAATCTTTTTTGCGCCCTATTTTGCATCGTCTTAGTTTTCAGCAATTTAGAACTACGTAATTTTTCAAAAATTTTAATAACTCCTCACGCTGCCCTTATATTATATATATAAGTATAGGTTTCCTTACGACTAAATCATCTCGTTGAGCAACTCCTCGCACGCCTCCTCGAGCATCTCGATTACGAGGTAGAAGCCTTCGCGCCCCTCATAATATGGGTCGGGGACATGGTCGTAGGAGCGACGATATGTTGTAAAGTAGTCGCGCATACGATAGACCTTATCTATATGTTCGCGCTCGGGAGCGATACGACACACTCGCTCGTAGTTGCTATCGTCCATAACCACGATTCTGTCAAAATCATAGAAATCGCTTTCACGGAATGGGCGAGAGCGATGTGTAAGGCAGTAGCCACGACAATGTGCTGCCTCGCGCATACGGGGATCAGCCAACTCGCCAGCGTGACCCGAATAGGTGCCGGCAGAATCTATCTCGAACTGCTCCGCCAGACCTCTGCCAAAGACCTTCTGGCGAAAAATCTCCTCCGCCATCGGCGAACGGCAGATATTGCCCAGGCAGACAAAAAGTACTCGTTGTTTCATAATCACTAATCGTTTTAGAAGGCTTCATTCAGCGAGAAAACTGCGCCGTGGATAAGTTTTCCACGACTATCGCGAGAGCCAAAGCCGTAGTCGAAGCGGACATTTACACCATTGCGAATCTCGTAGCGCAGACCCACACCATAGGTTGCCACGGTTTTGTTCCAACTAAAAGAGCGGAAATCGTGGAACACATTGCCCGCGCCACCCCACGCTGCTGCTCCAAAGCCCTTATAGATGCGCTGGCGGAGTTCCGCTTGCAGAGATACGGCGCACAGGTCGTTGAAACGACCGCCATAGTATCCACGAATTGATGGTGCAAAGGTGGCGTTATAGACCCACGGTGTACCTTTGCTATTTATCACGCCCTGCAAATCGAAGGCGAGAACAGCACCCTTCCACAATCGTTGGTAGTAGTTTGCCGAGAGTCGTCCCATCCACAACGTCTGCCCAACATCATTCATCCCCTTCGGGCGCACCTTCGCCTGAAGAGCAATATAGACACCTCGCTGTGCAGAGGTTACGGCATCGCGCGTATCGAACTCAACAAAGAGCGAGATTCCCGTTGCGTAGTAACTCGTCCTCTCGCCATTGAGTCGCGCAACAAAATCCACCTCCGAGGAGCAATTCTTTCGATTGAATGCTCCAAAGTGGTAGTCGAAGTCCATACCGGCACCCATATACAACCCTTTGGTCACCCGTTGCAGAAAGCGAGCATCAACATAGGTTCGCGACGCCACATAGCGCAACGGCTCGTTCGCCATAGCAGCCTCGTAGCCCACACCCCAAAACTGCGTTGGCATTGCCGAGAACTCGGCATTGTAGAGGATGCGCTGATTGTCGTTTTTGAAAATATTAATGCCGCGCGCTCCTACACGATAGAAGCCCGTAAGCGAAGCGGTGGCATAAATCGAGAAGTCGGACGCCGGGATGGTACGATTCTGCTTATCCAGACGATAGCGTCCCGTCGCCATAACGAGTAAACCTGCCGAAGTGGTTGGTGTGTAGTAGATGGTTGGCAACAGCGTCATATCCACCCTACGCTCAAAACTCTCGTCGCGACCACTACCCACGATATAACGCATAAAGGCATCGCGACCTTTGCGTTGGCGCGGTTTCGGAGTTATGTTTTCGATTGGCGTATACCTATATACGACACTATCCTTGTTTGCGACAAGGATAGTATCATTTTGCGCCACCGCCCCAAAGGCGAATAAAACAGATGTGGCAAATATGGCTATACGCCTAAACATCAAAAAAAATATTATTCGTGAGTATAGTTCTTAATCATATCGTAGAACTCAACCTTACCAGCCTCGTCCATTGGCTCGCGACGGATATAGCCCACAGTACCATCCTTCTTGATAAGGATAAGGAGGAACTTACCATTGCAGTTGCCCAGACGCCACTGGTTCTTCAGTAAGTGCTGGCTATCCTCGATGATGGTTGCACCATTCTTCTCGGTACGTTTGTGGCAAATCTTACGCAACAAATCCTTTGGCAACCAGGTGTCCGGGAAGTCCAAAATACCGAAACCCTCGATAGCAGGACCTGCAGCACGCTTATTCTCCTCAATCTCGGCTGCGAAGTCGGCCGTGTCGTTACCATTGAGATAAGCATCGGGGTCTACGTAGAAAATCAAAATATTCTTCTCGCCCCAGTATAGCAACGATGTAGGGTTGCCAAGCAGGTCGCGAATAACAACATTCTGCACTGTGTCGCCCGGCATAAGAAGGTCTACCTCTACCTCCGCCTTTGATCTCTTTCTATTTTGAGCCTGCGCATCAACGCACGCAAAAATCAATAACGCAACTACAAAAAAGGGTTTCAATCTCATATCTTTATCACTTTATGGGGCGACAAAGATAATACTTTTTTTTTGTAAAACTATCTATAGTTTAACATTTTTGCGACGTCGGTCAATGCGCGTCTCCAAACCATAGCGTCCACTACCCGCTATGACGAGCGTTGTGTAGATACCTATATATAATATTTGACGCTCTACGCCCAACCACCCAAGCGACGAGAATATAATGAAAATCTCAACAAACATTCCCAATGCCATAATGAAGGCTGCAAAGCGAGTGCCGTAGCCGAGAATTATCATCACGGCAAACGCCGCCTCGAGTGCCGTGAATATCACAAAAGTAGCCCAACTACTATCGAACAGCAGAGCCGGATAGCCCGTCAGCACAAAGTTGTAGGTCTGCAGTTTATTGATGATGTGCAGAGCGATAAGAACCCCGGCAAAGAGTCGCAAAAAGAGAATCGCACGATCCAAAAAGCGATATTCGCGCAATATTTCGAGAAGTTGTTTCACCATAGCAACCTCTATGTATCGCAACTATTGCGCCAAAAAAATAGACGCACCTCATTTGAGATGCGCCTATCTTGCAAGTGAGTAAGAACTATTTCTTAGCCTCCTCAACCGATACCTTACGGAACTCCTTCAAGAGCTTCGAAAGCTCCAAAGCAGCCTTACGTGCGCGAGTACCAGCAGCCTTGTTGTTCTTCTCTACCTGAGCAGCAGCGTTAGCCTGGAAAGCAGCTACCTGTGCATTGATCTGATCTACTAAATTCTTCATAACCTTTTAATTTTTTAGTGTTAATGGTTTTTGATATCTGTTACAAATATAAATTATTTTTTTTGAACCAAAAAATTTTTTTCAAAAAAATTCCGCAATTATGCACTTTTTCGCTCATTATTCATCGTTTGGGGTATATTTTTTGTTTAAGAGGCTCTCTGTAACACTGTTTTTACTCACAAAACGAGCACTTCATAATATGACTGCTAAACTTTATCTCACTATTGCGCTGATGGTTGCGTTTGTGGCAACCTCGTGTAAGCAACACGCCAAAAATGTTGCCAAACCGCTCACTATTGAGGTGGCAACTGCCCAAAGTAGAGCAATTCCCTACACCAAAAAGTTTATCTCGCCAATCAACGCCAACTACTCGGCAACTGTTCAACCTCGCATATCGGGTTTTCTGGTCGCTTCGTCGTTCCAAAACGGAATGCCGGTCAAACAGGGCGATTTGATATTTACGCTCGACGATGCACCGCAACGGGCTAACCGCCTTGCTGCCGAGGCATCGCTATCCTCCGCCAAAGCCAAAGCCGCCGAGGCGAAGCGCAACTACGAACGAGCCATACCGCTGGCACGTATAAACGCCATAAGTCAGACGCAACTCGACCAATATACAGCCGAGAATCTATCTGCCATTGCCGCCGTAAAGTCGGCAGAGCAGGCACTGCGTAACGCCCGCCTCGACGAGAGTTACACACGCATATACGCCTCGATAAGCGGCATAATTTCGTCGTCAGCAGCCACCGCAGGCGACTACATAGGTCCAGGCACGCAATTCGCAACGCTCACGACCATCCAAAACATAGACACCGTATGTGTCGATTTGGCGATTCCTATGAGCGAGTATCTCGCCATATCGGGACGCAAGGCATTCTCGTACGAGAACGAGGGGTTGCTCTCCGACATCAAGTTGCAGGTGGCCGACGGAGGCGAATACAACGAGGAGGGTTTCTACAAATATACTCGTCAGAGCATTGCAAGCGAGATGGGAAGCATTGTGCTGGTGGTTGGTTTTCGCAACCCCGACTATGCACTCAAAGTTGGGCAGTTTGCTCGAGTTTCGGCATCGTTGGGTAGCGACAAAGAGCGTATTGTTGTGCCACAGCGCGCCGTTAACCAGACGCAGAACATCACTTCGGTGTGGATAATACGCCCCGACTCAACAGCCGAGTATCGCAAAGTCAGGCTCGGTGACACGGCTGGCGAGTGGTGGATCGTCGAGGAGGGAGTGAGCGAAGGCGAGATGGTAGCAACAACAGGGTTGCAAAAGTTACGCAACGGAATGAAGGTGGAAGTAGCAACAAAATAGGCAGACGTATGAAAAACTTTTTCGTTAGCAGACCGATATTCGCCATATCGCTGTCGGTGATAATCGTGTTGTTGGGTGGCATCTCTATCGGCAACCTCGCCATCGAGCAGTACCCCGACATCACACCTCCCGTAGTCGAGGTTACCGCCACCTACGAAGGTGCCGATGCTGAGACCGTAAACAACGCCGTTGCGACACCCATAGCCGAGAGCATTATGGGCGTTAGCGATATGCTATATATGCAGGCTACGAGTGCCAACGATGGTTCGATGACGTTGCAAGTAACCTTCGACATAGGCTCGGATGCCGATCTCGATGCCATATTCACACAGAATAACGTATCCACCGCTATGGCAAAGTTGCCCTCGTCGGTGGTTGAGCAGGGAGTCGTGACGCGCAAGACGCAGACGGGCTTTTTGATGGTGTACGCCCTCTATAGCGATGGACGATACGACGAGAGTTTTCTGTCGAACTACGCCTACATCAATCTCGAAAACGAGTTGCTGAAGATTAATGGCGTGGGTAAGGTCGAGATTATGGGTGCTGGCGAGTACGCTATGCGAGTGTGGTTGCGTCCCGACCTGCTCGCCTACTACAACCTCTCGGTAAGCGAGATTCTCTCTGCCATAGCCACCGAGGCGGGCATCTACCCTGCCGGAAAGTTTGGTGCCGAGCCTACTCCACCCTCAACGCAGTACACCTACACGGTGACTATGCCTCGCCAAATTGCCTCGCCCGAGGAGTTTGGCAACATACTGCTTCGCACCACCGAGACAGGAACGCAGGTGCGACTGCGCGATGTAGCAACCGTTGAGTTAGGAAACGAGAACTATGGTGCCAGTTCTCGATTTGGCACTATGCCAACCGCCATCGTAACGATATATCAGGAGCCTAACTCGAATGCTGTAGCACTGGGCGAGGCTGTGAAAACGAAGATGAGCGAGTTGGCAGAGCGTATGCCCGATGGCGTGGAGTACGAAGTGTTGGTCGATGGCACCAAGAGCATCACGGCAGGCATTCGCGAGATATTCGAGACGTTGGCTATCGCGTTGCTGTTGGTCATCCTTATAATATTTATCTTTCTACAAGATTGGCGTGCCACGCTTATTCCGCTTATCGCCATACCCGTATCCATAATCGGAACGTTTATGGTGTTTCCGCTTCTGGACTTCACCATAAATATCGTTTCGTTGCTCGGATTGGTGCTTTCGGTGGGTTTGGTTGTGGATGATGCGATTGTGGTGGTCGAAGCGGCTCAGTCCAACATTGAGCAGGGACTATCGCCTCGCAATGCCACCGAGCAGGCTATGCAGAAGGTCACCTCGCCAATCGTTGCTACGACAATAGTGTTGCTGGCCGTATTTCTGCCAATCTCGTTCTCGGGAGGAGTCTCGGCGCGACTATTTCAGCAATTTGCCGTAACCATATCGGTGTCGGTTATCTTTTCGATGATAAATGCGCTGTCGCTCTCGCCGGCATTGTGCGCTCTACTGCTACGCCCACGCAAAGAGCGGACATCGGGTCTGTTTGGAGCGTTCAACCGACTATTCGACAGAGCGATGGGAGGTTACGGCAATAGCATAGGTCGCATCGTAAGTCGCTGGCGCACAACCATCGCTATGGTTGCCGTTATGGGTGTTGTTATAGTTGTCCTGCTAAAACTTCTGCCGAGCGGTTTTCTGCCCGAGGAGGATCAGGGTTTCTTTACCATCTCGGTAAATGCCCCCGACAATACGGCTCTCGCGCATACCGAACAGATTATGGCGAAGGTTGACTCGGTGACCAAGGCGACGCTACCAATAGTCGAAAGTACGGGCGTGGTGTCGGGTTTCAATCTCATATCGGGCGTAGCAGCGACAAACTGCGGAGTGGTATTCGTGAAACTCGTAGATTTCGACAAGCGCAAAATGTCGGCTATGGAGGCGGTGGCAAAGTTGAACGAAGAGCTCTACACCGCCATACCCGAGGCAGAGTGCGGAGCATTCGTTTCGCCCTCGATACCCGGCTTGGGCATAACCTCGGGTGTAACATTCGAGTTGCAGGATAGAGCCGGCAAAGGCACAGCCTATCTGGCAGAGCAGAGCGAAAAACTCCTCGCTGCACTACGCAATGAGCCACGCATACGCTCGGCAACAACCGAATTTAGAGATGGCGTAGCGCAGAAGCACCTCGACATCGACAAGCAGCACGCGCTGATGAGTGGCGTGTCGCTCTCGTCGCTCTATTCAGAAACAGCCACATTGCTCGGTGGGCGGATGATTAACAACTTCAACCTCTATGGTCGATTGTACCAGAGTTATCTGCAAGCCGCGCCCGAATTCCGTCAAGACGAGAGTTCGCTGGATGGCTACTTCCTAAAAAATGGCAATGGCGAGAGTGTACCGTTGCGAGCGTTTGTTACCGTACGCGACACTACGGGAGTGCAATATCTCTCGCAGTTCAACCTCTATCGTTCGATAGGTATAAACGTTTCGCCCGCAACGAACGCCTCGTCGGGCGATGTAATGAGCGACATCGAAAGAGTTGCCAACGAGGTTTTGCCCGACGATATGGCGATAGCGTGGAGTGGCGTTTCGTTCCAAGAGCGAGAGGAGGGCGGCAAAGGTGTGTGGGTGTTTCTCATCGCATTCATCTTTGTATTCTTCACGCTCTCGTCGCTCTACGAGAGTTGGAGTCTGCCGTTGTGTATCGTGTTGGGAGTGCCACTGGCTGTGGTTGGCGCGTTGTGTGCCGTTGGTTTGGCGCACCTGATAGCACCCCGATTTATCAATGACATCTATATGCAGATATCGCTGGCTATGCTGATAGGTTTGGCGGCCAAGAACTCTATTCTGGTGGTGGAGTATGCCGACAAACTATTCCACGAGGAGCGACAGTCTCTGCTCGACGCCACCATAAATGGCGCAAAGATGCGAGTGCGACCTATTCTGATGACCGCCTTTGCCTCGATTCTGGGAATGTTGCCGTTGGTATTTGCTTCGGGAGTCTACTCTACGGCACGCAACATTATGGGAGTGTCGCTGGTCGGCGGTCTGCTTTTTGCCACCATATTCGGAGTGTTGCTCTACCCTGCCCTCTACTACTTGGTGGGCAAAGTTGCACGATTTGAACAGAAACGAAAGGAGGAGAACTATGCGTAGAATACCTTATATATTATTTACGGCGATGATACTCACATCTTGCAACCTCAACCTCGGACGACCTCAACTCATCGAGCAGAGGGAGTATCTCTATGGCGAGCAATTCTCGCACGACACGATTTCACTACCGAGGGAGTGGTGGCAGATGTTTGGCGACACAACGCTGAACAGATTAGTTGAGCGCGCCATCTCGCAGAACAAAAACATCGCAATAGCTGCATCGCGCATCGAGGAGGCTCGTCACAACCTTGTGGTTACACGCTCGACCTACTTGCCATCGGTTGCAGGAACAATCTCTGCCGAGGGCAACTATTTGAGCAGAACAAAAGATATGGCACAGGCGTATAAGATTCTCCCCTCGGTGAGTTGGGAGGCTTCGCTCTTTGGTTCGTTGCGCCACGCCACAAAGGGCGCAAAGGCGGCTATCGAGTACGAGGCGTGGCAATATCGTGGTGTGCAACTCGCACTCGAGGCGGAGGTAGCAATCACCTACTTCACACTATTGCAATACCGCCAAGACCTCGCCATAGCCAAGCGCAGCAGCGAGTTACGACGTGAGATGGTGGGGTTGGTTGATTCGCTCTACCGCTACGGTTTTGCCTCGGGTGCCAATCTCGAACAGGCGCGAAGTCTACTCTACTCGGCAGAGGCGGATATTCCTCGCTACGAGCGTGCCGTAGCACAAACTCTCATCTCGCTATCAACCCTCACTGCCGACAATGTAGAGAGGTTGCAGGGGGTGGGCGTCGTCTCTTCGCGTGTCGCAACCAACGACTACCGCCCCTACGATATCGCCATAGGTGTGCCATCGGATATTCTGCATCGTCGCCCCGATGTTATGTCAGCATACTACGAGATGATGCAACGCGCCTCGGCCGTAGGTCTATCGCGCGCAGCACGTATGCCGTCAATCACCATCTCTGCGTCGGGAGGCACCTCTGTCACCGACATAAGCAAACTCTTTTCGAGCAAAGGGTGGGCGGCGAGTGTACTTGCCTCGGTAGCACAACCAATATTCAACTTCGGAGGTTTGCGCCGTAGCGAGTTGGCTGCTCGCGAAGCCTACAAGCAGAGCCTACTCGCCTACGAGCAGTGCTACATAGAGGCGTTGGGCGATGTGGAGAGTGCATTGGTGGCTATAACCTCCTCGCGTCAGGAGTTGTTGCGCTATGCAGGGTTGGTCAAATCGTATCGCAACATAGCCATTCAGAACTACGCCCTCTATCGCAATGGTCTTTCGGGCTATCTCGATGTGATTGATGCCGAACGCTCGCTCTACTCCTCGCAGATGCAGTTCGAGAATCTGGTGGCACAGCAATACATAAACTACATCACCCTATGCAAAGCGTTGGGTGGAGGAGTGGGATTAACGGAAAGCGGAAAACGGAAAACTAAAAACAGAAAATCGTAAATGATGAGATTATTTTTGTGCGAAGCAAGGCGACAAAAGCGCAGCATAGTAAACCTATGTGAGCATTTTGGCGTCCGACGCACTCGTGCAAAAAGAACTCAGCAGAACGATTTTTAATATGGGATATCGCGATAACTATACTTCTCCGCAACCTCGCCATTCTCGAGTACTAACAATCCGTAGTCGGCAGGAAGGATGGTCTGCATAAGTTTCGAGTCCATATTGTAGCACGGATGTGGCAGACCCTCGAAAAGTGATATATCCTCGGAGGAGATATAGAGAACAACGCCACCATTGATGTTGGCGAACTGCTCCACCGCAGCAAAGCGATTGCGCACTTCGTCGTCGAAGTCGGGCTTGGCAGCAAAGAGCATATAGAGGCGTGGCAGAGAGAGTAACTCCTGCGTGCGATTAACCTTGTCGGCATCGAATATATAGAACTCCGACATTATCGGTGCAATGGTGTTACGGCTTTCGACTCGAGTATCCACCCACTCCCACTGAGTAGCATCTTGCCACTCACTATCCGATAGCGAGAAGTCGCGTAGTTCGCCAGTATGCAGATTGCGGTAGACCAAAACGACCTCCTCTTGTTGCGAGGTGGGGTCCTCGTTGTCAATCTCGTGCGATATGTTCACGCCCACCCTGTATGTCGAATTATCTATTGCGTTTATTGGATGGAGCAGAATGTAGCAACTTGCACCATACGCAACAGCCGATATGAGCAACGTAAAGAGCAAATCACTACGCCACGACTCGCAAACGCGCTCTTGGCGATAATAGTACCACAAACACAAAGCCATAGGCAGCAGCACCATATTCTTGGCAAACGACTGCCAGGGCGTGAGCGGAATCAACTCGCCCAGACATCCGCAACTCTCAACCGGAACGATGGTTGCATCCAGTAGCGTGAGAGTTGTAAAAAAGAGCATTACAAAAACCGATATCACCGAGGCGATGCGGATAAAGATGCCAAACAGCACCATCACGCCCAGCACAAATTCCGAAGCACTCAACACCACCGAGGCAGAGGCCACAAGCCAATCGGAAGCGACTATATCGTAGGCAGCAAAATAGTTTTCGATAGTGAGTGCCGTACCCCACGGATCAACCGCCTTCAATATGCCCGATACAATGAAGGTCACTCCAAAGATGAAGCGGCATACGGTGGATAGCACCACAAACCAAAACCTATTTCTCAACTGCACAACCATAGCACTACTTTAGCAGAGCAGACAACTTTTCGTAGATGCGTGCAAATATCTCGTCGGGCGACGCCATTGCACCCTCGTCGTTGCTGCAGTTGACAACAACCAACTCGCTATCACGCTCCGACGACTCGAGATAGACCTCGCGCACACGCTCCTGCAACGACAACGACTGCTCGTGGATATCGGTTGCGCCATTGAGGTATGAGCGGTCGTCGCCTTCGCGTTGCTCGGTCAGGCGGCTCTTGGTAAAAGCAAACGGCACATCGAGGAACAACGATAAATCGGGACGAGGAATTTTGTTAACCTCGTACTCGAGATTGAGAATCCAATCGTTCAGACGTAGGCGTGCCTCCTTGTCGGCAATCTTGGCGCACTGGTAGCCAATGTTCGAATATACGTAACGGTCGACAATAACCACCTTGCCCTCCTCTTGCCACTTACGAATCTGTGGAGCCATATCGGCGCGGTCACCCGCATAGAGTAGCGCAACAATATAAGGGTCTACTTGGTCCACACCGCCCAACTCGCCTCGCAGAAAGCGACCTATCAACTCGCCATAGATTGGCGCATCGAAGCGTGGAAAGTGAACATACTCACTCGCTATACCTCGCTCGGCGAACATTTCGCGCAACTTCTTTATTTGGGTTGATTTACCTGCGCCATCAAGCCCTTCAAGTACTATAAACATATTTCAGAATTCAAAATGCAGAATGCAAAATGCAAAATTAGTTTTCAGTCTATTTCAACATTGCGACTGCTCTCTTAACGGCTGCCACAAGATTGTCTATATCGGTTTTATTGGTGTAGAGAGCAATCGAAGCACGCACCACGCCATTGGTGCCATAACGTGCCATAACCGGCTCGGCACAGTGGTGTCCGGTACGAACAGCCACGCCCATCTTATCCAGAATCATTCCGATGTCGTAGTGGTCGCACCCCGCTACATTGAATGATATAATAGGTGACTTATCATCGGTTGTTCCGTAAATACGCAACCCCTCAATCTGCAACAACTGCTCGGTGGCGTAGTCGAGCAACGCCTTTTCGTGATGCGCTACCTCCTCTGCCGAAAATTGTTGCAAAAATTTTATCGCCTCTGCCAATCCTATCGCCCCGATATAATTCGATGTTCCCGCTTCGAACTTAAGCGGTAGTGGTGCGTAGGTGGTCTTTGCAAACGACACCTTATCGACCATATCGCCACCGCCCATATACACCGGCATAGCCTCGAGCAACTCGCGCTTGCCATAGAGCACGCCTATGCCCGTTGGTCCATAGAGTTTGTGTCCCGAGAAGGCGTAGAAGTCACAATCGAGAGTCTTAACGTCTACCCCACCGTGAACTACTCCCTGGCAACCATCAACCACCACCACAGCACCCACAGCGTGCGCCTTTGCGATAATCGTTGCGAGGTCGGGACGTGTGCCGAGCGTATTCGACGCTTGCGTTACGGCAACAACTTTGGTGCGCTCGTCGATAAGTTCATTGAGTTTTTCGAGTTCCAATGCTCCATTATCCGCCACTGGAATTACTCGCAACTCGGCACCTTTGCGCTCGACAGCCAACTGCCACGGCACTATGTTAGAGTGGTGTTCGATATGGCTGACAACCACATTATCACCCTCGTGCAAGAACTTCTCGCAATAGCACATTGCCACCATATTGAGCGACATCGTTGCGCCCGAAGTGAAGATTATCTCCTCACGATAAGTCGCGCCGACGAACTCTCGTACCACCTCGCGAGCCTTCTCGTACTCGGCGGTCATCTCCTCCGATAGCAGATGCACTCCTCGGTGGATGTTAGCGTTGGCGTTGAGCAGCAGTTCCGACATCTTCTCCACCACGCACAGCGGTTTCTGCGCCGTAGCGGCACTATCGAGGTATACCAGTCGCTTGCCGTACACCTCGCGCGAGAGTATTGGGAACTCTGCTCGTATCTTCTCTATATCAATCATTTTGCTACTTCTCGTTTAATCTTTGAGGCAGTACCTCGCCGAGCATTTCACGCAATGGCTCAACATCGCACTTGGCGACAACATCGCCGACAAACCCCTCCAGCATCAACCTCTCGGCACTCTCCTGCGAGATGCCACGCTGACGCATATAGTAGATTGCCTGCTCGTCCAACTGTCCAACGGTAGAGCCGTGCGAACACTTAACATCGTCGGCATATATCTCCAGCTGCGGCTCCGACACCACACGACCTCCACCTATCTCGATGTTGCGGTTGAGTTGCTTGGCATCGGTATGTTGTGCATCTTGTGCCACATAGACCAAACCTTTAAACTCTGCCACAGCCTTGCCCGAAGCGACACTCTTGACCACCGAGTTGCTCTTGCAGTCGGCTACATTGTGGCGCGTGGTGAGCGACAACGCTGCGTGGTCGAAGCCCGTTGCCACAACCGCTGCATTCATCGTAAACGAGGCGTGCGGAGCATTCAACAGAGTTTCGTAGGCGGTATGCGCACCTCGCAACAATACCGTCGTAACCTCGCATTCGCTACCCTCGCCCTGCTCTATCACAATCGAGGCATACTTCTGCGATGCGTAGACCTCCGTAAGCGCAAGATGTGTGTGCGGAGCGAGGCGAATGGTCAATGCCACCTCCTTCGCATCGTCGTGCCACAGCACCAACGACATCCTCTGCTGTGTAGCAATCTCTATCTCTCCTTTGCGAGCGTTTACCACAACGAGCGGCAACGACACATCGCACTTATCGTCAATGCGTCCGACCTTGCACTCTCGCAGCAAACCCTCCGATATCAACTTATCGACCTTCATCGTCTACTCCTTATAGTCGTTAATAAGCCAGTCGTAACCCTCCTTCTCGAGTTTCAACGCCAACGACTTATCGCCCGAATAGATAATCTTGCCCTTGTACAATACGTGAACGAAGTCAGGCACGATATAGTCGAGCAATCGCTGATAGTGAGTGATTACCACCGTAGCATTCTCGGCAGTATGCAACTTTGTTACGCCAGTTGCCACAATGCGCAATGCGTCAATATCCAAACCCGAGTCGGTCTCGTCGAGGACAGCCAACTTTGGCTCGAGCATCGCCATCTGGAAAATCTCGTTTTTCTTCTTCTCGCCACCCGAGAAGCCCTCATTCACAGCTCGCGAGGTCATCTTTGGGTCCAACTCCACCACCTTCGCCTTCTCGCGCATCATCTTGAGGAACTCGGCTGCGGTCAATGGCTCTTCGCCACGCGACTTGCGCTGCTCGTTCACGGCAATCTTCATAAAGTTTGCCATCGTAACACCCGGAATCTCAACGGGATATTGGAAGCCGAGGAACAGACCCTTGCGAGCGCGCTCCTCGATTGACATATCGCGCAAATCTACGCCGTCGAACGAGAGTTCATCCGCCTCGACCTCGAACTTTTCACTGCCAGCAATCACCGACGCCAAAGTACTCTTGCCCGAGCCATTTGGTCCCATTATGGCGTGTACCTCGCCTGCCTTAACCTCGAAGTCTATGCCTCGAAGTATCTCTTTACCATCAACCGATGCGTGAAGATTTTTTATTTTAAGCATATATTCTTTTTTGCTATTAGCCGTTAGCCATTGGCCATTGGCTCTTTGTTATAATTCAAAAATCATTTTTATCTGCTACTTCCAAAATCGTCGATGATGAGATTATTTTTGTGCGATGCGAGGTGACAAAAGCGCAGCATAGTAAACCTATGTGAGCATTTTGACATCCGACACACTCGTGCAAAAAGAACTCATCAGAACGATTTTACCCTACGCTTCCTTCAAGGCTGATGGAGAGCAACTTCTGCGCCTCAACAGCAAACTCCATCGGCAACTTCGCCAACACCTCGCGAGCATATCCACCAACGATAAGCCCTACCGCATCCTCGGTAGAGAGTCCTCGTTGGTTGCAGTAGAAGAGTTGCTCCTCCGAGATTTTGGAGGTGGTTGCCTCGTGCTCGAGTTGTGCAGTTGAGTTGCGACAATCTACAGTCGGGAAGGTATGCGCTCCACACCTATCGCCAATAAGTAGCGAGTCGCACTGCGAGTAGTTGCGGGCATTTTCGGCTTTAGGCATAACCTTAACCAAACCCCTATAGGCATTTTGTGACTGCCCTGCCGAGATACCCTTCGACACTATACGACTGCGGGTGTTGCGACCGATGTGAATCATCTTCGTACCGGTATCGGCCTGCTGGAAGTTGTTGGTCATAGCCACCGAGTAGAACTCGCCCACCGAATTGTCGCCCAAAAGCACGCAACTCGGATACTTCCACGTTATAGCCGAACCTGTTTCGACCTGTGTCCAAAAGAGGTGGGCATTCTCCTTGCACAAACCTCGCTTGGTAACGAAGTTGTAGATACCACCCTTACCCTCCTTATCGCCCGGATACCAGTTCTGCACAGTCGAGTACTTAACCTCGGCATCGCGCTCAACGACAATCTCTACCACCGCTGCGTGCAACTGATTTTCGTCGCGCTGCGGTGCGGTGCAACCCTCCAAGTAGCTGACATACGACCCCTCGTCCGCCACGATAAGTGTACGTTCGAACTGACCCGTACCCTGCGCATTGATGCGGAAGTAGGTCGATAGTTCTACGGGGCAACGCACGCCCTTCGGAATATAGCAAAACGAGCCGTCCGAAAAGACTGCCGTATTCAACGCTGCATAGAAGTTATCGGCATATGGCACTACCGAGCCGAGATACTTTTGCACCAGTTCGGGATATTCGCGTATAGCCTCGGAGATTGGGCAGAAAATAATTCCACGCTCTGCCAACTCCTTTTGGAAGGTGGTCTTCACCGACACAGAGTCCAAAACGGCATCTACAGCCACACCAGCCAGCACCTTCTGTTCCTCGAGCGGAATGCCGAGTTTGTCGAAGGTCGCTTTAAGTTCGGGGTCAACCTCATCCATCGAGGCGAGTTCCTTCTTCTTTTTGGGTGCAGCAAAGTAGATTATATCGTTGAAATCGATCTCGGGAATATCGAGGTGCGCCCACTGTGGATGCTTCAGCGTGAGCCAATGGCGGTATGCCTTCAGGCGCAACTCGAGCATCCACTCCGGCTCCTCCTTCTTCTGCGAGATAAGGCGTATAACCCCCTCGTTCAAACCCTTGGGAATGAACTCGGTCTCGATATCGGAGGTGAAGCCATACTTGTAGTCCGACTCCTCGATTGTGGTCTTAATATCTATATTTTGCTCTTTCATTTCGTTCAAAAACTTTGTATCAAAGATACAATCGTGCAAATATAGTGAAAAAAGCGGAAAATGGAAAACGGAAAATGGAAAACTAAAAGTTTTTTTAGGGCTTTTTATTATCTTTGCGCCAAGAAATTGGCTAAACGATTATGAAGAACTTACTTGAATTGATTGAGGCTCGTTACTCGGCTCGCTCGTACAGCGACCGCAATGTTGAGCCGGAGAAAATTGACTATATACTTGAGTGTGCGCGACTTGCACCATCGGCCGTAAACTTTCAGCCGTGGCGTTTCATCATCGTAGAGAGCGAGGAGAAGCGCACCGCATTGCACGCGTGCTACGCGCAGGAGTGGTTTCAGCAGGCACCTTTATATATAGTGGTATGCGCCGACCGCTCGCAGTCGTGGACACGTCGTCGCGATGGTCACGACCACGCCGACATCGACGCAGCAGTAGCAACCGAGCATATCTGTTTGGCTGCGACTGAGGTGGGACTCGGCTCGTGCTGGGTGTGCAACTTCCGCCCGCAAGTAGTGTGCGATGTTTTGGGCATTGACGGCGAAACGGTCTACCCAGTATCGATAGTTCCGCTTGGCTACTCTGCCGACACGCCAACCCCCAAAAAGCGCAAATCGATAGATGAAATCTTGACAAAGATATAAGGAATAGCAAAGGCTAGTAAGAAAAACTTACCAGCCTTTTTTATTTGCACTAACCTAAAAATTGCTTATGAGCGAGGAAATTACGTGCGAAGCAAGAAGCCGAGTGCGCAGCATAGTAAACCTATGTGAGCAACTCGGCTATCGCAGATTTGTGCGGAATTTACCGCTCAGAACAATTTCTATTTAAGCGTTACCCACGCTTGAATTGGATAGTGGTCGGAGATGCACTTAACATCGCAATTCTCACCACCTGGGCGCTTCTTCTTCGGATTCTTAGCGAGAGCCTCACGCCACTTCGCCTCAGCCAAAGCCACCTCCTCGGCGGTTGGTGTGCGATAGTAGTGATAGGTCAACACGCCCCAACGGCTAACCTCCAACTTCTTCGACACAAAGAGGTGGTCGATGCGATGGGTGGTATAACGCTTAGGGTTGAAGCCATTGAATGTACCCGTAGGAGCAAAACGTATCGCTGCTGCATCGTACGAATCCTTCAGTATGCGGTTCTTTGCCAACACCTTATAGCTGTCGCTGGTTTGAGTTACATTGTAGTCGCCCGAGATAATTACGCTCATACCCTTGCAATGCTTCTTCACATACTTGAGCATCATCTTGGCAGCGTTGATGCGCGCCTGCACACCTCGGTGGTCGAAGTGAACATTCATAAAGCACACCTTCTTGCCCGAAGCCTTGTGAATAAAGTGTCCCCAGGTGCAGATGCGGTTATACTTTGCATCCCAGCCCTTCGAAGGCACCTCTGGGGTTGGCGAGAGCCAGAATGTACCACCATCAACCTTCTCGAGAACATCCTTGCGATAGAATATTGGGCAGAACTCACCCTTATCGCCACCATCGCGACCTTCACCGATATAGTCGTAGTCGGGCAACATAGCCAACATCTCGTCGAGCTGCTTTTTCTTAACCTCCTGCGAGCCGAAGATATCGAACGCCTCGAGGTTAATCATATCGCAGAGAATCTGCTTGCGGTCGTCCCAACCGTTAAACTTCGCATAGTCGCCCTTCTCTGGACGCGCCTGACCCTCTTTAAGTGGGCTGCCATTACGAATATTGAACGAGGCTACATTCAGCTCCTGTGCCGACGCAGACACAGCGAACATAACCACTGAAAGTATCAAAATTACACGTTTCATATCTCTCTTAATCTTATTTTGTTCACACTATTTTTTCAATGTAATAAACGACTGCACAGCATAGTGATCCGACAGACAGTGAATCTCGCGATTCTCGCCCTTAATCTCCTTCGGAGCGGCGGTCTCCATAGCCTGCTGCTCTGCCTCCATATCGCGATAGTAGTGGTAGGTCAACACACCATAGCGGCTCGACACGATACCCTTCGACACAAAGATGTGGTCGATACGACGATAATTATAGTATCTGATGCGGAAGCCATTGCCTGTGCCGGTTGGTGCAAAGCGATACTTCGACGACTCGTATGTATCATCAAATCCGTTGCTTGTGATGATTTTGTAGAGGTCGCTATCCTGTGCTGCGTTGAAGTCTGCCATAAGAATCACGTTATCGGTCTTGGTGCATTTGGTCTTTACAAAATCAACCAACATATTGGCACTCTTGACCGAAGCCTCACCCCAATTCACGTGGGTATTGATAAAGTAGAACAACTCATTGGTCTGCTTATTCTTAAAAAGACCCCAGGTACATATTCTGCGGTACTTTGCTCCCCAGCCATACGATGGCTCATCGGGAGTCTCCGACAACCAGAAGTTGCCCTGCTCGAGAACTTCAAACTTCGCCTTGCGATAGAAAATGGCGCAATGCTCGCCCTTCTGTTCGCCATCGTCACGACCTACGCCGATATAGTCATACTCGGGCATTCTCTCGAGCATATCTTTGATTTGCGGATAACGAGCCTCCTGCACACCAAAGACGTCGAACGCCTCGAATCTAACCATATTGCAGAGGTGATCTTTGCGGTCGTCCCAGCCATTAAACTTAGAATAATCGCCCCTCTTTGGACGCGCCTGTCCAGGCTTCAGCGGACCGCTCACACGAACATTGAATGTTGCGATGTTTAGCTCCTGAGCCGATGCCGAAAATGCTACGGCAGCAGCAAATAACGCAATTACTAAACGTTTCATAATTTACCTTATATTTAAGTTGTTATAATATAATTATCTCTTTTTTGCCTCCTTCAACCACACTTTCACGTGCACAGGATAGTGGTCGGAGAGGAGGTGTATCTCTCTCTTTTCGATATTGGCAGGAAATCGAGTATCTTGATAATTTTCCTCCTCGGTAGCACGCCAATAGTGGAGTGTCAATACGCCATAACTTTGCACCAACATATCCTCGCTCACAAAGATATGGTCGATACGGTTTGTTGAGTAGCGTGTATGAGTGAATGTAGAGAATGTTCCCGAAGGAGCAAAGCGATATCGTGCAGCCTCAAACGAGTCCTTTAATACCCCACTCGCCACAAACATCTTGTACCACTCGCTATCCTGATTGACATTCATATCACCCGTTACAATCACCTTCGCACCATTGCAACGCTCATCGATAAATTTCAAAATCAGTTCTATGCCCTTAGTTTTTGCCACCGCGCCTTTATTGTCGAGGTGAGTATTCAAGAAATAGAACTTTACCTTCGTCACTTTATCTTGGAAATAGCCCCACGAGCAGATACGATAGTAACCACCGTCCCAACCCTTTGACGCTTTTTCCGGAGTTTCGGAGAGCCAAAATGTGCCACTATCCAACAATTTCAGTCTATCACGGCGATAGAACACCGGACAAAATTCGCCCTTCGTCTTTCCATCATCTCGTCCCACACCTATGTAGGCATAGTCCTGCAACGCGTCTGCCAAATCTTTCAATTGACCATATCGTACCTCCTGCGCACCGAGAACGTCAAACGCAGCATAGTTGATAAGGTCGAACATATACTGCTTGCGGTCGTCCCAACCGTTAAAACCCTTAACATTTCCCTTGCCGTGCGAAGTGCCACACTTAATATTGAATGAAGCCACGTTCAACTCCTGAGCCGAAGCCGAGATGGCAAACAAGACGACGAGAAGGATTAGAATACTCTTTCTCATAATCTGTTATTTTCTCGATTTCTTACCACCCTTCAATGTAATCCACGACTGAATTGCATAGTGGTCGGAGATACACTTCGAGTCGCGATTCTCGCCCTTAATCTCCTTTGGTGCGAGGGTATCCATAGCCTCCAACTCGGCACTCATATTGCGGAAGTAGTGATAGGTCAACACACCATAACGACTAACCGGCGTACCCTTCGATACGAAGATATGGTCGATACGATGAGTTGTATAGCGACGAGGATTGAAGCCGTTGAATGTTCCCGTAGGAGCAAAACGATACTTAGCACTCTCGTAAGTATCCTCCAAAATGCCGCTATTGACAAACACATTGTAGGTATCGCTCGACTGCGTTACATTGAAGTCACCCACTACTATCACATTCTTGCCATTGCAATTCTTCTTAATCCAATCAACAACCAACTTACCGCCCTCGATGCGAGCCTCATTGCCTTTGTGGTCGAGGTGGGTAGAGAGGAAGTAGAAACGAACCTTATCGCTCTTGCGCTCGAGATATGCCCAGGTACAAACACGGTAGCAAGCAGCATCCCAACCCTTCGATACCTCGTCCGGAGTCTGCGACAACCAGAAGGTGCCACTGTCGAGCAACTTAAAGTCGTTCTTGCGATAGAATACTGGACAATACTCACCCTTTGTCTTGCCGTCGTCACGAGCTACGCCAACATACGCATAGTCAGGCAACATCGCTGCCATATCTACCAACTGCTTGTGTCTAACCTCCTGCGAGCCGAACACATCGAACGCCTCGAGGTTAATCAAGTCGCAAACATACTGCTTGCGGTCGTCCCAACCATTGAATTTTGCGTAGTCGCCCTTTGTCGGACGCTCTTTACCTTCACGAAGAGGTCCTCCCGTACGGATATTGAACGAACCTACGTTCAACTCCTGAGCCATAGCGGTGAAGGCAAACGCTGCCATCATCGCACAAAGAAAAATTTTTCTCATAACTTTGTAATATTTAGGTATTTAATAAATTCGTTTTCCAACCTTGGTTCGTCGTCGAAAATGCCAAATACAGCAGAGCCTGAACCCGACATCGAGGCGTAGATGGCTCCCGCATCGTACATCGCCTGTTTGAGTGCAGCAATGGCAGGATGGGCAACGAGGATATGCCCTTCAAAGTCGTTAACCACCACCTCGCGCCACTCATCTATCGGACGTTGCAGAACCTCCGCCAATCGCACCGATGGCACAGACGGCTTCACGCCAGCATATGCCTCTTTGGTCGAAACCGACTCTTCGGGCTTTGCGATGGCAAGATACTTACCCTCCAACTGTAATTGTATGGGGGACATCAACTCGCCCCTACCCTCGCACAACTGCGGTGTGTTGCGCACAAAGAAGGCGGTATCGCTGCCAATCATTGCAGCCACCTCAACCAATTTTTCCTCGCTCAAACCAAGAGCAAAGAGTTGATTCAATGCCAAGATTACTGCCGTAGCATCACTCGAGCCTCCGCCCAAACCCGCACCAAATGGCACTCGCTTATCCAGACGAATACGAACCTCGCCAACACAATATAACCTCTGCATAAGGCGCAACGCCTTCATACAGAGATTATCCTCAACATTGCAATCTACGACTATACCGCACTGCTCAAAAGTCGAAGGTCCCTCTACCCTCTCGACCTCAACCACATCGTAGGCATTCGACACCGGCATCATCACGGTTTCAAGGTCGTGAAAACCATCCTCGCGACGACGCAGAATGTTAAGTCCAAGGTTAATTTTGCAGTTGGCTTTCAAAATCATACTACAAATATAGGTATATTTTCTGAGAAAATAGTCTATTTTTACAAAAATTTGCACTACCTTCGCAACTATGGAACAGAAGTTACTCGATGCACTACAGAAGTATTGGCACTACGACTCGTTTCGCCCTATGCAACGCGAAGCGATGGAGTCGGTGCTATCGGGTCGTGACACGCTGATATTGATGCCTACAGGTGGTGGAAAATCGCTTATATATCAGCTTCCTACACTGGTAAGCGACGGTCTGTGCATCGTAGTGACTCCGCTCATCGCACTGATGAAAGACCAAGTAGATAGGCTTCGTCGTATGGGCATCCCTGCCGTAGCCGTTCACTCGGGACTATCGAGCCGACAGATTGACATTGCACTGGACAACTGCGTTTATGGCGACGTAAAGTTTCTATATGTTGCCCCCGAGCGACTCTCGAGCGAGATGTTCCGTCTGCGAGTGGATAGGATGAATGTGACGCTGCTCGCCGTAGATGAGGCGCACTGCATATCGCAATGGGGCTACGACTTCCGCCCTGCCTACCTTCGCATAAAGGAGTTGCGACGACTCATCCCCGACACTCCCGTTTTGGCTCTCACAGCCTCGGCAACACCGCAAGTTGCGAAGGATATTATGACGCAGTTGGAGTTTGCCGAGCCAAACATATTGCAGACCTCGTTCCTGCGTCCGAACCTCTCCTACTGCGTGCGTCAAACCGACGACAAGCAGGAGCAGTTGTTGCGCATAATAAACAACGTGCAGGGTTGCGGAATAGTCTACGTTAATATGCGTGAAACAGCTGAAAAGGTGGCGCAATTCCTGACCGAGCAGGGCTATTCGGCGTCGTACTATCACGGTGGACTACCCAACACCGAACGCTCCATCCGACAGGACGAATGGGTTAGTGGCAAAACACGCATAATGGTGGCTACCAACGCATTCGGAATGGGAATAGACAAGCGCGACGTGCGCTTTGTCGTACACTACACAATGAGCGACTCGCTCGAATCATACTATCAGGAGGCAGGACGTGCCGGACGTGACGGAGAGCGCAGTTATGCCGTGATTTTGATGGCATCGGACGACAACGAACGCATACTCCGCATATTCGACAAAGAGTTCCCTGACATTCCGCTAATTCGCTCAGTCTACAACGAACTATGTTCATTTTTGGGCGTGGCGATTGGCGATGGCAAGGAGGCGTCGTTCGTATTCAACATCTACGACTTCTGCCGCCACATAAAGCAACCAATAAGTGTAGTCCAAAACATAATTAAGCTGCTCCATCTGAACGGCTATATGACACTGGTCGAAGATTGCGAACATCCGGCCCGAGTGATGTTTATGGTGTCGCGCGACGAACTCTATAGCGTCAAGATGCAGAACGAGAAGGAGGAGCAGATGCTACGCACAATATTGCGCCTCTACACAGGCATATTCAGCGAATTCAGACCTATCGACGAGATGGAGATAGCCTCCCACTCGAAGCAAACCTATCAGGAGGTACACGAGTTCCTGAAGCGACTCTGGCGTAGCAACGTAATACGCTATATACCAACCAATCACGACCCTCTGATATTTCTCGACGAGGAGCGTCTGCCCGCACGCGACGTATACATCGCACCTTCGACCTACTCACACCGCAAGGAGTTGATGTTGGAGCGTTTCAACCACATACTCCACTACGCCAACGAAGATGAGGAGTGCCGCAGTCGCATCATCGAACAGTACTTCTGCGACAAGATGTCGGAGCCGTGCGGAATATGCGACAACTGCCTCGCTAGTAAGCGCAGAAATCGCGCACAAAATGCGAACTACGAGGAGCAGATTCTCTCGCTCCTCGCCACCGAGCCGCTATCAACGAAGGAGCTCGTTGCCAAAATCGTAGGCAACGACCAGGCGATACTCGAAGTGATACGCAGTTTGGTGGATAAAGGTGCGATTTCGGCAGAAGGAACAAAATTGAAACTAAAAAATTAGTTTTCCGTTTTCCACTTTTCCGTTATTTTAGCTTCGACCCCCTGTCGAAAGTCTCTGCCAAAGTGGCTGAAATCGCCTAAAAAGTGGCAAAAATCGCATTCTTGGCGAAAAATATTTTTCAAACATCAAAATTCTGGAGCCAAAAGTTGATTATTCGGAGAATAATCGCTATTTTTGCGCGTATCATAAAACGAATGTTCACAAAACTTAAACAAATAAAATTCAAACATTATGCAAGAAGAACAAAATGTAACTCCTGCTGGTCGTATTGAGCGAATCAATATCGAGGATCATATGAAGGAGTCCTACATCAACTACTCGATGTCGGTCATCGTGTCGCGTGCATTGCCCGACGTTCGAGATGGTTTGAAGCCGGTTCACCGTCGAATATTGTTCGATATGAACTCGGAGTTGCACCTCTATCACGACAAACCAACACGTAAGTCGGCTCGTATCGTCGGAGACGTACTCGGTAAGTTCCACCCACACGGTGACTCATCGGTTTACGACGCTATGGTGCGTTTGGCACAGCCTTGGGCTATGCGTTATCCACTCGTTGAGGGTCAGGGTAACTTCGGTTCGATGGACGGTGACTCGCCTGCAGCGATGCGTTACACCGAGGCTCGTATGCAGAAGATTACAAACGAGGTTATGGCAGATATCGATAAGGAGACTATCGACTGGACAATGAACTTCGACGACACGCAGAAGGAGCCTACCGTACTCCCTACAAGAATTCCGTTGTTGCTCGTAAATGGTGCGAGCGGTATCGCAGTAGGTATGGCAACCAATATGGCACCGCACAATCTCTCGGAGGTTATCGACGCTTGTTGCGCATACATCGACAACCGCGACTGCACTTGCGAGGATTTGCTCCACTTCGTTAAGGGTCCCGACTTCCCAACCGGAGCCATCATCTATGGCTACGAGGGTGTTAAGGAGGCTCTCCTGACTGGTCGTGGACGTGTGGTTATCCGCGCTCGTCACGACATCGAAACCTCTTCGACAGGTCGTCAGCAGCTCATCTTCACCGAGATACCTTATATGGTAAACAAGCAGGAGATGATTAAGCACATCGCTACACTGATTAAGGAGGGACGTTTGGAGGGTATTGCCGACGTAAACGACGAGTCGGACCGTCAGGGTACCCGCGTAGTTGTTACGTTGAAGCAGGACGCCGTAGCAAACGTGGTATTGAATATGTTGTTCAAGCACACCGAGTTGCAATCATCGTTCTCGGTAAACAACATTGCATTGGTAAAGGGTCGTCCAATGTTGTTGAACCTTCGCGACCAGATTCAGCACTTCGTAGAGCATCGCCACGAGGTGATTGTTCGTCGCTCACGCTTCGATTTGCGTAAGGCAGAGGATCGTATGCACATCGTTCAGGGCTTGATTATTGCACAGGACAACATCAAAGAGATTGTACAGATAATCACAGACTCCAAGAGCGTAGATATAGCCAAGGCTACCCTCTCGGAGCGTTTTGGTTTGAGCGAGGTGCAGGCTGCCGCAATCGTGGATATGCGTTTGCGTGCATTGACTGGCATGGAGCGCAGCAAACTCGTTGCAGAGCACGACGAGTTGCAGAAGACCATCGACTACCTCACAGCTGTACTCGGCAGCGAGGAGATGCAGTTGAGCATCGTTAAGGAGGAGTTGATTGAGATTAAGGATAAGTATGGCGACGAGCGTCGTTCGGAGATTGTCTACTCTTCGGAGGAGTTCAACCCTGAGGACTTCTACGCTGACGAGGATATGGTTATCACCATTTCACACCTCGGCTACATCAAGCGTACTTCGTTGGCCGACTACCGCACACAGAATAAAGGTGGCGTAGGTATGAAGGGTTCGGCTACTCGCGACGAGGACTTCATCGAGCATATCTATGTGGCTTCGATGCACAACACTATGATGTTCTTCACCGAGAAGGGTCGCTGCTTCTGGTTGAAGGTTTACGAGATTCCTGAGGGAACTCGCGCATCGAAGGGTCGCGCTATCCAGAACATCATCAACATCGAGCCAGACGATAAGGTTCGTGCATACATCAACTGCAAGAAATTGAACGACGAGGAGTATATCAACTCTAACTATATTATAATGTGTACCAAGAACGGTACCGTTAAGAAGACCAAGTTGGAGGCTTACTCGCGTCCTCGCACCAATGGTATCAACGCAATCGAGATTCGTGAGGGCGACCGTCTTATCGAGGCTAAACTCACCAGCGGTGCAGCCGAGATTATGATTGCTACACGCGAGGGTAAGGCTATCCGCTTCAACGAATCGACAGTTCGTGAGGTAGGCCGTACTTCGATTGGTGTGCGTGGCGTATCGCTCGAGGGCGACAACGAGGCTATCGGTATGATTTGCATCGAGCCAGACTCGAACGAGGATGTATTGGTACTCTCAGCTAACGGTTACGGAAAGCGTACAAATGTAAGCGAATATCGTATTACCAATCGTGGCGGTAAGGGTGTCAAGACCTTCAATATCACCGAGCGTACAGGCGAATTGGTGGCTATTAAGGCTGTAACAGACGATAACGACTTGATGATTATCAACCGCTCGGGTATCACAATCCGCACATCTTTGAGTCAACTTCGTGTTATTGGTCGTGCGACACAAGGCGTTCGTATGATCAATCTCCGCGAGGGCGACGAGATTGCATCGGTAGCAGTTGTTCCAGTAACCGACGAGGAGGAGATTGCAGAGGGCGTAGTAGTTGAAGATGCTGTAGCAGAGGGCGCAACCGAAGCAACCGAAGCAACCGAAGCAGCAACAGAGGCTACAACAGAAAACCAACAATAGAAACAAACATTAACACTTTTTTGTTATGAAAAAGATTATAACTTTGGTAGTTTTGGCTGCTATATTGGCAGCCCCTACCGCTATGGCACAGAAAATCAGCGTAGAATCGTACCAGGCAAAGTTGGCAAAGAGCGACCTCGAGATTGCTAACGTCAAGAAGGCGGGTAAGGCAGCAACTTGGATTAAGCGTGGTAAGATTTGCGTAGATGCTATCGTAGCACCAGCAAAGAACATCTTTGCAGGACTCGATGCCAATATGTTGGCTATGAGCATCGGCACCACACCAAACGAGTTTAATGACCATGTTCACTCGTTCGAGTGGATTGACGTTCACATCAAGGACAACAAGGTTCTTGCTTGGCAGATTAAGAAGCAGGTGCTTGAGAACGCCTACGAGATTGCTCACGAGGCATTCCTGAAGGCTTACGAGTTGGACAACTCGCAGGCTCCAAAGATTAAGGAGGCGTTGAATGTACTTATCAATCACTACTCGGAGTTGGGTTCGGTGAGCCTCGACATTCAGCAGTACAAAACCGCTATCGACGTATATATGAAGGCGGTAGAGTTGCAGAACAACCCGGCTATTGGCAAGCAAGACCCACGCTACTTCTTCTTTGCCGGTCAGTTGGCTGCATTCCTCGGTGCTGAGAATAAGCAATACTTCATCGATGGCGAGAAGTATCTCAACGAGGCTCTCAAGTTGGGCTATAGCGACGAGCAGGGCAACCTCTACTACTTCCTATTCCACTGCTACTATGGTCAGCGCGAGGATAACAAAGAGTATGTCGTAAAGGCAAAGAACGCTTTGTTGGAGGGTATCGAGAAGTATCCACGCAACGAGCGCATTATGGAGGGTTTGATTCAGCTCTACACCTCGGAGGAGGGCGTGGGCGACCCTGCCGACTTGGTTGGTCGCATCGACAAGATGCTCACCGAGAAGCCAGACAACGCAGACCTTTGGTTTGCACGCGGTCAGGTATTCTTCAAGTTGAAGAACTTCGACGAATGTATCAATTCGTTCCTCAAGATTAACGATTTGAAGCCAAACGACTACGACACCAACTTCTACCTCGGCTACTTCTATATGGCAAAGGGTGATGAGGCTAACCGCACATTCAACTCGCGCCTCGACAGCATCAGCTCGCAGGACGAGTATCAGGCTGGATTGAAGGAGGTTAACGCTGCCTATATGAAGGCGTTGCCTTGGTTGGAGAAGGCTATGGAGTTGAAGCCAGAGAGCGTAGATTGCGCCGAGTACCTTAAGGGTCTTTGCTTCCGTCTTCGCAACGAGGAGGGTGTTATGGAGAAGTACAACAAGTACAACGCTCTGTTCAAGAAGTTGAAGGGCATCCAATAATATGCAAGGGGTAACCCTCGAATATACAAAGAGGTCGGCAAATTTGCCGACCTCTTCTTTTGTGCGCAACAGGTACTCTACTCTACCCTCACCTCGAACGGAGTGATATCCTTATACGAAAAGTCCTCGTAGACGAACGCCTGCATCGCAACGTAGTTGCTACGTGGCGAGTAGTAGCACACCACCGTAACGCCCGCAATATCGCTCTCCGCGAGAGCATCGAGAACCTCTTTATCGCACGCAGTAACCGCCTTTACAACCTCCGCCTGCTGCGAACGGTCGAACGAGTAGTACTTACTCTCGAGCATACATTTATCCCCCTTATGATATGGCGCACCGCTACCAAATATGCGAGTTCCACAAAGCGTTACCCCGAGCAGAACAACCACACCTCCGGCAAGCACAAGTGTCGATTTGAGATTGTTGGCATCGTCGCCATTTTCGAGAAGATAGTTAGCCACAAGCAGTGCTACACCTATCAATAGTACCAAAACAGGTAGAATCAAGTCTTTACGGCGTTCTACGACAACGCCTTTAGACGAGGCATACAATGCCTCGTTAAATTCTGTTATATCCATTATTTTTCTATACTTTAAGTGTTATTACTCTATTATAATTGCAATTTTACGGGAAATAAGATAGCAATCATAGTCGTAATTGACACAGCGTATAGAGATAGAAATCGACCGCACGAGCGAATGAGCCCAAGCGATGAATAAATTGCGCCACAACATAGTGAGAGATAGTGTGGAAATGGCCCGTTGCTGCGATATGTGGCGCACGTAAAGTGTTGATGCGCGAGCCATTTATAGTTATTGTGCGAGCCGTAGGCACCACCGCCACTGACGATGGTTGCTCGGCATCTACATTGCGATGAGTGCAAACGGATAGTTGCTCGGTGCGCACCACTCGCTCACAAGAGGTCCGAGCCTCTGCACCTGCAATATCGGCTCGCTCGAGTGCAAATAACCCGAGCAGAAACAGCAATATTGCAACAATCTTCCGCATAAAAGTTTACTATTTTTGTGCTTTGAGTGCCAGGCGCTTTACGGCATAAACAAATCCGATTGTCAAGATAAGGTTTAGCACCAACGTAAGCACCGAAATCAAAAGTATTGGGCCGCCGATATTATATCCGATAGCGATAAAGACAACTCCTGCGCCAACCTCACCACGAGCGAACATTCCAACCGACAACGCCAATCGTTCGGTGAGCGAGCGGTCGCGGTAGAATAGCATCGGAGCCAACTTTCCTAAGTTCGACAAGATAGTCACCATCAACACGTGAAATGCAATCTCGCCGCCCGACAGCATCGGAAGCGTAGAGATAAGGCTCGTAGATGATTCGTTAGTTGTGGCAGCACCGTCAATATCGATAAGCGGCATACTCATACCCACAAGCAGCATAAAGACAATAGAGATAATCGACGCCACGCGCTCCTCGCTCTTGCCCTCGATATGCCTATTCTTTATAATCATACCGAAGATAAATGCCGGCAACAGCACCTCGATATGTATCGCACCCTTATCGCCAAAGAAGTGCTTTGTAACGGTATAGACCAACATTGTTGCGCCATAGACCAACACTGCATAGGTAAATACAGCGTACCAATTTTGTGGCATCTCGAAGCGCGACATATACTTCCAGCCCACGAAAAACATTCCGAATATAGCAGCAAGCATAGCCGCCATCTGCCAATTCATCTCGCCAATCATAGCCACCTGCAACGGCACCATCAATATAATGGTGTCGAGGTCGTCGAAAATAGCCAAAGTCTGCGCCTTCTGGTATATCCAACTCTTCTGCAACTGCATAGCCGCCAACATCGAAAAGAGTATTCCTGCCGATGTAGGTGCTGCAAATCGGCTCAACAGAAGCGACTCCTTCCACGTATCGCCCATACCCCACCACTCCTGTGGTATAAGGGCTAAGATGTAGTAGAGGGCGATAAATATCCAGGGCAATGCCGCCGCCAACATCGCAACAAGGTAGTCCTTGACATAGACATTGACATTCGATTTATCTATCTCGAACTCACGACCTACGTTTATCATAATAAATGCTAAGCATACGCCGAGCGAAACCTCTACAATATGCTTCAACTCGCCATACGACTCCCCCATAAGATTTGGAAGGAGTTGCGACAACGCAAGTCCTGTCATTAGCATCAACGAGAAGGATACGACTTTTTTCATAAGCGGAAAACGAGAAACGACTTACACTATTGTGTAATTTAGAAAAAGTGGAGAGTTGAGAATCACTCAGCCCTCCACTTATTCATATTGGTTTTTTCTTAGAGAGCCTCAACGGTCAACGTCTGAGCAATGTTTGCCGACGAGTTTCCGATGTGGAGTGTATAAGTACCCTTATTTACCTCCCACGCGTGAGTCTTATCGTTCCAGAAAGCCAAATCCTTATGGTTCAACTCGAAGGTAACAGTTGTGCTCTTACCTGGTTCGAGGTGTACCTTCTTGAACGCCTTCAACTCCTTCTTTGGACGGAGTACCGATGGGTTGTTCTCCTGAACATACAACTGAACAACCTCTGCACCAGCCATCTTGCCGGTGTTCTCCAACTTAACGGTAACCTTCAAAGGCTTCTCTGCCGAAATCTGCTTTGCAGCCTTCGCCTTCGACAACTCGAAAGTTGTGTACGACAAACCGTGTCCGAATGGGTAGAGAGGCTCGATGCCCTTCGACTCATACCAACGGTAACCAACCAAAACCGACTCCTTGTAGTGTACGTCGTAGTGCTTTGGTGCAGTCCACAACTCGTTGGTGTTGCGGCTCGAATAGGTTACGCTCAAACCGCGTGGCACCATACCGTATGCTGGCGAATCCTTGAACGACTTCTCGATAGTTGCAGGTAACTTACCCGATGGGTTAATCTTGCCAACCATAATGTCGGCGATAGCCTGCATACCTGCCTGACCCGGATACCAGCCGTAGATGATTGCCGAAACCTTGTCGTTCCACGCGCTCATATCGATACCCGAACCCGAGAGAACGAGAACGATAACCTTCTTGTTTGCTGCGCAAGCCATACGTACCAAAGCCTCGTCCTCCTCCTTCATCTGAAATGGACGCTCCTGGCCCTCGGTGTCGTAGGTACCTGTTGCAACAACTACAACGTCCGCCTTCTGCAACTGGATAAAGTTTGGCTTCTCGACAGCCTTAACTCTTGCACGGAGTGATGCACGGAGTGCATCCTCCGAAGTTACGCAGTTGAAACCCTTAACACGAGAAGAGCCACCACCCTGTGGTGCAACCTTAGCCCAACGACCTACGAGCAAAATCTGCTGACCCTCCTTCAACGGAAGGATACCGTCGTTCTTCAACAACACCGAACCCTCGGCTGCGGTCTGGTACGAAACAGCCTCGTGGTGAGGGAACTTCGCCTCGAGAGCGTCCTCGTTTGGCTGGCCATTCTTGAAACGCTCGTACAAGCCGAAGCGAATCAAGGTTGCAACCATTGGACGAATCATATCGTCGATATTCTTCTCGGTAATCTCACCTGCAGCCAACAAACCACGTACAGAGTTGATGTGATAGTGCTCGTTAGGAGTACCCGGCATCTCAACATTCTGACCCGAAAGAACAACCTTCTTCCAGTCATAAACCGAACGCCAGTCGGTCATTACCAAACCCTTGAAACCGAGAGTACCACGGAGAAGGTCGGTGATAACATACTTGCTCTGACCTGCCCACTCGCCATTTACGAGGTTGTACGAAGTCATCACAGAGCCGGCACCTGCGTCGATACCTGCCTTGAATGCAGGGGTATAAATCTCCATTATCGCACGCTCGTCAACGATAGAGTTCGAGAGTTTACGATACAACTCGGTATTGTTGCAGAGGAAGTGCTTCAAACAAGCCATTGTTCCTGTGCCCTGCATACCGATAACGTAGTTCTCGACCATACGAGCAGCCAAATATGGATCCTCGCCCATATACTCGAAGTTACGACCGCACTGCGACGAACGATAGATGTTCATACCAGGACCGAGCAATACGCCTGCACCTGCCATACGTGTCTCGTAACCTACAGCCTCGCCATAAGCGTGTGCTAACTCTGGGTTGAAGGTCGACGCGAGTGCGATAGTTGCAGGGAACTGCGTAGTCTTTGCAGGGTGGCGCACCTCGTTCTGATCTGGCAACGAGTGGTTGATACGCACACCTGCCGAAGCATCCACCATAAATACGTGTGGCAGACCCTTCGCTGGCGCACCAGGGAGGAAGAACTTGTTATGACCGTGAGTCATCTCAATCTTCTCGTCGAGCGACAGCGTAGCCAATACCTCGTTAGCCTTTACTGTTGCCTCGTCCCACGACATCATCTCCGACTTCTTCTCGGCAAATGCCGAAGTTGCCAACGCTACGGCAACAAACAAAAGAATAAGTTTTTTCATAGTTTTATTAGGTTAGATTTTGTTCTGGTTTCACACTATTTCTGCTCCGCCTTTGGCTCCTGATTTGCTACCGGTGCAGCCATAACCATACCCTTGTCGATGCGGAGGGTTACGTTGCTATCCACCTCAATCAAAAGCGAAGTCTCCTCAACCTTCTTCACTACAGCGTAGATACCACCTGCGGTGATAACCTTATCGCCCGACTTAAGATTGTTGCGGAACTCCTCAGCCTCCTTGCGACGCTTCTTCTCGGGACGCCACATAAAGAAATACATAATAGCAATCATTGCTACAATCATTACCCAGAACGACCATCCGCCGCCTGGCTGCTGAACTGCTGGCTGTGCAGCTGCTGCTGCCTCCAAAAGTGTAATCATAACGAATTAAATATTAGAAGTTAAAAATTAAAAGTTGTTCTTTTCTGTCAAAACTCAAAATTGTAAATAGTGGTGGAGATTTTGTGCGTTACGCAGTAGCGAAAAGCGGAGCATACTATGGCGTATGTGAGCATTTACGCTGCAAGTAAGGTGCAAAATCTACCTGCCATAACAATTTTTATAATAATCCTTTGCCCGACTTCACAATCTTACCCTCGTCGGTGAGGCGTGCGATTATGCGATCCAAAATACCATTGATAAAGCCACCACTCGACTCGGTCGAATAGCACTTGGCGATGTCGATATACTCGTTCATCGTTACGCGCAGAGGTATCGAAGGGAAGTCCTCAGCCTCAGCAATAGCGGTAACCAGTATAATTTTATCCATCAACGCCACGCGCTCGATATCCCAGTTGTTCATAGCGTTATCGAGCAGGAGCGTGATGCGCTCGTAACCTGCAATCGTATTACGCAACAACGACTTTGCATAGTCGAGGTCCTCCTCGCTCTTGAACTGCTCCATAAGTTTTATCGCCTCGTGGCTCTCGCGCATAGACAACACCGTACGCGACACCATCGTAAGCAGATAGCCCAAGTCGTCGTTCCAGAGTATCGACTGCGCCTCCAACGCACTCTCGAGCGGCTCGAACTCCTCGAGCATCGTCATATAGATATCCGACACCAACTGTGCATCCTCGCGGAACGAATGCTCGTCCGACGCCATATATTTCATATAGAACGGCTGGCGCACCAAAGCGTTGTAGAGGGCAACAATAAGGTCGCGATTACCCTTCCACGACAATTTGCGTGCCTGCAACTCCGACTGCAAACCTTCGTCTTCGTTCAAGCGTGCAATAGCCATATTATCCACAAATTTGCGATTTGGGTGTAGGTCGTCGTATGTCGGTAACTTCTTATTCTCGCCGATGCGGATGCGCTCGGCAGCATACTCGGCAATCTCGGGAACGAGTGCGAGTAGATGGAAATATAGGTCGTATGCGCTATTGATTGAATGAACGAGATTTTTCTCGCTTACAACGGGTGTTAAACCCTCGCACTGCACGTGGGCATAAACCGCCTTCACGACCTTTGTTCGTAGAACTCTTCTGCTCAACATAACTTCAAAGAGACAAATCAATTATACAATAATTGCACAAAGATAAGAAATAAAACGGAAAACGGAAAGCGGAAAGCGGAAAACTTTTAGTTTTTCGATAGGACTTTATAGGACTTTATAGGATTTTATAGGATTCGCACCTACGGTGCTTTATGGGAGTTTATAGGAGGAGGCATCTAATCCTATCTAATCCTATCTAATCCTATCTAATCCTATCTAATCCTATCTAATCCTATCTAATCCCATCTAATCCTATCTAATCCTATCTAATCCACCCTATCCGCCCTATCCGCATATTTATTCTTTTTCACCCGCGTAATGTTCAATTTGTCGCACGGTCCATATCGTTGGTATAGTGCAATATGTATGTTATGTTAAAATTTCGCTCAAAAATGGCTATGTCATCGAGTCGAATAAATATACAACTCACGTAACAGGTATACCGTTCTCAACGCAGTTCTACGGCTCTAACCTCGATAAAATCAGGGCTGCGGGCTGGACATTGAACGGTTCGCCGAAGATGGACACAGCAAGTGCAGGTGATAACTTCTTGTGTTTGTACGAGAATGTGAGCAAATCTACAAAAAATAATGGATATGCTGTATCTCCAGCTCTCCCTGTAGGTGCAAATACAGAGGTTAACTTCACCATCAAGCACAAGTCGTACTGGATCGGTTTTAGTAGCAAGGCAATAAGTGGCTACATTGGAGCAACAAGTTCAGCTACAAGCTCGGCAAGCAGCTATGTTACGCTCACTCCTAACAGCACAACAAGCCCTGGAACAGACGATATGAGCACACAATCATCGTCATTGACCTTGACCCCTACAAACAAGTTTATATCGATCAATCACAACACTCAGTCGGCTACACTTACAGAGTTCAACTATATGGTACACTCATTTAGCGTACAATATAAGTAGTAGTATATTTAACAGCAAAAGACCGCCCTGCGTAATTGCAGGGCGGTCTTCTTTGATATTAAAACAAACTCTATTACTGATAAGCAACTCTTACATTCAGCACATAAGCATCGTTCTTATCTGCGCTTATGTAGATATATGGAGTATCGCTCGATACGTTAATGTTCCAACTCTTAGATGTCGTATTGTTTGCAATCATACTATTGGTATATACCTTACCTGACACCGACTGCGATGTACCACTTGTAGATTTAGCGTTTGTCGCATTTGTTGCGCTCATAACAAAGTTTGCCTTTGACAAATAGGCATAACAAGCAGCGGTTGCAGTTATTCCGATTGAAGTCGGTGTGTGGTGCTTTGGCGAAACCATATATTTGCTATTCAACTTCGTTACCTTATAACCAGCCGATGTCGATGCTTTGCTTGCGCCCTGTGGTGTCCAGCCAAGCCAGTTATTGTTGTCGTTACGCACAGCATCGAAGTTGTAAGTATAAGGAATACCTGTCACGTGAGTGGTGTATTTTGTTGATTCACAGACATATCCGTTAGCCAAAGTAATTTTAACATAACATACATATTGTCCCCAAGCACCGTACGCAAGAGTAATCTCCTTCTCTGCGCCGAGGGTCTGCGTAGCCGTGTTCGAGCCGTAGCAGATAGTGTAGGTCTTGCCATTTACGAGGTTGTTTGCAACATACGAGTCCGAAATGTTCGCCTTAACCCTCAAAATATCGCCATTGATATCGTTGGTCTTTGCTACGCTACCATTGCTCGAGTACGATGTACGAACCGAGTAGTCGATAACCTGTGGAATCGAAGTTACAATCTTCTCAACCTCAGCGCACTCCAACCACTTCTCAACGCCGTTAATCAACACCTTAGCTACTGGCTGTACACGATATACGCCGCTCGACAAGTCCGAGATAACGATTGGCGAGATTGCCAACACGCCACTCTGCTTCGAAGCCTCGTGGAACTCGCCATTGATGCGTACACCAATAGCCAACACGTGGTCTGCCGCGATGTTACCAGCAACGCTTACGTTGTCAACATAGAGTGTATTGCCAGCCAACTGGAACTGCGAACCATTGTTCCAATCGTTGTACCAGGTCTCGATGGTTGCGCCATTCAAAGTTGCCGACTCCCAAGTGAGATTGAAACCTACACGGTGGCTTGCTGCAACAACCACGTCCTTGTTAACTACGCGAGTCAACGACGAGCCGTCGGTAGCAACAGCCACGATGGTCAAAGTACCAGCAGGAAGAGTTGCAGGAGCAACATTTACGTAGTAAGTATAGTTGCCGTCATCCTCGCTTGCGATAGCCTCGAGGTTGTTTGCGGTAACACTCTTGGTATTACCAGCGAACGAAAGCGACATAGCCTTAACTACCGAAGTAGAGGCTGGGGCCATACCCTGAGCCTTAGACTCGAGGCTTGCACGAGCCTTGCTCTTTGCACTACTCTCCTCAAATGCAGTGTGCCAAGCGGTCTCGTCGCCTGATACAGTACCCAACGAGCCAACGCTGGTTGCAGTACCCGAGAAGGTACCTGCGATAGCTGCATCGCTCGAGGTGATTGTGATTTGCTTCAACTGCTTTGGAGTTACGCCGTCTGGCTCGAAAGCACGAATTGCGATAGCACCTGTCAAAGTTGTAAGTGTCTTAGCACCAATACCATTCGATGCTACAGCCTCCGAAGTCGAAGCATACATATATGGCTCCCACTTACCGTTCTGAGTTGCAGGAACGGTGATATTGAGAGTCGAGTTGTAGGTATAATCGTATACGCCCGATGCTTTGAGCTGGTATCCGAGATTTGAACTATTCTCGTACGAAATATCGCCTACCAACGAGAGCGAGCTCGAAGTCGAGAAATTAACTGCCGAAGCAGGATAAGCAATGTGATATACACGAGGTGCAGTTGCATCAACCGAAATCTCGCCGCTGAACAACGCCTTGCTTGTTCCCCAACCGTCCTTAATGTTCAACTTGTTTACTACGCTGAAGGTCGAGCCATAGTTTGCATTCTCCTGCAAGAGTGCAATCTGGTCGTTCTCCTCCCATGTAGCCTTCAAACCGTCGCCATAGGTAGCCTTTGTGTCGTCCTCGCCAACACCAACCTCAGCATAAATAGTATGCGAACCACCAACATTAGCATTACCGCCCTGTGGTGCGTCCAAATTCACGTCGTTAAAATCGCTCTGACAAGCAGCAAATGCCGCGAGAGCCAAAATCGAAACAAATAACTTTTTCATAATTTTTCCTCCTTTTAGCATTTGTTAATTAAAGACCATACCAACCATCATCGACACCATCGACGAATGTCAAGTCGCCTGTTGAAGCCCTGAAACCTGCCTCGCAAGCTACATCAACCATCACTACCGATGGTGCAATGTACTCTTCATTTTGTTTGTTGAAAATCATAATATAAAAATTTGTTTGTTGTATCTGCACATTTACCTAATAAATCGGTTGCAAATATATACTGCCTATTTTTTACAAAAAAATTTTTTCAACGAAACGGCAATTTTCTATAACAAAAACCGCCATCCCTCCTCCTATTAAAACAACAACAGACCAAGTCGGCCTTGGTCTGTTGTTATTTATCAGCTTCTTTTGTATTCGCCAGGGGTCATTCCGGTAATTCGTTTGAAGTACTGCCCCATAAACGATGGATTCGGGAAGTTCAGGTAGTAGGATATCTGCTGAACGCTCATTGCCGAATATTTCAACAGATTCTTAATCTCCAGCACGACAAATTCATCTATCCACTGATGTACCGACTTGCCCGTAAAGTTACGAATAACGCGCGAAAGATGCTTCGACGAAATGTGCAGTTTCTCGGCATAGAACTCCACGCTACGCTGCTCACGATAATGCTCTGCAAGCAATGCCATCAACCTCTCGAAGTACTCCGAACTACGCTCCTTCACACCCACTGGTGCCACCGAGACATTTCTGCCCACCAAAGCATCGACAATGCGGTAGATCATAGCGCAGTAGACGTGACGCAACGATGCCATTCTATACTCCGTCATCAAGTCGGCACGATGGTGCTCGTGCAGCGTACCCAAAAAGCGAGTTATGCCACGCACCTCGTCGTTGTTAAGGTTGGCAATATAGGCACCTGCGCTTAGGTGAGTAGCCAACTGACCAACCACTCGCACATCGATGTTCATATTCGCCAGAAAATCGGGCGTGAATGCCATCAAGTAGACCTCGCTATTCTCCATCGAGTGAAATTGGAACACCGAAGCCGACGATATGAAGAATTGGTTCTCGCTGAGCGTGTAGTTGCTCAAGTGCGACGAGAACGACACCCTGCCACGCAGACATACCACTATTATCAAAGCGTCGATACGGCAAGGGTACTTCAGTTCCTGCACCTGCTCGATATTCACGCTGTCGAAGTGCATCATTGCGGCACCTCCAACATCCGAAACATCGAAGCCTTTCACCCTATTCAACGCCTCGGTATAGTTTGGGAATATACTCTGCTTTGTCATAGCACAACACTACAATGTTCCACCAACTTCCCACCAGAATGCTCGCACGCCAAGCAACTGGTTTTTAGCCTCGAGCGCACGCAACGCCTCGAGTAGTTTCGAACAGTGCTCGTCGTCGGTGATGGAGAGTATAGCCGAGTTCAAAATAGGCCATACGGCGTCGCCAAGGTGTGGCTCTCCGCTCTGCATACCACAACCCTGCACCTCCTCCCACGAGGTATAACCTCGAACACCGAGTTCGCTCATAATTTGCATAACCTCGCTATATAGTGCCTGATCACAGGCGATAAAAATTGCTTTCATAATTTCGTTACCTTTTTTAAGCGTTTAACTTTGCTGCCTCCTTTGCTGCTTGCTTTGCTCTTCTGCGCTCTCCGCTGAGTGCAAACATCGCAAAGAGAACAGGGATAAGGAAGAGGGTTACCAAGGTCGAGAACGAGAGTCCCCACGCCACAGTCATACCGAGCGAGTTCCACATCTCTGCACCTACACCCGTACCTACCGCCATAGGCACCATACCGAGTACGGTGGTCAGCGTAGTCATCAGAATTGGACGCATACGCGAACGTCCCGCAGCAACCGCAGCATCGAGAATTGGCTGATTTCTGCCCACGAGCAGACGAGTGTAGTCGACAAGCACGATACCGTTATTTACCACGATACCAACCAACATCAACACTCCGAGCAATCCCATAACGCCCATTGCTGTGTCCGAAATCCACAAACCGAGAATTACACCCACCAAAGCAAATGGCAACGAGAACATAATAACGAACGGATAGGTCAACGACTCGAACTGCGATGCCATAATCACGAACACCAAGATAACCATCAACACCAAGAGCATATAGAGGTCGCTAAAGGTGTCCTGCTGATCCTCGAACGAGCCACCGAGTTCCCACGTAATACCTGCCGGGAACTCCATCTTGTTCAACTCGGCAACAGTACCCTGAATAATCTCGGACATAGCATATCCGTGACCGATAGCACCCGAAATTTTAACGTAGCGCGAGCGGTCCATACGCTGAATGGTAGGAGGGGTCTCTGCCTCGATTACCTTACCCACATCGCGCACCTTAACCGACTGGCCTGTAGAGCCATAGAGGGTGATATTCTCCAAATCCTCGATAGATTCACGGAAAGGCTTATCGTAGCGCACCAAGATATCATACTCCTCGCCATCCTCGCGATAGTACGACGCTACAGCACCATTCACACGGTTGCGGAGGTAGGTTGCAGCAGTAGCCACATTCAAACCATTGCGAGCCAACTTATCGCGGTCGAACACAACCTGATACTCCGGCGTATACTCGTCACGCGAAATGGTAACCTCGGTACAACCCTCAACCGTAAGCATCTTCTCCTTAATCTCGGCAGCAATGCGGTCGGTGGTCTTGAAGTCGTAGCCATACAACTCGATATCTACCGACTGCTGACCTCCGGCACCACCCTTCTGACCCGACTCGATAACCTCGTAGGTACGAATCTCGGTATACTTGTCCAAATCTTTACGCATAAGGTCGCAAATCTCGGTCAGAGAGCGTTCGCGCTCGGTCTTCTTGGTCAAACGAACATTCATCGAGATGTAGTGTGTACCATTCTCCTGCATCGAAGCCCAGGTGTTGTCGGTATCTGCCATACCCTCGCTCATACCGATAGCGATAATCTCGGGGTAGTCACGACGGAACTGCTCATCGATACGCAAAGCCAAATCGCGAGTAATCTCCTGACGAGTGCCGATAGGCAACTTAATCTTCACGGCAATACGTCCATTATCTTGCGTAGGGAAGAACTCGGTCTTGATATGCGGACCAACGCCCACAATAACACCCACAAAGAGCAATAACGCTCCAACGAGGAAGGTCTTGCGATGGTGTACGCACCAATTCAGAGCCTTGCCATAGATATTCTCCAACCAACCCATCGCACCATCGACATAGCGTTGCATACGCGACTTCTTAGGGTTCTGCTTCATAATCTTCGAGCAGAGTACCGGAGTAAAGGTCAATGCGGCAGCCATCGAAACGGTCAGCGTGATAGTAACCATCCAACCCATAGGTTTGAACAGCACACCCGCCATACCCTCAATCATAGTAAGTGGGAGGAACACCGCCAAAGTGGTCAACGTCGAAGCGATAATTGACACACCAACCTCCTTGGTTGCAAAGATTGCCGCCTGCTTCACACGCGAGCCACGATCGACGTGAGTGGTGATATTCTCCAATACCACAATCGCATTATCCACCACCATACCAATCGAAATCGAAATTGCCGACATCGTGATAATATTGAGTGTCGAATCGGTAGCCAAAAGGTAAATCAACGCCGAGAGCATCGAAATAGGAATGGTAAGCACAATGATAAACATCGCACGCCAGCGTCCGAGCATCATCATAACCACAAACATCACCACGATAAAGGTTGTGAGAATGGTCTCAGCCAACGACGAAGCGGTATCCAAAATGTTGTCCGACATATCGATATATGGCTCGATAGTCACATCCGATGGCAAATCCTTACGCAACTCCACCAGACGCTCCTGCACCTTCTTCGAAATCTGCACGGCATTAGCATCGGTCTGCTTCTGCACGATCATCATACCGCTGCGGGTACCATTGTTGAACGACTCCTGCGCACGCTCCTGCTGGGTGTCGGTTACCGTTGCCACATCGCGCAAATAGATGTTTGCTCCATTGCGAGTGCCGACAACGATATCGAGCATCTCCTCCGCACCGTTGAACTCCTGATCCACACGCAACGAGTAGGTGTTCGAGCCTACATCCATCTGACCACCAGGCATCGAGATATTCTCCTGTGCAACAATCTGCGCAATCTGCTCGATTGTCATACCATATGCCTCCAACTTGTACGGATCGCAGTAGATTTGAATCTGTCGTTCGGGAATACCCGACACCGAGACCGAACCTACGCCATTAACACGAGCCAAAGGTGTGGTAACACGCTCATCTATAATCTTGTACAAACCACTCCACGACTCCTTAGCCTTGATTGCCATAAGCATAATAGGCATCTCCTCGGTCGAGAACTTAAAGATGATTGGTTTGTCGACATCGTCCGGAAGGATGTTTGTAGCAACATCGAGTTTGTCGCGGATATTTGCCGTAGCAACGTCCGAATCGATACCATACTCGAACTCTAACACTACGATTGAGATATTCTCCTTCGACTGCGAAGAGATATGTTTCAAATCCTCAACGCTATTCAGGGTATTCTCGAGTGGACGGGTTACGTTCTCCTCGATATCGATAGCACTCGCACCCGGATAGGCGGTGATTACCATAATATTGGTGGTCTCGATGTGTGGAAACATATCGATAGGCAGTTTCATCAACGAGAACACACCCAATATCGAGATAGCGACAAATACGAGAATTGTCGTTATCGGATTATTGACTGCTGACTTATAGATATTCATCGTAACTTATCTTTTACTATTTAACAAGTTCAACCTTTGCGCCGTTGGTCAATCCCATATGGCCCTTGGTTACAACCATCTCGCCGCTCTCTACGCCCGAGAACACCTCGTACTCGGTATCCAAACGGCGTCCCAACTCAACCTTCGAGTAGCGAACAACGCTGTC
This sequence comes from Alistipes sp., assembly GCA_045653565.1. Classification (GTDB taxonomy): domain Bacteria; phylum Bacteroidota; class Bacteroidia; order Bacteroidales; family Rikenellaceae; genus Alistipes. Next base: position 41,641 of record JAZOMA010000003.1, read on the forward strand.
GGCTGGGTTATACACAAATACATAGCGGTCGCCCGAGCCCATCAACTTCTGCACAGCACGATCCGGAATAACCACATTGTTCTCCTTACCATAAGGGAGTGTTACGCGAGCAAACATACCCGGACGAACACGCTCATTCTCGTTCGAGATGGCAACTTCCACCTGGAAGGTGTGGGTGTTCTTGTTGATGGTAGGATAGATGCGCTCCACCTTACCGGCAAACACCTCGTCGCCATAGGCATCCAACACGATATCTACCTTCATACCGCGCTTAACCTTCGCAAAGAGTGGCTCCGACACGTTAATCATAATCTTAACTGGACGAATCTGCTCGATAACCAACACTGGCTGACCAGCATACATATCGCCGTTATCGTAGTTGCGTGCAGTCACGATGCCAGAGATTGGCGAGATAAGCGTAGTGTTCTCCACCAAATTGCTATAGGCAGTTTGAGCCACCTCGTACTGCAAACGACGAGAGTCCCACTCCGACTTCGACGCACCACCCGACTTGTAGAGTTTATCCGAACGCTCATACTCGGTCTTGGCATTATCCAACTGCAACTTCGCCTGCAACAACGACGAATTGTCGAGGCGCACCAGCACATCACCCTTCTTCACGTGATCGCCAATGTCGTAGCGAATCTCCTTGATACGCAACGGCTGCTGTGGAGCGATGTTGTTCACAACCTCCGCTTCGACAGTACCCGTAAATGTCATCACCTGTGCAATCGAGCGACTTACAGCCTGCTCCGCCTCGATCTGCGGAAGTGCAACTACCTCCTCTATCTGCTGCTCAGCACCTTTTTTCGAGCCACACGACACCATCGCTACGGCTGCTACTACAAATAAAATCTTTTTCATAACTCTATATATTTTTTAATCTTTCTCTAAATATGTTTGACACTCAATTCTCTACTTGTCGCCAAATCGCTTTTCGTACATCTGCTCGTAGTGCGAGATGTAGTCGTGATTGCTCTTCAGGTCGTGCTTGCCGACAATCTTATCCAACGCAATCTTTGCAATGAGGAAGTTGTAGATGGCGCTATTGCGTCCCAACTCCGCCTGCGTCAACTGCAACTGCGAGTTATCCACATCGACCAACGTACCACGACCAACCTCGTAACGCTTGACGGCAATCTCGTAGCCACGCTGCGCCTGACCTACGGTTGCGGCAGCCGAAGCGAACTTCTTGACGTTGGTCTGCATATTGTTCAACGACTGCACCACAGCCACCTGCAACTGACGCTCGGCATTCTCGCGCTGCAACTTCAAATTCGAGAGGTTGAGCGCAGCCTGCTTGATGGCTGCACGACGCTGACCGCCCGCAAAGATCGGGATATTCAACTGCACACCCGCATACGAATACGGGTTCCACGCCTTTGCCTGAAAGAACTTACCATCGTTGCCGAGTGCGGTGTAGAGGTACGCCGCATTGATCGAAAGCGTTGGGATATTCGCAAACTTAGCGATGCGGAGTGCGCTCTCGAGCATTCCCTCCTGAATATCCAACTGCTTCAATGTGGTGTTGTTCGACATATCCAAATCGGCGAGGGTTGTAGCGTAGTTCATCTGCTTCTCGTAGTCCATCAACGAGCCTACAACATCTATATTCTTGGTCAAATCCAGACCGAGCAACGCCTTCAAACGCCAGAGTGTAAGCACCACGCTATTTTCAGCCTCAATAACATTAGGTATAGCGTTCTGCACCGCCACATTCGACGATATGTAGTCGAACTCCGACACCGAACCAACCTCGTATCGCATAACGATATTCTTGTTGTTCTCTACGGCGTTGTCGTATACTCGTCTATAGACCTCCAACGACTCCTTTGCCAACAGCACCGAGAAGTAGGCTTGCGACACCTGCTCAATCATATCTATCTGCGACGAGCGAGCCTTCTCTATCGAGAGCATCACATCTGCCACCGACACCTTCAGACTCTCCCACAACTGCGCATTCACCACCGGCATCGACGCCGACACACCGCCATTGAACGAGTTGTCGCTACCAACCTTGATGGTCTGAGTCTGACCGCCCAAATCCATACTCATAGTTTGCTTTGCCAACACGCGCTGATATTGCGCTGTCAAATCGAAACGTGGATAGAGCGACGAATACGCCTCCTGCTTCGCATAGCGTTTAACCTCAATCTCCTGCTCGGCAACCTTGATTGTTGGCGACTCGCTCAATGCAATTTCGAGTGCCTGCTCCAACGTCAACATCAAAACCGAAGGCTCGGCATTCTGTGCCATCGAGGTCAACGCCAGGGAGATAAAACCTAAAAATAGACCTAACTTTTTCATCATAAATTATATATTATTGTTTATTCTCTTTTGCTCGCTTGGCGAGGTAAGCATCAATCTGCTCCACGCCCTTAACTGTTGCTATGCCTCGGAAGAAGTTTATTATAGTGTAGCGGAACGCATCCAACTCGGTTACGCCATTAGGCAACACCAATCGTCCATTACGACGCATCAGACCCATCGAGGTGTAGTAGAACATCGTTATCGAGAGGTCGATATTTACCATCTCCGATATCAGACCTTCGTCTACCAGATGGTTCAACTTCTCGCGCAAAGTAGCCAAACCATAGTCGCGATTCTCGGTCATCACACGCTCGTACAACTCGGGATAGAACTTTGCCAAATTCTCCATAATACGCTTACGAACTGCGCTTCGCAACATCATCGCATCAAATATATCGAACAGCGCCGGAATACCCGAATTATCGGCAGAAACAGCCGCCTGAATCTCCTCTACCTCGCTCTGCAGTATCTCTTTGATGCTGTAGTAGAGAAGTTGCTCCTTGTCGCCAAACATCTCATAGAGCGTACGCTTCGAAATGCCCAAATCACTTGCTAAATCGTCCACACGCAACGATTTAACGCCCAACTCGGCTATCATCTCTGCCGCTCGTTTAATAACTATCTCTCGCTTCGACATAGAAAAAATATACTTTTCAACGGTGCAAAGATAGTAAAGAAAACTCAAAACACCAAAAAAGTTTTCGTAGTTTTTACACGCACACTATGTTCTATTTCTCGCACTGGTAGCAAGCGAGATATTCGACACATATAATCAACGGCAAAGCAGCTCTATTATTGTGCTGAAATAGTAATTTTTCAGCTCCTATTTTTCTCATTTTGGCGTGCGATTTGCACCAGTCGAGAGTGAAGTTAAATTAAGTATTAACACTAAAAAACGGTGAACTATGAAACAGAGTACATTTTGTCTGCTCTCGATGCTCGGTGGAGCAGTTATTGGTTCGATTGTAGCATTGGCATTTGCGCCAAAGTCTGGAGTCGAAATGCGTGGTATGGTGCGCGACTTGGTACACGACGGAATCAACAAATTTGGCGCGTGTGGCGAAGAGGGCCACAAGTGCGGATGCGAGGAAAAATAGCCGTGTAGCCTATGAGCGAGAACCGTTCCTACTTCGCACCTCTCATCATCGTTGCTTTGGCGGCACTGGTGGCTGCATTGCTTATGGTCGTGGCATTGGTGGTATGGCTTGCCGAGGTGATGGGCTCAATCATCTACCCGTGCATTCTGCTGGGTGCATTCTTCGCCCTACTCGCCATAATTATATATAAGGTATCGCTGCGCGATACTATGCGAGAGATGAATGAACGCATAGCCACCATATACGACATCACACGCACACTGCGCCAATGTATCGAATGGGGAATAAAGCTGTTCGTCGGCGAGAAGTAGGAAACAAAAGCAGAGCGTCACGCCTCATAAGGTGCAACGCTCTGCTTTGTTTTGTCGGCTATGCCTACCAGCTTACCTTCTCGGTGTAGGTAACACCAAAGTGGTCGGTAACGCGAATCTCGCCCTCACGAACATCTGCCGACGGCTTCACGCGGAACAGATATGGCGTCTTGTAAGGCTTCGAGTATGCACGCTCCTTCTCATTGAGTTTCTGCTGTAGGTGCTGCTCGTAAATCTTCAAATAGTCAGGGTCGAACTCGCCCTTGGCGTGTTCCATTTCGGCAACCTTCACGCCATTCTCCCACCACTCGATAGCACTCCACGTATCTGCCGAGTAGTTCCAGATGTTAACCTTGAGGTAGTCGCCCGCAGCAACAGGCTTGTAGACACGCATCTGGTAGTTGCGGTCGTGACCTACGGTCTTGTAGTACCACTCCATCTTATCGCCCTTGACCTCGGCAACCATATAGCCGTTAGGTGTTCCGCAGGTGTTCAACTCGCGGTTAAGGCGAATCATACCGATACAACGACCTACGACGATAGACTTAACATTTTTGAGCGAGGCATACTTCTCCGGTGCAGTAGCGTAGTCGTACTCGTAGTTGCGATGGATGTGACCAGCCCACGAATAGACGTTAGCGTACTTCGAGAGTAGTTCGGTGTACTTCTCATAGTTCACATTACCCTCGCAGAATCTATCGCTACGCTTGAAAAGCGGTGCGTGGCTACAGATAACAATGGTGGTAGAGGTTGGCACGTGCTTCAAATCGCTCTCCAACCACGCCATAGTCTCGTTCGAAAGACCTGTCTTGTACTTCTCGTTATCGTTCTGGCGGTCGTACAAAATAGAGTTCACGACAACGAAGTGCATCTTGCCGATGTTGAACGAGTAGTTCTGCGGTGCAATATACGACTCGAAATATGGAGTACCCAACTTTGTATCGAAGAGGTTGCGCTGATCGTAATCGTGGTTACCAATAACATTTATCATTGGAACATTCGCTGTTGCCGAAGCATCCAAATAGTCATCGTACGATGTCATATAGTTGTAGACGATATCTCCGAGGTGTATAGCATACACATCCTTATCCACATCATCGGCGTATTTGTTGATATCGGCAACTACAACATCGCGGAAACGCTCAACAGCCTTATCTGTTTTCAGACCTCGGGTCTGAGGATCGCCCACCATTGCCAGCACAAAGTCATCGCTCTGCTTAGCACGCTTGGTAAGAACAAAGTCGGCACGTACGGCAGGGCTGTAGCGCGGTACTCTGCGGAAGAACTGAGGACGCTGCTCGCGCAAAGGCATCTCGTATGCCGCAGGCACCGAAATCATCACAAAACGGGTGGTTGCCATATTGCTCTTCATCGAATACTCACCATTCACGTCGGTCTTAACGCTCTGCACGCCATCACTAACTACGACGCCCTCGATTGGCATACCTCGCTTGTCCGACACACGACCAAATATGTTTGTGCCATCCTTCAACGGCTTAACAACCTTTACTGCATCGTTGTAACGGCTACCACTTATCTTTACATTCTTGTACCAACCGCACATATCTCCAGAATAGGCTCCCGTTGCATCCGATATCTTACCATAGTTGCCACAGTCGCGAATTGTTACCGGAACAACAACATTGCCCTTGGCATAGCCACCACACGAAGCGGCAAAACCGCCCGTTGCAGAGTTGCTCTTAGGGGACTTGCTGATGATGTTGCCATAGTTGACGCAATCTCTAAAATATGAACCTGTAGGGTTCTTGCCTAACGAAATAACGCCGGCAATACCTCCGCACCACGCCGAGCCCTCGGTGTTCTCGCTAACCACATCGGCATAGTTGTAACACTGCGATACGTGGATAGGACGGCTTGTCTCGCCAAAAATACCGCCCACATAGGCTCTATTCGTTGTGTTCGCAGATACCTTACCGCGATTTACACAATCAACCATCGTGAGTACCAAATTGACACGCGCGCATATTCCACCTACCGAAGAGGTGTGAGAGCCCGACGCTGCAATAACGCCGAAGTTGTCGCAACTAATGATGTCGGCATTGGACCACGCCGAGATACCACCAACTCGCGAAGTAGGCTTTTGTGTACCGGAGAATGGCATACCCACAGCTACGACACTACCACGATTGACACAGCACTTGACGGTCGAACGCGACGACTCGCCAACGATACCTCCGATATTATTGTTCGGGAAATCGCCCATATACGACACATTTCCCAGATTTACGCAGTACGAAATAGTCGTTCCACTAACTACATCTTTTCCGTAGCAGGTTCCAACGAGTCCGCCCAAACGAATACCCTTACCGCCTGCGCTATTCGAACTATCGGTGCGACAGGATACCGAACCCGTATTCATACACTTGTAGACGATGTTGTGGTTGCAGGCTACAATCGCACCAATCATAATCTCTCGATTTGCCTCCGTGCCGATGTGCTCCACCGAGCCGTGATTGATACAGTTCATAACGCGACCTCTATTGATTTTCACGAGGTATGCTACATATTCGTGCGTATCGTTCAGCGTGGTGGCAACCTCGAGTTTACACGAAGCGTCGATAATAACATTCTTAACGACAGCCTCTGTTTCGAGAGTACCAAAGAGCGACGACTGCGTATTCCAGTTGTAGAACTTATGTCCACAACCATCGAACTTACCGTTAAAGACCTTGATTGTAGGGAACTTCTTGCCCTTTTTCATATCAATGTCGGCATCGAGGCAAACAACACCTTTATCGTCCTGCCACATCGAGATGTCGGCACCTTTGTTAACAGCCTTGGCAAAGGTCACCAACTCCTTGTAGTTCGAAATGGCCTCGGCAGAAGCCACGAACACAGCCAAAGAGAGAATTAACGAAAGAAAAAGTTTTTTCATATTAGTTTTAGTTTTTTTAGTTTAGTCTTTCCGTTTTTTTTGTATTTTATACAAAATTAAGAACTTTTTTCCTAAAAAACAAAGAGAAAGTCTACAAAAGCGCAGACTTTCTCTCTACAACCGAGTTTAATGGTGTTATTTTGCTATAAATGCGGCGTACTCCTCTGCCGAAAGAAGTGCATCGACCTCTTCGGGAGCAGACATCTTAATCTTTACCATCCAACCCTCGCCATAAGGATCGCTATTAACGAGTGCAGGGTCGGCATCGATAGCAGGGTTAACCTCTACAACCTCGCCCGAAACCGGAGTGAAGGCGTCCGAAACGGTCTTCACAGCCTCGATAGTTCCGAAGATATCGCCAGCAGCCAAGGTCTCGCCCTCGCTCTGAATATCTACAAATACGATATCGCCCAACTCGCTCTGTGCGAAATCGGTAATACCAACATAGGCGTACTCGCCCTCTACTCGACACCACTCGTGGTCGTTCGAATACTTCAATTCAGCAGGAATGTTTGACATAGTTTTATAGTTTTTAGTTGTTAAGTTTTCGTGTACTCTGTAGCTAACAGTTACAAGTTATCTTTTTATTGGGCTTTTAGCCATTGGCCATTAGCCATTAGCTTTTTTGATATATTCTCTTATAAACTTCAATGTTTCTTCTTTTCGTTTTCTTCGGCTAACCCACCATAAAACACCATCCAATATATATTGATCATTTTCTTTGGCAATAATTTCTTCTCGCAACTCGCGCAGTTCCCATTCTGTAAGGTCTGTAACTTTCAAACCCTCTGCTTCTAACGCTCTTTGAATTTTGGCATCCATACTATTTAGTTATTTGCGGATAACCGATATTAGATGATTGACACCCTTTTGTATTGCGTGTAATCTCTCCAATAATTGAGCATTATCCGACTCTGTAATATAGCCGATTTTATTGGCAATTATGAGTTGTGTTTCCAGCTCAAATGCCGAGCCTAATGCTATCTCCAAAAAGTGAATAAACTCCACCTCTGACTTTCGAGAAGCACCCTCGGCTATGTTAGAAGATATGGAAACCGCAGCTCGCTGTATTTGCCCAGCCAAACCATATTTTTCTTCTTTCGGAAAATTTGCAGTGGAGCCATATATATCAGTGGCAAGTTCCATTGCCAAATTCCAAACCGCATATTTTCGGAAATCTCTCATATAAAAGTCAATGGCTAACGACTCGTTGTTCTACAAAGGTAATAAAAATTTCTCAAAAAAAAGCAAATTGCCATCAATTTCGTCTATTCAAAAAGAGCCAATGGCTAACAGCTAATGGCTATATCACAAACTCCACCTCTTTGAACAAATAATCTTTTGTTGCGCCCGATTTATCCTCCAATCTCAACGCACCCGACGGGGCTGTGCCAACAATTTTTGCCGAAAATCTTTCGCCCGTTGGCAAGGCGTAGGTGTGGAACTCGTTTAAGCGGTACAATAAACTATTATATCGTACGTGCAATAAATTCTGCATTTTGCATTCTGCATTCTGCATTTCACGTAACGACTCGTAGTTGCGTTGCAAGTGGCTCAAAAAGCACTGCAGCACACTCTCTGCATTAAGTTCTCTGTCAAGCAGTTGCGCCATCGATACAGGGTTGGGCAACGATGGGTCAAACTCTGTTTGATTTACATTTATGCCCACGCCCACAATCGTGCGACGCAGTGTGGTTGGTGCAAGCGAATGTTCGATAAGTATGCCGACCAACTTTCTGTCGCCCACATAGATGTCGTTCGTCCACTTTATCTTCGCCCCGATGCCATACTCGGCGAGCATATCAACGAGCGAGAGTGCCACCACCTCCGACACCGAAAACTGCTCGGCTATAGGCACAAAAGTCGGCTCCAGTACCAACGAGAAGGTCAGATTTTCGCCCTTACGGCTATGCCACACGTGACCTCGCTGACCACGCCCAGCCGTCTGGAAATCTGCCCATACAACATCGCCCTCGCGGTACTTTTCGTCGCGAGCATCATCATTAGTCGAGGCGGTTGTGTCGAAATGATAAATCATTTTTATTAGCTTTTAGCCATTGGCCATTAGCCATTAGCTAAATTAGGAATTGAATTTACCAATCATCTCAAAAATCGTAAATGATGAGATTATTTTTGTGCGAAGTTAGGCGACAAAAGCGGAGCATAGTAGACCTATGTGAGCATTTTGGAGTCCGACACCTCGTGCAAAAAGAACTCATCAGAACGATTTTTACGCTTGAACGCCAAAATCACGCAATGCGTCGTTAAGTGTCGTCTTCTTGTCGGTTGACTCTTTGCGCTTGCCGATAATCAGAGCGCACGCAACGTTAAACTCGCCCGCAGGGAACTTCTTGGTATAGGTGCCAGGAATAACCACCGAACGAGCAGGTACATAACCCTTGTATGTTACTGGCTCCTCTCCTGTTACATCGATAATATGAGTTGAACCGGTGATGACGGTATTCGAGCCGATAACAGCCTCGCGACAGACGTGTGCGCCCTCAACAATGATTGCGCGCGAGCCGATAAAGCAGTTATCCTCGATGATTACGGGAGCAGCCTGAACGGGCTCTAAAACGCCGCCAATGCCCACACCTCCCGAGAGATGCACGTGTTTGCCAATCTGTGCGCACGAGCCTACTGTTGCCCAGGTGTCGACCATTGTGCCTGTATCGACATAAGCACCGATATTCACATACGACGGCATAAGCACCGCACCCGGTGCGATATATGCTCCGTAGCGAGCCATTGCGTGAGGTACTACTCGCACGCCTAACTTCTCGTAGTCGTGCTTGAGATCTATCTTGTCGTACCACTCCAACTCACCTGCTCGCATTGTACGCATAGTCTGAATTGGGAAGTACATAATTATAGCCTTCTTAACCCACTCATTGACCTGCCACTCGCTATTCTCCAAGTCGATAGGCTCGGCCGTGCGGAGTTCGCCCTTATCTACCGCCTCAACAACGGCACGGATAGCGGCTTTGACCTCCTCTTGCTCGAGCATTGCGCGATTCTCCCACGCCTGCTCAACTACTGTTTTAAGTTCCGAAAAATTGCTCATATCTAAAGTTTTAATCTATTACTGCTACCGTTATCTCGCCCTCGCGCCACACTCTCACTTCGAGCATAGCACCTCCAAGTATCGAGCATCGCAACACCCCTTCATCGCACTCTACGATGGCGACATCTTTCACTAAGTCAAGTTCCCCTTTTCTGTGGTATTTGTAGAGAGCCTCCTTCGCGCACCACATCTCTGCATAGAGGTCGTAGTGTTCCGCCATTTGTTGCTCCGCAACGGATAGGTAGCGACTTGCCACACGGCGAAAATCGCGCCCCGAGTGTTCGATATCCACAGCGCAATGGTGTTGGCTGAACAGCACCGCCACCTTATCCTTGCTGTGCGACACACTTATATTTATATTAGGAAGTGAAAGCATTGGTGCGCCATACTCGTCGTGCGATATTGCGACCTCGCCACCCAACTCTCGCCTCACCACTGCTCGCCACGCCATCACCTCGCGCCTACGCGACTCAGAGCCAAACTGCTCGACAAAAGCCAAATCCTCAGCCGTAGCACCCTCGCGCAGAGTCTGCTCGGTGCCTATTTGCTCTATGACGAGGCGGTTAGTCATTGTTCTTGACGATAATCTTAATCTTGTCTATGCGATGGCCATCCATCGAATCGACGATGAAGCGTATGCCGTGTGCCGACACCTCTTCGCCCTTCTTCAGAAAGTTGCGATTTATCTCGAGCATCAACCCCGCAACCGTCTCAGCACGACCCTGAACATCCTCGAATATATCGTCCTCCAAATCGAGAATACGCACCACATCGACAATATGCGCCTTACCCTCAAAGAGATAGGTGTTTTCGTTCAAACGACGATAGAGCGACTCATCGACATCACTCTCGTCGGAAATCTCGCCTACGACCTCCTCCAGAATATCCTCCAACGATATCAAACCCTGTGTTGCACCATACTCATCCACGACAATCGCCATATGGAACTTCTGCTTCTGGAAATCCTCCAACACCGCCGTAGCCTTCTTGTGCATAGGCACAAAGTATGGCTCTCGGATAAGTTGTTGCCAACCGAACTCATCGCCCTTGGAGATGTGCGCCAGCAAATCTTTAACAAACAGCACACCCTTAATATCATCCAAGTCCTCGTCGTAGACCGGCAGTCGCGAGTGTCCCGTTTCGGTCACTACAGCCTTCACTTCGGTAAAGGTCATAGTCAGTTCGACCGCCTTGATATCGATGCGTGGGCGCATAATATCCTCAACCTCGCGGGAGGCGATACCCACAATACCCGAAAGAATCTTCTGCTCCTCGCTCTCCGGCTCGGTGGTCATATCCACCGCATCCGCCAACTCCTCAATCGAGATATTCTCGTTGTTGGCAGGGGCAATCTTACCCACCTTACCTCCCGTATTCACGAGGATATAGGAGAATGGATAGAAGAGAAAACGCAAAATGGAGAGTGGTTGTGCAAAGAGCAGAGCCACTCGCATATTGGAGGTCTGCGCCACAATCTTCGGCAGAATCTCGCCAAAGAGGAGCAACAAAAATGTGACCAGCACACTTATAATCAAAAACTCTGCCGTAGCACTATTGAACAGAAAGAGCGTGTGAACAATCTTTGTAGAGCAGATAACAATGGCAATATTGACCAAATTGTTGACCACCAAAATTGTAGCCAGCAGCGAGTCGCTGTTTTTCAGCAACTTCAGAACACTCGCCGAAGCCATCGAGTTGCGCTGTTTGAGTTGGCGTATATCGGCAGGTTGCAACGAGAAGAAGGCAACCTCCGACGCCGACATCATTCCCGACGCCATCAACAACAGCACCGTGATAACCATCAGCACGATGGTTTGAACAGGACAACCTTGATAGACAATAAAGTTTTCCATACTCGGCACTAATCAAATTGCAATGTATTCTGGTGCTGCTCTGGTGCCGCCTCCTCGACCTTATCCTCGGCTATACGATGGGTTTTGGTAGATACGGTGAGCTCCACCCCGCGAGCAATATATGCCGCCGTACGCTTGCACTGCTCAATCTCGGAGAAGTTGCGCTGTGGGCGAACAATAGGAGTTGGCGCAGGACGCGACTTGCGCGATACCGGCTTCGCCTCCTCGCTCGCAGCAACAGGTGTTGCGTTAGCAGGGGTATTCGACGGCGCATTCACAACATTTTCAGTCGAGGCAGTCGCTTGCGTCTGCTCTGGTGTTTGCTCGGCATCTACATCCTCGACCGCAGGGTTCTTGATGGTGACAATGCCGCCACCCGACTCGAAGCCAGTAACGACCAGAATAATCTCAATATCGCCCTTCTTCATATCGGGCTTCTCGCTCACACCCCAGATTACGCTCACGCTATTATCGGGCGCACCCTCCATCTTGGCGTGATACTGCACTCGCTCCGACACACTCAACGCCTCTTTCAACGACAAATCGTCGATGGTGTTTACCGAGATATTTATCAACGCATTCTTTGCGCCACGAATCGAAGCATCGCCAAACAGTGGCGACGACACCATTTCGTCAACAATCTTAATTGCACGATCTTTGCCCGAGCCACTTGCTACGCTCATCAGTGCAGTGCCGCTATTAGTCAACACACCCTTAACATCGGAGAAATCGACGTTGATAAGGTTTGTTTTGTGTGTAATTATCTCGGCAATACCCTTTGCAGCAAAAGCGGCTACATCGTTCGCTTTGTCCAATCCCTGCTTTGCAGGAAGTTCGCCATAGAGTTCATTTATGGCATCGTTGCTCAGCACAATCATCGCATCAACATGCTTACGCAACTCCTCGACTGCCGCCTTAGCCTGCTTATTGCGCTTTGGACCCTCGCTTTTCGAAGGAGTGGTAACAATCGCCACAGTGAGAATACCCATCGACTTTGCCAATTCGGCAATCACCGGGGTTGCTCCCGAGCCTGTGCCAGCACCCATACCTGCCGTCAAAAAGAGCATATTCGTCTTCTTATGCTTGAGCAACTCTTCCACCCTATCCAACGACTCTCTTGCATACTTCGCACCCTCCTCGGCGGTGTTTCCTGCTCCCAGACCCTTCTCTCCGAGCAGAATACAATTCTCGAACGGAATCTGCAACTTATTGAGATCGTCTTTGTCGGTATTACACGCAGCGAGATTTACGCCCTCGATACGCAGATCATACATATGGGCAATGGCGTTGCATCCTGCACCGCCAACTCCCATAGCCATAATCTCGGCGTCGGTACCTTTGATCTTAGGTCTTTTCTCTTCGCTACGCTCTATATTTTTATCTTCCATCCTTCAAACCGTTTTATATCTCTTCATCTTGAGAGAAAAAGTTATCTATCTTATTGTAGGCACTTTGTGTTGTTTCCTTAATGCCTTTAAACAGGTTCCTTAACCTGCCACCCAACTTATTGGTTGGCGTTTCGTCAGTTGGTGTTGTGTCGCCATCGGTAGTAGCATCTCCCTCGGTAGTAGTATCTCCCTCCGATTCGGTAGCACCGCCCTGTGTAACCTCGTCAGAGGGCTTTTCGCCATTTTGCTCAACATCTTCTGTCTGTGGCGTATCAGGCTTCTGTGGCTGTTCTACATCATTCGGAGCCGGCTCTGGTTTCGGTTCAGGTTTCGGCTCTGGTTTCGGCTCTGGAACCGGAGTCGGAATAGGCTCTGGGGTTGGAGCAGGTGCTGGAGTTGGTGCTGGAGTTGGAATAGGTGCATTCTCTGTCACAGAGCAACTGGTGTGTTTTGTGCCATAGAGCAGCAAACCCGACACCACCGACTGCGAACACGGGCTAACGTGCATAGCGCAGTTGATGCCGTTCATCTCCTCGGCAACACGCACCGGCATATCCAACTCACGCGCAAATAGCGTATCTATGCCCGAGAGGTAGGATGCTCCGCCCGTAAGCACCACTCCGAATGGGGCTTTTTCCGCCTTCATATACTTCAGCGACTCCAAAACAAAGCCCGCAATATCCTGCAATCGAGCCTCGGCTATCTCGGCAATATTGCGCTTGAGTATCTGCTTCTTAGGTCCACGACCAGCCAACTGCACCGAGATAGAGAGATCTCCCGGCACTTCGTCGGCAACAGCCGAGCCATACTTATGTTTGATACTTGTGATGTCCGACTTAAAAATAGGGAGGAAGTTTGCCAAATCGGCATCGATACTCGACGAGCCAATAGGCAACGAGGTGAAGTAGTTCAACTTGTCGTTACGCACATAGATAATGTCGGTCAAATCGGCACCGATATCGACAATCACCACGCCCGACGACCTCTCCTCTTTGGTCAACAGCACATCGTGGAGCAGTGTAGGGTTTACGCAGAAACCAGCAATAGTCATTCCTGCGAAATCCATAACCTGACGCACACGGCTGACTTGCTCACGGCTTGCCAAAACAAAAAGATATGTAGCATAGAGTTTGTTACCGAAGGTGCCTATCAACTCCCTCACATCCTTGGCATTGTCAACCGAATACTCGAGCGGAATGCGATCTACGATGGTATCACCAGCAGGCGAGCCTACCATCTCGATGCGAGAGTGCAGTTCGTGAATATCAGCCTCGCGAACATCGCCATTCACATCCACATAGTCCTCGTAGCGCACACAGTAAACCGACGAGCCAGAAATACCAACATATGCAGAGTGAAGTTGAATGTTCAACTCTCTCTCCAACTCCTCCTTCGCCTTCTTGATTGCATTGGCAACGGGGATGTAGTTTTTGATCTCGCCATTCACCACACACCTATCGAATTTCTGTGTCTCGACGCCCAACACCGTAACATCGCCTCTGTTTTCGCAGACACCTACCGCCATCACAACCTGCGACGAGCCGATATCAATGCCCACTACATACTCTCTCTTTCCCATTTTCTACTCCGTGCAAATTATCTGTTTATCGTATCTTATATCCACCGTTTTATAGCGATTCCAGCCCATATAGCGAAGGCCTTTATCGTAAAATCCACGCAACTTATCCAACTTATCGACGCTATTGTTGAGCGTTCCGAACTCAACCACGCAACTGCTGCTACGCGGCACCAGTCGCAACGATATCTCGCCCGTAAAGGTTGTGTCGGCAATAAACTGCACAATCTCCGCCGACCAGAACGAGTCGTTTTGAACATACGCCACAAATTCGAGCAGACTCTCGAAGTCACGCTTGCGCCTCAACAGCGTCTGTCGACGTTCGGCGAGAATTGGCTGTTGAGCCTTGATGCGTTCCTCCCTGCTGTTGAGAGTGGCGATTTTATCGTCATACATCTTTTTGTCATCCTCGTTCTCGCACTCATCCCTCTTCTCCTGACAGCGTATCTGCTCGTTGCGCAATAGTTGCAACTCCTTTGTCATCGACTTTTCGGTCTCATCCATCTCTTTCAGACTCGGCGCATAGACTCCCGACACCTCACCCTTGTAATCTCTCTTAAATTGTGGGCGATAGCATCCGGTTACCACCGCTGCGTAGCACGACGAGCCACGCGGTGCGCGGAATATATACCCCTCCTCCGTGATGTAGGAGTTGTGTCCACCACACAGCATACGAACTACAGGTTTGTGCTGATAGACATCAATACACAACTTTCCGTTGCTGGTAACATAGGCATCAGCATCACGCACATAACCCTCTTCGGCTATTGCATTCACAATCTCTACGGTATTCAGGTTATCAATCTGCACCCCACGCATCTTGATACCCTTCGACTCGACCAATTTAAGCACCCTCGCCGACGAAGTGAATCGCTGCGTAGCAGAACTATCGGGCAACGACACCACCACCTCCTTAACCTTCTGACCGGCACGACTGCTCTGCGTAAGATGCGAAGCAAAGACGAGGTAGGCGACAACTACGCACCACCCTATCATCACTCCTATTGCTTTGCCAATCTTACGCCACATATCGCACTAATTCATCGTTTTAGACTCCACAACCTTTGCTATAGCCTCGCAGCAAGCATCGATGTTACCTGCGCCAAACGACACCACCACATCGGTTGCCATCGTGCCGATTGTTGCAGCCAACGCCTCACGCTCGACAATACGACAAGGTTTCGTTACGAGGTTTGCTATAATCTCGGTCGTAACATTCTCGATAGGCAACTCACGAGCAGGATATATAGGCAACAGCACAACCTCATCCGCCTCGTTCAGAGCCTCGGCAAACTCCACGTACAAATCGCGCGTGCGAGTGTAGAGGTGCGGTTGGAAAATAGCCGTAACCTTACGCGAAGGGAACATCTGCTTAACCGAAGTGATGGTTGCCGACAACTCGCGCGGATGGTGCGCATAATCGTCCATATAGACACCCTGCGGAGTATTTACGTAGAACTCGAAGCGACGCTTCACGCCCGAGAACGCCTTCAACGCCTTACGCAGTGCGTCGTGGTCCTTTATATCTCGCTCGACCGACCACAGCAGAGCCACCGCAGCCACCGAATTCTCTATATTCACCCAACCCGGAATGCCGAGCACACAACCCTCGACAATACCCGTCGGAGTTACGATATCGTAGCGATAGTAGCCACCCTCCAACAACTCCACATTCTTGGCGTAGAAGTCGCACTCCTCGTTGTAGGAGTAGTGGTAGACCGAAATTTTATCGTTCGTGATAGCCACATCAACGCCCTTTTTCATAATCAGCACACCACCCTCTTTGATTTGGGCTATAAACTGCGAGAACGCCTCCTTGACCTTCTCGTGAGTGCCGTATATGTCGAGGTGGTCGGCATCTGCCGAAGTGACCACCGCAGCATCGGGATAGAGCTGCAAAAACGAGCGGTCGAACTCATCCGCCTCAACCACAAACCTATCGCCCTCGCCCAACACTAAGTTCGAGCCGAAATTCTTGGATATACCTCCCAGAAATGCCGAGCCTTCGCCCGATACGGCATAGTTCAACCACGCCGTCAAAGTCGAGGTCGAGGTCTTGCCGTGAGTACCCGACACCGCCTGCACATACTTGCCCTGCGAGAGCAAACCCAACACCTGCGAACGCTTCTTAATCTCGAAACCTTCGGCACGGAACATCGCCTGCTCCGAATGGTCCGCCGGAATTGCAGGGGTGTAGATCACCACCGTATGCTCCTTATCGAGAAACGGCTCGGGGATGAGTTTCACATCATCCTCGTAATGCACCAACGCACCCTCCGTCTCCAAACGACGAGTCAAATCGGTTGCTGTACGGTCGTAACCTGCCACCTGCCAACCTTCGTGAAGGAAGTAGCGTGCCAAAGCACTCATTCCGATACCGCCAATACCGAGGAAATATACTCTATCTTTTGTCATCTTACTACTCTTTTATCAACTTTGCAATCTCGTCAGCCACACGCTCCGCAGCGTCTGGAGTAGCCAACTTAGCAATATTATTCGACAACTTGGCGAGCAACGCTTTGTCCTCCACCATACGCAAAGCCGTCGCTATACCGCAATCTACGGCATCGGCATCGCGCACCATCATCGCTGCATCCTTCTCGACCAACGCCATAGCGTTCTTGGTCTGATGATCCTCCGCCACATTTGGCGACGGCACAAAGAGCGTAGGTTTCTTTGCCAAACACAACTCCGACACCGTACACGCACCACTACGCGAAATCACCACATCGGCAACCTCGTAGGCGTAGTCCATTCTGTCGATAAACGGCACCAACGTGATATTCTTGGTTGGGTAGTTGGCGAAAAACTCGCGCATCTCCTTCTCATAGAAACGGCCCGTCTGCCAAACCACCTGTACCGGAGCCTCGCCCTCGAGCGTCACAATCCACGACTTCATCATATTGTTGAGGGTGCGAGTACCGAGCGAGCCGCCCACTACCAAAATCGTTGGCACGCCCTCTGTCAAACCGTAGTGAGCAAATGCCTCGGCACGATTGACATTACCCTTACCGAATGCGCTACGCAGAGGGTTGCCCGTATAGACCACCTTATCAGCCTCGAAAAACTTAGCCATACCGTCGTACGCCACGCAAATCTTCTTGGCACGTCCACACACCAACTTATTCACCAAACCGGCATACGAGTTCTGCTCCTGAATAATCGTAGGCACACCCATTGCCTGCGCCACAAACACAATCGGCGCACTCGCATAACCACCAAAGCCCGCAACAACATCAGGTTTAAACTCCTTGATGATACGACGCGCTTGGTCGAGACTGCGCAGCAGATAGTATGGCAATGCAAAGTTCTTCCAAGTGAAGTGACGTTGCAGGCCCACAATATTCAGTCCCTTGATATTGTAGCCCAAATTTGGAATAAGCGTCATCTCCATCTTACCCTCGGCACCCACAAAGAGAATTTCCACCTCCTCGCCAAAGCGTTTTTTCAACGCCTCGGCAACCGAAACTGCAGGATAAATGTGTCCACCTGTTCCACCTCCCGATAGGATGATTTTCTTCATTTCGTTACGACTTTTACGCAATGATACTAATTAACGACAAAAGTAACTAAAATTCTGCGAACTACAAAAGAAAAGCGCAGTGAAATTTATTTCACTACGCTATTTTATCGAAACCGAAATTCTCGTTATTTCAGATTCTCATTCAATAGTACTGCAATGCGATAGGCAGCACGCGCCAAACAAGCCATATGCAGTGGTTCGTGCTCTTGAACGGTTTTGTGGATAAAGCGACCCTCTTTTGCCAGCACCTCGTGAACACCTTTAGTGTAGCCACCAATATCGGCGCACCAATCTTTGAGTGTTCCGGCAGAGAACTCAGCCTTCTTATCGCCATACATACAGACAATATCCTCAGACCACATCTGTGGCGAATAGACCGCATTACCGTGGAATGTTTGGTAACGATAGGTCCATAGTTTCTTCCACGAATACTTGAAGGTCTTGATTGGACGTCCCGCCACGGTACACTGCGAGATATCGACCTGAAAATCGGTACCCGAGAGTGCGATACCCTCAATCTTCACGTTCGATAGATTGTGCATATCAATAACGAGATTCATCACGGTTTGTATCGCAAAACCAACTGTCGCCTTGTCGTGATTTTCGCGGTTGCGAATAACCTCTAACGCCTTCTCTATCTGCACATAAGCATCATTAGCGTCCTTTGCCGCAGGTTGCAGATTGGCGTCGAGATGCAGTGTGTGCCAACCCTCTGTTTCGAGGTGGCGACCATTGCGACGATGCCAAGCGAGATGGTTGCTCGGACGGGTATGGTCCGCACCTATATACTCTGTTACCAATGCGTGAGTTTCGGGGGTATAGTTCTGCGAAGCGACCATCAACACAGCCTTATCGTAGTTAGTACTCCACGCCTTTGCCGAGAGTGTTGCTGCAACGAGCAACACAGCCAATATAATCTTCTTCATAGCCTTTACTCCTTGAAAATTTCGGTCAATACTCCAGCTAAACGATAGGCAGCACGCTGCACCTGCTTATCAACGATTGCGTGTATGGTAGCAACGTCCTCGGGTGTCATCTTTGATATTTCGGTCCCCTCGGGCATTGCTGGGTAGCAGTACTTACGCCACACATCAGCAGTCTCCTGCGTCCAGTCGTATCCCGTACCCTTCTGCATCTTCAACGCCTTCTTGGGCGAGAGAAGTTTCATATTCTCGAAGTGCTGCTCTGCCGTCCACTTGCCACGACGAAATGCGATAGCACCATCCCAGAAGCCGTGAGGTGCGCGCTTCTTACCCTTGTTCATAAGGTTGTAGTGATACTGCGGATGCGACTTCTTGCTCCAGCGCACGTGAACTGGGCAGTGGTGATCGCCAACCATATGGATAAGATACTGCAGGTTAATCTTCACCAACGAATCGGGCATTGTTTTGTATGCGCCGTTTGCCATCTCCTTGCGGATGCGCTCAATGTGGTAGGCTCCGGTAGTCGACTTACCCACAACAACCTTATTGTTGGCGTCGATATTGGTGCTGTGCCATTTGTCGCACACGGTGTACGGCTCTATCGAACGAGCCTGATCCATCCACGTTGCATAGAACGGGAGAGAGGCTTTGAGGTAGTGGCGGCACTTTGCCTTAACCTCGGGATCGAGCAATCGCTCGGCGTTGTAGGCAATCACCGCGTGACCGATATTCTCCCACGCCATCGCCTGCTTGGTGGTAAACAACGCTACCACAAGCATAATGTTCAATAAAACTCTTTTCATAATATGTTAGTTATAAGAGGGTTTTGGCACTACTCTATTTTGTTGCCTCGTTCATAAGGGCGGCAATACGGAATGCTGCGCGAGCCAAGCAACTCATATGGAACTCCTCGTATTTTTGAATTGTTGGGTGGAGGAAGTTGCCTCCGTTAGCCTCCAAAACGCCATAGATATCCTTGGTGTACTGACCTATATCGTTTGCCCAATCCTTCAAAGTACCCTTCGAGTACTCCTCTTTTTTGTCGCCGTGCATAATCACAATATCCTTTGCCCACATCTGTGGCGAGTAGGCTCCGTGATATGTCACATAGCGGTGTGTCCAGAGCGACTTCCACGAATAAGGGGTAATAGTCGCCTTTCTGCCATTGGCGGTACCCTTCGATGTGCCGACCTTGAAGTCGTCGAGTTGCGAGAGCGGAATATCCTCTATAACCACATTCGAGAGGTTGTGCATATCTACGATAAGGTTCATCACAGTATGAACTGCGAAGCTTACCACTGCATCGTCGTGATCCTTGCGGTTGCGGATAATCTCCAACGCCTTCTCAATCTGAAC
Organism: Alistipes sp.; assembly: GCA_045653565.1. Lineage (GTDB taxonomy): Bacteria > Bacteroidota > Bacteroidia > Bacteroidales > Rikenellaceae > Alistipes. The sequence goes on from JAZOMA010000003.1 coordinate 61,938, forward strand.
ATAAGCGTCGTTTTCATCCTTTGCAGCAGGTTGCAACGAAGCATCGAGGTGGAGTTTGTGCCAACCAGCCGTTTCGAGATGACGGCCATTCTTACGATGCCAAGCGAGGTGGTTTGATGCCTTGGCAACATCCTCATTTACATAGTATTGCACCAAGCGAAGAGTCTTGGGGTTATAGTTCTGTGCAGCCACCAAATAGACCGCCTTATCATAGGCTGTATTCCACGCCTTTACCGAAAATGTTGCAGCGATAAGCAACGCTGCCAATATAATCTTTTTCATAACTATTTCTTACCCGTTTTATACTCTTTATCCTCAAAAATATCGTTCAAAACACCCGCCAAGCGATATGCCGCATAGAGCATCTGCTTATCGACAATCTGATGTACAGTTTCGACCGTCTCCTTGCTCAACTTTGTAACCTCGGTATCCTTAGGTATTACTGTAAAGCAGTAGCGAGATACATCGGCAGTCTCCTGTGTCCAGTCGTAGCCTGTACCCTTCTGCACTTTCTTAGCCTTGCCCTTTGACAATACGCCCATCACCTCGCTATATCTCTCGCAGGTCCAACCCTTGCGCTTTAAGCCTGGCGAGCCATCCCAGAAGCTATGATAGCCATACTTCTTACCCTTTCTTTTAAGGCTGTAAGAGAATGCTGGATGCTCCTTTCTGTTCCAACGCACGTGTACGGGACAGTGGTGGTCGCCAATCATATGGATAAGGTACTGCAAGTTAATCTTCACCAATGAGTCAGGCATTGTCTTGTAGGCACCGCCCGCCATCTCTTCGCGGATACGCTCGATATGATACGCTCCGGTTGTGATCTTGCCCTTCACAACTTTGTAGTTAGCATCTATATTTGTGCTATGCCACTTATCGCACTCGGTATAGCCCTCGATCGAGCGATACTGATCCATCCACGATGCGTGGAAGGCGAGTGATGCGTGAAGGTAGTGGTAGCACTTCTCTCTAACCTCGGGTTTGAGGAGCTCCTCCGCCTTGTGGGCAATGACTGCGTGACCAACATTCGCCCACGCAAATGCTCGCTCGGTAACAAACATTGTTGCCACTACGACGAGCAATAGTTTTAGAGATTTCTTGTTCATATTTTTAGTTTTTAGCCATCGGCTGTTTTATAATTCAAAATGCAAAATGCAAAATGCAGAATTAGTCCTCCATAAATTCAAAATCGGAGGCGATGAGATTACTTTTTGTGCGATGCGAGGCGACAAATTCGTAGCATACTTGGGCGTATGTGAGAAATTTGGCGACCGACGCACTCGTGCAAAAAAACTATTAGAACTCTGCTTACAAATACTCTATTTTGTAGCCTCGTTCATAAGGGCTGTAATGCGGAATGCTGCGCGAGCTACACCTGCATAGAAACGCTCCTCCTCTTCGGCGTGCGCCTGACGCGAAAGGTCGCAGTAAGGGCTTGCCCAATCGTAGAGAGGCTTGGCGAGTTTACCCATATCGGTTGCCCAATCGCGAATGGTACCACTCATATAGGTATCCTTGTGGCGACCGTGGCAAACCTTCAAATCGCGAACGTGCATCTCTGCCGACCACGCCGAGTGGAACACCGAGAAACCATAGGTCCAGAGGTGCTTCCAATCACGCTCCTTAAACTTCTCTTTCTTGCCGTATCCACCCATCGAATGACGATACTTGAAATCCTCCTTCGAATATGGGCACTCCTCGAGATATACATTTGCGATATTGTGCATATCGATAGTCAGTTCTATAATCTTGCGAATTGCGAGTTCTACCTCCTCCTCGCTCTGCGAAGCACGGTTTTTAACCACCTCAACAGCCTTTTCGAGTTGTGCAATAGCGTTCTTGTCGTCAGCAACCACAGGTACCAGATTAGCATCGAGTGTAATGGTGCGCCAATCTGCCGATTCGAGCAACTTACCCTCCTTGCGAGCCTTCTCGAAGGTTTGAACCTGTGTGCGAATGTTCTCGCCCAAATACTTTTTCAACTCCTCCTGAGCCTGTGGAGTCATATTCTCGTAAGCCAACAGCAAAGTAGCCTGATCATAAACCCAGTTCCACGCCTGTGCCGAGTATACACCCATCAAAAGCGCGAGTGCCAAAATTATCTTTTTCATAGTCGTTCCTCCTTATTTCTTGAAAATTTGGTTCATAACGTGCGCCAAACGATAGCCAGCCTTAACAGCCTGCTCGTCGCTGATACGACGCATCTCCTCGCGTGTCTTCTTCGAATACTTCTGTTTGTTCGAGCCCTTTGGTGTAAGTTCGAAGGTCTTCTCGGCATTTGGAAGGCTCGTTACTGCCCACTTGTATGCATTACCCTTGCACACCTTCTTTATCTCCTTCGCCGAGAGGGTTGCCATCTTGTCGGCGTAGTAACTTGCAGTCCACTTCTTGCGACCATACTGAATAGCATCTACGTCCCAAACCTTATGAAAACTCTCCTTCTTACCCTTGTTGTTGGTAAGGTGATAGTAGTACTGCGGATGCGACTTCTTTGGCCATACATTGTGTCCCGGACAGTGCATATCTGCCACCAAATGAATGAGATAGAGCAGATTGAGTCGAACATCCTCGTTGGTCATATTCTTGTAGTTCTTCATCAACTTCTGAATACGCATTACCTGGTATGCCGCACACTTTTCGTTCGAAATATCGACAGCACCACTTGCATCCATCCAGTTGCTATGCCACTTGCCCGATGGACGATAAGGGTCGGTGTAACGATACTGATCCATCCAAATTGCATAGAATGGGAGCGAGTGGTTCAAATAGTGATGAATCTGCTCGCGAGCCTGCGGCGTAAGGTTACGCTCGGCAATCTCGGTAATAGCGGAGTGAGCAAAGCCACCCCACGCCATCGCGCTATTCACGGATACTACCGCAAATGCGACGACCAAAACGATAAGTTTTTTCATTTTGTTAGTTTTTTATTGGTTATACTTACTTTGTTTTGTTTTACTACGGTTGAACCATATAATCGAACAATGTCGAGAGGCGGTAGCCCAACTTTGCCATCATCTCGAAGTGCAAATCCATCAAATCGTTGCGCTGAATACGAGGCATAGCGTAATCGGGAGCCGCCCACTTGTAAATCTCGCTTGCGGTCTTGCCACAATCGGCTGCCCAATCGTATAGCGTACCTGCCGCATACTCCTTAGCCTTATTGCCATAAGCCAACTCGTAGTCGTCAGCCCAGATAGCACCTGTCATACCGTTGTGCCAGCCGCCATATATATCCCAGAACTTCGACCACGTAACTTGATGCTTACGCTTATTATACTTCGGAGTATCGCCACTATAACACCATATCTTGAAATCCTGCATCGAGTGTGGCACGCTCTCCAAACGAATGTGTCCGAGATTGTGCATATCGCTCATCAGATTGATAACCATACGCAACGCATCTGCCACCTCGGTACGCTCTCTACCCTCTCGGTCGCGAACGATAGCGATTGCCTCCTCCAACTTTACGATAAGGTCATCGCCCTCACGCTTGACTGGCTTAAATTCGCTATCGAGATAGAGAAAGTGGATATCGGGCGAGTGCTTCGCCTTTTTCTTCTTCTCGAGGTTGTAGAGTGCCTGCACATCCTCATAAAAACTCTGACCGAGGTAACTCTTCAACAGATTCTGACCATCCTCCGAAAGATTTCGTTGTGCGAGAATAACCGATCCCTCATAAACTCGCCTTACTGTACCTCCCGTCTGTGCATTTACGCTACAAACAGCAAATACTGATAACACTAATACTACCAATTTTTTCATTTTTTTATGTTTTTATGTTTCTAATAAAATATCTACTCCTTATTCTTCGAGTCTATACAAATTGTTACCGGTCCATCGTTCACGAGCGACACCTTCATATCCGCCCCAAACTCGCCGTGTTCAACCCCCGTGCCAAGCGTCGCCGAGAGTGTCGCGAGGAACTTCTCATACATCGGTCGTGCAAACTGTTCGCCTGCCGAGCGTATGTAGGATGGGCGGTTGCCCTTCTTGGTCGAGGCAAAGAGTGTAAATTGGCTTATCACTATCGCACGACCTCCCGACTGCTGAATGTCGAGATTCATCACGCCATTCTCATCGTCAAACACACGCAAACGCGAAATCTTGCCGCACAGCCAATCGATATCCTCCTGCGTATCCGCATCCTCAATGCCGAGCAAAATAGCCAAACCCTTGCCTATTTCGCCAATCATCAACCCCTCAACCTCAACGCTGCAATGTTGAACTCTTTGTATTACGACACGCATAGGTTATAAATTCAAAATGCAAAATTCAAAATGCAAAATGCGGACTACTGAATTAGTTTTTCTCTCCCCTCGTTCAAAATCGTCAATGGTGGTGGAAATTTTGTGCGTTGTGCAGTGTCAGAAAGCGGAGCATACTTGAGCGTATGTGAGCATTTACGACGCAAGCAATGTGCAAAATTTACCCGCCAGAACGATTTTCATTACAAGGTATTGTTGTTATCTGCGAAAAATTTCCACAAGTTATCGTCTGTCGGTACGGGTGCTACGATTTCGACCAGCTCCTTACGCACGGGGTGCATAAAAACTAACGAGCGCGAGTGTAGCGAGATACCTCCGTTGTGGTTGGATCGCTTAGCTCCATACTTCAAATCGCCCTTGATTGAGCAACCTATCTTCGAGAGTTGACAACGAATTTGATGATGACGACCTGTGAGCAACTCCACATCCAATAGCGTATAGCGGTCGCTACAGCCAATCATAGTATAGTTCAATCGCGCCTCCTTCGCCTCGCCTCGTGGAGTGTTGTAGGCGTGCGAACGGTTGGTCTTGCCATCACGCAATATGTAGTGGCGCAGGCTACCCTGTTCCTCCATTGGACGTGCCTCGACGATAGCCCAATAGTGTTTTTTTATCTCGCCCTTGCGAATCATCTCGTTCAGACGCACCAACGCCTTCGAGGTCTTGGCGAACAGCACCGCACCGCTCACTGGCCTATCTATGCGATGTACCACACCCAAGAATACATCCCCGGGCTTGTGGTCTCGCACTTTAATATAGGCTTTAATATAGTTTTCGAGCGCATCGTCGCTCGTCTTGTCGGGTTGCACCAAATCGCCAACTCGCTTATTCACAACGAGCAGGTGGTTGTCCTCGTACAAAATATCATTTGGGTTAAACATAGTTGGAGGTTTCTTCAGTAAAAAATTTTAAAGTTGAAAAGTGAAAGGTAAGAGCAGCGTTGCGCTTTCGACAATCGACGCCGAGCCGTTGCCACTCATTATGACACGTATCGGCGAGCCTTGTCTGCGCTCTACGTCCAGAATCACCTGACGGCAACTACCACAAGGATAGCACTCTCGCTCCGAGGGGTTCGACGCTATAGACAAAGCCTCGACAGGATCGTCGGCGTGGTTGGCCTCGACATAGTACAACAACGAACGCTCGGCACACAAACCCGAAGGGAAAACTTCACTCTCGGAGTTTGCTGCGCGCAGAACCTTTCCGCTACGCAGGCGTACCGCCGCACCAACCTTAAAGCCCGAATATTTAGCATAAGCCAACTCTGTCGCCTTTTGTGCCTCGGCAATAAGTTCCTGATCCGCCAACGGCAAATCATCGATATGCTCCGCTTTGATATAGTTCAAATTCAAACTCTTTTCCATAGTGGTAGGTTTTGATTGTTTCGCAAATATAAACAATTTCCGCGCAAAAACCGAACGAAATAGTATAAAAATACTATTTTTGCAGAAAATTTTGGGAAATGGCTTACTCTTGGGGCGACGATAGACGATACAACTCATATTCTGCATACTTCCGCCGACGCTTTGGCGAGCGTGTGCAGAAGGTGGCGATAAATGCAGGTTTCACCTGCCCGAATCGTGACGGAAAAGTGAGTTTCGGAGGTTGCACCTTCTGCAACAACGAGGCGTTCACACCCTCCTATTGTCAGCCCTCAAAAAGCATCACTCAACAGATTGAGGAGGGCATCGAATTTCATCGCCGTCGTTACCGCACAGCATCGCGCTATCTCGCTTATTTTCAGTCGTTTTCAAACACATACGCACCACTCGAAGTATTACGTGAGCGATACGCCGAGGCACTCTCACACCCCGAGGTTGTAGGTGTGGTTGTGGGCACCCGTCCCGACTGCGTTTCGGAGGAGATTTTGGACTACTTTGCCGAACTTGCAAAGAGCCACTATGTAACCATCGAATATGGCATAGAGTCTACCTACGACTCCACCCTACTTTCGATAAATCGAGGACACGATTTCGAGTGTGCCGAGCGCGCCGTACGAATGACCGCCGAGCGAGGTTTGGCAGTCGGAGCGCACTTTGTTTTAGGGCTTCCGGGCGAGAGTGACGAGATGATATTGGAGCAGGTGCAACGCATTAACGCTCTGCCACTTACAACCATTAAGTTCCATCAGTTGCAGGTGTTCAAAGGCACGGCAATGGAGCGCGAATATGACGAGCATCCCGAGCGTTTTCGCTTTTGGGAGTTGGACGAATATCTCGACCTCTTTGTTGAGATTTTGCGTCGTCTGCGCCCCGACATCGTGGTTGAACGATTTGCATCGGAGGCACCTCCGCGCTATCACTACGGCAGAAATTGGGGTTTGGTCCGCAACGAAACCCTCTGGAATATGCTCGAAAAACGCCTTATCGAACGCAACGCTTGGCAGGGAGAGCTATACACAAGCCATTAGCCATTAGCCATTGGCTTTTTATAGGGAGTTTAGAGAGCTTAGGGAAATTAGAGACGACCCCTAAATTCATTAAATTCTCTATACTCCTTAAACTCCCTAACACTAAAAGAGTCTTTTCTGCAACCAAAAGAACAAATTTAATTAGACGATTTATAGGCATACAAGAAAGCGAGTCCGCAGCATACTAATTTAACAATTAGTATGAGTGTGTTACCTATCCCCCACCCCCCCCTTTCTGTAAAGGGGGCTTAATTTACACGACAAAAATTAACTTTTAAGCAGATAAGAGCAAGGCGCACAAGAAAATCGCCCCGCAGCATACTTAGCGTATGTGAGGAGCGATTTATCGAAGTGCAACGCAGCTATTGCTGCTTAAAATTAATTTTTCTTTGGTTTTGGGGCCAGAATCATATTCATCTTCTTACCCTCCAACTGCGGCATAACCTCAACTTTGGCGATATCCTCCAATGCAGTGGCAAAGCGGAGAAGAAGTATCTCGCCCTGTTCCTTGAAGACGATGCTTCGGCCACGGAAGAATACATATGCCTTAACCTTCGCGCCCTCCTTGATGAAGTTCTCGGCGTGACGGAGTTTGAAGTTGAAGTCGTGATCGTCGGTCTGCGGGCCAAAACGAATCTCCTTAACAACAATCTTGGTCTGCTTCGCCTTAATCTCCTTCTGCTTTTTCTTCTGCTGATAGAGAAACTTCTGGTAGTCGACAATACGACATACCGGAGGTTGAGCGTTAGGCGAAATCTCCACGAGATCCAACTCCATCTCGTCGGCGAGTTGCAGAGCCTTCGCGATTGGCACTACGAGGTTTGGCTCGACATTGTCGCCCACAATACGAACGGTGTCGGCGGTAATATCGTCATTAATACGATGTGGGTTCTCCTTCTCCGGACGGCGTCCGCGAGGAGCATTGCCCGGACGTGGAGTTGTCGGGCGTGGCGTAAACGGTTTAAATCCTGCCATTCTTTTTTAACCATTAGCCATTGGCCATTAGCCATTAGCTTTTTTTTTAATTTTAAATTTATAATTTTTAATTTAGCAATTATATTGCTTCAATCTCCTTTGCTACGAGGTCGTTCATATAGTTAGCGTACTCCTCGAGAGTCATCGAGCCCTTGTCGCCATCGCCCTGTGCGCGAACCGACACTGTGCGCTCGGCTGCCTCCTTCTCACCCACGATAAGTAGATAAGGGATACGCTTGAGCTCGTTGTCGCGAATTTTACGACCAATCTTCTCGTTGCGATCGTCAATCTGCGCACGAACATCGCGCTCGTTCAAATAGGCAACAACCTCCTCAGCATAGTCGTTATACTTCTCGGAAATAGGGAGTACAACAGCCTGATCCGGAGCCAACCACAATGGGAACTTGCCCGCAGTATGCTCCAACAATACTGCCACAAATCGCTCCATAGAGCCAAATGGCGCACGGTGAATCATAATTGGGCGGTGCAACTTGTCGTCGGCACCCTTGTAGGTCAAATCGAAACGCTCCGGAAGGTTGTAGTCAACCTGAATAGTACCCAACTGCCAACTGCGACCGAGAGCATCCTTAACCATAAAGTCGAGTTTCGGGCCATAGAATGCAGCCTCGCCATACTCAACTACAGCGTTCATACCCTTATCCTTGCAGGCCTGAATAATCGCAGCCTCTGCCTTCTCCCAGTTCTCGTCCGAGCCGATATACTTGGTCTTGTTGTTTGGGTCGCGCAACGAAATCTGTGCGGTATAGTTCTCGAACTTCAAAGTCTTAAAGATGTAGAGAACGATATCCATAACCTTCTCGAACTCCTCCAACAACTGATCAGGGCGTACGAAGAGGTGGGCATCATCCTGCGTGAAGGCACGCACACGAGTCAATCCGTGCAACTCGCCCGACTGCTCGTAGCGGCAAACCGTACCGAACTCCGCCAAACGAACAGGAAGGTCCTTGTACGAGTGTGGCTTGCTACGATAAATCTCGCAGTGGTGAGGGCAGTTCATCGGCTTGAGCAGATACTCCTCGCCTTCGATTGGTGTATGAATTGGTTGGAACGAGTCCTTACCATATTTTGCATAGTGTCCCGAGGTAACATACAAATCTTTGTTGCCAATCGGTGGTGTGATAACCGGCTGATAGCCATACTGCTTCTGAATCTTACGAAGGAAACGCTCCAAACGGTCGCGCAACTCGGCACCCTTTGGCAACCAGAGTGGCAAACCCTGACCTACGCGCTGCGAGAAGGTGAACAACTCCAACTCCTTGCCCAACTTACGATGGTCGCGCTTCTTTGCCTCCTCGAGCATTGCGAGATAGTCGTCGAGCATCGACTTCTTTGGGAATGAGATACCATAGATACGTGTAAGCATCTTGTTATGCTCGTCGCCACGCCAGTAAGCACCTGCTACGGCGGTCAACTTTATCGCTTTGATGTGCGAAGTATTCGGAATATGTGGACCACGACAAAGGTCTGTGAATGAACCATTTGTGTAGAACGAAATTGTACCATCCTCCAAATCGGAAATCAACTCGCACTTGTACTCATCGCCCTTCTCGGTGAAGGTCTTGAGAGCCTCGGCCTTCGACACCTCGGTGCGAACGAGTTCCTCCTTCTGACGAGCCAACTCGGTCATCTTAGCCTCAATCTTTGCGAGGTCGCTCTCCAAAATTGGAGTTGGCGAATCTACATCGTAGTAGAAGCCCTGCTCGATAGCCGGACCGATACCGAACTTAATGCCAGGATACAACGCCTGCAACGCCTCTGCCAAGAGGTGCGACGAAGTGTGCCAAAATGCGTGCTTACCCTCGGCGTCGTCCCACTTAAAGAATTTGATGGCACAATCTTGCACCAATGCGTGCGACATATCTACAGTCGCACCATCTACCGAAGCCGCAAGACAGTCCGCAGCGAGACGAGGGCTGATACTCTCTGCTACTTGGTAGGCTGTTACCCGCTGCTCGAACTCACGCATCGAGCCATCGGGAAACGAAACTTTAATCATACTGCTTTTATAAGTTTTTAATTGTTTATGTTTTGCGCCTTCGCAGCTCCACAATCACGAGACGGATTACTGCTCAGTTGCGCGGTTAAAATTCAAAATGCAAAATGCAGAATGCAGAATGCAAAATTCAAAATGTTCCTCCTCCATTTATTCAAATTCGGAGGTGATGAGCTATTTTTGTGCGATGCAAGGCGACAAAACCGCAGCATAGTAAGTCTATGTGAGGATTTTGGCGTCCGAAGCACTCGTGCAAAAAGAGCCAATCAGAACGAATTTAGTTCTCTTCTGCTGCTTGCAGATCCTTCATCGAGACATCGCGTCCCTTCTCGCGTTCGAAATGTTCGAGTGGGTTGCGGCTCCAATAACTATAGTCGCGACGACGGTTCACGATATCCATAGCCTCGTATATTGCGCTACGCATAGATTGTGCATCTGCCAAATCTTTGCCTGCAATATCGAATGCTGTGCCGTGGTCTGGCGAGGTGCGAACGATGTTCAAACCTGCCGTAAAGTTCACGCCATCGGGCGACAACGCCTTGAATGGAGTGAGTCCTTGGTCGTGATACATCGCAAGTATGGCATCATATTTTTTGTAGCCACCGCTTGCGAACAAACCATCCGCAGCCAATGGACCAAATGCCAAAACACCCTGATTCGTAGCCTCAATAATTGCCGGGCGGATAATAGCCTCCTCCTCCGAGCCGAGCAGACCGCCGTCACCAGCGTGAGGGTTGAGCGACAACACCGCAATGCGAGGTTCGACAACGCCAAAATCTTGCTTCAACGTCTGTCGCAACGCTACCAACGACGAGGTGATACCCTCCGCCGTAAGCGACTCCGCCACCTTATCCACCGGGATATGCACCGTCTGCAACGCCACGCGCAGAGTCTCGCTGCACATAATCATCATTGGCACACCCTCCGCCTTCGATGCGAAATACTCGGTATGGCCCGTAAAGCCGAAGCCTACCTTTTGCATCGACTCCTTATTGATTGGGGCAGTTACCACAGCAACCAAGTTGCCCGCCACGAGATCGGCACTCGCCTTTTCGAGCGCGTCCAACGCCTGCTTTGCTGACTCCTCGGTTGCACGACCTGCATCAATGCGGGTATCTTTCGCACCACACTCCACCAAATTTATCTTGCCACGACGAGCCTCGGCTGCCGAGTTGCAAATATTGAAATGGAGTGGCTCAACACCCTCTAAACCTTTGGCGTAGAACTCTGCTATATGTTTTGCACCATAGACCACAGGGATAAACAATTCGACCATCTGCGGATGCGATAACGCTTTGATTATCACCTCCCAACCGATGCCGTTGGTATCGCCCTGTGTGATGCCTATTTTCAGCTTATAATCCGACATAAATCTTTCGCTATAAAACCTTTAAGGGTACAAAGTTATAAATTTTCCCGATAAATCAATCACATAGCAACATTTTTTCAAAAAAAATCACAATCTACCTATATTTAAAAAATAATCACTATCTTTGATTCGAATTTGCGCGTGGATACATACGTATATTCAACAACAATATTTAACACATTTCACATTTTTAACTTTAACCAAAAAACCAAAAAACGATGAAAAATTTTGCAAAAATTTTCATTACAGTTGTGGGGGGGGGATTTTTGGCCTTCTCTTGCGTAACAGACACAACTGAGGACCTTGGAGTACAAATCCAGGGCGGAGAGAAGGTTTCGGAGATCGAGCTTTCGTTGGAGGCGAGCAGAACTCACCTCGGCGCAAAGGTTGAGGATCAGTACCCTCTCTATTGGAGCGAGGGCGACGCTATTTCGGTAAATGGCGTGGTTTCGAACGAGGTAATCATCGCCGAAAACGCTGCCAACGCTGTATTTAAGTTCAGCGAGGGTGTTACAGCACCTCTCTGCGTTGTTTATCCTGCTTCGGCTGCTGTAACAGTCGAGGAGGGCGAAGGCGAGGCAGTTGAG
>JAZOMA010000004.1:0-48721 GCA_045653565.1 Alistipes sp.
AGATTACAAAGACCTAAATACGATTTAGGTGGTTATAGCGGTGAGGTTCCACCTCTTCCCATTCCGAACAGAGAAGTTAAGCTCACTCGCGCCGATGGTACTGCGGTTTTCCCGTGGGAGAGTAGGTAGCCGCCTCTTCAAGCCAAGTTGGTATATCCGACTTGGCTTTTTTGTTTGTATCAGGTAACGCACTAAGTTATCAAGCCAAGTCGGATATATCAACTAGCTTGAAGAGGCAACTGCTATTTTCCAATGAAAAATAGCAAGACCACTTGGTGCGGGTGGGCTTAACTGCTCTGTGTAACAGAGGACGGGCGCAGCAGGTGAGAGCAGAGGGAGCTTGTACACTCTGCCGAACCGCCACCGCCCGAAACCGAGATAAGATTGCGAAGCAATCCTCGGCAAGTTAAGCGTACTTATCCTTTTAGGGAATATAGGGAATTTAGGGAGCCTCCTTAATATCCCTAATCTCCTTAATCTCCCTAATCTCTCACAAAAAAAGCAGGGTATCGTTTTCGATACCAAGCAGGAATCGTAAGTAGTTGATTTCGACAAATTTCATTTGATAATATAGTTTAAATTACTATCTTCGTGTGAAGAAACTATAAATTCTCCCTACTATGAAACGCTTTCTGAATACTATGTTGATGATTGTGATAGTCGCATTCTCGACATCGTGCGAAACTCACTATTACGATACAATACCCTCTGAAGTTTCTACAATGACAATACCTAGCGAGGGTGGACTTTTTGAGTTTAAGGTTGTTGACTATGAAATGGATTATAGTACTCGCTTCCAACCTGGTATGATGTTTAAGTATTATCGCTACCGAGTTGTCGAGGATGGTGTTGCGGGCAAGGAGTCTGGTAATATGTTTGATGCGCCTTGCATTTGGGTTGAATTTGCGCCTAACGATACAAGTCGAACAAAGGAGTATACTATCGATGTCAAGGTCGCCGACGATTACTACAATGCAGACGAAAATCCTGACTTTTGTGAGTGGCAAACAGTGTGGAGAATTACACAGCCTAATTAAATTTTGTAATTAAATCTACCACATTAAAAAGCCGAGTATCAAAAACGATACTCGGCATCTCTTTTATTGTATGGGTGATTTCTACCTCAAAATCTGCAATATCTCCGAGGGAGTATCGACGATAATATCTGCTCCAAACTGCTCCAACTCGATGCGAGGGCGGAAGCCCCACGTGCAGCCGATGGAGCGTACACCCGCATTCTTGGCCGTCTGAATATCTACGCCTGAATCGCCTATCATCCAGGTCGTTGCGGCGGTGGCGGAACACTCCTTCATAATTAGGTCGAGCAGAGCCGCATCAGGTTTGAGCGGAAAGCCCTCCTTATTGCCATAAACCGCTTTGAAAGCTATTTCGGGAAAGATGCTACGAACCAATTTCTGCGTTCCCTCGTCGAATTTGTTCGACGCCACAGCCAAAGTCCACCCCTCGTCCTGCAGGGTGTGCAGCACCTCGCGAATGCCATCATAAGCGTGGGTGTAGTGGTCAATATGTTCGGTGTAGTAGGCAACGAAATCGCGTCGTGCAGCCTCCGAATACTCCTCCGTACGCAACTCCTCGGGAAGTGCTCGCTTGACAAGATTTAATATGCCGTTGCCGACCATTCGGGCATACTCCTCGCGTGTATGCGAGCCGAGTCCGCGCAACGACAGCATATAGTTGCACGCCTCTGCCAAGTCGCCAATAGTGTTGAGTAGCGTGCCATCCAAGTCGAATACAGCCAACCTCTTCATCGCTTCGCCTTTTGCTTTCCTCGTTTCAACTCTTTGCGCAGTGTGGAGCCTTTGACTGTCCAGCCGAATGTGCCAATCTTCTCGCTCAGGGTGTAATAACCTCCGTGTGCGTAGGTCAAAAGGTGCATCTTCTCGACATCGAGTTTGCCCGTCTCGGCATCGAGGTACTGCTCGTCGACCGCCACGTTTACAACCTCGCCAATAAACATATCGTGCGAGCCAAGCGGAATAATCTGCTTTACACGGCACTCAATCGATATAGGCGACTCGGCAACCGAAGGGGCTGCGACAACGGCCGATTTTTCTGCTGTAAGACCACACTCTTTGAACTTATCGAAGTTGCGACCCGAGCGCACGCCACACCAATCTGTCGCTTCGGCCAACGCTTTGGTGGTGAGGTTTATGACAAATTCGCCAGTACGCTTTATTATCTCGTAGGAGTGACGTTCAGGGCGAATCGAAACGTACGCCATCGCCGGCTCGGAGCATATGGTACCTGTCCACGCAACTGTCAACATATTGTAGTTCTCGGGTGCATCGCCACAACTTACAAGCACCGCAGGCACTGGGTTTACTATTGCGCAAGGCTTCCAGTTCTGTTTCATAATAGCCTGATAATTATTTGTTCAAACCTACCTTATTGAGCGCGATATTGTCGCCCGACCATTGATTTATGCTGAAAACCCGGTTTACGATAACGTCGTTGTCATCCTTTGCGATGGTCACAATAAGCGAGAAAGGCTTGGTCTTTATGATGTCGTTTGTCGTAGGCAGGGTATGAGGAAGAACATAGATCAGAACGTTGATATATTCGCCTTCGGCGGTGGCTATAGAGAGCCTTCTATCAGCCGAATAATCGCTCGGAGCAGCCTCGAGATTGCTCCCTACTGACGCCACCCAACTCTCCTTTGTGGTGTAGTCGATGCGCTCATCTTTGGCGGAGCATAACTCGCAAACTAACACTATGTTGTATCGCCACAACTGCTCGAAATCGCTCGATACGGATACCTTAAATCTGCTCATATTCTATATCTTATCCCTCTTTTCTCCTCTTTTGGAACTTATTTATTGCAAATATAGCAACTTTCGCGAGAAAACTTTGCACAATTTGCAATTTTGTAGTACATTTGCACGCTAATTACGCTAATATGGGAGTTGGTAACAAGTTTTCTATCGACTATATGTCGTTGCCGCATGGTCTGCACACCTTTGATTTCGAGGTGGATGATGCGCTATTTGGCGAGATGGAGTCGAACGAAATTAAGGGTGGTAACTGCAAAGTTCACGCCTGCATAAACTGCTCCGACGCGAAGCTCGACGTAAATGTCGTGATTTCGGGTAGCGTAGTTGTTGAGTGTGACCGATGCTTAGAGGATTGCAATGTTCCGGTTGAGTTTTCGGGTTTGCTCACGGTTCGTTTTTCGGATTTGCAGCACGACTACGATGGCGATGTGATGTGGATGGCTAAGGGCGATCAACTCTCGCTCAAGCAGTATATCTACGAGAGCATCGTGGTGTCGTTGCCTTACCGTCGAGTACACGAGGAGGGCGGTTGCAACCCCGAGATGATGGCGCGCTTTACTTCGGCAGAGGATATCGAAGAGTAGATTTGATATAGAAAAAATAAAATAAAGTAAAACTTAAAAAATAGAGTACAGTTATGGCACATCCAAAACACAAAGTCTCGTCAACTCGTCGAGACAAGCGTAGAACTCACTACAAGGCTGTTGTTCCAACAGTTGTTACTTGCTCGAACTGTGGTTCGGCAGTTCTCTACCACCGCGTATGCCCAGAGTGCGGTTTTTACCGTGGCAAGTTGGCTATCGAGAAGAACGTAGAGGCATAAAGAAATTGAATAAAGCGATTTCTTGACAATAAAAGTAGCCTGCTTGCCGTTAAGGTAGCAGGCTTTTTGTTATAACAACCATTGATGAGTATGATTAGAATCGGATTGGACGCTATGGGTGGCGACTTCGCCCCCGAGGTTGTGGTGAAGGGTGCGGTGATGGCTCTCGATGCCATCAGCGAGGAGTCGCGCATTGTGCTTTATGGCGATGCCGAGGCTATTCGCACATTGCTTGCCGAGGTGGGATGCGCCGAGGAGAAGTTCGAGATTGTTGCCACGTCGGAGGTTATCGAGATGGGTGTACACCCAGTGCGAGCATTCCAGCAGAAGCGCGATTCGAGCATTGTGGTTGGCTTTCAGCACCTCGCTGATGGCAAGATTGATGGTTTTGCAAGTGCTGGCTCTACGGGAGCAATAATGGTTGGTTCGACACAGGTGGTTAAGGTTATTGACGGCGTTATTCGTCCCTCGATTTCTGCCATTGTGCCAACTATTACGGGCGCGCCAGTAGTGCTGTTGGATGTGGGCTTAAATGTCGATTGTCGTCCCGATGTGTTGGAGCAGTATGCTCTTATAGGTTCCATCTATGCCGAGTCGGTATTGGGCGTTAAATCACCTCGGGTGGCGTTGCTCAATATAGGCACGGAGGCGACCAAAGGAAACCTGCAGGCGAAGGAGGCGTACGAGCTTATGCAGGTGGGTTGCGAGACAGGGCGCTACAACTTTGTAGGAAATGTCGAGGCTTCGCACATATTCACCTCGAAAGTTACCGACGTTGTTGTGTGTGATGGCTTTGTTGGCAACACGATACTCAAACTTTCGGAGGGATTATACGCTGCAAATGCAGCACTTGGCACCACGAATGCTTTTCTCGAGGGTATGAATTACGAGAATATCGGCGGCACGTCGGTGTTGGGTGTTAATGCCCCTGTGATTATTGGTCACGGCAAATCTACAGCCAAAGCGATTAAGAGTATGATACTCTCGACCGAGCAGGCGATACGCGCAAATATCGTGGCGCGATTGAGCGAGGCGGTGAAATAGGGTAGGCAATATACGCAATGTGAGGTTGCGTCATACGAAGACAAAAAAAGTGGGTATCGGAAACGATACCCACTTTGCATATAGGCTATTGGATTATTTCTTCTCCAACTGTGCCTTCAACTCAGCAAGACCAGCGATGTCGCCCAAAGTGGTCTTCTCAACCGACTGCTGAATCTTCTTAACCGAAGACTTAGTAGCCTCGGCTGCTGCCTTACGCTCTGCCTTCTCTGCTGCTGCCTCAGCACGCTTTGCCTCCTCGAAAATGCGAGTGTGCGACAAAGTAACGCGCTTGGTTGCCTTCGAGAACTCGATTACCTTGAACTCTGCAGTCTCGCCCTTTTTGATAGTCGAGCCATCCTCCTTAACCAACTGACGAACTGGTGCGAAGCCCTCGATGTTCTCGCCGAGCGATACGATTGCGCCCTTCTCGGTCAACTCAACAACGGTACCTGTGTGAACCGAATCAACAGTGTACTGCTGCTCGAACTCGTTCCAAGGGTTCTCCTCCAACTGCTTGTGACCAAGGCTCAAACGACGATTCTCCTTGTCGCTCTCGAGAACTACAACCTCGATAGTAGCACCTACCTGAGTGAACTCACCTGGGTGCTTAACCTTCTTGGTCCACGAGAGGTCCGAAATGTGAATCAAACCGTCGATACCCTCCTCGATCTCAACAAATACACCAAAGTTGGTGAAGTTGCGAACCTTTGCAGTGCACTTTGTGCCTACAGGGTACTTCTGCTCGATATTCTCCCATGGATCAGCCGAAAGCTGCTTGATGCCGAGTGACATCTTGCGCTCCTCGCGGTCGAGAGTCAAAACTACAGCCTCAACCTCGTCGCCAACCTTCATGAAGTCCTGAGCCGAACGCAAGTGCTGGCTCCACGACATCTCCGAAACGTGAATCAAGCCCTCGATACCTGGAGCGATCTCAACGAATGCGCCGTAGTCAGCAACAACAACGATCTTACCCTTAACGGTGTCGCCAACCTTCAAGTTCTCGTCGAGCGACTCCCATGGATGTGGAGTGAGCTGCTTCAAACCGAGAGCGATACGCTTCTTGGTCTCGTCGAAGTCGATGATAACAACCTGCAACTTCTGATCGAGCGAAACAATCTCCTCTGGGTTGTTTACGCGACCCCACGAGAGATCTGTGATGTGGATAAGACCATCAACGCCACCGAGGTCGAGGAATGCGCCATAAGCGGTGATGTTCTTAACAACACCCTCCAAAATCTGACCCTTCTCCAACTTCGACATAATAACCTGCTTCTGTGCCTCCAACTCAGCCTCGATGAGAGCCTTGTGCGAAACGACAACATTGCGGTACTCCTGATTGATCTTAACAACCTTGAACTCCATTGTCTTGTCAACGTATACATCGTAGTCGCGGATAGGCTTAACGTCAATCTGCGAGCCTGGCAAGAATGCCTCGATGCCGAATACATCGACAATCATACCGCCCTTAGTGCGGCACTTAACATAACCCTTAATGATCTCGTCGTTCTCCAACGCCTCGTTAACACGATCCCACGATTTGAGCTGACGAGCCTTCTTGTGCGAGAGAATGAGCTGACCGCCCTTATCCTCAACCCACTCAACATAAACCTCTACCTTGTCGCCAACTTTGAGGTCTGCATCATAACGGAACTCGGTTGCTGCAATAACACCCTCGCTCTTGTAGCCGATGTTTACGATTACCTCGCGCTTGTTAATCTCGGTTACGGTACCCTCAACTGTCTCGCCTACTGCGATGTTAGACATCGACTGACCATAGAGAGCCTCAATCTGCTCCTTTGGCTGATCGTAAATACCCAACTCGTTCTCAAACGCTGCCCAATCGAAATTCTCGACTGCTACTTTTGTACTTTCCATACAATAAAAATTTGCGATACAATCGCTCGTTAAAAAGTTAATAATTAGTGAATTAAGCGTATGCGCTCGCGTATGTGCGTGCGATACGGACTGCAAAGGTAAAAATTAAAATGCAAAATGCAAAATGCAAAATGCAAAATTGTTTGATTTTCAGAATAAAAAAGGTTGTCAGAGCATTTGCCCCAACAACCTTTTGCTGTTTTGATGCTACATCTACTTGATGAAAATCTCGCTCGAGACAGGCTTCATAAGTGTCGAAACCGGAATTAACTTCTCCTTCGCAATGGTTACCTTATGCTTCAATGGCAAGGTCTGCGAATCGAAGCCTAACGAGAGGTCGTAATCACCCTTGGTGAGTTTCCACGCATTCGCTTTTTCGTTGTAGGTCATCAAATCATCCTTCTTAATGACTATCTCGATTTTGCACTTTTCGCCGGCCTGTAAGAGCGGGGTTTTCTTGAAGCCGCGCAACTCAATAGCCGGGCGGTCTACCTCTGGCTTAAGCTCCGAAGAGTAGAGCTGCACAACCTGCTTAGCAGGGAACGAGCCAATGTTCTTAACCTCGCACGAAACCTTGTAGCCCTCCTTCATCTCCTCGACCTGCATATTGCTCATTTCGAACTGCGAGTAGGTCAAACCATATCCAAAAGGATATGCTACCTCTATTTTTCGTGTTACATAGTCACGATAGCCCACATAAATATCCTCCTCGTAGTTGGTGTAGTCAATGTTCTTTACGTCGTATATTTTGCCAACCTCCGAGATGTTGAAACGCGACTGGTTTAGACCATTTTCTGGCACGTTACGTGGGAAATTCTTTGCTGAGCGAACATCGTCATAACTGATAGGAAATGTCGTAGGGAGTTTTCCGCTTGGCGACACCTTGCCGAGCAACACATCTGCAACCGAATTGCCGCCCTCCTGTCCAGGCATCCAACAAACAAGAATCGCATCCGCCTTATCACGCCACGATGCAATCTCCATAGGCGAGCAGATGTTCAAAATTACGACAACCTTTTTGCCTACCTTATGGAACTCACGGCTTACGGCTGTGAGCAACGCCTCTTCGTCGGGACAGAGCATAAAGTCGCGCTCGACAAAGCGGTCGAATGCCTCTGCCGAGTTGCGACCGATAGTTACAATCGCCACCTCTGCGTCGGACTGAGCCGCCTTGATAATATCGTCGTGTGGACGCTGCAGCTCGTTAGGGCGCAGGTCGTACACATACCACTTGCGTAACGCCTTTTGTGGTGCAAGACGCTTCTTTTCGGCTGCAATATGTTTGGCATAAGTTGCGTCCAACTCCTTGTTCAACTCGAAGCCATTGTTAATCAAACCTTCTCGCAAATCTACAACGTAAGGGCGGTTTACATCGCCCGAGCCCTTACCGCCGGCTATAAAATTGTATGATGTTGAGCCGAAAAGTGCCACCTTTTTATCCTTGAGCGGAAGCGACATATTATCGTTTTTCAACAACACAAAACCCTCCGAAGCAACCTCGCGAGTGAGTTTCGCGTGCGCCTCCATATCGGGCTTATTCGAGAATTTGTAACCCTGGAAACGAGGTGTGCGAACCACCAATTCGAGAACTCGTTTTACGCAAATATCGAGGTCGCTTTCGGCAACTTTTCCCTCCTTTACAGCCTTTACAAGCCTCTCATACTGGAACATCTTTCCCGGCATCATAAGATCGTTGCCTGCGGCAATCTGCTTATCCACATCGTAACCTCCGTTCCAATCGGTCATAACTAAACCTTCGAAGCCCCATTCGTCGCGCAAAATGGTCTCAAGAAGTCCCGGATCCTCCGATGCGTGACGACCATTGATGTAGTTGTACGAGGTCATAATTGTCCACGGTTGCGACTCCTTGACAGCAATCTCGAAATTGCGCAAATAAATCTCTCGTAAAGCGCGCATCGACAATCGCGAATCGTTAGCCAAGCGGTTGATTTCCTGATTATTAACAGCAAAGTGTTTGAGCGATGTACCAACGCCGTGGCTCTCCACTCCGTTAATCATTGCAGCGGCAGTTTTACCAGCCAAAAGAGGATCCTCCGAGTAGTACTCGAAGTTGCGACCACAGAGTGGATTTCGCATAATATTTACGCCCGGTGCGAGCAGCACATCAACACCATACTCTTTGACCTCCTCGCCAATGGCAGAGCCTACGTTGTAGATAATCTCTTCGTTCCAAGTCGAAGCGAGGTGAATGCCCACAGGAAAGCCTGTGCAGTAGTAGGTTTGCGAATCGCCTTCACGCTTAGGTAAGATGCGCAATCCGGCAGGGCCGTCTGCCACTACGATAGCGGGAATGCCAAGGCGTGGGACAGGGTAGGTGACACCTGCTGCGCCAGGGATGATGCGACCCGTATAGCCGACCTCACCTGCCATATCCTTATTTTGCTCGAGGTGTCGACCACCGATTACGAGGTGAGCCTTCTCCTCGAGGGTCAACTCCTTAACTATTTTGTCGATATTCTTCGGGGTGAGTTTCGGCTGTGCTACCGCCGAAAATGCGACGATTGTTGCAAAGCAACAAAGTACTATTTTTCTCATACACAAAAGTTTTTATATGTTTTATTTTCTACAAAGATAGTGAAAATTTCTTTCCACCCTTAAATTTTGCCAATTATTCCCCAAAAACTAAAAGTTTTTCTTATCTTTGCAACTTGGTATGTGTGCGCATACGCACATATGCGTGTGATATATGCTCGAAAAACTCGCAAAACAGACGGCAATTTATGGTATCAGCACCATCCTCGGCAGAATGCTGAGCTATCTGCTGACGCCATTCTATACCCGCATATTCGGAGTGGAGTCGTATGGCGTCATAACCGACGTCTACGCCCTGATTCCGTTTGCGCTGGTGCTGTTGAATATGGGTATGGAGTCGAGCTACTTCCGCTTTGCTACGAGAGCAGAACAGCAGGGTGGCGATGTCGAGAAGAGCAAACGTACACTCTTTGCTACCACGTGGGGTATAACTTCGCTGGCGGCGTTGCTTTTCTTTGCCATTGTAACGCTGTTCCGTTGCGATGTGTCGGCGTTGATGGGTGCCGACTATGTGGCACATCCTCTCTATGTGGTCACGGTTGCAGCCATTGTGATGATGGATGTTATGGCGTGCATACCGTTTGTGCGGCTACGCGAGCAGGGCAAGTCGTTGACTTATGTGCTGCTGAAACTCGCCAACATAGTTCTACAGGTCGGCTTTGCTGTGGCGTTCTGGGCTTTCGGTTTGTTCGACTCGGAGTTTGGTGTGGGTTGGGCATTTGTTGCCAACCTCGCTGCAAGTGCCATAACCTTTGTTGCGGTGTTGGTGGCTTCGGGCCGAGTGTCGTTGCGAATGAATGGCGCGTTGCTGCTGGCAATTCTGGGCTACTCGTTGCCGTTGCTCCTGTCGGGTATTGCAGGTACGGCAAACGAATTTATCGACAGACAACTCATAAAATATCTGGTTCCCGAGGCTGCAATGGCGCAACTCGGCATCTACGGCGCAATCACCAAAATTGCCGTTGTGATGACGCTCTTTACGCAGATGTACCGCCTGGCTGCAGAGCCTTTCTTTTTGGCGAACTACAGCAAGTCGGAGTTCAAGGAGATGAACGCAGCGGCACTGAAGTACTTTGTTATGGTGTCGATGCTCATATTCCTCGGCATAGCCTTCTATCGCGACATCTTTGCGCTGTTGGTTGGTAGCGATTTTCGCCAGGGAATACACATTTTGCCGGTTGTGCTGGGTGCCAATATTCTGAGTGGCGTTTGGCTCAATCTCTCGTTCTGGTACAAGAGGGAGGAGAAGACCAAATATGCGCTCTGCATAACCCTCGCCGGATTGGTTGGCTCGGTGGGCTTTGGAGTGTTGCTCATACCGCAGATGGGCTACTATGGTGCAGCGTGGAGCCGCTTTGCCGCAGAGGTTGTGATGGTGGTTGTGAGCATAGTGCTGAATAGGCTGTTCTATCCTACGCCATACCAATTTGGACGTATGGCGGAGTATGTAGTGTTGGCGTTGGTAATGTTCTTCTTTGTGGAGTGGTTGCCACTGACAAATGTGGTGTTGCGCTACACTATATCCACCCTCTTAATCGTTCTCTATCTGTGCTATGCAGTGCGACGCGAGAAGATTGATGTGGTGGCGATGATGAAACATTTTTTAAGGAGGGGTAAGCGATGAAATTTTGCGATGTTAAGGGACACACCGAGTTGAAAAGACGACTTGCTGCCGGTATTGACGGCGGTCGTATCAGCCACGCACAACTATTTGTGGGCAGTGCGGGGTCGGGAACGCTCGCTTTGGCTTTGGCATATACGCAGTATCTGCACTGCACCAACCGACACAACGGCGACTCGTGTGGCGAGTGTCCGTCGTGCCGCCAGATAGAGAAGTTGGCACACCCCGATTTGCACCTGGTCTTTCCGGTCAACAAACAGGGCAAGAAGCCAACGAATGGTTTGGTTGCAAACGACTTCATAGATGAATTCCGAGCGTTGTGGGAGCGTACGGGTGGTTACTTCTCGCCACAGCAGTGGTACGATTCGCTCGATTTGGGCAAGACGCTCAAGGGTGCTATCGCGGTGCGTGAGGCGGAGGAGATGATTCGCAAACTCTCGTTCAAGAGTTTCGAATCGAAGTACAAGACTATGCTCATATGGTTGCCCGAGACGATGAACGAGAGGGCGGCAAATATGATACTGAAAATTTTGCAGGAGCCGTGGGAGGATACCATCTTTATCCTCGTTACCGAGCAACCCGACAAGATTCTCGGCACGATACTCTCGCGTACGCAAGAGGTCACCGTACCTCGCCTTTCGGCAGAGGATTTGATGTCGGAGATTCGTGCTAAGGGTATTACCGACGAGACACAGGTGCGTGAGATGGCTCGTTTGGCGAGTGGCGATTTGTTGCAGTTGCGACAGATGCTCTCGGGCGAGGAGGATGAGATAAAGAGCGAAAATTTCAACCTATTCTGCACGATGATGCGCTACTGCTACTCGAACAAACACCTCGAGTTGTTGGCGTGGGCAGATGATGTGGCGATGCTCTCGCGTGAGCGACAGTTGGGACTTATGGCGGACTTCGCTCGATTGTTGCGCGAGGCGTATGTTACCCACGCAGGTGCTAAAGGTGCAACATATTTGTGGGGCGAGGAGGAGGCTTTCTGTTCGAAATTTTCGCCATTTATTGGCTCGGAGAATATAGAGCCTATTGTTGAATTGCTGGAGGAGGCGTTGCGACGTCTGCGACAGAATGGCGACCCTCGCATAGTATTCTCTTACTTTGCGCTGGCAACCAGTCGCTACATAAACTTCGGAAAGTGATGCACCGAGCGATAGTTCTGGCAGGGGGAAATATCGGCAATGTTGCCGAGCGCTTTGTCGAGGCGGAGCGACTGCTGGCAGAGCGAGGGATGCAGGTAGTAGCGAGGTCGCAGAACTATGAGAGCGGGGCGTGGGGCTTCGAGAGCGAGATGCTCTTTGTGAATTGCGCCTGGGAGGTTGCGACCGAGTTGGCGGCGGAGGCGTTGCTCGATGCGTTGCAGGAGGTTGAGGCTCTGCTGGGGCGCAACCGAGATTGCGAGGCGGAGCAGAAGGAGCAGAGTGGGGCGAGATATTGCTCGCGAACGCTCGATTTGGATATTCTGTTCTACGACGAGGAGCATATCTCGACCGAGCGATTGAAGGTGCCGCACCCGCTGATTATGGAGCGTGAATTTGTGATTACGCCACTATGCGAGTTGCTCGAGTGCAACCGCGTGCAGTTGGCACAAAAGATAGATGTGATTTATGGTTAGGCTTTTACGAAATATGGCAGTTGTAGCGATGGCTGTAGTCGCTCTTACGGGGTGTTTCAAGAAGGTTACCACCGACACCACTTTGCGAATTAAGGTGTTGTCGGAGGAGAGCTCCGGTGGCGATAGGGTAGAGGCAGAGGGTTGCTTCGCCTACGTCTACTACACCGCAAAGGAGGATTGGACGGTGGCGTCGTACGCCGATGCTGTGGCGAAAACCATCACTCACACCGAAACAGGCGAAAAACGCTCCGAACCAGATGGCGAGAGCGAGGTGTGGACGGCAGAGGGGACAACCTCTCCGCAATATCTGTCGTTGTTTCAGGATAAGGCTCCTGCATTGGTTGTAGTGGTCTATCCTTCGGCACAGATGTACGCCTACATCTATCGTAAGGCCGAGGCAGAGAATTTACCATATACCTATCTCACCCTCATATTCCACAAGTGGAAGGAGGGAGAGTATTTTGAGGGGTCGAAAGAGGGTTATAGGTGGACCGTTGTTGCACCCGAAGCGCCCTCAACTAACAATTAACGAACAAGATGACAAGAGGTTGTAAAATATTTTTGCGTGTGGCGGTGTTGCTCCTTTTCGGAGGAATGCTCTTTTCGCGTTGCGCCAACATTATGACGCCGGATGGTGGTCCGAAGGATACACTGCCGCCCGTTATCGTAAAACTTGAACCGGGCAACTTTGCAACGAACTTCAAGGCAAAGAAGATATATATCGAGTTCAACGAGTTTGTGCAGATTAAGGATCAGAACAAGGAGATGTTCACTTCGCCTGCGATGAAGAAGTTGCCGCTGCTCACTACGCGAGGCAAGGGTATCGTAATCACCATACGCGATACGTTGAAGGAGAATACCACCTATGCGATAGATCTCGGTTCGGCAATTCGCGACAACAACGAGAGCAACCCTCTTAACGCTATGCGTTACGTCTTTTCGACGGGCGACAAGGTCGACTCGATGATGTGCTCGGGCTACACTGCCGATTCGTACAAGGCGGATAGCGTCAGCCGCACATTCATCTGGTTCTATATTGCCGATTCGTTGCCTTCGACTCCGGGCTACGACTCCACGATTTTCAATCGTAAACCCGATGTTATTGCTCGTGCGCAGAACAACGGAATATTCATTGCGCAGAACCTGAAGCCCGTAAACTATCGCATCTACGCCATTGGCGACAAGAACGATAACCAACTCTACGAGGCGGGTACCGATATGGTGGGACTGCTGGATACGGTTTACAACCCTGCCAAGATGCCCGAGTTTGCGATATGGTTCGACTCGTTGCGTATGTATCCGAGTGCCGAGCCGCAACTCTACTTCAGAATGTTTACCGACAAGGCGTTTGTGAATCAGCGATTGGTTGATGCGCAACGTCCCGAGCAGAAGAAGGCGTTGCTCTACTTCAATGCCGACTATCCGCGTATCGACTCGTTGATATTCGATAATATTCCGAGCGACAAGATTTTGATAGACCCACAGACCAATGGTCGAGATACTGTGGCGTTGTGGTTCAATGTCGAGGCGGAGAAGTTGCCCGATACCATTAAGGGTAAGATTGTCTACTACCGTCACGACTCGTTGCGCCAACTCTCCAAAACGCGCGAGCCGCTGAAACTCGCCTGGAAATTGGTCGAAACCAAGGAGCAGGAGAAGGAGCGACTGCGTATAGAGAAAGAGAAGGAGAAGGCAAAGGCTGAAGGTCGCGAATACAAAGATCCGAATGCGAAAAATCCATTCTCGCTGAAGTTCTCGGCTGGCAAGGAGATTAACCCCGAGAAGAGTTTCGATATGACCTTTGGTACTCCGGCTGTGAGGTTAGATACGGCTGCAATGGATATATCGGTGGTGGATGAGAAGGGAGCCAAAACCCCAATCAATTGGCACCTCGAGCGCGATACTCTGAATATGTGTCGTTGGCGCGTGGTGGCAGATTGGAAGGAGAAGACCAACTACTCGCTCTACATACCTAAAAAGTCGATTACCGACGTTATGGGGTACGAGAACGACTCTACGGTGATGGCATTTTCGACCTACGACCCCGAGAAGTACGCCACCGTGACGTTGAATATAGAGGGTGGTGGTAACAGCCACTACATACTGCTTTTGACCGATGCTTCGGGCAAGACCATCCAAGAGAAGAAGGGCGTAACGAACGGACAGTATCGCTTCAACTATGTCTCGCCGGGCGATATTCGATTGCGAATTATCGAGGATAAGAATGGCAACGGCGTGTGGGATGCCGGCGATGTGTTGAAGGGTTTACAACCCGAGCGTGCCGAGTCCTACTTCAACGAGAGGGGAGAGGATCTCTTCACGACGAAGATGAATTGGGACTTCGAGATAAATATCGATATGAGCAAAGTATTCGTGCCGATGACGATGGAGAATCTGGTCAAGATGCTCGACGATAAGGAGGAGTCGCGATTGAAGAAACTCTACGAGGAGTGGCAGAAGAAGAGTGCCGAAGGCAAGGGCAAGGATCAGCACCAGCACGAACACCAAGGTGGCGGCGGTATGGGCTTTGGCGGTATGGCAGGAGGCATCCGAAATGCAACAAGCACATTCAATTAACGGAGAAGCGATGAAGAGATTTATCAAAATATTGACTATTGCCTTTATGTTTTCGTTGGCGTTTATGGCCAGGAGTTCGGCGCAGCACACCCTCGCTCTGACGGGTGGTACGGGCTTCGCTACGGCACGCCCATACCCAGCACAAGAGATGAAGGCTATCTGGGGAACCTACCAAGCGGGCTTCTCGTGGCGTTATTACTCGTTGCCACGCTTTATTGCCTGTGTCGGTATCGATATTGATTTGATGCAGCGAGGTTTCTCGTTCGCTCCATATCCATATCTCTACGAGAATAAGAAGGATTACAAGTACTACACCCGAACACTCAATTCGATTGTTATACCGTTGGTGTGGCAGCCCCACTTCTATCTATTCAAAAACCATATGCGAATATATCTGGAGGCGGCACCTACATTCTCGTTCAACTTCTGCTCGAAGTTCCACAACGACGAGAAGTATAGTATCAACATCGATGGCTCGGTCGATGCGCCAATTAGTGGCGACTACGAGTTCCGCCCCGAGCGCGATAATCGCTTCTCGTATGGTTTGCGCGGAGGTGCCGGCATCGATTTGATATTTGGACAGGTGGAGATTGGCGTGCGTGCGATGTACGACTTCGGATATTCGGATATCCTGCGCAACCGAAACAAATACTATGGCAACAACCTCGACTGCATAACCAAACCTGGCGAGAATCCATTCTACTACACGCCATTGCGTTCGCCGTTGGATAATCTCAACGTGTCGTTGAGGATAGGTTTCCGCGTAGGCAAGGAGCGTTTCAAAGAGTGGGATTGGAAGCGTCCTAATTTGCCGAAAAACAAAGAGGTGTTCAAATACGCATTATAAAAAAACGAAAACAATATAGATTATGGAGAATACACGTCAAGAGAAGATTGCAAAGCAGATTCAGCGCGATATTGCAGAGATTTTTCAGCGCGATATAGCCGAGTCGTTGCGAGGAGTGCTTATAACGGTTACGGCGGTGCGCGTATCGCCAGATTTGGGCTATGCCAAGATATATGTCAGCGTCTTTCCGTTCGATAAGGCGGAGGCTACGCTCAACGTTATCGAGCAGCAGAACAAGCAGATTCGTGGTGCGCTCGGTCGCCGTATGCGCTTTCAGGTGAAGGTTATTCCCGAGTTGCAGTTCTTTATCGACGACTCGTTGGAGTATATCGAGAATATCGACTCGCTGTTGAAGAAATAGTTGCATCGCACCTACAATGCAGTGGAGATTCGCCATAAAGTACCTTACTGCGCGTAAGTCGCACTCGGTGATTAACGTCATCGCCACGGTCAGTCTGTTGGCGGTGGTGGTACCCGTTGCTGCAATGGTGATTCTACTCTCGGTGTTCAATGGTTTCGAGGCGTTAGTGCAAGATTTGTATAAGGTTGTCGATGCCGACGTGGAGATTGTCGCCGAAAAGGGCGTGGACGACTCTCTGTGCCGTACAGTAGAGAGCATCGAGGGCGTCGAGGCTGTGTCGGCGGTGGTGGAGCGACAGGCGTTGCTCTCCTATCGCAACAATAGGGTGGTGGTGCGTCTGCGTGGCGTAGACGAGAACTACAGCAAGGTTGTACCTATCGAAGAGTACACCTCGGCAGGTAGTGCTACATTTGTGTGTGGCGATTTCGACCGCCTGCTGCTCGGCGATGGAGCAGCATACGAGTTGGGACTCTATACGATGACAATGGGCAATGTTGAGGTCTACGCACTGGGCGGTGGACACATCGGCTCGGTGTTGCCAACCTTCGCTATGAGTGGCGAGGAGTTGGAGGTGTGTGGCAGATTTACGATGCCACAGCAGGAGTCTTCAAACTTTGCGATAACCTCGTCGCGTGCTGTAAAGCGGCTCTTTGGCGTGGGCGACTCGCACGACAAATTGTTAGTTAAGGTGGCAGCTGGAGCGTCGAACAAGACCGTAGCCAATGCGCTTCGCAATGCGTTGGGCGAGGGGTGCAGTGTTGTGCTTCGCGAGCAGAAGAACGAGAGTTTCTATGCCATTATGCGCTACGAGAAGTGGGCTATATTTTTCGTGTCGCTGTTGGTGTTGGTGGTTGCATCGTTGTCGATTATCGGCACGGTGGTTATGCTCATAATCGAGAAGCGCGATGAGCGTACAACACTCTATGCTATGGGTGCAGACAACGCCTTCATTCGTGGCGTATTCGTGCGCGAAGGTGTGCTTATTGCTGGCGTGGGCGGAGCGATAGGTTTGGTTGTGGGCGTGGCGATAACCTTAGCGCAGCAACACTTTGGCTTTGTGAAGATGCCAAACGGCAACTTTTTGGTCGAGAACTATCCGGTTGAGTTGCAGGCGTTGGATTTGGTGGCGATATTTGTGGTGTTTGTGGCGGTAGCACTCTCGGTATCGAAGGTGGCCACCTCGGCAATGATAAATAGAAAAGAGAGATGATAAGAAGAGTTTTACATATAGTGGCATTGGCGGTGCTGGCACTTGGCGTGTGCGCGTGCGACGACGAGAAAATCATTCCCGACGATGTGCTGTCGGACATATTCCACGACGCCTTTGTCGTGAATGCTTATGTCAACGAGGAGCGTATCAATATCGACTCGTTGCACATCTATGAGCCTATATTTCGCCGTTACGGCTACACCACCAAAGATGTGCTGCATACGGTAGGTAACTTCTCGCGTCGTAAGAGTGTGCGACTCGGCTCGATTGTCGAGGATGCGATAAGCCGCTTGGAGCAGGAGAGTAGGGTGTACGAAAAGCGAGTTGTGATACTCGACACCATTCGTAATGTGGCTGTGCGCTCCTTCAAACGAGATATTTACAAAGATTCACTTATTGTGGCGAAGAAGCGTGCCGACTCCACCGATTTGCAAATTCTCATAACACCTGCGCCACGAGGCGAGTATACTATCGCCTACACCTATATTTGCAACGACGATTTGGAGGAGTATTCGCGAGCGGCAGAGTTCTATTTCACCGATGCGGATGGCTACCCCAAGAGTCGTGTTTCGGTCACTCTTCGCGATAAGGGTGCCATAAATAGAACACTCGTTGCCAACGACGATTGTCGCAATTTGGTTGTCAAGTTGGGCAAATACACAAATCTCGATAAGGTGGATGCAAAATCTGCCAAGAAGGGCAAAAAGAGGAAGAAACGCCTGCCTCCGAAGGTGCAGGATCTGACCATACGCAACTTTAGGGTCTCCTATAAACTCAAACAGGATGATGCGCTGGATTCGCTCTTTAAGCGGTATGTTGATGTAAAGATTTTTGCCGATGGATTTCTCATTCAGAAGGATAGCCTCGCACTATCTGCTGACACCACAAGGGTTTCAACCCCGACCCCTCATAACGATTAAGTGCTTTGCGGATGGCACCCACGAGGTGTCGTCTGTTGCGCAGTATGGCGACGATTTGGACTTCACGGCCGAAGTGGAGTTCTACTCGGGTGTGCTGTGTGCCGGCTTTGTAAATGCTCACGCTCATATCGAGTTGTCCCACCTTCGAGGTGCTATTGCCCAGGGTGGTGGCTTTGCGTCGTTTGCAGCAAGCATCGGCTCTTTGCGTGGTCGCTACACCGACGAGGAGCAGCGCGTGGCTATGGCGGAGGCGGATAGGACGATGTGGCAAGAGGGCGTAGACGCTGTTGGCGATATCGTTAATGGCGCGACATCGTATGCAATGAAGGCGCAGAGTAAAATTTACTACCATTCGTTTGCCGAGGTTTTTGGTCTGCGAGAGTGCAATATCGAGCGTCAGCGTGCGCTACTGCACTATCCTAACACTACACTGACGCCACACTCCACATACTCCGTTCCGGACGGGCCGTTTAGGGAGGTGTGCGAGGCGCAGACGGAGGCTCCACTCTCGATTCACTTCTTGGAAACGGCAGACGAGAATATGCTCTATCGTGGCTGTGGCTCTCTGCACGATTGGTACTCGAAGGTCGGCTTCGAGTGCGATTTTCTACACTACGGCTCGCCCGCAAAGCGAGTTGTTGCCTGCGTACCAAAGCATCGCAGCGTGCTGTTGGTGCATAGTTGCGCCATAACGCAGCAGGATGTTGCAACTATCACCGAACACTTTACCTCCCCAATCTATTGCGCTTTGTGTCCTCGCTCGAACGCCTACATATCGGGCGTTGAGCCTCGTGCGGTGGAGTTGTTGCGCAAGAGTAATATAAATATATGTATAGGTACCGACTCGCTCGCATCGAACACATCGTTGTCTATGGTTGAGGAGTTGAAGATGTTTAGCGATGTGCCACTCGCAGAACTATTGCAGTGGGCAACCATAAATGGCGCGAGGGCGCTCGGCATAGACGACAGGTATGGCTCCGTTGAGGTTGGGAAGCGCAGCGGAATAGTGAATATCTTGGGCGTAGATTTGGAGCGAATGACATTAACCCCTCAGTCGAAAGCCCGAAGGGTGCTGTAACACAAAAATAGAGTTGGATGTCCAACTCTATTTTGTTTTGTAATTGCAGCTGTATTGCCCTTTCGAGAGTTTTAGAATTTTGCTCTTCAGCAGGTTGCGTCGCAACGGCGAGAGGTGGTCTGTGAAAACCTTACCTTCGAGGTGGTCGTACTCGTGCTGAATAACACGTGCAGGGTAGCCCGAAAACTCCTCATCGTGTTCCACGAAGTTCTCGTCGAGGTAGCGCATACGAATAGATACAGGGCGCACAACATCCTCGTGAATGCCCGGAATCGAGAGGCAACCCTCCTCGAAGTGAGAGGTCTCTGCCGAACGCTCGTAAATCTCGGCATTTACAAAAACCTTGCGGAAGTCTGCTAACTCCGGTACATCCTCTGCCCACGGGGTGCAGTCGACGATAAAGAGGCGGATGTTCTTGCCAATCTGCGGTGCAGCCAAACCTACACCACTCGCCTCGCCGAGTGTAATCCACATATCGTCTACCAACTTTTTGAAGTCGGGGTACGAAGCGTCGATATTCGCACTTGCCTTACGCAAAGTCGGATTGCCGTAAATAACTATTGGATATATCATAATACCTTTAATTGTCAATTATCCATTGTCAACTCTCAATTAAAATTTCGTCGAGTCCATATAGGACTGCAAAATTATAGTTGCTGCCACCTTGTCGACCAACGCCTTATCGCGACGAGCCATCTTGCCAATGCCACTTTCGAGAATGGTGCGCTGCGCCAAAACCGAGGTGAATCGCTCATCGTATAGAACGACCTCCTTATCGGGAAAATTGTGTCGCAGGCGTGCTACTAACGGCTCGATAAAGCGCATTGTTTCGCTCTTTTCGCCATTCATCTGCGTAGGTTTACCTACGACTATTGTCGTAACATCCTCCTTCGCGCAGTAGTCGGCAACAAACTTTTCGAGTTGCTTCGTATCGACAGTTTCGAGCGCACCTGCAATAATCTGCAACGGGTCGCTAACTGCCAAACCCGTGCGGCGTGTGCCGTAGTCTATTGCAAGTATACGCCCCATCTGCCTACTTCAACTTCTTATACAACTCACGGAACGAAGTCTCCTTCTCAACCATAGCGTAGAGGTCGCTGATAGCGATACGCTCCTGCTGCATCGAGTCGCGGTGACGTACGGTTACGGTGTTGTCCTCCAAAGTCTGATGGTCTACGGTTACGCAGAATGGGGTACCAACTGCGTCTTGTCGGCGGTAACGCTTACCGATAGAGTCCTTTTCGTCGTATGCTACATTGAAGTCGAACTTCAACGAGTCGATTATCTCGCGAGCCTTCTCTGGAAGTCCATCCTTCTTTACGAGTGGCATAACGGCAACCTTGGTTGGAGCCAAGCAAGCAGGTATGCGCAATACTACACGCTCCTCGCCGTTCTCCAACTTCTCCTCCGAGTATGCAGCCGACATAATCTGCAAGAACATACGGTCTACACCAATCGAGGTCTCAACTACGTAAGGAACATAGTTCTCGCCACGCTCTGGGTCGAAGTACTGAATCTTCTTACCCGAGTACTCCTGATGACGACCGAGGTCGAAGTCGGTACGCGAGTGGATACCCTCCACCTCCTTAAATCCGAATGGGAAGTTGAACTCGATATCGGTAGCCGCATTTGCGTAGTGTGCCAACTTATCGTGGTCGTGGAAGCGGTAGTTCTCGTCGCCAAAGCCCAAAGCACGATGCCAAGCCATACGGGTATTCTTCCACTCGTTCCACCACTGCATCTCGGTGCCAGGTTGTACGAAGAACTGCATCTCCATCTGCTCGAACTCGCGCATACGGAAGATGAACTGACGAGCAACAATCTCGTTACGGAACGCCTTACCAATCTGTGCGATACCGAATGGGAGTTTCATACGACCGGTCTTCTGCACGTTGAGGTAGTTTACGAAGATACCCTGAGCGGTCTCAGGACGGAGGTAGATGGTGTTAGCACCCTCGGCAGTCGAACCCATCTGTGTCGAGAACATGAGGTTGAACTGACGAACATCGGTCCAGTTGCGAGTGCCAGAGATCGGACAAACAATCTCGCAGTCGAGGATAATCTGCTTCAACTCTGCCAAGTCGTTGTTGTTCAATGCCTCGGCAAAGCGGTTGTGAACACCCTCACGCTTCTCCAAAATCTCCTTCACGCGAGGCGAAGTTGCGCGATACTGCTCCTCGTCGAATGACTCACCAAAACGCTTACGAGCCTTCTCAACCTCCTTCTCAACCTTCTCGTCGAGTTTTGCGAGGTAGTCCTCGATAAGCACATCGGCACGATAACGCTTCTTCGAATCCTTGTTGTCGATGAGTGGATCGTTGAATGCTGCAACGTGGCCAGAAGCCTCCCAAGTGCGTGGGTGCATAAAGATTGCGGCATCGATACCCACGATATTCTCGTGCAACTTAACCATCGAATCCCACCAGTAACGCTTGATGTTGTTCTTCAACTCAACGCCATTCTGACCGTAGTCATACACAGCGCCCAAACCATCGTAAATCTCGCTCGAAGGGAATATGAAACCATACTCCTTGCAGTGAGCGATCAACTTCTTAAACAATTCCTCTTGTGTCATAATATGATATTTTTTTTGTATTTTGTTCTCTTTCAATTCGCAAAGATACGAAAAAACTTATAGACTTTTCATTTTTAATGAAAAATTCGAAACTACTATTTTCGATTTACTCCTGCGGTTGCTCCACTTCGAGTTTTGTGCGTCGTATAATCTCGCCTTCGTAGTTGAGCGTGTAGCGGTAGCCGAGGCGTGTGGCGTCGAAAAAGCCTGTTTTGATGTCGAACTCCAAAGTGTTGTATATCACGGGTATAACCTTCCTACCTCTGCAATCTATTGCACCCATTTTGCCGCACTTGGCAACCACTGCACGCCCCTCGCAAAAGTTACTTGCCGAGGAGTAGACGAATGGCGTGATTTGACGCCCATCGCCATCCACAAAACCATAGCGATTGCCTCTGCATTGGCGTGTTATGCCGTCGAATCTTTTAGTGCTGGTGTGGTATTCGGCTTCGTTATCCTTCGCCATAAAGTGCGACGAGAAGGTGCCGTTCGAGGCAATAGCGTAACGGCTGATATACTCCTCCAACTGCGAAATATCGTTGTCGGAATAGACCTCCCACTCGGCATACCAATAACGTAGAGGGTGCGCCACTCCGTACTGACTGATTATGATGTTCGAAGGCGTGAGGTTGCGGTGGAGAAAACCGATGGCATCGAGTCGCCTCTTCATCTCTGTTACCGCCTCTAATAAAACCTCTCTACTGTAGTGATTTACAGCGCTTTTCAGAATTTCGCCTTTGGGCTTTTCCTGTAAGACGATGTCGAAGTGGTGCTTGAAGCCGAAGGTGTCAACAAGAGTCAACTCCTCGCCGAAAATCAGAGATTCGAGCAGAGGCCCGCGACTGCGCTCACGAGCCACCATCTCAACCTCTTCGATGTGGCGGGTGCTACTGTGGTCGAGAGGCATAAATATCAGATAATCACGCCCTTCCCATCGTATTTCCGATTCGAATGCAAGTTGTGTGCGCCGTACCACAGCGCGCCCATCGCACAAAAGAGGCTCTGCCGACCTTAAACGCCTAAAGTGATGCGAAGGAGCCGACAGAGCCTCTCTGAAATATGTCATCGTAGGTAGCACAACCTACACTGTTATTTCGCGAATGTTACGCCATTGAGTTTGTTCCACTCGCCACGGGTAAAGTCGGGAACAGCCACAGGCATAGAGTTGTTCTCGATTGAAGCACGAGTCAACTCGCCAATGCACGACCACTCGGCTGCATCGTAAACATCCTGATCGAGTGGCAAGCCGTGGCGCAAGCAGTAGATAAGACGGTAGTCCATAATGAAGTCCATACCTCCGTGACCGCCCACCTTCTTCGCCTTCTCGATAAGTTCCTGCTGAATAGGGTGGCGATACTTCTCCATCAACGCCTTATAAGCATCCTCAGGCAAGAACTTGTGCGACGAGAGGTCCTCGAGGTTAGGCACTACTCCGCTATCTGCTATCTTGTCCTGCTCGAGCAAGATGCCTTCAACCGGATACTTGTTGGCAAAACCCTTTGTTCCGGTGAGCTGATACAAGCGGTTGTATGGGCGTGGGGTGTAGACATTGTGCTGCAACTCGATGGTCTTGCCATTGTGGGTGCGGATAAGGGTCGAGGTGTGGTCGCCATTTGCGAACTCCTCGGTACCGAGCGACTTCTTAGCCAACTCCTTACCAACCCACGAATTTGTATCCATCGAAACGAGGTGCGTCATACGGTCTCCACGGTGAATGTTGAGTGCAAGGCACACCGGACCGAGTCCGTGAGTCGCGTATACGTCGCCGCGATACTCCTGGTTGAACTTCAAACGCCAGTTGTCATTGTATCCCTCCCAGAATTTATCCAAAGCGTGTATGTAGGCGCCTTCTGCGTGGATAATCTCGCCGAAAAGTCCCTGCTGTGCCATATTCAGAGTGGTAAGCTCGAAGTGGTCGTAGATGCAATTCTCGAGCATCATACAGTGGCGACGTGTGCGTTCCGATGTGTCAACCAACTGCCAGCACTCGGCTACGCTTGTCGCTGCGGGCACCTCGATTGCGACGTGCTTGCCCTGCTCCATAGCGTATACCGCCATAGGCGTATGAGTCTTCCAGTCGGTTACAATATAGATGAGGTTGATATCTTCTCGCTGGCACACCTGCTTCCAAGTCTCCTCGCCTACATATTCGTCGGCACGAGGCATACCATATTTTGCAAGGCGAGCCTGTCCCTTGTCGATATTCTTTTGATGAAGGTCGCAGATAGCAACAATTTTGACACCCTCAATAAACGCCATACGTTTCAATGGACCCATACCTCGTTCGCCGAGACCGATGATACCTACGCGAACGGTGTCGATTGGCTCGGCAGCAAAGCCGAGCATTGAGGTCTGTCCCTTCTCGCGTGCAGGCTCATCGAAGTGAATCATACCCTTCTTTATGGTGTAGTTTTTCGAATCGACACTACTGCAAGACGGAAGGGTTGTGCTTGCTACGAATGTTGCGAGCAATAGCACAATGGATAGAAGTTTTTTCATATTAAGTTATTGTTTTATAGTTTGATTTCGGTTTACCTCGTACAAAGTTAATAAATAAAAGATAAAATAGCAAAAGAAAAGGCAGAAATCAATCTGCCTCTATAACTTACCGCTACTTTTGAAAGAGAAACTCTCGGTTGCGCTGATTATTATGTGGTCGAGCAACTGTATGTCGAGTGTTGCTGCAGCCTCCTTCAACCGTCGGGTTATATCGAAGTCGGCACCACTTGGTGTGGCGCTACCCGAAGGGTGATTATGCACGAGTATTAGTCGCGTAGCAGAGAGTTCTACCGCCCTCTTTAGTATTATGCGATTATCCACCACCGTAGCCTGTACGCCGCCTTGACTAACAATCTGGCGGTCGAGAATGCGGTTGGCATTTGTGAGATACAACGCCCAACACTCCTCGTGTTGCAAATCTTTGAGTATCGGACGCATAATGTTCACCACATCTTCGCTCGAGCCTATCGTATCCTCAATGGCGCGGTTGGCACGAACTACTCTCCAGCCAATCTCCACAGCACTCAGTATACGCTCGGCGCGTTTGTTGCCCAACCCCGCAATCATACGCAGGCGAGAGAGCGGCATAGTGGCGATATTTGCCAGCGACACACACTCTTTCAGCACCTTCTCGGCAAGAGCCTCATCCTCCAGCAATGCGGTGAGCAACTCCACCTCGGAGAGCGATTTGCAGCCTCGCAACGATATCTTCTCGTGAATGTCGAGCATACGTTTTTTGCTATTTGCTTATTCGGTCCAACTTATCCAGCATACGTGCTACCTCCTCGTCGCTTGGCTCGTAGGTTGCCGACTCGGCAGCCCTCTGCTCAGCCTCTTTTTTGGACGAGCCTACGCCGTGTCCTACCTCCAGATTGTCGACCAGTACGGTGCAGTGGAACGAACGTGTTGCACCCGCTCCCGTAGGCGCACCTTTGGTGCGGAACACTACAACGTGATGGTTCTTCTGTCCCCACTCAATCAGGCGACTCTTGAAGTCGGTTTCGGTTTCGTCAACCTCGTCGAGCGAGAGTTTCGATGCGTAGATGTTGTTGATGAGCAGACGATTAGCGAAGTTGTAGCCTTGATCCAAATAGATGGCACCCATCATCGCCTCGAAGGCGTCGCCAAAGACGTGCTTCTGTGTGGCGTTGACCGAACGACAGCAGACGATGTGCTTGTCCAAGCCCAATTTGCAGGCTATGGCGTTGAGCGACTGGCGCGACACCAACTTCGAGCGCAACTTTGTGAGTTTGCCCTCGTCGTAGTCGGGATACTCAATAAAGAGGTAGTCCGAGGTGATGCTCTCGATTACGGCATCGCCCAAGAACTCGAGTCGCTCGTTGTTGACGGTGCGACCTCCGATGTCGATGGATGCCGATTTGTGAACAAGAGCCAACTTATATAGTTCGATATTGTTCGGAATGAAGCCGAACATATCGTCGATGAGTCGATAGTACGATTTGTTGCGTCCGAAATTACGGAGTATCGGACGGAGTATAAAGTCAATCATCTGTGTAATTAGATTTTGCGGAATATAATGGTCGAGTTGTGTCCTCCGAAGCCGAATGTGTTGCTCATAGCGCACTTGACCTCGCGCTTTTGGGCGGTGCCGAGTGTGAGATTCAACTTCTTGTCGATTTGAGGGTCCAACTCCTCGACATTTATGGTAGGTGGTACTATGCCACGCTCTATCGCCATAATGCACGCCAAAGCCTCTACTGCGGCGGTGGCACCGAGCAGGTGACCCGTCATAGACTTTGTGGCGGAGATATTCATCTTGTAGGCGTGTTCGCCAAACAACGACTGTATGGCGGTCAACTCGGCAAGGTCGCCAAGCGTAGTAGATGTGCCGTGGGTGTTCAGGTAGTCCACCTCGGTCAACTCCACCTCGCCATCGGCCAACGCTTCGCGCATCGAGATTATTGCGCCCTTACCCTCGGGATGAGGGGCGGTCATATGGTGAGCATCGGCAGACATACCGCCACCGACAACCTCACAATAGATCTTTGCACCTCGCGCTTTGGCGTGTTCGTACTCCTCGAATATGAGCGCACCGGCACCTTCGGCAATAACAAAGCCGTCGCGACCTACGTCGAATGGACGTGAGGCAGTCGAAGGGTCGTCGTTGCGAGTTGAGAGTGCGTGCATAGAGGAGAAGCCACCCACAGCGTCAATGGTTATAGGTGCTTCCGAGCCACCTGTGACTATAACATCTGCTTTGCCCCAGCGAATCAGGTTCATAGCGTCAATCATAGCGTGGTTTGCCGAAGCACAAGCCGACGTAACGCTGTAGTTCGGGCCCATAAAGTTGTACTTTATGGAGATGTGTCCGGCAGCGATGTCGGTGATGAGTCGGGGTATAAAGAATGGGCTGTGTCGAGGAGTACCATCACCCTCGACCCAGCCCACAACTTCATCGTGGAACGATTGAACACCTCCGATGCCCGAACTCCAAATAACGCCTACGCGCTCTTTGTTGAGGGTCTCGAAGTCGAAATTTGCATTCTCCACAGCCTCCGTAGCGGCAATGAGGGCAAACTGACAAAAACGGTCATATTTGCGAGCCTCCTTGCGATCGAAGTAGTGGGCCCAATCGTAATTTTTTACCTCGCAAGCGATTCGCGACTTGAATTTGGTAGGGTCGAAAAGAGTTATTTCGGCAGCACCTGAAACTCCTTTTTCGAGATTCGAAAAGTACTCTTCAATGTTGTTGCCGATAGAGTTTATAGTACCTATTCCGGTAACAACAACCCTTCTTGCCTCTTTCATCTTAACCCCTCCCCGATAGTCTTGTCCCGCTTGGGAGATTTGTTTTCTAAATAATGATAAGATTATTTCTTAGCAGCCTCGATGTAAGCGATAACATCACCTACAGTCTGGAACTTCTCTGCATCCTCGTCAGCAACGTCGATACCAAATGCGTTCTCGAACTCCATAACGAGCTCTACGGTATCCAACGAGTCAGCGCCGAGGTCGCCAGTGAAGGTAGCTTCTGGAGTTACCTCTGTCTCCTTAACGCCCAACTTGTCAACGATAATCTTAACAACTTTTTCTTGAATCTCTGACATAACTTTCAGTTTTTAATTTAACAATAATTTAGTTGTGTATAAAATTCTTTTCAATAATATTCTCAAAAAAACAACGCTGTGAGCCGCTGTGCGCGAGTATTCTGCTGTGAAATACTCAAAAAATATAACAACTCAACGGTGCAAATGTAGTACTTTTTTATTATCTTTGGCATAAATTTACAAATAATTTATGAACAAAAAGAGTTGTTCGGACTGTAAAATACTGAAAATCAACATAATATGAAATTACTTCTTATTTCCAATTCCACAAATGCTGGTGAGGCATATCTGAAATATCCAATTCAGCGCATTGGCGAACACTTGCAAGGCGTGAGCGAGGTTGTTTTTGTGCCGTATGCAGCGGTAACATTTTCGTACGATGAGTACGAGCGAAAGGTTCAGGAACGCTTCAACGAGATTGGCGTGAAGGTGCGTTCGATACATCGCGAGAAGAATCCTCGCAAGGCAATCAAGGAGGCACAGGCCATCTGCGTAGGTGGAGGCAACA
Source organism: Alistipes sp. (assembly GCA_045653565.1). Classification (GTDB taxonomy): domain Bacteria; phylum Bacteroidota; class Bacteroidia; order Bacteroidales; family Rikenellaceae; genus Alistipes. The sequence goes on from JAZOMA010000004.1 coordinate 27,973, forward strand.
CCTTCGCTCTTACGAAGAAGATGCAGGAGCAGGGTTTGATGAGTGCCATACTCAAACGAATCAAGGAGGGTGTCGCCTATGTTGGTTGGTCGGCAGGTAGCAATGTTTGCTGTCCTACCATCTGCACCACCAACGATATGCCTATTGTTGAGCCGCAGTCGTTCAAGGCTATTGGTGCAGTGAAGTTCCAGATAAATCCGCACTACCTCGATGCAAACCCCGAGGGACACGCCGGCGAAACACGCGAGCAGCGTATCGAGGAGTATATCGAGGCTAACCCACGTCGATATGTTGTGGGTTTGCGCGAGGGCTGTATGCTCCGCTATGTCGATGGTAAGTTGGAACTCATAGGCTCGCGCCCAATGCGAATTTTCAAGAAGGGAGTAGCTGCCTACGAGGTAACCGCAAAAGATGATCTCTCATTCTTGTTGTAATAGGTATATATAAGGCTGATAGCTGATAACTAACGGCTAATATGATGACCGAAAAGCAAATACGTGGCGCGTTGGGCGAAGAGGCGGCGGTGGCGTACCTCCGTCAAAATGGCTTTATGATTGTTGAGCGCAACTACCGCATAGGTCGCAGCGAGGTCGATATTATCGCTTCGCGCTACGATGAATTGCACTTTGTGGAGGTTAAAACCCGCAAGGCCGGTTCGATGACGGCTCCAGAGGAGGCTATTACCGAGCAGAAAATGCGAGCTATGCGTCGTGCAGCGTCAGCTTATATGGCGCAACGCCACTCGATGCTCGAGCCTCGCTTTTCGTTGATAGCGATAGATATCATTGGCAACGAGGTGGTGTCGCTGCGCTTTGTGGAGGACGCATTGCAATATAGTTGGTAGAGGATGAGATTGCTTTATAACATATCTATGGTGGTGTACGCCGCGCTTATACACTTTGCGTCGCTTTTCAATCGGAAGGCGAAGCAGTGGTGCGATGGGCGCAGGGGTATGGCGGAGCGTATGTGTGAGGCTATAGGCGACGAGCAAAATATAGTCTGGATACACGTCGCATCGTTAGGCGATTTCGAGCAGGGACGTCCACTTGTCGACTATGTTAAGGCTAACTACCCCGACTACAAAATTCTGTTGACCTTCTTCTCGCCTTCGGGTTACGAGGTGCGCAAGAACTATCCGAATGCCGACTATGTATTCTATATTCCGGCAGATACTCCGCGTGAGGTTAAACGCTTTTTGGATGTAGCGCATCCGAAGGTTGCGATATTCGTAAAGTACGAGTTTTGGCTCAATATGCTCACGGAGTTGGGACGTCGCAATATTCGCACCTTTGTTGTGTCGGCAATTTTCCGTCGCAACTCCATATTTTTCAATAGACTGTTTGGCGGTATCTGGCGCAAGGCTCTCGATGTTTTCGAGCAGATTTTCGTACAAGACGAGGCTTCGAAGTCGTTGCTTGCCGAGATTGGCGTGGAGAGGGTTACGGTGGCTGGCGACACCCGCTTCGATAGGGTGTTGGCAATAGCCGAGAGTGCCGAAAAGGTGGTGGTCGTGGAGCAATTTAAGGGCGAAAGCCGCCTCTTTGTTGCTGGCTCGACGTGGGCGGCGGACGAGGAGATACTTCTGCCACTAATCAAGGCAAATCCCGATGTGAAATTTGTCATCGCTCCGCACGAGATGGACGAGCATCGCATTGAACGCATTTTGTGCGAAACGAAGGCGGTGCGATATACGAAGAGTGAGGGCGTAGATTTCTCTGATAAACAGGTGCTTATCCTCGATACTATGGGTCTGCTTTCGCGTGTTTATGGCTCGGCAGAGTGGGCGTACGTGGGTGGCGGCTTTGGTGCCGGCATACACAACACATTGGAGGCTGCGGTCTATGGTTTGCCTGTCGCCTTTGGTGCGAAATATCACAAGTTTAAGGAGGCACGCGATTTGATAGCATTGGGCGTGGGTTGCTCGGTCAAAAATGTCGAGGAGTTGCAGGCGTGGTTCGGCGAGTTGAAGAGCGACGGCGACTATCTCGCTCGCCTTTCGGCTTTGGCTAAACTCTATGTTGGACAGCATCGTGGAGCAACAGAAAAAGTCGTAAAATCGATCTTTAATTCCTAATTTTTAATTTTAATTAAAAGTTTTCCGTTTTCCGTTTTCCGCTTTCCGTTTGTTTTCCTATCTTTGCCGCGATTATGAAGAAAATTAGAAACTTTTGTATTATAGCCCATATCGACCACGGTAAATCTACCTTGGCGGATCGTTTGTTGGAGGCTACCAACACACTCAATCAGCGCGAGATGCAGTCGCAGGTGTTGGATGATATGGATCTCGAGCGCGAGAAGGGTATTACGATTAAGTCGCACGCCATTCAGATGAACTATGTGGCGCGTGATGGCGAGCAATATACGCTCAACCTTATCGACACCCCGGGACACGTCGACTTCTCGTACGAGGTGTCGCGTGCTATCGCTTCGTGCGAGGGTGCGTTGCTGGTTGTCGATGCTACGCAGGGCATTCAGGCGCAGACCATCTCGAACCTCTATCTCGCCTTTGGCAACGACTTGGAGATTATCCCTGTATTGAACAAAATCGATATGCCGTCGGCGATGATTGACGAGGTGAAGGATCAAATCGTCGATTTGCTCGGTTGCGACCACGACGATATTCTCTGCGCTTCGGGCAAGACGGGCGAGGGCGTCGAGGAGGTGCTGGAGGCGATTGTTAGTCGCGTTCCCGCTCCGAAGGGCGACGAGAATGAGCCGTTGCAGGCGTTGATTTTCGACTCGGTGTTCAATCCTTTCCGTGGTATTATCGCCTACTTCCGTATCTTTAACGGAACAATCAAGAAGGGCGAACACGTTAAGTTTTTCAATACGGGCGAGGAGTACGATGCCGACGAGATTGGCGTTTTGAAGTTGAAGATGCAGCCTTGCACCGAGCTGAAGGCGGGCAATGTGGGCTATATCTGCTCGGGTATCAAAGAGTCGAAGGATGTAAAGGTGGGTGATACCATCACTTCGGTTGCTAAACCTTGCTCCGAGGCTATCGCCGGCTTCGAGGATGTTAAGCCGATGGTCTTTGCGGGCGTCTATCCGGTCGAGGCGGATCAGTACGAAGATTTGCGTGCTTCGCTCGAGAAGTTGCAGCTCAACGACGCTTCGTTGACATTCGAGCCGGAGAGTTCGTTGGCGTTGGGCTTTGGTTTCCGTTGCGGCTTCCTCGGTCTGTTGCATATGGAGATTATCCAGGAGCGACTCTATCGCGAGTTCGATATGGACGTTATCACAACTGTGCCTAACGTGTCATACAAGATTACCACTACGATGGGCGATGTTGTCGAGGTACACAACCCATCGGGTCTACCCGAGGTTACCAAAATTGATAAGATTGAGGAGCCATATATCCTCGCACAGATTATCACTAAGGCCGATTTTTTGGGCTCGGTGATGAAACTCTGCATTGACAAGCGTGGAATTTTGAAAAATCAGACCTATATCACGCAGGATCGTGTTGAGGTCAATTTCGAGATGCCGTTGTCGGAGATTGTGTTCGACTTCTACGATAAGTTGAAGAGCATTTCGAAGGGCTACGCCTCGTTCGACTATCATCGTACGGGCTACGAGGTTAGTAAGTTGGCAAAGTTGGATATTTTGTTGAATGGCGATCCGGTCGATGCTCTCTCGTCGCTTATCTATGCCGACCACGCCTACGACTTTGGTCGCAAGATGTGCGAGAAGTTGAAGGAGTTGATACCGCGCCAGCAGTTTGATATCGCTATTCAGGCGGCTATTGGTGCAAAGATTATCGCACGCGAGACCGTGAAGGCTGTGCGTAAGGATGTAACGGCGAAGTGTTACGGTGGCGATATCTCGCGTAAGCGTAAGTTGCTCGAAAAGCAGAAGGCGGGTAAGAAACGTATGCGCCAGATTGGTCAGGTGCAGGTGCCGCAGACAGCATTTTTGGCGGTTTTGAAAATGGATTAAGATTATGGCAAAACGAACAATTATAGATCTCTTTGAGGGAACGGTTGCCAAGTATGGCAGCAAGGAGTTCCTTGTTGAGAAGCACGGTAAAGTTTGGGTTTCGACAACCTATGCCGAGGCAAAGCGCGAGGTTTTGCGTGTTGGCGCGGGTTTGGCGGCTCTCGGTATTGAGCCAAAGCAGACCATTTCGATTTTGGCAGAGGGTTGCAACAACTGGATTATTTCGGAGTTGGGACTTCTGTACGCCGGAGCAATCAGCGTTCCGTTGTCGATAAAGTTGGAGGAGTCGAATGATTTGCTCTTCCGTCTGCGCCACGCCGATGTGGTGGCAATCTTTGTGTCGAAGTACCAGTTGCCAAAGATTCGTCGCATCAAAGAGCAGTTGCCTCTTTTGAAGCACATCATCGTCTACGACGAGGTGGAGTTCGAGCAGAATGAGATGTCGTTGGAGGCGTTGAAAGAGTTGGGCGACAAGCACCTCGCCGAGCACGAGGAGGAGTTTTTGGCTATTGGTCGTGCTATCGAGAACGACGACTATGCCACAATCACCTACACCTCGGGTACTACGGCCGATCCAAAGGGTGTGGTGCTGACTCACCGCAACTATACGGCAAATGTAGAGCAGGCGCAGTCGCGCATTACCGTGCCGTCCAATCAGCGCACGCTGATTATTCTTCCGCTCGACCACTGCTTTGCTCACGTTTGTGGTTTCTACATCATCATTGCGTGTGGCGCGTCGGTGGCAACGGTGCAGGTGGGCAAAACGCCACTCGAAACACTCCGTAATGTGCCAGGCAATATCCGCGAGGTTAAGCCTTACTATCTCCTCTCGGTGCCGGCGTTGGCAAAGAATTTCCGCAAGAATATCGAGGCTTCGATTCACGCCAAGGGCGCAACGACCGAGAAGTTGTTCCGCTTTGCGATGAAAACAGCATATGTCTACAACCAAGATGGCTATAGTAAGGGCAAGGGCTGGCGTTTTGTGCTGAAGCCGCTCGTAGCACTGTTCGATAAGATTCTCTTCAGCAAGGTGCGTGCGGCGTTTGGTGGCGAGTTGAAGTTCTTTGTGGGTGGTGGAGCGTTGCTCGATGCCGAGATGCAGCGATTCTTCTACGCTATCGGTATTCCGATGTATCAGGGATATGGTCTTTCGGAGGCTACACCTATCATCTCGACCAACACCTACGGCAAGAAGCAGCACCGCTTTGGCTCGTCGGGACAGTTGATACAGCCACTCGATCTACGCATCCTCGACGACGAGGGTCGCGAGATGCCTGTAGGCGAGAAGGGCGAAATTGTCATCAAGGGCGAGAACGTTATGGCAGGCTATTGGAAAAACCCTTCGGCAACAGCCGAGACGGTTGTGGATGGCTGGCTTCATACGGGCGATATGGGATATATGGGCAAGGACGGTTTCCTCTATGTGTTGGGACGCTTCAAGAGTCTGCTCATATCGAGTGATGGCGAGAAGTATAGCCCCGAGGGTATGGAGGAGGCTATGGTGGACAAGTCGCCATATATCGACCAGATTATCCTTCATAACAACCAAAATCCATACACTATCGCTATCGTAGTGCCTAATAAGGAGGCGTTGCGACGCGAGGTGGGCAACGATGCAGCGAAGGCTGCCGAGTTGATAGATGCAGAGATTCGTAAGTATCGCACTGGTGGCGAGTTTGGCGAGGAGTTTCCTGACCGTTGGTTGCCGGCAGCGTTGGCTATAGTTGATGAGGCGTTTACCGAGCAGAATGGACTCGTGAACAGCACAATGAAGGTTGTTCGCAACAAGGTGGAGGCGCACTTCAAGGAGCGTATCGACTACGCCTATACAGCCGAGGGCAAGCAGTTGCTTAACGAGAAGAACTTGGAGTCGCTCTCGAAGTTGTTATAAAAAGATAATGGCTAATAGCCCTAAATAAATAAGGACTTCCCGAGCGGGAAGTCCTTATTTATTATATATAGGTATCGTCTATCGGTACTGCAAACCCTGCACCTCGGTGAGTCGGCCATCCTTACCAATCTCTACCGGAGTGAACGATGCGTACCAGAATGGAGTCTTGTAGTGGAGCGGAGCCTCTATCAGCAGAGTGTTCCAACCCTTCTTCAACTTAATCTTCGCAGGCTCGCGCATCCAGAACAACTGCTCGTTGGTCCACGCCAAATTCTGAATGTCCGCATACTTATAGGTGCTGAAGTGGTAAGCGTATGCTCCCGGCTCCTCCCACGGAGTTGGAGGCACTACAGGCTCGCCATTGATGGTAACCTTACCACCTGTCTCCCATTCGCCCTGCTTGCCAATACCTGCCGAGCGACGAGTCGAACGCGATGGAGTCTCGAGCGACACCCACGCACGAATTTCGCGCTCCTCCTCCGAATAAATCTCGGTCTTGAGCCACGCAACCATTTTGTTCGCCTGCTTCACGCCGTGCTGCTTGCCGAGTGCGTAGAGATTTACCGAACCACCATAAGCCTTGGTCCACTGCATATCCTCAATCTTTGTTCCCTGAGGCTGTGGAATAGTCACCTGCCAAGGAATGTGCGCATTTGCAACCCAACGGATATCCCAATCGCGAAGGTTGTTGTCGCGGTGGTATGCCATCTTCTTCTCGAAGGCTACAAGGTCGTGATGTCCCTGATTCTCAGGACCAGGAACAAGCATATCGTAGTCAAGACCATAGCCTTTGCCACCTACCCACGCACGCTCGGCAAATGGGAGCATTGCGATAGGCATACCATTGATTGGGTACAACTGCTCCTGCGATGCAAGACGCACATCGTTCCACAAACAGAGAATACCGCCCAAAGCACGCTCTGACCCCTTCTCTACGGTACACATCTGGTGCAAGAAGTTGCGGTGGATGTTGTTGATAAGGTTCGAGTGGTTGAGGTAACCCATATACGAGTCGAGGTAAGGGTTTTTGTAGTCCTTATTCTCGGCAATGCTATTTTTGATCGCCTCGTTCCAAATCTGGCACACAGTGGTTGACGAAGGTTTAATGCCTGGGTCCCAAACAATAGGAATGCGGTTGTGCTTTGCCAGCAACTGCTCGTAGTGGCGAACAAAACCCTCGGCATCCTTCATCTTGCGACGCACCTCGTCCGAGCCGATATGGATGTAAGGGCAATCCTCGGCTGGAATCTCGGCGAAGAACTCGGTGAAGAGTTTATCCAAAATCTCCATACCACGTGGATCGTCCATCTGAAAACCGAATATTGTCCAGAAGTACTGGCTGTGGCCAGGGATATCCAACTCCGGAATAACGGTGATGCCACGCTCCTTCGCATACTTGATAACGTCGCGAATCTCGTCGTAGGTGTAGAACTTACCCGGATTGCGCGATGCTGGACAGTACTTTGCATCATTCAACTGAGGGTAGCACTTGCTCTCGATACGCCACGCAGGGTTGTCGGTGAGGTGCCAGTGGAATACGTTGAGTTTGTATGCCGAGAAGAGATCCAACTCCTTCTTTAGTGTCTCAACGTCGCGGAAGTTTCGGCCCGTGTCGTGCATAAAGCCACGAATTGGGAAAGCAGGGTAGTCCTTAATCTTTACTACGCGCACCAAACCCTCGTTGTCGAGAAGTTGTGAGAGAGTTACCTTTGCCCAAACCAAGCCTTGCGAAGTCTTGGCACGAAGTATGGCTGTTGTACCCTTAATTTCGAGGGTGTAGCCCTCATCTGGAAGGTTGAGTGATTCGTCAACCCTGGCATCTACCTGCTCTATTTCTACCTTTTTCTTACCCTTGTACGTGATCTCCACTGGGGTAGGAATTAACTCTTGTGCGGTAAGCATACCTGCGCAACACGCCAACACGATGCTGCACAATACAAATTTCAAATTCTTCATCTTTTTATATTTTTTTTTGTTTATCAATTTTAATCGTGCTAAACTTTTAATTTTGCATTAACCCTACTTCGTAGGCTTTTCCTCCTTCGCACCTCGGCATAGTGCAAGTAAACTTGCCCTCTGCTCTCGGTTTGTCGTCAGTTCTGCATTAAAAACTATTGATGTTGTGGACGGAGCAGGTCTTGTACCACCTTAACAGGCGAGAAGGTGGTGATTGGCACATCTACGAATATGGTGTTCCACTTCGCCATAGCACCATTCCACAAACCAGGTAGCTCCTGCGCGCGCAACTCTCTTCCACCACTCGACTTCGACGAGATGAAGCCAGTCTTTGGATCGGTATAGCCCATAAGGTCGAACTTTGAGCCATCTGCCTTGCGTACACCGCAAACCAAATCAACAGGGTTGAAGTGGGTAGCCTCCTTCATCAATGGCATATCCTCGGCAGAGATTTGGCTCGACTCGGCAATCTGCAACGACTGCGTACCGTCATCGTTCTTAACCCAGAAAGGACCGCCACCTGGCTCGCCCTCGTTGCGTACCATACCGCAGATGCGGATAGGACGGTCGAGCAACGCCTCCAACAGAGCCGCATCGTACTCGGCTGGGAGTTTGGTGCAGAGGTTGTTCTCTACGAACTCGGCTACTGCTGCTATATCGGCTGTGCCACTGCGTAACGCTTGCAGATGGGCAAAAGTCTGCGCCTGCAAATTGATAAGTATGCCCGCCAACGCCTTCTTGTAGTGAATGGTGTCGCCACGCAAAGCGTCGGTTGTGACGTTGTCTATATTCTTCACGAATATGATATCAGCCTCTATGTCGTTCAAATTCGAGAGCAATGCGCCGTGTCCTGCAGGGCGGAACAACAACTTACCTTCGTCTGTGAGGAACGGGGTGTTGTCGGGATTTACTGCGATGGTGTCGGTCGAGGATTTCTGCTCCGAGAAGGAGATGTCGTACTTGATGCCGTATTTTGCTTCGTACTTTGCTACACGCTCATCGAGCAACGCTTTGAAAGCCGCCTTATGCTCGGGCGATACGGTGAAGTGAAGGTGCGAAACACCATTCGATGCAGCGTACTGCGCTCCCTCCATCAAGTGCTCTTCGATAGCCTTGCGTGCGCCATCCTCGTAGTTGTGGAATGTGACCAAACCCTTTGGCTTTGCTCCGTAGTTGAGTCCCTCTTTGATGATTGCCGATACGACCGCTTTGTCGTCGCTGAAATCTACGCCCGTAGCCTTCAGCTCCTCGTAGAAGGCGAACTTTTCGATATTCTGCAACAGCGTGTCGATGCCCTTACCGCGCTTGTCGTCGTTCACAAACTCGAACAACTCTTTGAACATTCGGGTTGCAGCACCCGATGCAGGTACAAACTTTACGACTTCGAGCTTCTCGATAGCCTTGTCGTAGATGGCAACAGCCGCGTTACACTCCTCAGCCGACAGACATTTGATGCCATCCTCTGGCGATGCAGCCTTTACCACTTCGAGCGAAGGGAAACCTCGCTTGAATGCCTCGATTTGAGCCTCTACTTGTGTTACGGTTAGACCGTGCGCCTCAATCTCGTGAATTTGATTTTCGCTAAACATAATAGGTTGTAGTTTTTTTGATATGTCCAATTTTTCCAAAGATAGCAATAAAATTGCTAATAGTCAAAAAGAAAAATGAAAATAATCTCTATAAAGCGCCGGCTTTTTGTTGCTTGGCATATTTTTGGCTCTATACGGGGCAGAGAAAAAAGTTGTTCGTAATGAGAAAAATTGTAATTCATTCGCTGCGTGCCGAGTTCCGAGCCTTGATACGAGGTTTGTTGACCAATGTCGAGGCACTATTTGTCCCCTCCTCCTCGCGCGAGGAGTTGTTCCGCATCTGCCAAACATCGAAGTGCGATTTGCTTCTGACCGACGATGTGCGGATGTTTATGAATGGCTCCGACGCCATAGCGCAGATTCGTCAGGGAAGGTCGCTGCCTCAGATATTTGTTCTGTCGCAAGATCTCTCGGAGGATACCGTTACCTCGCTGCTCGAAGAGGGTGTGAATCAGTTTATTGCCCTCCCCGTAGCACCCGAAAGGCTGAGCGGTAAGGTTGCTACGCAGTACAATGATTTGGTATGAGTGAGGCGATAGCGATAGCATTTGCTCTGCCCGCCGCCCTACTGGCTTTGCAGGTGGTGCAGACTCTCTATTGGCGACTACGCACCTACGCTATAATGCGGTGCGTGGCGCAACTTTCGGATATGATAGTGGCTACGGAGGAGCCTACCGATGCGCAGATGCGGGCTATGCGGTGGCGATATCCTATGGGGGTGCTGCTCGACTCTGTGCGTTTTGTTGCCGAGAGGGTGTATGGTGGTGCACTCAATCGCCTTGCACTCGTTGTTGAGGTGTGCGAGATAGACCATCTTATGCTCTGCAAGATTCTCCGCCGGCGTGGCGCGCATCGCACATCTCAGTTCTGGAAATTGACCAATTTGCCCTATGCTGCTGCGGTGGTCGAATACGTCGAGGGCTTTGTGGTGATGGGAACGGACGCCGACTTCTGCGCGATGGCGGCACTCGTATCCTCTCATCCGGATAGGGCAATGCAATATATAGCACGATATACGCCTCCGTTATCGTTGTACGAGGTGGCTGTGCTGGTGGCTTATCTGCGCCGCATAGGTACCTCCATAGCCTACACTCCGCTGTTGACCTCCACGAATCGCAACTTGCAGATGATAGGCATATATGTAAGCCATCACTTCGAGATAGCCGATGCCGAGCCGCACCTGCAACGCCTTGTGGAGTCGGAGGACGAGGAGGTTGCCTACTTGGCATTGCTGACTATATGCACCATACGAGGCGATATCTCGGCTCGGCGTGTGGGCGTGGCACTCTCTCGTCTGCGCCCCCATCAACGCAACGCCTTCCTCTTGCGTGCGGTGCAGTGCTGCTACTCTCTGCGTGCGTGCGCTCACCACCTTTCGCGCGAGGAGCGCACCCGCTTCACTCAACGTCAAAACTCCTATAAGTGTAAAATTGTATGCAACTGATTGCTCTACTTCTGTTTTTACTCTCCGCCACGGCGTTGGTCTCGGCTGTGCTGTTTGTGGCGTGGTGGCATCGCACCTATCGCAAGACTCGACTGGTGCAGACGCTACACGAGGATATTGGACATATTGGCATCTCTGCCATACTCCTCTATCCCAAAACTATAGCACCTCTGTTGGCTCTGCTCGAGGAGGAGTATCCTCGAAGCGAGGCGGTGGTGATTGCCGATTTGAAGGAGAATTTATCCCCTTTTGGCGAGTTGTTGAGGCGGTATCATCTGGTCAATGTTAACCATTCGCACCTCGAAGGTGTGCGTACCCTCTATCGCTCGCGCCATCGTGCCTATCGGCGAGTTGTACTGGTAGATTTGCCCTTGACGCATAGCAAAAGAGCCGCGGAGGTGGGACGAGCTGTCGCCTCATACGATAATATACTCTATCTGCGTGGCGAGAGTATTATCGAGCGAGATGTGCTGACCTACTGCGCTAATATCGCAGCCTCGCACGCCTCGGCAGATGCGCTGTTGCTCCGCAGTATTGTGGGTGCGGATGCCCACTTCGAGAGGGGCAATATAGAGGATGGTGTCGGAGTAGTGCGCCTGCAGGCAGAGGGTGCTTTGGCGTGGCGCAAAAGTTCGATGTTGGCTCTTGTTTTGGCGTTGATTCTCTCCTCTACAACGATGCTTATGGCACACTGGTCGGAAGGCTGGATGGTTTCGATTGCCACGATGCTGGTGTCGTTGTTTGTGGGGTTGCTGTTCTGTGTGGTGTGGAGTGTGGAGAGCAAAAAGAGCCTCTTTGTGAGGCTCAATTCAGTGTTGCGAAACTGCTATATGTTTGTTGCAAATGCTACTCTTCGAGAGTCGAAAATTCGCGATACTTCTCGCTCTTACCCTCGGGCGCAAGAACAAAGTAGACCTGAATGCTGTCGCGAAGACGTTCAGCCAAGGCGATAGCATCGCTCTCGTCCGATGCCATAAAGGCTGTAGCCAAGCCATCTGCCGTAGCACAATCGGGGGCTATGACCGTAGCCGAGAGTAGTGTGGTGGTGTGTGAACGACCTGTCTGGGCGTTGAGCGTGTGCGAAATGCGCTCTCCCTTGTCGTTGTAGTAGTAGCGACGGTAGTTGCCCGATGTGGCAAGCGCACAACCGCTTATCTGCACCACCTTCTGCTGATATTTGCCCGGCGAGTTGTTGTTGTCGAAAGGGGTGTCTACGCCCACTCGCCAGCGAATACCTTTGCTGTTTACGCCTTTAGCGCGAATCTCGCCGCCCACCTCTACGATGTAGTTCTGGCAGCGTTGGCTATCTAACCACTCGGCTATCATATCTACCACATAACCTTTGGCTATGGAGTTGAGGTCTATCTGAACGCGGGAATCTTGCTTTACGATGCGGTTGTTCTCGATGCGGAATTTGTCGAACCCAACAAACTGCATCAGCGAGTCGATATTTGGTTTCGCCTCGCGGTTTTTTGCAGCAAAACCGTAGGCATCGACCAGTGGTTTTACCGTGATGTCGTAGCGCGGAGTGAGGGCGTTAATCTTGCCGGCAATCTCTATGTTGCGAGCAATATGCCTATCCACGATATTGGTTTCGTTACGGTTGATTTGGCTCAGCAACGACTTCTCGCTAAAGATTGACATCGAGGCGATTGCCTCCTCGTTTATGCTCTGCATCTGGGCGAAAATCTGCTTTTCGTCGAGGTGCGTATCGGCAATAACGTGATAGGTGGTGCCGAGCATTGTGCCATCGACCGTGCGGTACTGAGTGGTGCTGGAACACCCCGCAAAGAGTAGCGCAAAGAGTATAATAATCAGCCTCATTTTGTCGGAAATTTACGTTCAAGAAGTGCCTCCGAATCCCTCACTGCATAACGATACCAATCGTAGAGTGTGCGTGCGCGCTTCTCGTCTGATAGGTGCCAGTCGTCGCACTCAAGTCGCATACGCTGCGAGAGCATATAGATAAGTATGGCAGCCGAAGCCGAGACGTTGAGCGAATCGACCATACCACACATCGGAATCTGCAAAAACTCGTCCGCCTCTGCCATAATCTCCTCCGATACGCCCGTCTTCTCGGTGCCGAAAACCAGAGCAAACTTTCCCTTTTTGACGTCGAAAGTTTCGGGTGTGCAACTTTGGCGGTGGGGTGTGGTGGCGATGATGCGATAACCCTCGCTACGCAACGCCTTCACTGCATCGGCAGTTGTGGCGTGGTGCTTTATATCTATCCACTTGTCAGTGCCGAGAGCGATATTCAGCGTTGGCAGAAACGGACACAACTCCTCGACGGTGTGGATGTTCTGCACGCCAAACGCTTCGCAGTGACGCACAATCGCACTGGCATTCTGGGCGTGGAACATATTCTCGGTCATCACCGTTATGTACTCGGTACGCATATCGAGGGCGCGAGTAAGGGTGTCGATGCGGCTCTCCAGCAAAAACGACGAGAGGTATTCGATGCGCTCGCGCAACTCTTCTGTCGAGAGATTATTTTCGATATTTGTCATCTTCGTCGAGTATTTTCAAATAACTTTCGTAGCGCGAAAAGGCAATCTCCTCGCGTTTTACCGCTTCGATTACGGCGCAGTGAGGTTCGTGTGTGTGGGTGCAGTTGAAGAACTTACACTCGCCGGCACGCGAAATCATCTCGGGGAAGTAGTGCCACAACTCCTTCTCGTCTATATCAATCAATCCAAAACCCTTGACTCCGGGTGTGTCGATTATAAAACCATCTGCCACACGATACATCGTAGAGAAGGTGGTGGTGTGTTTACCTTTGTGGAACGAGTCGGAAATCTCACCCGTGCGTATCTCTATCGTAGGGTCTATCGCTCCGATAAGTGTCGATTTTCCAACACCCGAATTGCCTGAAAGTAGGGTGGTCTTGCCCACCAACATACTCTTTACTCTCTCTACGCCAATGCCCTCGGTAGCCGATATGTCGATAACTTCGTAGCTGGCACCCTCGTAGATGCGGTGGAACTCCTCGATGGCTTCGGGGGTATTGCGCAAGAGGTCTATCTTGGCAAGAAGAATAGTGACCGGGACTTTGTATGCCTCGCACGTAACGAGGAAACGGTCGATGAACTCAACGGCTGTAACCGGCTCGACAAGCGTTACAACCAACATCGCCCTATCGATATTCGAGGCTATGATGTGCGACTCTTTCGAGAGGTTCGAGGCTCGACGTATGATGTAGTTGTGGCGCGGAGCAATGTCAACAATCACCCACTCGCCATCCTCTCCACACTCGCAGTGTACGGTGTCTCCCACAACTACGGGGTTTGTCGAGCGCACTCCTCGCAGGCGCAGTTTGCCTCGCATACGGCAACGCAGCACCTCGCCTTCGTGCAGCACCTCGTACCAACTGCCCGTGGCACGCATCACTAAACCTTCGATTCTCGCCATAGATTAGTTTGCGGAGTTGTTTGATGCGGCAGGTGATGTCGCCTCCCAGTAATCAATAAGTGGCTCGGCAACTGTGCGGACCACGTTGAACGAAACCGATTTGTTGAATAGTGCCGGGTCGATAAGTTTGAAACGAGCATTTATGGAGAATATTGCTGCGTAGAGCAGACTCAAAATGGCAACACCCTTGACTACAGCGAATAGTGCGCCGAGGAGTTTGTTCACCCACCCCAGACCAATAAGCGACAACGAGCCGGAGAGAACCTTCGAAATGAGCAACGATGCAATCATAGTCAATACCAAGACGATGATGAAACCGCCTATGGCTGCGTACGACGCAGGAATGTGGCACATTTCGCCAACCTCGCTTCCGTAGGTTATGGCGAGATAGATGCCGAGTAGTATGCCACCGAGGCTTAATGCTTGCGAGATTAGACCGTCGCTGAGTCCCTTGATAATCATCCATACAACAACCGCAAGGGTAATTATATCAAATAAAATCATAACAAAAAGTGTTTAATTAACCGCACGAAGTTAGCAAATTATTTCATAATTTCCTATCTTTGCACCTACAATAGTGGTGTTATGAAGAAAATTTTAGTGATATTAATGCTCTGTATCGGTGTGGCGTTCTCCGCATCGGCACGCGAAATATACTCTCTTAATAGCGGTTGGAAATTCTTCTACACGGAGGAGAATTCGAGCGATAATGCTCGCGAGATAGCATTGCCGCATACCTGGAATATCGACGCTTTTGTGGGCGACGGAGCGTATCGTCAAACCTCTGCAAACTATCAGCGCACACTCGCTGTTCCGAGCGAGTGGAAGGGCAAACGCCTCTTTTTGCGCTTCTACGGTGTGCAGAGCGTTGCCGATGTGTTTGTCAATGGTCGTCACGTAGGCGACCACTATGGAGGATATACAGCTTTCACGCTGGAGATAACCGACAATGTGTCGTATGGCTACAATAACTCGCTGTTGGTGGTTGTGAGCAATACCAAGCGCAACGATGTGTTGCCAACCTCGACCGAGGAGAATGTATATGGCGGCATCTATCGCGATGTGGAGTTGATAGTAGCCGAGAAAACAACCATCTCGCCCCTCTACTACGGTACGGATGGTGTGATGGTCCACCAAACCGAAGTTACTAAGGAACGTGTTTCGGGACGAGTGGATGTGGCGTTGCTCGGACGAAAGGATGCTATGCACAATGTCACCATCGACTTTCTTGCTCCCGATGGCTACGTGTCGCTGTCGAAAAGTGTGAAGGCAAAGATTGATGGCAATCTGCTCTCGGTACCTTTTACTATCGAGAATGCGGAGTTGTGGTCGCTCGGTTCGCCACGTCTTTATACGGTGCGAGTTTCGCTGGGCGACGAGGTGGTTGAGGTTAAAACGGGCTTCCGCCGCATAGGTTGCACCGCCAACGAGAAGTTTACCATAAATGGTCGTCGTGTCAGGGTGCGTGGCGTGGTGCTTGGTCACGATAGGATGCCACGCGGAAATGCCGTCACGAAGGCGGAAATATCCTCGGATATAAACCTCGTTCGCGAGATGGGTGCCAATGCTGTTCGTTCGGCTACAGGACCTCATTCGCAGCACCTCTATAATGAGTGCGACCGTCTTGGTATGGTGGTGTGGGTCGATTTTCCGTTTGTGCGCGCTCCATTTTTGAGCGATATTCCATACTATCCAACATCGCGATTCGAGGAGAATGGTCTGCAACAGATGCGTGAGATAGTGTTGCAAAATATCAATCACCCTTCGGTCGCTATGTGGGGCGTATTCTCGATGTTGCGAGGCAAATCGAAACAGCAGTTGGACTATATCCGTAGACTCAACAGCGCAACCAAGAAACTCGATGCAACACGTCCTACGGTGGCTATGAGCAATCAGGATGGCGAGATAAACTTCATCACCGACTTGATTGTTTGGCAGCAGACAGTAGGTTGGGAGAGTGGCGAGATTACCGACCTCGATTTGTGGCAGGGTGCGTTGCGTACGAATTGGAACCATCTGCGACAGGGTGTGTGCTATGGCGAGAGCAGCAATGGCGCACGATATACTAGCGGCAAGGCGTGTGGCAATGCGGTGGTGGCAAATGCCCACCAACAGCAGTTCCACGAGGGCTATTCGCGATTGGTTGACGAGGATCTGTTCTGGGGTGTCTGGCTCAATTCTATGTTCGATATGGGGTCGGTGCGCTATGTGCGCAGTGTTCGCAACTCGGGTATGGTGGCTGGCGACCACAAGAGTCGCAAGGGGTTGTTCTATCTCTACAAGTCGCAGTGGAATCGTCGCAACTCGACACTTCACATATTGGACAAGGAGCGTGATATCCGCCAAAACGAGCAGCAGGTGCTTACCATATACTCGTCGTTGGGACGTCCGGTTTTGACCATCAATGGCGATACTGTTGCGTGCGAGAATGTGGCGCGTACAATCTATCGTACCGATACGCTGAAACTGAAGGGTACGAACGCAGTGAAAGCAACCGTAGGTGGTAAAGCCGACGAGATGACGCTTATAATCGGCAACTATCTAAGAGTGCAATAGCCTCACGACCTTCGCACATCAGCAGGTCGAGCATCGAGGCGTTCTCGACAAAAGGCGTACGATCCATAAACATCTGAAAGTATTGGGGGGAGCAGAATTGGCTCTCCCTCTTTTTGTCGCGTAGGTCTATTGTGGCTTCGCTCGGGTTGATGTACGTTTCGGATAGTTTGTGTTTTGGTTCAATGCCGAGGATGTCGAACTCCGCCTGCAAAATCTCGCGGTTGAGGTCGACGAGGAACTTCCACTCACGCTCGTAGATTGGCGCGATGCGGTCGGCGACGTAGTCGAAGTAGGGCGACGAGCGGTAAGCCGAGAGTATTGCTACCCAGTGCTGATGTTGCCAACGTTTCGTGTTGTCGATGCACATATTGCGCATCGGTGTACGAGGACGGTTGGCTTTGATTAACGGCACCGACAATGTCATCGCACCGGTAGGTGTAACAATCTCGGTGCGGTTGCGCTCCGAACGTTTTACGTAGTTCTCGCCGAGGTCGATAATCGCCTCCTCGCCCGCCTGTCGCAGATGGGCAAAATACTCAACCGAGCCCCAATATGTAAGTGGTAAGATTACCATAATTCAAAATTCAGAATTCAGAATGCAAAATTAAAAATTATTTGTTGTTGCGCCAAATTATAATGGCCATTAACGGCAAGTAATGGCTAGTAAGGGTAATTAAGGGTGGCGTATAAGGCAAAAGCGTGCGAACATTACTAGCCGTTATTGGCCCTTACTGGCCTTTACTCGCCCTTAAAAAGAGAAAATTTCGCACGCCAATTTTAGAATAAATCAAAAATAATTTCTAAATTTGCATTGCAGTCTTGAAGATTGCGGACATTTTACGAAAGTGTTTTTCGTACCCTAAGTAGAAAATGTGGTAGTTTTCATAAATCGGGGGATTAACGAATAGCACTCATTTCTTGTATATATGCTATCGGCATGCTCTATGCCCATATATGGCTGTATACGGGTGTGGGGCATTGTATCGTTTATTCCGATTTGGGTTTTACCACAACCTTCTACTTGGTAAGCGAAATCAACCTCACACTTTCTTTATTTATAATAACTGCACATTCGAGGTTGGTGGGCAAACCTAAAACTTATTCTATTATGGTCTCTTTTCAAACAGCTTTGGAGAATTTCTTCAAAAAAGGTTTTACTTTTAGTGGTCGAGCAACTCGTGCAGAGTATTGGTGGTGGGCTCTGTTCCAATTTCAAATAAGTATTGATATAATGTTTTTCGGCTCATTGCTCGCTAATCTTTTTGTTGGTGGAGTATCGGGTTATGGTATCTTATTTGTCCATATCCCATTACTTATTTGGAATTTATTGACATTTATACCAAATCTTGCTTTGACTATTAGACGATTGCACGATGCTAAATACAGTGGATGGTGGCTTTTATGGTCTTTGTTCCCCGTGGTAGGAGCAATTGTGCTTTTTATGGCAAGCATATCTCCGAGTGATGCTGACAATCAATATGGCCCAAATCCATTTAATAACTAAAATACTATCGCCTCGCAGTTTATTCTGCGAGGCGATACCTTTAATTGTCAATTATCAACTGTCAATTATCAATTTGATTTCCAGTCGCCGTTTGCTTTGATGAGTTCGATAAGGTGTTCGAGTGCCTCCTCTTGTGGAATATTGCGTTCGACACACTCCTTACCTTTGTAGAGTGAAATGCGTCCTGCTCCCGCTCCGACATAGCCATAGTCGGCATCTGCCATCTCGCCGGGGCCATTTACGATGCAGCCCATAACGCCAATCTTCAACCCCTTCAGGTGCGAGGTGCGGGCCTTGATATCCGCCAACGCCTGCTCTATATTATATAGGGTGCGACCGCACGATGGGCAGGCAATATACTCGGTCTGTGAGAATCGGGCGCGAGATGCCTGAAGAATTATCAACTCGATATTGTTCAACTCTGCCTCCGAAATATGCGGTGCATCAATCCATACACCATCTGCCAAGCCGTCGAGCAAGAGTTGTCCCATATCGGCTGCGGCGTGTAGAGCAACCTCCTCCGCAGAGCCTTCGTAGTGGCGACGAATAACCACAGGTGCATTATCCTCTCGGTTGAGAATTGCTGCACGCCACTCGGCTGTAGGGTTTTCGCTTACGGCATCTATAACTATATATTCATCGGTGAGTTCGCTGTGTGCAATAATCGGTGCCGAGGTGCGACGACGATACTCGAAAGGGGTGTATCGCTCGGGGTGTGCCACCTCGAATTCGCCCTTGCGGTTTTGGAAATGCTCGACGAGCATCTTCGCTACGGGAACTTCGTTCTCGGGTGCTTCAGTGAGCGAAACACGAATGGTGTCGCCCACGCCATCGGCCAAAAGTGCGCCAATGCCTACAGCACTCTTGATGCGACCCTCGATGCCGTTGCCGGCCTCGGTTACGCCGAGGTGGATAGGGAACGACATACCTTCACGCTCCATAGCCTCAACTAAAAGACGGTAGGCGTGGACCATAACTCTGGTGTTGCTCGACTTCATCGAAACAACCACTTGGTCGAACTGTTCCCTGACGCAGATGCGCAAAAACTCCATCGCCGACTCGACCATTCCCGCTGGTGTGTCGCCCAATTTATCGACGATATGGCGAGCCAACGAGCCGTGATTTACGCCTATGCGGAGCGCAACACCACGCTTACGACACTTCTCTATGAGTGCCTCCAACTCACCACCAGAGGTGCGGTAGTTGCCCGGGTTGATGCGTACCTTATCGACCGACTCGGCTGCGATAGATGCAATCTCGGGAACGAAGTGTATGTCGGCAACGATAGCGGTAGGGTAGCCCTCCTCTCGCACCTTTGCTACGATGTCGGCTAATGCCTCGCCCTCCTTTTTGCCCTGTGCCGTAAGGCGCACAATAGGTGCTCCGGCATCGGCTATGCGCTCAATCTGCGCCACACTCGCCTCCACGTCGGCTGTAGATGTGTTTGTCATCGACTGCACGGCAATCGGGTTGTTGCCACCGATTACGGTGGTGCCAATTTTAACCTCGCAACTCTCTCGTCTTGTGTACTTGCTTAGATTCATAGTACAAAGGTAGAAAAATAATTTTGCATTTTGCATTTTACATTTTGAATTTTAGTATCTTTGTACCAAAGATAAGATTTATGTATATAGCTCAACAAAAACGTAAGGAGAATATTGCGGAATACATCCTCTATTTGTGGCAGATTGAGGATTTGTTACGCGCGTTGCAGTTCTCGCCCGAGGCTGTCTATTCGACACTTGTAAAGCCACGAGGCGTTGAACCACAGCAGGAGCAGATGCTCTTGGCGTGGTATATGGATATTGCCCATTTGCTTGCACAGGAGGGTAAGGAGAAGTCGGGTCACCTCGATCACACACTACATCTCATATCCGATATGCACGACCTTCACCTGCGTTTGATGCAGCAGCAAGATGCCCCCGAGGTCTACCGTCAGCGATATGCTGTGCTGTCTGAACACCTACCGTCGTTGCGTTCGCGATTGGATAAGGCGAGCGATATGAACGACACCGAGTTGTGCTTCCGTGCGCTCTATGCTGCGATGCTCTATCGCATAAAGGGCGAGGGCGAGAGTGCCGTAGCCGATACCTTAGAGGTTATATCCCCTTTCATCGCCACACTGACCGACTACTTCCACAAGGTAGAAAAGGGAGAAATTGATCTCTTTAAGGAGTAGCGCAAAGGTGTAAAGCATCAATTTTTCAAGATTTTTTAATAAAAGGTTTTGCAAAATTGAAAAAAGGTTGTACCTTTGCACCTCGCATAGAGATATTATGCGCCTAAAGTTGAGAGTAAAACAATAAAAACGATACTATTATGGCAATGAAAAGAACTTACCAGCCATCGCGCCGCAAGCGCATCAACAAGCACGGTTTCCGCGCTCGTATGGCTACTGCGAATGGCCGCAAGGTGTTGGCTGCTCGCCGCGCAAAGGGTCGCAAGAAGTTGACTGTTTC
>JAZOMA010000005.1:0-8296 GCA_045653565.1 Alistipes sp.
AGTTCAACAAGTGGCTCGGTGAGAAGGAGGGCAAGGTAACCGCTAAGGTTAACAAGTTGGAGGCTGAGAAGTCGGCTGACAAGAAGGCTCGCCTTACTGCTGAGGCTGCAATCAAGGAGGCTCGTGCTGCTGCTATCGCAGAGCGCAAGGCTGCTGCCGAGGCTGAGGCTGCCGCTGCTGCTGCAGAGGCAACCGAGGAGACTCCAGCAGAGGAGGCAACCGAGACACCTGCTGAGGAGTAGGTCACAAGATGTTGACGGTAGGGCGCATAACCAAACTCTTCGGAGTAAAGGGAGAGGTGGTAATCAACCTCTACGACACCCTGCCCGACAACTTCAACTGGGAGGAACAACCCTTCTTCACGAAAGTGGAGGAGTTGGTAGTTCCTCTTTTTTGTGATTCATTCGCTCGTCGTGGTCAGCGCAGTGCCGTCGTGGCATTTGCCGATATCGACACCGAGAAGCGTGCCGAGATGATTCTCGACCACGAACTTATGCTCGAGGTGGAGGAGAGCGAGAGCGACGAGTTCTATTTTGACGACCTTATTGGCTTCGAGGTGCGCATCGGCCGCGCCAAAGGCGAGATTGTCGACTTCTACGACAATGAGTTCAACCCCCTCTTCGAGATTGAACTCAAAGGCAAACGCCACCTTATCCCCGCAGTCGAGGAGTTTATCGCAGCAATCGATTTCGAGAAGAAATTTATCAAGTTCGTTCTTCCCGAAGGATTGGTGGAATAAAAATAGGAGCCCTATAGCCCCTATTACCCCTATTATCCTTATTTTAGTTTAATCCATCAACTCGTAGAGCTGATTTCTCAATCGCGGTGTGAAGCCTGCTTCGCGAATGGCGCGCTGAATGCCCTCGCGGTCGAAGCGGTTGTGTGCGCCGGCAGACGAAACCACATTCTCCTCAATCATAATCGAACCCATATCGTTCGCTCCGCTGTGGAGTGCGAGTTGTGCAGTCTGCTTGCCTACGGTGAGCCACGACGCCTGTATGTTGCGGATGTTGTTCAGCACCAAACGCGCTACGGCAATCAGTCGCAGATACTCCGTAGGCGAGAAGTGGGTGGTGTAGCCCATCTGCTCGAGTTGTGTCCCTGCTGAGCGGAATATCCACGGAATAAATGCCGTAAAGCCGTAGTTCCCTTCAGGACACTCGGCTTGCAGGTCGCGCAGACGTATGAGGTGTTCGATGCGCTCCTCGATGGTCTCGATATGGCCATACATCATCGTTGCTGTGGTCGGGATATTCATCTCGTGTGCTTCGTGCATCACGCGCAACCACTCCTCTGCACTCGGCTTTGCCGGCGAGATAATTTTGCGAACACGCTCCACCAGAATCTCGGCTCCGGCACCAGGTAAAGAGGATAAACCCGCTTTGTGCAGACGCTCCAAAACCTCGCGCGTCGAGATTTTACTTATGCGTGCTATGTGAGCCACCTCGGGCGCACCGAGGGCATTGAGACGAAGTGATGGGAATCGCTCCTTCAGGGCGCAGAACAACTCCTCGTAGTAGTGGATGTCGAGCGCAGGGTGCATACCGCCCTGCAAAAGCAGTTGGTCGCCACCCAGTGCAAACATCTCCTCGGTCTTGCGGACGTACTCCTCGAGTGTAGTTATGAAGTGCTTGTCGGTCTGATGGGGCTTGCAGTGGAAGTTGCAGAAGCGACACCCCGACACGCAGACGTTCGTGGTGTTTATGTTGCGGTCAATCTGCCACGTCACGATAGTCGGGTCGGCGACCTTTGCGGCACGCAGTGCGTCTGCTTGCTCTGCCAATTGACACAACGGAGCCTCGTGCCATAGTCGTAGAGCCTCCTCGCGCGAGATCCTCTCGCCCGCAAATGCCTTGTCGTAGATGTAGTGCAACCCCATAACTATAATTTTGCTACATACTCGAAGTCGAGCAGTCGGCGTCGGAGGTCGGCACTCTTAACGCGAATGCGTACCTTATCTCCTATGGTGAATATCTTGCCCGTCGAGTGACCATAAACCTCGTAACGCTCCTCGTCGAATTGGTAGAAGTCGCCCGGGATATCGCGCATAAGCATCATTCCTTCGACAATCGAATTCTCCAACTCTACGAATATTCCCCACTCGTTCATACCTGAGATGTGTCCGTCGAACTCCTCGCCAATCTTGTCAGCCATAAACTCCACCATCTTGTACTTTATCGACGCACGTTCCGCCTCGGCTGCGATGACCTCGCGCTCGGAACAACGCACGCATAACGCCTCGTGCATATCCTTGTCGGCAGAGCGTTTGCCATCGAGGTAGCGCTGCAACAGACGATGCACCATCATATCGGGATAGCGTCGGATAGGCGACGTGAAGTGGGTGTAGTATGGGAACGCCAAACCGTAGTGGCCGATATTGTCGGTGGTGTACACCGCCTTTGCCATCGAACGAATGGCGAGCGTCGACACAACATTCTCCTCGGGCTTGCCCTTTATCGAGGCGAGCAACTTATTCAACTCCTTGGCTGCGGCATTACCCTTATCAATAGGCGACTTGAATATATGACCAAAGCGGAGTATGAAGGTGCGGAAACGCTCGAACTTATCGCTATTTGGCGTGTCGTGAACACGGAAAATCATCGTTCGCTCCTTGCCGTGCGCTCGGGCGCAGAACTCTGCTACGCGACGGTTTGCCAGAAGCATAAACTCCTCGATGAGTTGGTTTGCCTCCTTCTGCACCTTGAAATATACGCCCGTAGGGTGTCCCTTTTCGTCGAGGTGGAACTTCGCCTCACGACGCGAGAAGGCTATCGCACCCTTGCGGTAACGCTCCTTGCGAAGTGTTTGGGCTATGTTGTGCATAGTCAATATCTCCTCCTTCATCTCGCCCTCGCCCGTTTCAATTATGGCTTGAGCCTCCTCGTAGGTGAAGCGACGGTCCGAGTGAATTATGGTGCGACCAAACCACTCTTGCGAGATTTTGCCCTTCTCGTCTATGTGGAAAATGGCGGAAAAACAGAGCTTATCCTCGTGCGGACGGAGCGAGCACAGCTCGTTGCAGAGTCGCTCGGGCAACATAGGGATGGTTCTATCAACAAGATATACCGACGTGCCTCGCTCTATTGCCTCGTCGTCGATGGTTGAGTCGGGTAGCACGTAGTGTGTAACATCGGCAATATGCACACCAATCTCCCATTTGCCATCGCCTATGGACTGAATCGAGAGTGCATCATCGAAGTCCTTCGCATCGGCTGGGTCTATCGTGAGGGTTGGCACACGGCGCATATCGCGTCGCTCGGCAATATCTCGCTCGGTGATGCGACCGTCAATCTTCTCGGCTGCCTTTTCAACCTGTTCCTCAAATTTGTAAGGCAGGTCGTACTCGAGCAATATGGCGTGCATCTCGGCGTCGTTGTCGCCCGAAGCACCGAGTATGTCAACCAACTCGCCCTGTGGCATACGGTCGCTATCGCGCCACTCAATTATGCGCACCGCAACCTTATCATCTTGCTTGAGGTGAGGGTATTTCTTGAGTGAAATGGCAATATCGACAGGCATTTTGCGCGAGTCGGGAATCACTATTGCTGTGGTACGCGAAGCAATCTCTACGCGACCGGCATAGCATCGTTTCGAACGCTCCAATACCTTCGAAATCTCGCCCTCCTTGGCTCCGTTACGCGAGGTGTGTGTTACGACGACCTCCACGCGATCGCCATTCAGGGCGTTGCGGGTGTTGCGTTGATGCACAAAAACATCGCTCTCCAACTCCTCGCACTGCACATAAACAGCACCCGAAGCCGACATATCTACTACACCCTCGTAGCGAGGCATCTTGCTGCGGCTGAGGTGGTATTTGCCCTTGCCCTCTGCCTCGATGTAGCCCTGCTCGAGTAGCGTGTCGAGGATATGTTTTGTGAGGTTGCGACCCTCTTTGTCGGCACCGCCCGATGCAGCAGCCAGATATTTTAGAGTAAACCGCTTTTCAGGCAACTCGCGAAAGATATTCACGATAAATCCCGCACGGTCGTTAAATGAAATTTTCTTTCCCTTTTTTGTTGTTCGCTTTGTCTTTCTCTCTTTCATCTTTTCTAGCTTTTAGCTATTGGCTATTAGCCGTTAGCTTTTTCTATTTTGCAAAATTAAAAATTAAAAATTAAAAATTAAAAATTTTTGCCGACTTAAATTAGGGGTTGTTAAAGGTTGTTAGAGGGGGTTAAGGGGTATTAGTGCTGTCGGCAACTACTCTAACAACCACTAACTACCCTTAACAGCCGTTAATTACCCCTATTATCTTTGCCGACTATTTTTGCTCTTTCAAAAATAATTTTTTAATTTTGTGGTGCAGTCTTCGGATTGCAGACATAATTTGATGAAAGTGTATTAGCTTTTATCCTTGAATGGAAATCTGGAAAATTTCAATTGACCAAGGAAGGCAACACACTCGTCACCTTGTATTTGGTGTTATGGCACTTTCGTTGCCCTACGCCTAAGTACGGGTGTGGGGTATTGTTTATTTGGTCAAAGGCATTCCAGAGCCTCCATTCAGATAAACTAATCAGCCTCACACTTTCTTTTTATACTAACTGCACATTCGAGGTTGGTGAGCAAAATGTATTGGATATGGGCAAAGTTAAAAAATGCAAATTGTGTGGTTGTGAACTTGAAGGAACGGCTAAATCGTTGTGCGATAATTGCGAGAAAGATGTTGAGGCGGGATTGTTAGAATCGCCAGACAAAGAAAAGATGCAAAAAACTACAGATGCGGAGAGTTATGTGGCTGGTATTGCAGGAATTTTACTCGTTTTAGGTGTTATATCGTCGCTAATATCAGGTTTGACGCTTTGTAGTTTAGATATGATTGGCTATGGTATTTTAGTTATCGTATTTGGAATAATGAGCAGTATATTCACGTGGGCAATTTTGAAAATATTTGTAGATATTTCGATCACATTAAAGGTAATAAATAGCAAGATTCACAAATAGATAGAACAAATCGCCTCGCAGAAACTGCGAGGCGATTATTCTTAAAAGCCAATGGCCAATGGCTAATAGCTAATGGCCTACAACTTCTTTGCCAACGCCTCCATAAAGTTGATGCCTACTGCAATCGCCTCCTCGCTCGGAGCGAAGGTTGAGGTGTGGCTGCGACCTGCCGCTGTGCCAACACCTAAACGATAGAACAACGAAGGGTATTGCTGGCAGTAGAAACCGAAATCTTCGGAGGTATATCGCTTTTCTAATATCTTGGTGGTCAAACCTTTTGTTGAAGCAAGCGAGAGTGCCTTATCGACCAACTCCTCATCGCTTACTACGGCTGGATAACCGTGATTTATGTCGACCTCGGTCGAGGTGCCAAACTTCGCATCCACCGACTGCGCTGCAGCCTCGATAATGTGCCAAATGGTGTGGCGATGCTCCTCGCTGAAGCAGCGGAAAGTACCCTCCAAATAGACCTCATCTGGTATTACATTTGTCGCTCCATCAGCCACAATTTTGCCAATCGAAAGCACCGTATTTTCATCGTTCACTGCATTGAGCATCGTTACGAGGTGTGATGCGGCAACTATAGCATCGTTAATCTCCGAGCGCATTGCTCCGTGTCCGCCCTTGCCACGCACCCAGAAGCGTAACTCGTCGTTGGCGGCCATAAATTCGCCCTTGCAGAAGCCCAACTCTCCAACCTCCAAACCGCTGTCGGTGTGTTCGCCAACTACAGCAACGACGTTGTAGTCTGCAAATGGCTTCTCTGCCAAAACCTTCGATGCTCCGCCCGGGTTACACTCCTCGCCCGGCTGGAAAATACCGAAGATTGTACCCTCGAAATCTCGCTTCTCGGCAAGGCGCACCAACACGCCGTAAAGCACTGCTGCGTGGATGTCGTGACCGCAGGCGTGCATCACGCCCTCTCGCTCGGAGGCGTACGCCAACCCTGTCTGCTCGGTTATTGGCAGAGCGTCAATATCGGCCCGCAGGACCACCGCTCTGGAGAGGTCGCCCCTACCCTCAATTTTCGCCAAAACACCCGTTTGGGCTATGCGTGAATGCGAGATACCCGCATCGTCGAGGCACTGCTCGATGTACTCAGCGGTGTGTACCTCCTCGAACGAGAGTTCGGGGTGGCGGTGCAGGTGTCTGCGAAATTCTATTGCTGTAACCATTATTGCTCTATCAGTTTAATTTCGTAAAGTTTGCTCCAGTTTTTGCCCGTCACAAAGATGCGATTTGTTGCCGCATCATAGGCTATACCATTCAGTACGTCGGTCTTGCTGTCGCGCTCGCTATCGGGAAGTATTCCCGTTAGGTCTACGATACCCTCGACAACTCCGCTTTTGGCGTTGATAATCACTATGCTGTCGGTGGTGTATATGTTCGCCCAAATCTTGCCATCTATCCACTCCAACTCGTTGATATACTCTATCGACACGCCTCGGAGGGTGACATTCATACGACGCTCCACTTTGCAAGTTTCGGGGTTGAGGATGCGGATGGTGTTGGTGCCGTCCGACATATACAACTTCTCGCCATCTGTCGTTAAGCCCCAGCCTTCGCCCTTATAGGTGTGGGTGGCGATGCGCTCGAGGGTGCGACGGTCGTAGATGTGCAACTTGCCGTTGAGCCACGTCAGTTGGTAAATCTTATCGCCAAGCACGGTTATGCCCTCGCCAAACTCATCTTTCGGGTTGTGTTGGCTGCGTAGTGCTTTGCCGGTTGCGAGTTCTGCGCAGAGTATGCGTGAACGACCATACTCGCCCGTACCCTCCCACAATTCGCCATCTACAAACTGCAAACCCTGCGTGTAGTTCGTGCGCGAATGGGGGTATTCCGCCACCACGTTGTAGGTGTAGAACTTCGGCTCAACCGGTAGTGTGGTTGTGCTTTTTTGCGGCGTTCCACCGCACGACATCAGCGCAGTAAAGGCGGTAAGTATGGTAACAATTCGCTTCATATCTCTGCAAAGTTAATAAAATTAACTATTATAGTTCGCAAATGGATAAAAATTATTATCTTTGCGCGGACTTTTGGTAGAAAATAAGTACAAACAAAATAATACATCAAACACTATGAACATTACAAAGGTAGAGAAAGAGCAGGGTGCAGCATTGCTTCGCATCGTTGTTGAGGAGGCAGATTATGCAGCCGAGGTAGAGAAGATGCTTCGCGACTACAAGCGCAAGGCTAACATTCCGGGATTCCGTCAGGGTATGGTTCCTATGGGTATCATCAAGAAGATGTACGGCAAGGGCGTAGTTGCAGAGCAGTCGTATCGTGTAGCGTCGAACGCTGCTTTCGAGTATTTGCAGAAGGAGAAGATTGATTATATCGGCGATGTGATTCCAGCAGAGGAGCAGGGCGACTTCGATTTCGAGAACAACACCACTCACGAGTTCGTATTCGAGTATGGCGTGGCTCCAAAGTACGATGTTAAACTCACCGCTAAGGACAAGATTACCTACCACAAGATTAAGATCGACAAGAAGATGCACGCATCGTTCCTCGACAACTACCTCCGTCGCTACGGTTCGTTGAAGGATGTTGATAAGGTGAAGAAGGACGAGGCGTTGAACGTAACTCTCGACAACGGCGAGATTCGTATCGAGGAGGCATACGTAGGTCTTATCTCGATGTCGGACGAGGAGCGCAAGCCATTTATCGGCAAGAAGGTTGGTTATAAGACTGAGGTTAATATCAACGAGTTGTACAAGAGCGCTTCGCAGCGTGCTGCAATTCTTCAGGTTAAGGAGGAGGAGTTGGCAGGCATCAACCCTAACTTCTCGTTGGAGATTACCAAGATTCGCCAGTTCGCTAACCCAGAGTTGAACGAGGAGTTCTTCAAGATGGCATTCCCAGAGGGCAATGTAACCAACGAGGAGCAGCTCAATGCTTACATCGACGAGCAGATTGCTTCGGAGTTGAAGCGTGAGAGCGACTACCTCTTCACATTTGCAGTTCGCGACTTCCTGATTGAGAAGGCTGCTTTGGCTATGCCAACCGAGTTTATGAAGCGTTGGTTGTATACCATCAACGAGGGTAAGTTCTCGATGGAGGATATTGAGAAGGACTTCGAGTCATTCCTCAAAATGTTCACTTGGAACTATATCCAGCGTCAGGTAATCACCGCAGAGGAGATTAAGGTATCGGCTGACGAGGCTAAGGCAGAGGCGAAGTCTTTGGCTGCTGCACAGTTCGCACAGTACGGTATGCCTAACGCACCGGAGGAGATGCTCGAAAACTTCTCTAAGAACATTCTCGACAACAAGGAGCAGAACCAGAAGATCTACGAGAAACTCTACGAACAGAAGGTTGTTGAGTCTGTAAAGGCTAAGGTTAAGGTTAC
>JAZOMA010000006.1:0-2363 GCA_045653565.1 Alistipes sp.
ACCACGACAAATATGGCGACTCGAACGAGGTGTCGCTCAACCTGCAGGGCAATAAGGAGTATAAGTTGGAGGCGCAGTTGAACATAACCTACCCTATCGCCATATTCTGCAACGCACGCAACTCCGAGGTCTACCTCGACGGCATATTCAAAGGTCGCATCGACGAAAAATACTCGCTCACCGTAGGTGAGGTGTTCCCTGGCGTACACAAATTGAAGGTCGTTTCGGGTGCAGTATCGAAGGAGGAGGAGATTATGGTAGACAACCAGCACATCCATTTCCGCATAAACATACCGCTCGAGCAAGCGCGACCTCAATATGTGGTGTTCCAGGTGGAGCCAAAGAGTGCCTCGATAACCATCGACGACAAGGCCCTGCTACCCGATGCCGAGGGTGTGGTTTCCACCATACTCAACAACGGCTCCTACCCATATACCGTCTCGGCGAGTGACTACCACAGCGAAAGCGGAGAGTTCGTAGTAAACGGAGTTAAGGTGTTCAAGAAGGTGTCGCTGCGTCCGGCATTTGGCTATTTGAATATCCCGGCAACTGCCGAGTTGAAGGATGCCGGAGTATATGTAGGCAACACGTTTGTCAGCAAAACACCTATCGTAAAGCATAAGTTGAACAGCGGCAAGCACACGATACGCATCGTCAAGTCGTTGTATAAGGCTCTGGAGACGGAGATAACCATCGAGGATAATAAGGTGTTCGAATATAAGCCTACGCTCGAACCAAACTTTGCCAACGTGACGTTGGATGCCGGAGGTTCATTCGATATCTATGTGAATGGCATACTCAAAGGTGTGTCGCCTTGGAGTGGCAATCTCGAAGCGGGCGCATACATATTCGAAGCACGCAAGGAGGGCTACCGCACCACTACGATAACTAAAACTATTGTCGCTTCGGAGCAGAAACAGCGTTACGCAATACCTTCGCCTACCGCCATTTTGGGTACACTCAACATCACCAGTACTCCATCGATGGCACAAGTCTATCTGGATGGTAAGTTGATAGGCGAAACCCCACTTATGCACGACGTGATTGTTGGTCCGCACACCATTTCGGTACAGAAAGAGGGCTACATAAATAGCACCAAGGTGATATCCATCAAGGAGGGCAAGAGCGAAAGCGTGGCTATCACGCTCACAAAGCAGAGCACCGCTCGTCCAACAACCCCATCCTACTCGTCGTCATCGTCGTACTCCTCTTCGTCCTCTGCGTCGGGTAGGTATTGCAAAATACGATACATCAGCTCCAACGCCCCTATTTATGTCTATGTTGACGGCAAATACAGCGGTCTTGCCAACACATCAAACATATGGCTCACGTATGGTAACCACTACATTGTTGTTGAGCATAACAAAAATTACTATGGTCGCACAGTCTATATCAGCTCGAGTACGAATGCCGAGTTGAATATGTTGAGCGCGCCACGCGTGTCGTCCATATACTCGAGCGGAGCGTCCAGCAGTAGCACCACACCAACCTACTCCTCGACAACCTCAAAGAGTAACAAAAAATCGGGGTGGGATAGCTTCAACTTGGGATTATTTGCCGATGCTGCGCTAATTCTTTACGATGATTCATTAGTAGGTTTGGGTTTTGGCTTAAATTGGCGACTCTTCGAATATTGCAGTATTTTCCCAATAACCATTGGTGCGAGATATATGTACGGCTTTGATAATTCTCACGTTTTTGGATTACCAATCATCGTGAATCTAAACTGGGGCGCACTGTTTACGGAGAGAGTCTCCGTATACTTTGGTTTAGGTATAGAGCCATCCTTTATGCAATATCGGTTGTGGAACAACAACTATTGGGACGAAAGCGATTATGTCACCCATCGCAGTTGGGATTTTCCTTTTGTAATAAACATCTTTGGCGTTGGTAGTCGACACCACGACTTCAACATCTATATGAACATTGGCTGGACTGAAGAGGTGGATAATATGACCCTTGGTTGTCGTTATACATATCTATTCTAAACACAGATGAAGCACCTACTACTATCTATAACATTCCTGCTCCTGTCGGTTGCGGCTGTGGCACAAGAGAAACTCCTGGAGATTGTGCCTTCGTCGTTTGCGCCGGTGCAAACCGATATGATTTCGGGTGTCGGCATCGACAAGATTGCTCCCGACCTCTCGCGCCGACCTTGCGCACGCATCAAGATGCACATCAACCGTATGACTGCAGAGGAGATTGGCAAGTTGTCGGTACGTCCCGTGGGTGGTAACGTAGTGGTTATGAAGCAGGTGGTGGCTACGGAGGGTAACGGTCTGATTGTTGAGTTGACCGCCAAGGAGCCAACCCGTTTCTATCTGCACCACGACAAATATGGCGACTCGAACGAGGTGTCG
>JAZOMA010000007.1:0-100193 GCA_045653565.1 Alistipes sp.
TACAGCTGCCTTACGGCGACCAACTGTGTTTACAACTTCCATAATTCTTACTTAATCTCGTTTAACTTAATTTGCTTTGGGTTCTGTGCTGCGTGAGGATGCTCTGCACCAGCATAAACCTTCAAGTTTTTGATAATAGCCTCTCCGAGACGAGTCTTTGGCAACATACCGCGAACTGCCTCCTCGATTACGAACTCAGGTTTCTTTGCCAAATATAAGGCAGGAGTAGCGAAACGCTGACCACCTGGATAACCAGTGTGGCGGACATAGACCTTATCGGTCAACTTCTTACCTGTAAGCTTTACCTTCTCGGCGTTGATAACGATAACGTTGTCACCGCAATCTACGTGAGGGGTGTAGCCAGGCTTGTTCTTACCGCAGAGAATCTTTGCAATCTGCGATGCCAAACGGCCCAATACCTCGTTAGTAGCGTCGATGACAACCCACTCCTTGTTGACTGTCGCTGCATTCAACGAGATAGTTTTGTAACTTAATGAATCCATCTAATACTTGTTAAAAAAGTTTGTAATCCAACCTCGCACTTTGCGAGTGCGCAAAGGTACGAATAATTTTTTGAATAAAACAACTTTTTGAGAATAAAAATAGACGGGAGTTGGCGCGAGAGATAGGGAATTTAAGGAGTTTAGGGAATATAGGGCGTTTAGTGATGCGCCAATACAAAACTCACTTATCTCCCAAAATTCTCTAAATTCACTAAAAAACAGAGTCCACCGGCTAAAAGCCCATCATCTTGTCGGGTTCGGCACACGAGAAAACGACGCAACTGCCATCCCATTTACGAACGAGGAATAGATTGTCGAAAGTTGTGGCATAGAGCGAGAATTTGCCGATATTACGGCTGTAGTAGTTGCCATAATATCCGAACAAACCGCCTACGCCACCGGTGCGAATTGCACCCCTTAAAGCGTTCTTTGGCAATCGTTCTACGCTCTTTATCTCGTCACGATGAATGGTTACGCTATTGTATCTACGCAAAATAACTATCTGCGACTCCCCCACCTCCAATCGTTGCGGAGCATAGCCCTCGCACAGCAACATCGTAGGCAACATCACCACATTGAACAACACCAACGAGATGAGTGGCGTAGTCGAGTCCTCCGCCATAACCACCTCGTAGAGCATCCACCCCGACACACCTATCCACAGCGCAAAGAAGGCAAATGTCATCACCCATAACTGCCTGCTCCACACAAACGGGATGGTATAGAAGGCTTTGTTACCCATAGTTTTTTTTTGCCATTAGCCGTTAGCCATTAGCTATTAGCTGTAATTTTGAATTTTGAATTTAATGCTTTGCATTAAAACTGCACCTTCACACCAACTGTAAACGACGCACCCATCTCGCGATAGAATGCCCAGCGGTATGTTGGCATCACGTCGCCCAGAATGTTGTTTACCTCGGCATATACAGTACAGGTCTTGCTTGCACGATAGTCGCCATAAAGGCTCAAATCGAGCGATGTCGGAGCCTTAAAAGTGCCCATTTTCAATGGCACCGTCGAAGTTGGCACAAAGAGCGTATAGTCTTGTGCGCAGGTCCAACGTGTCGGGCCATACAACTCGGCAGACAGACCGACAGTGAACTTCCTGTGGGTATATCGAGCCTTCAGCGCAGCCTCGACAGGAGGCATTGCATCTGCCACACTCGAGAAGTTGCTATAGAGCGAACCTGTCACTTGCGCCGTAATCAACAACTGCGAGATAGGCTTGTAGTCGATTGCTCCGCAGAGCGACCATATGTTGCGATCGGCACGCTCCACACCAAAGAATATTTGGTTTATGTTGAACCAATAGAGTGCATTTCGCATAAACGACATATTGGCGTAGAAGCGATAGGCAAACTTGCTGTTTGACGAGTGTCCCGACACACCAAAACGAACGTTATACAACTCGGTATTCGGGAGTGCCGACTCTGCCGACAGCGAGTAGAGTCCATTGCCTCCAGTCAAAATTGCTACATACGGATTGCGACGCACCAGCGAGTAGTAACTGTTGTTCTGCAACTCGCCATTAACCTCTACGTAAGGTACAAATGCTCCCTTATCGTTAATATTCAGCGTCAACGTCAGGTATGGGAAGGCGTGCCATCTGCTCTTTTTTTCAGCATCTGCCGGGTTGGCATCGTATAGAACTTTGGCTCCAGCCGTCAGATTTATGAGTTTGCCCGAACGATAACGATAACGCAAATCGAAGCCGAGAATCGAGTTGTTATACGCCTTGAGTGATTTCAATCCGTAGTAACCCTCGTAGTTAACATCCAACGAGAGTGCGTTTTTCTTATTGATCTCGCGCGCCAACGCAGCACCAGCTGTAACATTCATCTGCTGATAGTGAGCCCCTTCGACAAAGACCTCCGACTTGTCGTTATAGAGGTTTGCCGATGCGTAGACCTTGAAGTTGAGGTGGCTACAATCGGCAAACGAATCACCAAACGCCAACGACAGATTTACATCGTCGTAGTCTACCCTACGGCGTTTATACTCCAAAATTGGACTATTATCCGCATCATACTGATTGTGGAACGGATAGCGGTGATATAGATTCATTGCATAGTACAAATCGCCCTCCAGCGTGTAGCGACCAAAGTACTTGCCACCCATAACACCGAACTTGTTGTTCATCTGCATCGAGCGATTGTCCTTATAGGCCTTTCCATCAAAGCCATCCTTATACTTCAACTTCTGATATTGTCCTCGGTGGTTGATATAGCCGGTGATGTAGCCCACGTCGGCACGGTGCGCCGTAGCATAAAGGTCACCAGTCGAATTGAGCGGATAGCCAGCACCTATCTTTAGATAGAATGGATAGTTGCGGCGATACTCCCAGTAGGTTACCGTAGCGGGATTGAAGCGGTGAGTGCCGAGCGTCGAAGCAAACGAACGAGGCGTCACGCTATAATCTATCTCGGGGCGCAGAGTTATAGTATCGACCATATTCGGTGCAATATCCATCTTTCGCGCCTCGGCAATTTCGGGAACATAGTTTTTGGTTACCTCCACCTGTTTCGCAACCTGCGCCGATGCCACATACGACACCACGCAGAGCATTAAAGTTGTAATATATCGTTTCATAGCAACTAATTCAATTTTTCGAGTTTAGACTGCGCCTCTGCCACAATGCCATCGTCTGCCGGAGTATATCCATCGACCACGCTACGATATGTAGCACTTGCTTGGAAGGTGTCGTTACGCTGCACATAGACATCGCCCAGCGTGATAAACGCCTTACCCAACCAATAGGAGTGCGGAGTTTTGCTATCTGCCAAAGCATATACCTTCTGCTCACACTCGTCGAGTTTTCCCTCCTTGAACAACGCCTCGATAATGCGGTATGCCGACTCGGCACCCTCTGCAGTTGTCATATCGGCAGACAACGCCTCATAAATCTTGCGAGCCTCGTCCACCTCGTTGCGCGCGGTCAGCGCATTAGCCTTCGCAAAATGGACCTTACGCAACATTGCAGCATCCACATCCGCCAATGTATCCAAATCGTTAGCCATAGCAAACAGAGCATCGTCACTCTTCTGCAAAAGCACCGACTTGGCATATCCATTGGTTGCTTCGGTACGTTTAGCAGCACCATCTGCCACGTCGTACATACGGCGATAAGCCAAAGCCGACTCCTCGTACATCGCATTCTGGAAGGTCACCGATGCCAGCATATCAACCACAGGCACTGTATATTGATTTTGTGGCTGTTCTGCCAACAACTTAAGGCTCGACACGGCACTATCCAAACTATCGCACTTGAGATAGCAATCGCTCAAATAGAACAGCGCATCGTTGGTGTAGTAGCCCTTCGGATAGTCGTTCAGATACCCCTTCAGATGCGTTATAGCCTCTGTTTTACGATTTGCGAGGTAGATATTCTGTGCCGTACGGAACGACAAAGAATCACGCGCCATAATGCTTAAATCACACTCCACGCCTGTGCGCTCGGCGTATGCGAAGTAGTCGTTGATTTGTCCCTTCGCAACATATATCTCGCGCACGCTCTGTATTGCATCCTTGGCTGCTGCCGACTGCGGTGCCGCCGTAATAACCTTGTCGTAGTAGTTGAGCGACTTGTCGCTATTGCCCAAATTGAAGTGTACCAAACCCAAATCTAACAACGCCGGAGTGTAGAATGGCGACTGCGGATACTTCTCGACAAAGCCCTCCAACACCGAGGCTCCATCCGAGTAGCGACCGAGCGATACGTAGGTGCGACCCAACTCGTAGGCTGCATCGTCGTTGAAGTCGCCACAATTCTCGCCCTGCATCTGCTTCAACGCTCCAATCTTGGCATTGGTCTTGCCCGCCAAACCGAGCGAAATGGCACGCTGATACTTGGCATAGTCCTGCTCTGCCGTTCCCAGTGCCACAGCACCCTCGTAACTCTTTACTGCGTCACCATACTTGCGTTGCGAGTATTGCGTATCGCCCAAACGGTTGAACGCATCGGCACGATAGCGGTCTGCCGTCTTGTAGAGCCACACAAAGCCCTCGAATGACTTCTGACTCTTTGCCATATCCTTCAGCGCAAAGTGAGCATAACCGAGGTTGTAGAGTGCCATCTTGTACTCGTACTCACTCTTTGGCGCACGACGCAGATAGTAGTCGTAGTAGGTTATCGCCTTGGCATAGTTAGCAGACTTGTACTCTATCTCGCCTAACCAGAATAGGCACAAAGCGTTATATTTTGGACTTACGCCTATCTTTTGCGACTCCTCGAGTGCCATCTTTGCCTTCGCAAAATCGCCCGCTTTGAACGCCTCCAAACCGTTGAAATAGGCTATCTTTTGCAGTGCTGCACGCTGCGTTCCATCGGGGTTAGGGAACGCCTTAATAGCCTTATACGCCATTTCGTAGTCGTGCGAATTGTAGTATGCCGCAATCAGCAACTCACGCGCCTCGTCTGCTCGTTCGGAATCGGGATATTTGGTAACATAACGAGTCAGCACATTTATAGACTCGTTGAAGGTACCACCTCCCGTCTCAAAGAGCAACTTGCCGTAGTTGAACAGCGCATCCTCCGAAATCTCGTTGTTGTACTTCTCGTCGGCCGCCATCGCAAAGGCGTGAATAGCCTGTCGCTTATCGTCACGACGGATATAGCAATCGGCTAAGTGATACGAAGCATTCTGCGACAACTCGTCGCCACCCTCCACCACCTTACGCAGAGCCTCGATAGCGGTAGCGTAGTCGGTAGAACGGTATGCCGAGTAGCCGAGGATATAGTTCTCTTCGCGTCCCATCTTACCGCCAGAACGCTGATACATAGACATATAGAGGAACGACTTGTTGTAGCCCTGCAGACGATACCACGCCTCTGCAATCACGCGCATCAACTCGGTACGCTCAACATCCACCGACTTCTGCAACAGCTCGTCGCCACTCTTGACTACATACTGGTAGTTGCCACGAGCAAACTCTATTTGGAATAGGTAGTAAGGTATAACCTTCGAGTAGTTGTCGCTATTACGCAACGAGTCGAAACCCTTGTACGCCTCCTTGTACTCGCCACGCGCATAGTGAATATACGACTTGTAGTATACGGCGTGGTCGGCATAGTTGCCCGTAGGCGAGAGCGTCGAGAATAGTTTATACGCCTTATCGTGATTGCCCGATGCAAACTCGATATAGCCTAAACGCATATTGTATCGCTCTTTGTTATCCACAGTCAGAGCCTTGTACGACACCTGATCGAGATATTTGCGAGCCTCCTTGTACTCCTCGCGCTCGCAGTAGTACATAGCCAACATAAAGCGCACGTCGTTCACGTGTACCGACTCGGGATAGCGACGCAAAAAGGCCAACATAATCTGCTCCGCAGCGTTGTCGCGCAACTCCGCAGCACAGAGCGCCAACTGGAAGTCGATATGGCGCATCAACACCTCGTTATCGACCGACACCTGCTGACGCAGAATAGTAAGCGAATGGCGTGCATCGGCATATCGTCCGTGTTCGATGAGCGACACGGCACGCTCTGTCTCGCGCTTAAAGTCGATTGTCTCGGCGTTCGAAACGCCTATGTTTACCGCTACGGCAAGTAGCAAAAACCACCCTTTTCTGAACATAGCAACACTATATTTCTTAATTTAGGCAAATGTACGAAATAAATTTTGAAATTAAAAATTAAAAATTAAAAATTTTTATCTGCGTCGCCATACTCCCCTCACACCAGCCACACAGACACAAAAAAGCCGAGCATAAAGCCCGGCTACTACTTTGCAGTTGGTTGGTTGTTATGCGCCCAAGAAAATGGTTGCTACGAGCGACAAAACCAAGATTGCAGCTGCTGCACCCCAAGTGAACTTCTCCAGAAAATCGGCAGTCTGACGAACGCCAATAACCTGATTCGATGCACCAAAGTTAGAGGCCATACCGCTCTTTGGGTTCTGCACCAATACTGCAAGCACCAACAACACGCAAGTGATAGTGATCAATACAATCAAAAATGTTCCCATAAGTCTATCTGTTTTTAATTATTTCTCTCGATGTTTTCGATTTTCTCGGCAAAGTAAACACTTTTTTCCGAATTTAGCAAACTTAATTTGCGATATATTGCTATTGCCTCGTTTTTTAGCCCTTGTGCGAGGTATATTTCGGCCAACTCCTCGGTCACGATATCGTCCTCGTCGTCAATCTCCGCCTCGGTGCAGACGTCATCATCTACGCCATTTTCTTCGGCCACAATGCGAAGGTCGGTTTGCCGCAAAAAACGGCGTATAATCTCGCCTTCGGTCTCCTCGGCAATCACCTCTGCATCAACATCATAGCGTAGTCGTTCGCCCGCAAGTTGAGCCTTCAATGCTCGGGCTGCCGAAAACCACGGATATTTCGCAATAAGTTCATCTATTTTATCTGCTGTCATCATCTTCTACCAATTCGACGCTGCCGCCATAAAGATATCTGTTACCAACTGCTCGACAATCTCGGGTATGAGCGTACTCTCAACTTCGTTGAGCAACTTTGTTGAGTCGTAGTCGGCATATGCCGAGAAGGTGCGTGACTTGAACGAAGCCTTATCGTCGACCACATTCGTGAAGGTCACCTTGAGCGTAATCGTCAATCTGTTCTGCAACGCATAGTCGCCACTCGACACCGACGAGGTGGTTGAGGTGTAGCCCACAACCTCGCCCTCGAAGGCAAAGTCGCCACCCTCCGGCACCTGCACCAGTCGTGTGCGTGTAGCAAAACGCTGCGTCAATTCGTCGGTCAGCGTACTACTCAAGATAGGCGCAACCATAGGCGCATTGTTCGGGAAATATGCCACCGAGAAGGTCTTTGCATCGGGTGGAATAGAGGCTCCCGAAAGCGTATATTTAACGGTGCAACCACCTGCTACTAAGAGCATTAAGGCACTCAAGATAACTGTTATCCTTTTCATTATAAATTGTTTTTTGTAGGGTTTTGTAGGAGCTAGATGGGATTTTATAGGATTTTGTAGGATTTTATAGGATTTTATAGGAAATAACTACTAACTACTATCTACTATCTCCTCACTACTCACTACTCACTACTATCTACTAACTACTATCTACTCCTCAATGTTCAGGTCTTTGATTCTGCGATAGAGCGTGCGCTCGGAGATGAACAACTCGCGGGCAGCGTCACGACGGCTACCGCCATTTCGGCGAAGGGCGCGGACTATCTGGTCGCGCATAACATCCGCCTTGGTCATCTCGTGTGGCTCATCCTCTACGACCTCACTCTCGGCATACTCATCCTCTGCTACAGGCAGTGCCGTTGGGTTGATTGGCAGCAAAGCCTTCACATCAGATGCCTCTGCCGCTGTCGAGGTGGTACGGAACGAGGAGTATCCGCTATGCAAATCTGCCACCATCCGAGTGAGGTGGTTGATATCGCTACGCATATCGAACAATATCTTGTAGAGCAACTCACGCTCGGGGTTCATATCCTCCATATTCGCCGACGAGGCAACACTTGGTGACTGCGCCGAGGACTCGTCTACGAGGTAT
The DNA here is from genome assembly GCA_045653565.1 of Alistipes sp. Lineage (GTDB taxonomy): Bacteria > Bacteroidota > Bacteroidia > Bacteroidales > Rikenellaceae > Alistipes. The sequence continues at coordinate 7,985 of JAZOMA010000007.1, forward strand.
TTAGCCAATATTTGAGGCGTTATCTCGCGACTCTCCTCGATTGCCGATATCTGCTCTGCAACGTTCTTTAATTGGCGTATATTGCCTCGCCAATAGTAGTTTTCGAGCATTGCTCGGGCGTTGTCGTCCAGCACAATAGCGGGCATCTTGTATTGCGTTGCCACATCTGCCGCAAAGCGACGGAACAACAGATATATATCCTCTGGTCGTTCGCGCAATGCCGGCACAACGATAGGCACCGTATTCAATCGGTAGTACAGATCCTCACGGAAGCGTCCCTCGGCTATAGCCTTCATCAGATTGGAGTTTGTTGCAGCCACCACTCGCACATTGGTCTTCTGCACCTTTGCCGAGCCTACGCGCATATACTCGCCCGTCTGCAACACTCGCAACAATCGCACCTGCGTAGAGAGTGGAAGTTCGCCCACCTCATCCAAAAATATGGTGCCACCATCCGCCTCCTCGAAGTAGCCTTTACGTGATTCGATTGCGCCCGTAAATGCTCCCTTCTCGTGTCCGAACAGCTCCGAATCTATAGTTCCCTCGGGTATGGCTCCGCAGTTCACCGCCACATATTTGTTGTGCTTGCGTGCCGAATTGTTGTGTATAACCTGCGGGAAAAACTCCTTACCCACACCGCTCTCGCCCGTAACGAGTACGGTAAGGTCGGTTGCAGCAACACGCAACGCCACCTCCAACGCTCTATTCAAAAGCGGGGAGTTGCCGATTATGCCCAATCGCTGCTTTACTGAGAGTAATGTCTCACTATTTGTCATCTCTATTCTCTTTATTCCGTTATGCGCCGACTATCCATTATCGCATCGTCCACCTCGGCACCCAAATAGCCACTTTGGCTACCTACATACACTCCATACGCGATTGCTGCCAATGCCATAACCACGATGATTACAGCCAACAACATCACCACGTCGAACTTCTTGCGTGGTTTAGCCTTCGGCTCGGGTTGCTTCGCAACAGGCTGCTCCGACTTGGGCGTTGAAGCAGGTTGCTCCGTTTTGGGTTGCTCCGTTTTGGGTTGCTCTGCCTTAGGTTGCTCGACAACAGGCGACTCCACCGTTGGCGTTTGTGGCTCGTCGTAGAGCGACAGCAGCCCCTGTCCTGCACTCGTCACGCTTGGTTTTGCTTGCTTCGCCTCTGCCTCGGCAGCCTCCGCCTCAATCGCTACAGACTCGGCTGCAGAGAGTGGCTCAGGGATATAGGGCGTTGAAGGCACAGCTATATTCAAATCGCTACGCACAGGCTCGTACAATCGTATTGTTCGATTGTCGGCATCCATACGGAGCGTTCCCAAGTTCTCCAAACGACAGCATCCATTCTGCTCAATCTCGCGACGCACGCTGTAGACAAAGCGGTTTATAACCGCAGCACTCTCCAAATCGGATAGTCCCCTCGCGCGCAACAACGACATAAGCACCCCGTCGTCCGTGCGTAGAAGGTCCGAAAAGACCTTTTCGCCCGTCTCCTTAACCATAAAGGCTCCGAAGTTTGGCACTACCAAACGGCGATTCTCTCGCAGATACTCTACTATAGCTCCCGAAACTAACTCCATACTCTTTGCGTACTACGCTTTATTTGCTCTTTGCTGCAATCACCGAGTCGATATACGCCTTAATCTTTGGCTTTGGATCCTCCCAGCCCTCTGGTTTGATAACTTTGTTATCCTTAGGGTTGTAGTGAGGTTTGCCATCGGGCCACAACTTAGCCATATTGGCCTTCTGCACGATGTCGAACAACTCGTCAGCCTCCAAGCCCATCTCGACCATTGTGCCGAGCGCGAAGTACATCAAATCAATCATCGCATCTGCCTGCTCGTAGATATCCTCTGCAATCAAGAACTCGGCTACCTCCTCGTTCATCCACTTGGCACGCGACAACGCACGCTTCTTGGCAATCATCACCGGTTGCTCTGCCACTGGGTGTCCGAACTTCTCGTGAAACTCTTTCACGTCATTCCACTCTTTTTTCATAATATCTGTTTATGTTTTGTTTGTTTTTGTCTTTCTTATTTGTGGCGTCGGACTTTTCAGCCCTCTTTGGCGTCACACCTGCGGTGTTCTATGGCGTCGGGCCTTCAGCCCTCTTTGGCGCACGCCTGTTTTTTCGCCTTCTTACCCATTTTAATACAAGGTGCAAAGATACAAAAAAGTTTTACTTTTTGCACTTTATTTCAGACTTTTCATTACCTTTGTCTAAAATATGTTCCAATTAAAACTTTTTTATATGAAAAAAACACTTTTGCTTATCGGTGCAGTATTGATGGCTCTTTCGGCTCAAGCGAAAGATTACGCACTCTCAACTCCCAACACAACCCTTATAATTTCGGCTAAGGAGGGAGAAGTTCCCCACTTCCGCTACTACGGTTCGCGTGCCGAGGTAAGCGACGTTAGAGCTGCCGGTCGAATGATTAACGGTCAGGAGGCCTACCCCGCTTTTGGTACCCGTTGCGACCGTCCATTCGCTTCGCTCGTAAAGCAGCACGACGGCGACAACGCTGTAAAGCTCGTTGTAGAGAAGGTTACCGAGAGCAAAGAGGGTAACATCTCTACCCTTTCGTTCCTCTTGCGCGACGTGGCTCACCCTACCCTTGCCGTGAAGTTGAACTACTCGGCATACTCGGACTGCGACATCGTAAAGATGAATGCGGAGTATATCAATGAGGGTAAGAAGCCGGTAGTTTTGCAGAAGTATCTCTCGGCTGTATTGCCTATTCAGTCGGATAACTGCGTATTGCTCCACCTCGATGGAACAACCAAGAACGAATTCAACGAGCATATCGAGCCTCTTACAAACGGCATTAAGATCATCTCGACACAATCAGGTTCGCAGGTTTCGAAGCACACACACGCATCGTTTATGCTCGGCTTGGACGGTCGTCTCGAGGAGACTAACTGCCCAGTTGTTGCAGGTACTCTCGTATGGATGGGTAACTTCCACTTCGAGTTCCACAACACTCTCCAGAACAGAGCTAAAACACTCTTTATGGGTGGTATCAATCCTACGGCAAGCGACTACACATTGGCTGCAAAGCAGTCGCTCGTAACCCCTGAGATGGTATTCGCATACTCTACCGAGGGTAAGGGCGGTGTAACCCGTACACTCCACCGTTGGGCTCGCAAGTATCAACTTCTCGACGGAACAAAGGAGCGCGAGGTATTGCTCAACTCGTGGGAGGGCGTACACTTCGACACTACCGAGGAGAACTTGAACGGTATGATTACCGACTTTGCAGAGCTTGGTGGCGAGATGTTTGTCGTAGATGATGGTTGGTTTGGTCCTAAATACCCGCGTAACGACGGTACCTCTTCGCTCGGCGATTGGGGCATTGCAAAGTCGAAGTTGCCAAACGGCATTCGTCCACTTATCGACCTCACCCACAAGAACGGAATGAAGTTCGGTATTTGGATTGAGCCTGAGATGGTTAACGCTAAGAGTGAGCTCTATGAGAAGCACCCTGACTGGGTATTGCGTCACCCTGATTTCGAGCCTTCTTATGGTCGTGGTGGCAACCAGATGTTGCTCGATTTGACCAACCCTAAGGTTCAGGACTATGTATTCAGCGTTGTAGACAATATTCTCACCGAAAACCCTGATGTTTACTACATTAAGTGGGATAACAATATGGAGATGTTCAACGCATCGTCGCTCTATTTGCCAAAGGCGTTGCAGTCGAACTTGCAGGTTGAGTTCACACTCGCACTCGAAAAGATTTTGAAGCGTATTCGTGCGAAGTATCCGCAGGTTGTGATTCAGCTTTGTGCTTCGGGTGGTACCCGTTTGAACTATGGTTTTATGCCATATTTCCAAGAGATGTGGACCAGCGACCAGACCGACGCTTACCACCGTATCCATATTCAGTGGGGCGCGCTCAACTTCTTCCCATCGAATATGTTGGCAGCACACGTAGGTTCGGCATACAGCAAATACACACAGCGTCTTGTACCTATCAAGTTCCGATTCGATGTGGCTTCGATGTGCCGACTCGGTATGGAGATGGTACCTGCAAAGTTGAACCCTTCGGAGCGTGAGTATGCAAAGCGCGCTATTGCCGAGTACAAGACTATCCGTCCAATCGTACAACAGGGAGACCTTTACCGTCTTATCTCACCTTATGATGGAGACAAGAGCTTCACTTCGTTGATGTACACCAGCGAGGCTAAGGACAAGGCTGTTGTATTCGTATATCGTCACCTCGTTTGGCGCGAGATGGCAGAGCCAATTATCCGCTTGCAAGGTTTGAAGGCCGACGCAAAGTACCGCATTCGCGAGGTTGCGCCAGAGGTTGAGGGCAAGCCAATAAAGCTCAACGGCAAGGTCGTAAGTGGCAAGATGTTGATGGAGGAGGGAATCGTAATTCCTGAACTCTCGAAGTCGTATAAATCGAATGTACCTCTCAGCGAGATACGCCCTACAAACGACTGGAAGAGCGTTATTCTCGAACTTACAGAAGTTAAGTAGTTTGCCGAAGTGATGATTACAAAGGCTGAATTTAAATGCTCGTCGGAGCGCATTTCGCAGGTGCCGAAGGACTCGTTGAAGGATATCGCCTTCATCGGTCGAAGCAATGTGGGCAAGTCGTCGCTCATCAATATGCTGACTCGCCACAAGGGGTTGGCAAAGGTGTCGGCTACGCCGGGTAAGACCAAGTTGATAAACCACTTCCTCATCAACAAGCAGTGGTATTTGGTCGATTTGCCCGGTTATGGCTATGCTCGCACCTCGAAGCGTGAGCGCGGAGCCTTCGCAAAAATCATTTTGGACTACGTATTCAAGTGCGAGAAGATGCACTTTCTCTTTGTGCTGGTCGACTCGCGATTGGAGCCTCAAAAGATAGATTTAGAGTTTATAGAGATGTTGGGCGAGGGGGGTGTACCCTTTGCCCTCATCTTTACCAAGTGCGACAAGCAGTCCGCTACGCAGACACAACGCGCTGTTACGGCGTACAAAAAACGCCTTTCGGAGCAGTGGGAGGAGTTGCCTCCGATGTTGCTCTCGTCGAGCGAAAATGGGCAGGGTCGCGACGAGATACTATCTTTTGTTAATAACATTTTGGCAGAGAGTGCAGAATAAGCGCAAAAAGTGTTACTTTTGCAGCACTTTCATTTATCAATTTATCAATTTATCAATTTATCACCCCTGAAAACGTGATAAATTGATAAATGTGATAAATGACGGAGAGCGCCAATTTTAATGACATTGAATGGCATTCGGGCTTTCAGCCCTTAATGACATTGAATGGCAGCGCACTCCAAAGGAGTGCTTAATGACAGGCGCTTTGCCATTCAGCGAGTGTAACGAGCGCATGTCATTCGTTGTCATTCAGCGAACAAAGTGAGCGAATGCCATTTTGCTGCGCCAACGGCTAATGGCGAATTTTCAGTTTTTTCACTTTTTACACCCCTGAAAATGTGAAAAAGTGAAAATAATGAAAAAAGAAAACTTATACTTAAATAATATATAATAGTATGGCTATCCACAAAATTAAGTTCTTCACAGGTCGTGCATCGCGCTACCTGGCAGAAAAGATTGTTGCTGCCTACGGCACCACACTCGGCGAGTGCGAAATCGTAGAGTTCAGCGACGGCGAGTTCCAACCGCACTTCATCGAGTCGATTCGTGGTTGTACTGTATTCATCATCCAATCAACATTCCCTAAGTCTGATAACCTTATGGAGCTGTTGATGATGATTGACGCAGCCAAGCGTGCATCGGCATACAAGGTTGTAGCGGTAATCCCTTACTTTGGCTGGGCACGTCAGGACCGCAAGGACCGTCCACGCGTACCAATCACCTCCGCACTCGTGGCTAATATGCTCACAGTGGCTGGTGCTGACCGCGTAATGACGCTCGACCTGCACGCAGACCAGATTCAAGGCTTCTTTGATGTACCTGTTGATGCCCTCTATGCAAGTGGCATATTCATCCCGTACATCAAGAACCTCGGCATCGAGGACCTCTCGATTGCGTCGCCAGATATGGGCGGTGCAAAGCGTGCAAGCACCTACGCCAAGTTGCTCGAGGCACCTATCATCATCTCGCATAAGGAGCGTGCTAAGGCTAACGTTGTAGGCTCGATGACCGCCATTGGCGAGGTCGAGGGTCGCAACATCCTTATCGTAGATGATATGATTGACACCGCAGGCACCATCTGTATGGCTGCCAATATGCTTATGGAGCGCGGTGCCAAGAGCGTACGTGCTGCCATTACCCACCCTGTATTGTCGGGTAAGGCGTACGAGCGCATCGCAGAGAGCGCACTGCAGGAGGTTATCGTAACCGACACTATCCCTCTCAATCCAGAGAAGGATTTGTCGAAGTTTACGGTACTCTCGTGCGCCGACATCATCGCCGAGTGCATCGAGCGCGTACACAACTATCAGTCGATATCGTCGCTCTTCTACAAATAGCAGAGCGCAGATATAGCGAACAACAAAGGCAGTCTTTCGGGACTGCCTTTGTTAGTTAGTAGTTAGTAGAGAGTAGTTTTGCATTTTGCTGCGCTAACTCTCGTCTAAATTTTCACGTTTATCAATTTATCAATTTATCACGTTTTCAGGGGTGATAAATTGATAAATGATAAATTGAAAATGGGACTAAATAGGACTTTATAGGATTTTATAGGACTTTATAGGACTTTATAGGATTATCCCATCAAATCCTACAGAATCCTATCAAGCACCGAAGGTGCGAATCCCACAAAATCCCATCAAATCCTATCGAGCAGCAGACCCTCGTCTACACCTTCAAAAATATCTGCTTCCTATACATATAATATAATAGCAGATATTGGCACACAACGACCATTAGGGCGATGATGAAGCCACCCCAGCCCTCGCCAAAGAGGAGTGGGCAGAACGCCAACAAACCGCCCAAAATCTTGCGCAAAGCGAGGAATTTGGGCATCATATAGGCGGCTATGGAGTTCATACCATAGACCTTAAAGAGTGTCAAACCACGACGATAGCCCTTGTAGTCGATAAGATAGTAGCACAACCACAGCAGCAGGAAGCATATTCCGCCCGTGAAGAGCGTCATCGACGAAGTCCATATCTTTTTGATTATAGGGTGCCAAACGCCCCAAATAAGAGCTGCTACGACCATCGCCACACCTGCACCTGCAAACCACCAAAGTTTGCGTTTCTCCGCCATAGGCGACTTGGCAACAACGCCTGCGAACATTCCGAGCAACCCCGTAACCACAAAGTTCAGCGAGGAGAGTATCCACGTGTAGTGGTAGCCCTCTTTGAACACCACTACCCCATCTACGACCTTCGCACCATCGCGGAAGCGACCAAGTACGGCGTTATCCACCCACTCGGCGAGGTTATGCGTAGGCGAGTAGTCGCCACCGCCATAGCCATCTACCGAGATAAACTCCATAGCCGCCCAATAGCCCACGAGGAGCACCGCTGCCACCGCAATCTGCGTGCGCACCTTCGTAAAGAGGAACAACACCGCAGCCGCAGCGTAGGCAACAGCGATAGCCTGCAATGTGTTGGAGTAGAGATAGACGGTATGGGGGTCTTTATCGAAGAGTCCACCCTGACAAATCATACCGAACACCCACAGCACCACCACACGACGCACTATGCGCCACAGAGCCGAGCCATAGTTGCGCTCCTCGCGCGCACGCCCCAACGCAAAAGGTATGGTTATGCCCGTCATAAAGACAAACAACGGCATAATTATGTCCCACGGCGAGAAGCCCTGCCACTCGACGTGGTCGAATAGCCACTTGCAGTTGTTGAGCCACGGCACATCTGCCACAGCGATAAACTTACGCATAAGAGGTCCTACCGCCATCAGAAAAAAGAGGTCGGCACCTCGCAATACGTCCAAAGATTCTAATCGTTTCTTCATTTTATAGGATTTTATAGGATTTTATGGGATTTTATAGGACTTTATAGGACTTTATAGGATTAAATAGGATTATCCCATCAAATCCTATCGAGCACCGAAGGTGCGAATCCTACAGAATCCCATCAAATCCTATCGAACTCCGTTTTCCGCTTTAATCCTGCTTACGCAGGCTTTTCCTCCTTCTTGCAAGGCATAGTCTGCAAGCAGCCTCTGCTCTTGCTTCGTGCGTCGGTTCCGCTTTCCGTTTTCATCACCCATCTGAACACCCTATCGAGCAGCGAGGGGGCAAACTTCTTCACGAAGTGGGTGGCACGCCCCTCGGCATCCATCAGGCAGAGCCGTTTGCGCTTGGCTATGCCCTCCGCAACCCGTCGTGCAACCTCCTCGGCACTCATCATCTTACTCTCGTTGCGAGGTGTTGAACCCTGCTCTGTACCATCCGCCATAAGTGCCGCATAGCGCACATTTGTAGCGGTAAAGCCCGGGCAGGCAATCATCACGTGCAGCCCCTTCGGAGCGTACTCAATACGTATAGTTTCGAACAACCCCGTAATCGCAAATTTCGACGCCGAATAGCCCGTTCTGCCGGGCAACCCGTGCAGCCCTGCCACCGACGAAATGGCGACCAAAGAGCCACGCGAGGCGAGCAAATAGGGCAACGCATACTTGGCGCAATAGGCTGTACCCCAAAAGTTTACATCCATCACCCGATGCAGTACCGACATCTCCACCTCGTCGAACGCAGCGCGCATCGAGATACCCGCGTTGCATATCATCACATCCACGCCGCCATACTCCGCCACAGCACACTCCACAAGACGTCGGCAATCATCCTCGTTGGTCACATCTGTGACCACATAGCGAGCCTCACCACCCTGCGAGCGAATTGTTGCGACCAACTGCGAGAGCCGCTGCTCGTTTCGTGCGCCAAGCACCACCCTCGCACCCATAGTTGCGTAGAGCCGAGCCATAGCCTCTCCAATACCCGACGATGCACCAGTGATAACGATTGTTTTGTCTTTCATATAGTGGGGTTTTATAGGACTTTATAGGATTTTATAGGATTAAATAGGATTTTATAGGATATCCCATCAAATCCTATAGAGCACCGAAGGTGCGAATCCCACAGAATCCCATCAAATCCTATCGAGCTCCGTTTTCCGTTTTCCGCTTTCCGTTTTCAGTTCAACTTTCAGGCCATCGTACGCAAACTCCACCCCTTCATTTAGGCGCAAAGATGCCACAGAATGCAACCCTATATCGTGCGACATATGGGTGAGGTAGGTGCGCTTTGGGGCGACCTTTGCTGCCAACTCCATAGCCTCCGCCACCGAGAAATGCGAGTCGTGAGGCTCGAAACGCAACGCATTGACAACCAACACCTCCACACCGCGCAACTTCTCCACCTCGGCGTCGCTAATAGCCTTAAAGTCAGTGAGGTACGCCAGTCCACCGATGCGGAAGCCCGTAACCTCGAAGCGAGAGTGTGTGCCACGAATAGTGCGAATCTCTACCCCTTCGACCTCGAAAGGCTCGGAGCCAAACTCGTGCAGTTCGATTTGCGGAACACCACGATAGGCATTGCGTTCGAAGGCGTAGTCGAAATCTTTGCGTACGCACTCGCAGGTGTCGTGTGTGCCATAGATATGTACGGTATGAATCTTGCGAGGGTAGTCCACGTAGTTCAACGCTCTGACGTCGTCCAAACCGCCGATGTGGTCTTTGTGTTTGTGGGTTAGCAGTATCGCCGTAATGTGCGAAATGCCCTCGCGCAGCATCTGCTGGCGGAAGTCGGGCCCTGCGTCGATGATGAAGCGTTTGTCGCCCACCTCCACCATAGCCGAGGTGCGAAAACGCGCGTCACGAGCATCTGCCGAGCAGCAGACGGCGCAGTCGCAACCAATGACCGGAACGCCCTGCGAGGTGCCTGTGCCGAGGAAAGTTAGGCGTACGGAAGTTTTATTTAGCCCCATTTTTGCTTGTTTTGAAATAAACTACAACTACAAAGATACATTTTTTTTGGATAATTGAGAATAAAAGCGTAACTTCGCACTGTTAATTAACACAAATAATAAGAACTATGGCTTACAAAATTTCAGATTCGTGTATCGCGTGCGGTACTTGCATCGATGAGTGTCCGGTTGAGGCTATCACCGCCGGCGACATCTATGTAATTGATGCAGATAAGTGCATCGAGTGTGGCGCTTGCGCAGGTGTTTGTCCTTCTGAGGCTATCAGCTTGTAGTCTGACAGAAGCCAACGCTTAGATAAAGCAACCGAATTTGGTTGCTTTATTTTTTTTTGCTATCTTTGTCGCATAATTATACTAATTATGAAATTCAAAGCAGGATATAAAGTGCGCTCGATGGCGGGCGAGAACGTAGTGATTATGCAGGGCACCGCAGGTAGCGATATGACCCGCATAATATCGCTCAACGATTCGTCGTTATTACTATGGAACGCATTGCAGGGCAAGGAGTTCGAGGTGGCAGATGTAGCAAAAATCTTGGTAGACACCTACCCTATAGACTCCGAGATTGCCGAGCGCGACGCAAAGGCGTGGGTAGAGAAACTTCAGGAGTGTAACCTCATAGACTAACACAGAGCGATGATGCGTGTGGTGAAAATAGCGTTGATGTTGGCGGTGTATCTCTCGTGGATATGCACCAACTCTATTGGTGCGCTCACCTGCCATTCGCATCGCAATAGCACCCCACTCCACCACAGCGGCTGCTGCACAACGTGCGAGTGTCACCACGAAGGTTGGGAGTTGATTCACGTCGAGTCGCCCCATTCGTGCCACCACGACCACTCCAACAAGATTGCGCTATACGACGCAACAAAGAAAAGCAATCTGAATATCGAGCCGATAGTACTCTCTATCACGGCTCAAATCGAGGATAACCTTCGCATCGAAGAGGTGGTTTTATGCTCCACACAACACTATGAGCGTAAAACACCGATACCGATTGCGCCTACGCTATCGAGGCGCGGAATGCGCGCCCCTCCTGTTGTAGCATAAATTCGCAGACGAGCCACACAATGCGTTGGCTCTCTAACATTTATGTCAAACAACAACAGATATCACAATGAGAAAAATAGTTATTTTAATGGCGATGATGCTCGGAGCAACAGCACTTGCTTCGGCGCAGAACATCGTGGGTAAGGTGGTCGATGCCGAGGGCAAAGCACTCCCTGGCGCATCGGTCTACTGGGCAGACACCTCGGTGGGTGTTGCCACCGACTTGGAGGGTAACTTCTCGCTCTATCGCGTGAAGGATAACCCCAACCTCGTAGCCTCATTTCTGGGCTACACCAACGACACCATCCGCGTAGACCAGAAGGCACGCGAAGTTAAGTTCCAACTATCCGAAGGCGTGGCAGTGGATGCCGTAGTCGTGGATGGCAATTTGGGTAACTATGTTCGTCAGGACGGCTTGCTCAAGAACGAAACAATCTCGTTTGCCGGACTCTGCAAGATGGCGTGTTGCTCGCTGGCAGAGAGTTTCGAGAACTCCGCATCGGTGACCGTAGGCTTCAGCGACGCTATCTCGGGCGCACGACAGATTAAGATGCTCGGTTTGGCGGGCACCTACACGCAGATACTCGACGAGAATCGCACCATAATGCGTGGTATAAGCGCACCCTACGGACTCTCCTACACCCCTGGAATGTGGCTCTCGTCCATTCAGGTGTCGAAGGGTATATCGTCCGTTACGGCTGGACACGAGGCTATTACGGGACAGATTAACCTCGAACACCGCAAGCCTACCGACGAGGAGCGTATGTTCCTGAATGTTTATCTCGATACCCACCTCAAGCCCGAGATAAACCTCTCGTCAGCAATGCCTGTAACCAAAGATAAGCGACTCTCGACCGTCATCTTAGCACACGGAGCATACGGCACAATGACGCACGATGGCAACAAAGATGGCTATCGCGATACCCCACTTGCACGCACCGCGACAATAGCAAACCGTTGGCTCTATCAGGCCGAGAACGGTATGCAGGTGCGTTGGGGAGCCAAGTACCTCTACGACCACCGCATAGGCGGACAGATGGGCTACGACACCAAGATGCACCGCGACTCCTATTTCGACAATGGCAAGTCGTGGCGCGAGAATTGGCACGACAACAAGATATATGGCTCGGAGGTGAACAATCAGGAGGCTAACGCCTACTTCAAGATAGGTATGCCTGTGGGCGAAGCGGTCTACGATAAGGAGGAGAACGAGGAGTTGCGCTCGAACTTCGCAGTGGTTGTCGACTACGACTTCTTCCGCGAGAATGCCTACTTCGGAGCCGATAAGAGTTACTTTGGACGTCAGCATATGACCACCGCAAATGCTATGTATGCCCACTACTTCACGCCTCGTTCGTCGCTCAATAGCGGTGTAAGTGCATCGTCGCGCTGGGTAAAGGAGAATCTGCAGGATTGGTCGGAGAACCGCCCCAACTACAATGGCGAGAACATCGCACTCTCTCCACGCCACAACGAGAGCGAGGTTGGAGCCTACGCCGAGTATACCTATAATATAAAGGATAAGTTGTCGGTGGTGGCAGGTATTCGCTACGACTATGCGTTCTACTTTAAGAAGCACCTCATCACCCCACGTGCGCACGTAAAGTGGAACATCACACCGACCACCGTACTGCGAGGCTCGGCAGGTTTGGGACACCGCCCTACCGACGTCGTAACCGACAATATCGGCATTATGGCGACAGGTCGCACGCTCAACATCGACAGCAAACTCGACCGTATGGAGCACGCTCTGACGGCTGGTGGCTCGTTATCGCAGAGCATTTCGACCTTTGCTCCGGGCGATATGACCATCAGCGTGGACTACTTCTACACACGCATATTCAACACCGTAGTTGTGGATCAGGAGGGCAGCCCGTGGATGATAGACATCTACAACAGCAACGGTATGTCGCGCACCCACACGGCGCAGATTGATTTGACGTGGACACCGATTAAGAATTTCGACATTTTTGCGACATTCCGCTACACCGATAGCCGCTACACCATCAATAACCACGGCACACCAACACTGGTTGAGCGACCACTCGTAAGTCGTTATAAGGCGTTGATTAACCTTCAGTATGCAACGAATATGCGCAAGTGGACCTTCGATTTGACAGCGCAGTTGAATGGCCCTGCACGCATTCCTACGCAGACAGGCAACTTGGAGGACTCCACCCTTTCGCCACTCTACCCGATGCTCTTTGCGCAGGTGTCGCGACGCATCAAGAAGTGGGAGATTTACGTCGGTTGCGAAAATATACTCAACTACTACCAGGGCAAGAACGACGCCAAATATGCCCCTATAATCGCAGGAAACGACCCATATTCGACCGCCTTCAACTCGTCGTTGGTATGGGGACCACTGATGGGTTATAAGGTCTATGCGGGCGTGAGATTTAACCTATACTAAAAGCGATTAGCTCTTGGCTCTTAGCCATTAGCTAAAAATATAAAAACACAAAACTAAAAAAAGCCAATGGCCAATGGCTAATGGCTAAAAGCAAAATTAACTATGAAGAATATTATTGCATTGTTCGCTGTGCTTGCGATGGTAGCAGGCGTAGCAACTGCCGCACCAAAGAAGGCAGAGAAGAAGATTGACACCGTGGTGTTCACTACCGATGTGGACTGCAACCACTGCGCACAGAAAATCTACAACACCATCCCATTCGAGAAGGGCATTAAGGATGTGAAGGTAGACGTTCCGACCAAGAGCGTAACCGTACAGTTCGATGCAGCGAAGAACTCGATAGAGTCGCTCAAAAAGGCATTCGAGAGCATCAAAGTGAAGGTATTCAATACAAAAAAGGTTGAGTAATTCTCAACCTTTTTTATATTTCTTGCGTTACCTATCCCCCAAACCCCCTTTCTGTAAAGGGGGCTTATTTGATTAAGTTGAGTAGTTCTCAACCTTTTTTTTGCTGTTAGCCAGTGGTCATTAGCCATTGGCTTTTTTGTATCATCTTTCGGACTCCGATTTTCATTATTTTCACATTTACACCCCCTGTAAATAGTGAAAATTGAAAATGGTGTGCGCTATTGTGAGCAATCGGGTTATCGCAGAGCGACTCAAAAAGGGCCAATCAGCCCACCCTTCAAAATCGTCAATGATGAGATTATTTTTGTGCGATGCGAGGTGGCAAAAGCGCAGCATAGTAAACCTATGTGAGCATTTTGGCATCCGACGCACTCGTGCAAAAAGAACTCATCAGAACGATTTTACAGCCAGTCGGAAGAGCTATAAGTCGCCTTCGGCGCATTCGGCACATTCGGGAAGTAGGTAACACCAGTGAGCTCCTCCAACTCCGAAATAGACATCATATCGGCAGCCTGAGGCTTGTGTCCCTTTGCCATTTTGTGACAGATTGTGAAGGCTGCGCACTGCAACTCGCTGGCAGAGCAATCCTGCACACGCTTGCCAGAATTACCCTTCTTGGTGCGAAGGAGTGCGTAGTAGAACATAGTTGGGCACGACACATCGCTACGACCACCAAACGAGATAGTCTTTGGCGAAGCAGACGCACCATTCTTCGTGAATGAGTCGAAGTAGCAACCGATAACCACATAGAGAGTATCGCTACATACAAGACCGTCAACGTGATCCTCGAGGTTATTCCACGCACCACCTCCCGTGTTGAAGGTGTCGGAGTACTGCGGTGCGATATTGGTGTAGTAGAACACCTGCTTGTTGGTCGCTGTCGAGCTCAAACGCTCTGCCGAGCCGAGCATATGGCCCTTGTTGCAACCGCCACCTGTGCTCTTGCTGCTGTACTGAATGTTGCTCGGAATCTTTGGGTCTTTGCCGTAAGCATCAGTTCGCGATGCGCCACTCTCGTAGGAGCGATGACGCGGTGCTGCCACCCAAAGTGGACAGTGGTGTTCTGCCGAGTAGCACACCGTATAGTTGCGTGCCGAGCCGTTGCGTTGTGCATTCTTCTCGCTACCTGCACAGAGGTGATGAGCGTAGTAGAGGTTATTGTCGCGGTCCAAACGTCCGTCCTTGTTCGCATCGACCATCACAGGCAACTCCGCCCAGTTGTAAGCATAGGTGCTTGGGTTGACGCCAGGTGTTGGGTCTGGGTCAGGCGTTGGGTCTGGGTCAGGCGTTGGAGTTGGGTCAGGTGTTGGGTCTGGGTCGGGCGTAGGATCTGGGTCGGGCGTTGGGGTTGTGCCACCGCCGCTACCATTGCCAACTGCTACGACAGTAATCTGCGATATACGCGCACACGCCGACGAGCGAATATAGAGCGATTTGTGTCCCGAAGTGGTCAAAGTGTACTCCTGCGCCGTACCGCCACACTTGAACGACTCGAACTGACCTGCAACTGTGGTTGTGCCAGCCTCCGAGCAGAGATAGATTTCGCCCGAATAGCTCTCGGCAAATTTAAGCGTAATCTTCTTAATATCGCCCTCGAAGGTTGGTGTGCCGATGTAGGCAACCTTACCCTTGTTAATCTGCATTGCATTCGAGTTGTCGTAGACGCATATTGCCCACGTGCCATACGAGTTGGTGTAACTCTTTGCGTTGCCATACGACTTTACCAAGATGCTCTTACACTCATCGTAGGTCAAAGTCGCCGTAACCTCGGCTGGCTCGGGCTCTGGGTCTGGTGTTGGCTCTGGAGTTGGGTCGGGAGTTGGTTGTTCAGTGTTCTCCCCGTTCTGATTATCATCAAACGGCAACTCGGGCTCACACGCCAAAAAGAGCGCAACAACAGCCATCAACACAAACGTAAAAATTCTCTTCATTTTCTATCTGTTTTGTTTAATTCGTGGGAACTGAAATATAATCGACAACACCACCATCACACCTATCGCCATCGGATAGTAGAGGTGTGGGATAATCTCTATGGGCGATACCTTCGCCAAGCCGCTTGCCATAAGCAACTGCGCTCCGTAGGGCAACACACCCTGAGCAAAGCACGAGGCGGTATCCAACAAACTCGCACTCTTGCGCGGCGAAATGCCATACTTCTCGCTCAAATCGCGAGCGATAGGTCCTACCGTAATAATCGCTATTGTGTTGTTTGCAGTGCATATATCGGTCATCACTGTCAAACCGGCAATAGCAGCCTCGGCACCTCGCTTGCCCGACACCGTATTGGTAATAGCGCGAGTGATAAACTCGAAGCCACCACCCTGCTTAACCATATTCATCAAACCACCCGCCATCAGCGTGATGATAATCAACTCGCCCATCGCCAGCACTCCCCCGCCTGCCGCCTCGCAGAAGGTTAACGCCGTTAGCGAGCCACACGACAGACCGATAACGAGCGTCGATATTATGCCCAGCACCAGCACCGTCAAAACCTCCACACCTGCAATAGCGCAGACCAAAACCAGCAGATAAGGGATAGCCTTATACCACTCTGCCGAGGTCGTCGCGACCACCTCCTCCCCACCCGAAAGACCGAGGAAGAGATACAAACCGAGTGAAAGCAGAGCCGCCGGCAGCACTATGAGTATATTGGTGCGGAACTTATCCTTCATCTTACAACCCTGCGTCATCGTAGCAGCAATGGTCGTATCCGAGATAAACGAGAGGTTGTCGCCAAAGAATGCTCCACCGACAACGATGGCGACCATCTGCGCCGTATCCGCGCCCATCTGCGCAGCCAAGCCCGTAACTACGGGAGTAAGAGCCACAATCGTTCCCACCGACGTGCCAATCGAAAGCGACACAAAGCACGCCGCAGCAAAGATTCCTGCCGGCAGAAACTCGGTAGGCACAAAGCGAAGAGTGAACTGCACGGTAGCATCCACAGCACCCATCTTCTCTGCCGTAGTAGCAAAGATTCCGGCAAGAACAAATATCCAAATCATATACATTATGTTCTTGTCGGAGGCACCTTCCGAGAATATAGCGATACGCTCCTGCAACGAACGGCTCACACCACGCATCACCGCCACAGCATAGATTGCCGCAACGACAAACGCCACCGATATGGATATGCGGTAGAAGTCGCCCCCCGAAGCGAGCGACATTGCCAAATAGGCAACCAACAACACCACAATCGGCGAAAGTGCCAACAAACCTCTATTCATTGCTCTGCTAATTTTTCGGGCGCAAAGATAGCAAAAAAAGCGTATCTATTTGCTTTTCTTTAGTTTTTACTCTCCACGTAGGCCGTAAATTGCTCCTTATAGTTCTCGCCAATAGGCACATAGTCCTCGTTCGAGAGGAATACCCTACCCTTCGTATAGCCCGCTATATGCTGAAGGTTTATTATATATGAGCGGTGTACACGCATAAACTGCGACGACTGAAGCGAACTCTCCATATTCTTCAGGCGGAAGAGCGTAACCAACTTCGTACCGTCGGCAAGATGCAGTCGCACATACTCGCCAGCACTCTCCAAGTAGACGATATTTGCCAACTTCACGATATGTGTTTTGCGGTCGGCGTGTACCGATATAACCTCGGCATCCTCCTCGTGTTCGGTAGTCACATCCTCTATTGGCTCTGTCTGCGCACTCTTTTGAAGTTGCAACAACTCGTAGAGCGACAACGCCTTCTCCGCAGCGCGAGTAATATCTTTCAAGCCAAAGGGTTTCAGAAGGTAGTCTATAGCCGAGAGTTTGAAACCCTCGATGGCGTATTCGGCGTATGCCGTTGTAAAGATAACCATCGAAGGCACCTCCAACGACTGCACAAACTCTACGCCCGTCATATCGGGCATATTTATATCGACAAATATAAGGTCGGTTTCGTTCTCTTTGAGCCACTCCTGCGCCGCTACAGCACTGCGGAAGGTGGCAGCCAACTCCAAGAACGGAATCTTTGATATATATGTCGAGATTTGGCGCAATGCCAACGGCTCATCATCAACTGCGATGCATCTCATTACCATTTAAGACAGGTATTTTAAGTGTTACACAATAGTTGTTCCCCATATCATCGATACGCAAGTCGTAGGTCTCGCCATAGATTAAATCGAGGCGTTTGCGCACATTCTCCAGACCTATGCCCGCAGGTTTCTTACGACTCTGCTCGCTTATGGAGTTTTCGAAGCGACCAATCACATAGCCCTCCTCGTATTTCAAATCGATGTAAATATAGGAGTCTGTACTATAACTGACGCCGTGTTTGAATGCGTTCTCTACAAACACGATGAAAATCAACGGCGGAATATCCACTCTCGTCGGGAGCGATATCGGGTAGTTGAACCTTATGTTCACGTCATCGGTGTAGCGAATACGCATCAGTTCGATATAGTTCTTTATGAACTTAACATCCTCCTTAAACGATATTACATTTTCTCCCGTATCGTAGACCACATAGCGCATCATATCCGATAGTTGTATCACGGTCTGCTTTGCCGCCTCGCCATCAATATCAATCAGCGCGTGGATATTGTTGAGCGTATTCATCAGAAAGTGCGGATTGATTTGGTGTTTTAGATAGTACATCTCCGCCTGTGCATTCTGACGTTGCAGACGCTCTGTATCCTCCTCCTGCTGCATCGAGCGATAGAATATGTAGATAAGATTGTTTGCCAGAAGCATCAACGCCGCAGCAATCATATTGCCCCACCACGGAAACACCGAGAGGCTGATGTGCTCCACCTGCACCGAGTCGCCAACCGTACCCAACGAAATGGCAAAGGCCGCATCGGAGCGTTCGTATACCTCCAATATCGAGAATATACCCACAATAAAGAGCGTCGAAAGCAGATAGTAGAGCCAATAGAGATATTTGCGATGCAGATATCGGAAAAGAACAAAGTTGTTCAATACGAAGAGCAGATAGAAAGGGATAATCTTCAACCACGAAATGATAATCGAATCCCACTCCAGCTTCTCAGCCATCAATCCGGCGTTCATAAACGGCACAATAAATACACTCAACCACACACAGAAGTAGAGTGCATTTTCGCCAATCACTTGTTTGCGGACCTTTATTTTCTGACCCAACTGCATAAATAGTTCTCTTGAGTTAACTTTTTACAAAGTTAAACATTTTTTCTCGAACAAACAAAACAGACCACCTTTTCGGGTGGTCTGCTCTAAAAAATATCTTACTCAGCAATCGCTACAATCACGACAATCGCAATAATCACCACAATCGCAATAATCGTAAATTATGAGATTATTTTTGTGCGAGGCGAGGCGACAAAAGCGCAGCATAGTGAGCCTATGTGAGCATTTTGGCGTCCGACGCATTCGTGCAAAAAGAACTCATAAGAACGATTATACGAGTTTTGAAATATCGTAGAGATATCGCTTAATCGAACGCTTTGGAGTCTTCTCAAACTCGTTCGGATAGATTACAATACGCACCAAACGCTCGTAGGCAGCAACCTGCTCGTTCAGCATCTTGAGGTTCTCGTTCATAATCTCCTCCAATCTTGTGCGGTCGATATGCTCCTTCTCGCAGAGTGCGAAATCAGGCACCACCAAACCGTAGAGTTTGCCGTTGTTCTCCAGCACGAGCGACTCTGCAACCAAAGGTAAGTTGTTCAACTTATCCTCAATCTGCTCCGGATAGATATTCTGTCCCGTATCGGTCAAAATCATAGTCTTGCAACGACCCTTGATGTAGATTGTACCATCCTCGTCAACAGTACCCATATCGCCCGTATGCAACCAGCCATCCTTATCCAAAGCCGCTTGCGTATCGCGCTCATTCTTGTAGTAGCCCTGCATCACGCACTCGCCCTTAACCAAAATCTCGCCCGGGATATTCTGCTGGTCCTCCGAATCGATTTTCACCTCCATCATACCCTGCAAAATCTTGCCACACGAACGAATCTTAAACTCGGTAGGGTCAACCGTAACCGAGATAAGCGGAGCGCACTCTGTCATACCGTAGCCTACGATGATAGGGAAGTGGATAGACTTCAAGAATGCCTCGGTCTCCTTGTTGATAGGCGCACCTCCGATGATAAACAACTCCACGTTGCCACCAAACGAATCGAGCAACTTATTCTTAATCTTCGAGCGAACAATCTCATTCAACAATGGCACCTTGATAGCCACGCTCAACGAGCCAGACTCCAAAAGCGGAGCCACCTGCTTACGATATATCTTCTCCAACACCAACGGCACCGAAGCGATAACTTTTGGCTGAACGTGCTTCATAGCCTCGACCAACACCTTTGGTGTAGGCATCTTGCCGAGGAGGTTGATATGACCTCCCACAGCCAGTGGCGTGAGGAAGTCTACGGTACAACCGTAGGCGTGAGCCAATGGCAAGAACGACAACGTGCGACGACCCTTACCGAAGTAGTAATCTCCGCCATTGCGTGGCTTCAAAGTCTTGATATATGCGACGTTAGCCGTAAGGTTATTCACCGTAAGCATTACGCCCTTCGAGTAGCCCGTAGTTCCCGAAGTGTAGTTCAACAAAATGAGTTGATCGTTCGGAACATCGGCATACTTGATATCGTTTACGGTAAAGCCCTGCGGATAGCGACGACGATAGTTTGCAGTCATACTATCCACACACTTGGTCAGAACGCCATTGCGACGCTCGAACAAAACGTGGTAGTCGGTGAGCGAGAATACGCCCTCGATCTTTGGCAATGCATCCTCGTCCAGACCCTCCCAATACGAATCGGTGAGGAACAACAGACGGCTCTCCGAGTGGTTTACAATATGTGCGATATCATTCGACGTAAAGGTCTGCATAATAGGCACAATAACTGCACCGTAGGTCATCGTAGCGATGTAGACAGCACACCAACGCGGAGTATTACGACCTACGAGCGCAATTTTGTCGCCACGCTTCACACCCGCCTCGTCGAAGAGGATGTGCAACTTGGCAATCTCCTTGGCAAATCCATAATACGAATAACTCTCTCCCGAGAAGTAATCGGTTACTGCACTCATCTCGCGGTGTTCGCGAAACGACTGCTCATACATTTTAATAAGGTTTTCCTGTAACATATAGTATATATATTTAAGCGGTTATATATATATATATATATATATATAGGTTTAGCATTTTGATTATTTAATACCCATACGTTTAACGTCGTAGAGGTAACGTTTGATACTGCGCTTTGGAGTCTTCTCGAACTCGCTGATGTGAATGGTTATCGACACCAGACGCTCGTAAGCAGCAACCTGCTGATTGAGAGCCTTGAGGTTCTCGTTCATAATCTCCTCCAGTTTGTTGCGGTCTACACCCTCCTTCTCGCACTGGTCGAAATCAGGCACCACCAAACCGTAGAGTTTGCCATCGTTCTCCAAAACGAGCGACTCCATAACCAAAGGCATATTGTTCAACTTATCCTCAATCTGTTCCGGATAGATATTCTGTCCCGTGTCGGTCAAAATCATAGTCTTGCAACGACCCTTGATGTATACGGTGCCATCCGGATCCATAACACCCATATCGCCTGTATGCATCCAGCCATCCTTCTCGAGCACAGCCTCGGTATCCTTCTCGTTCTTGTAGTAGCCCTGCATAACCATCTCACCCTTAACCATAATCTCGCCAGGGATGCGCTGTGGATCGGACGACTCAATCTTAACGTCGAGATAATCGCTCAGATACTTACCGCACGAGCCGAGTTTGTAATCCTCAGGCTGTGGCGTTACGCAGATAAGCGGCGCGCACTCGGTCATACCATAACCCACGATAATTGGGAAGTGGATAGACTTCAGGAACGACTCTGTCTCGCGGTTCATTGGTGCTCCACCAACGATAAACATCTCCAAGTTGCCACCAAACGAAGCGAGCATCTTCTCCTTAATCTTCATTCGTACAATCTCGTTTACCAAAGGCACCTTCATAGCGATGCTCAATGGGCCCTTCTCGAGCATTGGAGCAATCTGCTTACGATAGACCTTCTCCAGCACCAACGGCACCGAGCAGATGATGCTTGGCTGCACCTTCTGCATAGCCTCTACCAACACCTTTGGTGTAGGCATCTTGCCGAGCAGGTTGATGTGACCACCCGCAGCCAAAGGAGCGAGGAAGTCGAACGCGCAACCAAAGGCGTGTGCCAATGGCAAGAACGCTAAGGTGCGACGTCCCTTCTGGAACCAGAGTTGTCCAGTTGTCTTATTTACCTTATTTACAGCGTAATAGATATTGGCTGTAAGGTTATTTACCGTCAGCATCACACCCTTCGAGTAGCCCGTAGTACCCGACGTATAACTCAACACCATAAGTGCATCGTTTGGCACATCGGCATACTTGATATCGTTTGCCGTAAAGCCATTTGGATAACGCTTGCGATAGTGCTCGGTCATAGCGTTCACAAACTTGGTAAGGGTCTTACCTTCACGCTCATAGAGGGCGTGGTAGTCGGTAATCGAAAATACACACTCCACCTCCGGCATTGCGTCCTCGTCCAAACCATCCCAATACGAATCGGTAAGGAACAACAATCGGCTGCCCGAGTGGTTTACAATATGTGCGATATCGTTCGACGTGAAGGTCTGCATAATAGGCACAATAACAGCACCATAGGTTATGGTTGCAATATACACTGCACACCAACGTGGAGTATTACGTCCTACGAGCGCAATCTTGTCGCCCGGTTTGATATCCGCCTTATCAAAGAGGATGTGCAACTTGGCAATCTCCTTTGCAAAACCATAATACGAGTAAGTCTCACCCGTGAAATAGTCAGTTACTGCCGACATTTCGCGATTGTTGCGAAACGACTGCTCGTACATTTTAATTAAGTTTGCTTCTAACATATAAATTTAATTTTAGGGCTATTAGCATTTAGCCATTAGCATTTTTAGTTGTTTTTCTTGTTAATTTCTCGACTAAAATAGTCCCATACATCAATCTTCGACTCGGTACCATCGAGCAGTCGTCCCACATTCTTGCGATGAGTCCACACCAATGCAATGGCGACCACAAACGAGAATACGAGGAACGAAATGGAGGTGTGATCCAATCCGTGTCGAGCGTAGATACTGCCCGAGAAAACCGATACGAATATAGGGAATGAGCAACCCGCAGCGATTGATGCGAGCGACACATAGTGCCAAATCAACAGCACAAAGAGCCATACCACAAAGCAGAATAGCGCGATATTTGGCTGAATACCAGTCACTGCGCCCAACACTGTTGCCACACCTTTGCCTCCTCTAAAGTTGGCAAAAATAGGAAAAATATGACCCAAAACAGCCACAAAAACTGCTATGATTTTCAGATTTACTATCCACGCTTGCGACGGAATACCCGTATCGTAGCGGAGCAACGAGAATATGCTTACGGCAACAAAGCCCTTGAGAAAGTCGATGACAAACACAGGAATCGCGGCACGTGTTCCAAGCACACGCAGCACGTTGGTAGTTCCCGCATTCTTGCTGCCGTATTCGCGGACGTCAATGCCATAATAGCGCTTGCCAATCCACACCGCACTCGGAATCGAGCCCAGCAGATATGCGATAATAAACAGTGTTACAATGCAATAACAGGTTATAACCATATTGTTTTCACATCTGTGTTTGGGGACAAATATAGTGAAAATTTCTTAACCTCCAAAAAAAACGGAGGAGAGATGGGGGCGTTGGGGAATGCAGAATGCAGAATGCAGAATTGGCGCAGCGCACTCTGCCGAGACGGTGCTCGATAGGATTCTGTAGGATTCGCACCTTCGGTGCTTGATAGGATTCTGTAGGATTTGATGGGATAATCCTATTTAATCCTATAAAGTCCTATAAAATCCTATCCAATCCTATAAAGTCCCATTTTCAATTTTCATTTTTTCACTTTTTACACCCCTAAAAAAGTGAAAATGTGAAAATAATGAAAATTTAGACGAGAGTTAGCGCAGCAAAATGCAAAACTACTCTCTACTCACTACTCACCAAAAACAAAGTTTTTCCAATTTCGCTTTCCGTTTTGCGTTTTTTTTGTATATTTGCGAGTTGAACTAAATATATAGGTATATGGCTATCGACTACAAATCACACTTATCGAATCTTAAATCATCTTTCAAATCGCCGGCGTGGTGGTTATCGTGGTTTAAAATCATCATTGGCTGTACACTTTTAGCAGCCGGATATGTGCTATTCATCACCCCATACAAAATCGTACCTGGAGGTGTTTATGGCGCAGGTATTGTATTGCACAACCTATTTCCAAATATTCAGGTAGGAACATTCGGTTATATGTTCGACACCGTATTATTGGCGCTGGCTTTCATACTATTCGGACCACGATTTGGCTCTAAAACCGTCGTTGCAGCCCTGCTGACCCCGGGTTTGATGAACCTCATTACCTACCTCGTCTATCCTGCCGAGGCTATGGAGTCGCTCGACCCTGCGATGATGCTCGGAGGTATGCTCGATTGGTCCGACCACCTGATGCTTGCAACCATCGTAGGCGCGGTGATATTGGGTGTAGGTGTAGGACTTGTAGTGCAGGAGCAGGCAACTACGGGAGGTACCGACATCGTGGCAATGATTCTGCAAAAGTACTGCCATATGACCTTCTCGAAGGGCGTTCTTATTGCCGATTCGTTGGTTGTGTTGGCGGGTCTTATAGTGATTGGTTTTGGTAGCGATAGCGATGGCGTGGATATCAGCCGTCTGATGCTTTCGGGCTACTCGTTGATTGCTATCTACATATCGTCGCGAGTGTTGGCACTTATGCTCGATGGTGCATCGTACGACCGTATTATCTTCATCGTAACGTCGCACCACAACGAAGATTTCCGCCGTTACATTCTCGAAGAGATGGACCGTAGTGGCACCTACATCAAAGCAAGTGGTATGTACACCCAATCGGAGAAGGAGATGGTTTTCCTTGTAGTTCCTCGCCACGAAATGCCAAAGGTACAGCGTGCAATTAAGGAGTACGACCCATCTGCGTTTATGGTTGTCGCTAACGCCTACAATACCTACGGCGAGGGCTTCAAGCCTATGCCCGAGAAGCACGAATTGGAAAATATGCAATAAAAAAATGAGTTATACGAACCTACGCCCCATACAAGCAGAGGGCAAAAAGATATTTATAGAGACCTACGGCTGCCAGATGAACTTTGGCGACAGCGAGATTGTGGTTTCGATTATGCAGGATGAAGGTTACTACTACACCGAGAAGGCCGAGGAGGCGGATATCATCCTGATAAACACCTGCTCGGTGCGCGACAATGCCGAACAACGAATTTGGGGACGCTTGAACGAGATGCGTCGTCTGCGTCGCAAGAAGCCTACCCTACTGGTTGGCGTCATCGGCTGTATGGCAGAGCGACTCAAAGAGGAGTTAATCGAAAGTGGCTACGGTGTAGATATTGTGGCTGGTCCTGACGCCTATCGTGACCTACCGAAGTTGTGTCGCGAGGCGGAGAGCGGAGGTAAGGGCATCAACACCCTACTCTCCACCGAGGAGACCTATGCCGACATCGCACCGGTGCGCCTTGATAAAAATGGCGTAAGTGGCTTCATATCTATTATGCGTGGTTGCAACAACTTCTGCTCCTACTGCGTAGTGCCTTACACCCGTGGTCGCGAGCGTAGTCGAGCCCACGAAACCATCGTAAGCGAGGCTCGCACACTATTCGAGAATGGCTATCGCGAGGTTACTTTGCTTGGACAGAACGTAAACTCGTATGCCGACGGCGAGGTAAACTTCCCTAAATTGTTGGCTATGGTTGCCGAGATTTCGCCACTCTTGCGAGTGCGCTTCGCAACCTCCCATCCAAAAGATTTGAGCGACGAGCTGATTGCAACAATGGCATCGTATCGCAACATCTGCAAAGCGGTACACCTGCCGGCGCAATCTGGCTCGAACGCACAGCTCGAAAAGATGAATCGCAAATATACACGCGAGTGGTACTTGGAGCGAATGGCTGCCATCCGCAAGGCTATGCCCGAGTGCGCCATCACCACCGACCTCATTTCTGGCTTTTGTGGCGAAACACTCGAGGACCACGAGGCGACACTCTCACTTATGCGTGAGGTAGGCTACGCCTCGGCGTTTATGTTCAAGTATTCGGTGCGTCCCGACACCTTCTCGGCTCGTCACTTCGAGGACGACGTTCCCGAGGAGGAGAAGACTCGCCGTTTGACCGAGGTTATTGCCCTACAGAACGAGTTATCGCTCGAAGGAAACCGCCGCGATATAGGCAAGACCTTCGAGGTGCTTATCGAGGGTCGCTCGAAGCGTAGCGACAAACAACTTTGCGGACGCACATCGCAGAACAAGATGGTAGTATTCGACAGCGTCGAGGGTTATGGTGCTGGCGACTACATAGAAGTTAAGATTACCGACTGTTCGTCGGCAACACTTTTTGGTACTGCACTATAAGTTATGAAACGAATACTCTGCATAATCATCACACTGACGGTAGCATTTGTCGGATGCGACAACAACACTCCCGAGCCGATTATCCCCGACACCACAATCGCCTCGCTCGGCACACCAGCCGACAACGAGATATGGTTTACGACGGAGGATAATCGCAACCTTATGGCTCTCAACGAAGAGGCATTCGACGTCACGATTTCCGATATCGAATACTCGGAGTTTGGCATAAATGCGATTCGTTTTGAACGACCGTTGACAGAGATTGGCGAAGAGGCATTCTACAAATGTCGAAATATCACAAACATTTCATTACCCGAGACAGTCACAACCATAGGCGAAAGCGCATTCGGAGAGTGTACCGCATTGGAGTGTATGACCATCGGAGGCAAGATTTCGACCATCGGCAAGATGGCGTTCGACAACTGCATTGCGCTGCACTCACTTCACATATCGTCGGTTGGCGAGTGGTGCAACATCGAATTTGCCGACCCAGTAGCCAACCCAATCTACCACTGCGGACAATTTGTCGTTAATGGCAAAAAGGTCACGGAGGTGACTGTTCCCGATTGGGTAAAAGAGATTAAGCCGTACGCCTTCTACAACTACACACAAATGTCGAGCATTAAGATTCCCGACTCGATTACATCGATAGGCACAGAGGCTTTTGTAGGTTGCGATGCTCTCTCGAAGGTGTTTATCACAGACGTAGCCAAGTGGTGCGAAATAGAGTTTAATGGAGAGATGTCAAATCCACTCTCGACAGCCGGCGAACTCTACATCAACGGAGCAAGTGCTACAAATCTCTCGCTCGAAGGTGTTACCACCATCAGCAACTGGGCATTTATCCGTTTCTCTTCGTTGCAAAGCGTTGTCGCAAACGACATAGAGAGCATCGGTTTGGAGGCGTTTCGCGGTTGCACAGCCCTCACAAATGTAACATTGGGCGAGGGTATAGCAGAGATTAACGACAGAACATTTATGGGGTGTCAGGCATTGAAGAACATCTCTATTCCCAACAGCGTCACTTCGATTGGAAATTATGCATTCGGTTATTGCAGCAGCCTGACAAGTGTCACTATTGGCAATAGCGTTACTTCGATTGGAAATTACGCATTCGGTTATTGCAGTAGCCTGAAAGCGTTTTATGGCAAATTTGCATCGACGGATAATCGTTGTTTGATTATTGATGGAGTATTACACTACTTTGCTATCGGTTGCGGTGCAACAGAGTATACTATTCCAAATAGCGTAATTGAGATTGGCACCTCTGTATTCTATAATTGCAGTAGCCTAACAAGTATTACTATTGGCGATAGCGTTACTTCGATTGGAGATACAGCATTCTACAATTGCAGTAGCCTGACAAATGTCTATTGCAAGCCTATAACACCGCCAACGGGAGGTTATAACATGTTCGAGAACAACGCTTCGGGGCGTAAGTTCTATGTTCCAAGCGAGTCGCTCGACACATATAAGAGCAACAAAAGTTGGAGCCGCTATGCTGACAGTATCGAAGCACTGAATTAGAATGATAGATAAAATTTCGAAATACCTGCGACTTGTAAAGTTCTCGCACACAATCTTCGCTATGCCATTTGCGCTGATTGCGTTCGCGTATGCGTTATGGAGCAGCGAAGCGACATTCTCGTGGTGGTTATTGTTGCAAGTGGTGTTGTGTATGGTCTTTGCACGCAATGTGGCTATGGGTTTCAACCGCTGGGCTGACCGCAAAATTGATGCAGAAAACCCTCGTACCGCCAATCGTGAGATTCCTGCGGGAGAGATTTCGCCTCGCAATGCTATGATTTTCGTAGTGGTGAATGCGTTACTCTTCATCGCAACTGCCTCGACCATAAATCTCCTTACGGCACTGCTTTCGCCCGTGGCGTTGGCGGTGATTATGTTTTACAGCTACTGCAAGCGATTTACCTCGTTGGCGCACATCGTACTCGGTCTGTCGCTCGCGATTGCACCCGCCGGAGCATATATTGCCGTTACGGGAACTCTAACACTCGTACCGTGCCTTCTCTCGTTGGTTGTGCTGACGTGGACAGGAGGTTTCGACATCATCTATGCACTTCAAGATGCAGAGTTCGACCGCAAGCGAGGCCTGCACTCCATACCGTCGCGCTTCTCGGTTGCCACATCTCTATACATAAGTATCGCTCTGCACTGCGTAAGCGTTGCATCGTTGCTGCTCTTTGCTCGTCATCTACCGCAGGGGGCGTTGACCTGGTGCGGAGTTGGACTTTTTACCGCTATTCTGGTGGCAGAACATATACTTGTAACACCCAAAAAACAGCGCTCGATAGGCATAGCATTCGGCACACTCAACGGCTTGGCGAGTCTTACATTGGCGCTATTTCTGATTACAAATATCATAATAAACCTATAATAATATGAAGAAATTCAACATTAAACTCGGACTCTTTCCGAAGGTGGTTATAGCCATCGCACTCGGCGCAGTACTTGGTCTGTTCTTGCCCGACATTTTCATTCGTATATTTAAGACTTTCAACGTCTTATTTGCTCAGCTGTTGAAATTCTCGGTGCCTCTTTTGGTGCTTGGCTTGGTAACTCCGGCGATATCGAATTTGGGCAAAGGAGCAGGTAAAATTTTGATCTTTGTAATCGCTATATCCTACCTCTCGACCGTGGGTGGTGCGCTCTTCTCGTATGGCTGTGCTACGGAGTTCTTCCCTCACATTCTCAATGTTGGCGAGTTGTCGGCAGATGCACTCTCGGAGAAGGAGTTTGCGCCATATTTCAACCTCAAAATTCCGCCAATCTGCGATATGATGACCGCCATCGTACTCTCGTTCGTAATTGGCTTGGGTTGTGTATTTTTGAAGGCTGATTCGGTAAAGGGCTGGTTCGAGGAGTTTGGCGAAATCGTTAAGTGGTTTATCGAAAGTGCAATTATTCCGTTGTTGCCTCTCTACATCTTTACGATGATTTGCGAGATGAGTGCAAAGGGTGTTATCGACATCGTGCTTGGCACAGGCGCAAAGGTTATCGGCACGGGCGTAGTGCTCTCGATACTCTACCTCGTTGTGCAGTACATCATTGCAGGTATCATTGCGGGCAAGAATCCATTCCGTTGCCTCTACAATATCCTGCCGGCATACCTCACCGGTTTCTCGATTTGTTCGTCGGCAGCTGTGATTCCGGTAACAACAAAATGTACACTCAAGAGTGGCGTAAGCGAGGATATTGCAAACTTCGTTATTCCGCTCTGCTCGAATACCCATATGTGCGGCTCGACCATTAAGTTGGTAACCACAACCACCGCCGTAGCCTTTCTCTTTGGCGTGGATATTCCGTTTGCGTTGTTCTTGAATTTTGCTCTTATGCAGGCTATTGCAGCCGTTTCGTCGCCAGGTGTTATGGGAGGCGTGCTTATGGCTTCGGCTGGCTTGCTCGGCTCTATTTTAGGCTTCTCGGACGAGATGTGCGCCTTGTTGATGGCAATCTATCTCGCACTCGACGGCTATGGTCCTGCTTGTAACGTTTCGGGCGACGGTGCAATCGCCATCGTTGTAGATCGCATCTTCGGCAAAAAGGGCGTGCAATAATCTAAACAGTACATCGCAGCACAACAGCGCAACAGACATTTCGTTTGTTGCGCTTTTTTTTCGCGCTATCAATACCCCTAAAATTTTTAATTTCCAATTAAAAGTTGTACATTTGCGAGATAATTGACTTTTGATAAGCAAATACGAAAAATTTTACACGATATGAACATTTCATTTAACTGGTTAAAGAACTATGTTGATACCTCGCTCACAGCCGAGGAGGTTGCAACAGTTTTAACAGACATTGGCTTGGAGGTTGAGGGCTTTGAGAAGATTGAGACAATACGCGGCGGCTTGGCTGGCGTAGTTGTTGGCGAGGTTCTCACCTGCGAGGATCATCCCGATTCGGACCACTTGCACATCACAACGGTTGATGTTGGTGGCGAGGCTCCATTGCAGATTGTGTGTGGCGCAGCCAACTGCCGCAAGGGCTTGAAGGTTATGTGCGCTACGGTTGGTGCAGTACTCTACCCCGACGGAAGCGACGAGGAGTTTAAAATTAAGCGTTCGAAAATTCGTGGCGTGGAGTCGCTCGGTATGTTGTGTGCCGAGGACGAGTTGGGCATCGGCTCGTCACACGCAGGTATTATTGAGTTGCCGGCAGAGGCTGTTGTTGGAACACCTGCAAAGGAGTACTACAACATCGCAGACGACTATCTCATCGAGGTTGGTTTGACTCCAAACCGCATTGACGCTGCTTCGCACATTGGCGTAGCACGCGACCTCGTGGCATACCTTCGCGCACGTGGCGAGCAGGCAGAGTTGAAATTGCCAAGCGTTGAGGGTTTCGCTGTAGATAGCAACGATTTGACGATTGAGGTGGAGGTTGAGGATACCACCGCTTGCCCTCACTATACAGGAATTACGGTAAAGGGTTGCAAGATTGCCCCTTCGCCAGAGTGGATGCAGAACTCGCTCCGTGCTGCAGGCATCAACCCAAAGAACAACTTGGTGGATATTACAAACTACATACTCTTTGAGTTGGGACAGCCGCTTCACGCCTTCGATGCCGACAAAATTGAGGGCGGAAAAATCGTGGTTAAGAAGTGTGCCGAGGGTACTCCATTCATCACTCTCGATGGTGTAGAGCGTAAACTCACTGCCGACGATTTGATGATTTGCTCGGCAGAGCGTCCGATGTGTATCGCAGGAGTTTATGGCGGTTTGGACTCGGGCGTAAGCGACACCACCACCAATATCTTCATCGAGAGCGCATACTTCAACCCTGTATCTGTGCGTAAGACGGCAAAGCGTTTCGGTTTGAATACCGACTCGTCGTTCCGTTTCGAACGAGGCATCGACCCAAATATTCAGATTTACGCATTGAAGCGCGCTGCACTTCTCTTTAAGGAGTTGGCCGGCGGAACAATCTCGAGCGAGATTTTCGACTCGAACCCTACAGCAGTTGAGCCATTCCGTTTCGACTTCTCGGTATCGCGCGCAAAGTCGCTTATCGGCAAGGATATCCCAACCGAGACCTTCCGCACCATCATCGAGGCGTTGGAGGTTAAGATTGAGAAGGAGGAGGGCGACGTATGGAGCGTTGCAGTACCGGCATACCGCGTTGATGTTCAGCGCGAGGCGGACTTAATCGAGGATATTTTGCGCATCTATGGCTACAACAACGTAGAGGTGTCGGAGAAGGTTAACTCTACCCTCTCGTATGTTCAGAAGCCAGATAAGACCCGTTTGACAAACCTCGTTGCCGATATGCTCACCGCACGTGGCTACACCGAGATTATGTCGAACTCACTCACAAAGACCGCCTACTACGAAGGTTTGCAGTCGTACCCGGTGGAGAAGTGTGTGAAGATTATGAATCCACTCTCGGCAGACCTCGGCGTAATGCGTCAGACGCTGTTGTTCAACACTATGGAGGCTGTGCAGTTGAATGCCAACCACCGCAATGGTGACTTAAAAGTTTACGAGTTCGGAAATTGCTACTTCTACAATAAGGCAGAGGCGAAGGTGGGCGAGGAGGTTGCTCCTCTCGCATCCTATTCGGAGAACTACCGCTTGGCTATCGCTGTAACGGGCTTGGCAACACCGCAGTCGTGGAACCAGAAGGCAGAGCCGGCATCGTTCTACACCTTGCGTGCTACGGTAGAGTTGTTGCTCCGTCGCTTTGGTTTGGATATATACGCTCTGCGCACGGAGTCGCTCGATAGCGATTTGTTTGGCGACGCAGTGGAGTTGTATCTCAACAATAAGCCATTTGCACAGTTGGGACAGGTAAGTGCCAAAATTTGCAAGGCGTTCGACCTCAAACAAGATGTATTCTTTGCCGAGATTGACTTCGACCTCTTGTTGAAGGCTACACGCAAACATAAGGTTTCGGCGGTAGAGTTGTCGAAGTACCCTGAGGTTAAGCGCGACTTGGCGTTGCTCGTTGATAAGGGCGTATCGTTCTCGCAGTTGCGTGCTACGGCATTCGCTACCGAGAAGAAGTTGCTCAAGAGTGTTTCGTTGTTCGATGTTTACGAGGGCGACAAACTACCAGAGGGTAAGAAGTCGTATGCGTTGTCGTTCATCTTGGAGGATAAGAATCAGACCCTCAACGACAAGACCATCGAGCGCACAATGTCGGCATTGCAGTCGGCATTCGAGCAAAAGCACGGTGCACAGATTCGATAGCGACATATTTGAAGCAAAAAGAGCAGTCGAAAGGCTGCTTTTTTTTTAGGACTTGATAGGACTTGATAGGATTTGATAGGACTAAATAGGAAACTCCTATAATATCCTATAATATCCTACTCCACACCACAAAATCGTAAATGATTAGGCTATTTTTATCGCATACCACCTGTAACCTTGAGGGTCTCTCCTGTAATATACGACGACATATCGCTTGCGAGGAAGAGCGCCACATTGGCAATCTCGTCTGCTGTACCCATACGACCGAGCGATACAGAGGAGATTATAGCCTCTTTGGTGGCATCGTTGAGCTTGTCGGTCATATCGGTAGTGATAAAGCCCGGAGCGATAGCATTGCAGCGAATACCGCGTGCGCCCATCTCCTTGGCGAACGACATTGTAAGACCTATAAGTCCTGCCTTCGATGCGGCGTAGTTACACTGGCCCGCATTGCCATTGGTGCCCACCACCGACGACATATTTATAATAGAACCCGCGCGACGACGAGCCATAATAGGAGTTACGGCGTGGGTGAAGTTGAATGCAGACTTGAGGTTGGTATCAATAATAGAATCCCACTGCTCCTCTCCCATACGCAACATAAGACCATCTTTGGTCTGACCTGCATTGTTCACAAGAACGTCTATCTGTCCGAACTCGGCCACCACCTTTTCGACAACGCCGTGTGCATCGGCAAAGTCGGCAGCATTCGATGCAAAGCCCACTGCACGCACTCCGAGAGCCTCGATTTCGGCAACGAGCGACTCGGCTGCCGCAACTGACGAGAGATATGTAAAGGCTATATTTGCGCCCTGCTCGGCAAACTTAAGTGCGATGGCACGACCTATGCCACGAGTAGCTCCTGTAACCAGAGCAACCTTTCCTTCAAGCAACTTCATACTATAATTTGTTTATAAGTTTAGTGCAAATATAGTGTTTTTATTTGAAAAAACTCGTAACTTCGCAAAGCGAAGGCAACATAAAGAGCAAAACAACAATCAAAATATATAAAGACTATGAAGTTAGACACACAAATTTTCGACCTTATCTCTGAGGAGCGCGCCCGCCAAATGCGTGGCATCGAGCTCATCGCATCGGAGAACTTTGTTAGCGAGCAGGTGATGAACGCTATGGGTTCGGTATTGACAAATAAGTATGCAGAGGGCTACCCTGCAGCGCGTTACTATGGAGGTTGCGAGGTTGTGGATAAGGTGGAGAGCCTTGCCATCGAGCGACTCTGCCAACTCTACGGTGCCGAGTATGCCAACGTGCAGCCACACTCGGGCGCACAGGCAAATATGGCGGTATTCTTTGCCGTATTGAAGCCGGGCGACACATTCCTCGGTTTGAACCTCTCGCACGGAGGACACCTCTCGCACGGCTCGGCTGTGAATATGTCGGGAACATACTTCAACGCAGTAAGCTACTCGGTACGCGAGGAGGATGGACGCGTTGATTACGACGAGATGGAGCAGAAGGCGTTGGAGTGCAAGCCAAAACTCATCGTTGGCGGTGCTTCGGCTTATTCGCGCGAGTGGGATTATAAGCGTATGCGCGAGATTGCAGATAAGGTTGGTGCTTTGTTGATGATTGATATGGCTCACACCGCAGGTCTTATCGCTGCAGGTTTGCTCGAAAACCCTGTTAAGTATGCTCACATCGTAACTTCGACCACCCACAAGACGTTGCGTGGTCCTCGTGGTGGTATCATCTTGATGGGCAAAGATTTCGACAATCCGTGGGGCTTGACCACTCCAAAGGGCGTCGTAAAGAAGATGTCGCAGATCCTCAACTCTGCCGTTTTCCCAGGTATTCAGGGCGGACCACTCGAGCACGTTATCGCAGCCAAGGCTGTAGCATTCGGCGAGGCATTAACCCCTGAGTATAAGGAGTATCAGCAGCAGGTTATCCGCAATGCACAGGCGTTGTCGGCAGCATTGGTGGCTCGTGGCTACAAAATTATCTCGGGCGGAACAGACAACCACCTTATGCTCGTAGATTTGCGCACTAAGTTCCCTGAGTTGACCGGTAAGGTGGCAGAAAAGGCACTCGTTGCTGCAGACATCACTGCCAACAAAAATATGGTACCTTTCGACTCTCGCTCGGCATTTCAGACTTCTGGTTTGCGCTTCGGAACTCCGGCTATCACTACTCGTGGTTTGAAGGAGGATAAGATGGAGTATATCGCAGAGTTGATTGACCGCGTACTCTCCGACGCAGAAAACGAGGAGAACATCGCAGCAGTTCGCAAGGATGTAAATGCTTTGATGGGGCAGTATACTCTCTTTGCGTGGTAGTCTATATGCGCCACCACTTTCGGTGCGCAGATTCATATTTATCGAGGGCGTCGGACATCAGTTCGCGCCCTTTTTCTACTATCTCCTTTGCCAAAGCATAGTCCGAAATATCGCCATAAGCATCGAAAGGCATCTGCACCAAAATATCGGGCTTGCACAACTCAATCATAAGGCGAGAGTTGTGCTGATTCATAATCGAGAATGTGCGGTCGATGATGCCATAGAAGTTGCCGTCCCAATCGAGTTCTGGCAAGGTGTCGATGTTCTCCTCGCGGAAAGTTCGCACCTCGCGCATAGCCTCCAATCCTTTCATTCCCAGCACTTTCAGCTTCGCAAACAGCGACGCTTCAGCATCGTTGTTAACCGTCGTAGCCAACGCCTTAACCTCCTCTCGCTTTGCGGCTTGCAACTGCGCATAGTCGGCACTCTTTTGCTCGGCGTCGGCAATGGTTGTGCGAATGGCGGCAACGTCGAAATAGTTCAAGTCGAAACCCACCAAAATATCGCCTTTGGTGCGCGCTACCCTATTCAACGGCAGGCAGTTGGTGGAGTGTCCATCTATTAGCACCGTATTGCCGTGCTGCATAGGTTTGAATAGCGACGGGATAGACATCGAGGCACGAATTGCAGCGAACAAATCGCCCTTGTCGAATACCACCTCCTCGCCCGTGTAGAGATCGGTAGCAACCGCCGAGAAAGGCAGTGGCATATTCTCGATTTGCACATCGGGTACGACCTGTTTCATCGCCTCAATAACTCTGTCGCCCTTAACGATATGGCTCATCGAGAGCGAGAAGTCCATCAGAGAAAAGACCTTGCGAGTATCGAGCGAAAAGAGCCACTCTTTGAACTCGGAGAGATGACCCGCGGCATATACGCCACCAATCAGCGCGCCAATCGAAGTTCCGGCAACTGCCGACACCTCATAGCCACGCTCGGCAAGCACCTCCAATGCGCCAATATATGCAAATCCTCGTGGTCCGCCACTCGACAATGCGAGTGCCACCCTCTTCTTTTTACGTAGAGCCATAGTTTGTTCAGAAAATTATCTTTTACAAAGATAACAATAATTTGGAATTATTTCACTATCTTTGTGCGATTATCGACAAAACGACAAATAAAATTAAAAATAACATATTATGGCAGACGAAAAAATTATTTTCTCGATGGTGGGCGTGAGCAAGACCTTTCAAAATCAGAAGAAGGTTTTGAACAACATCTACCTATCGTTCTTCTACGGAGCAAAAATCGGTATTATCGGTTTGAACGGCTCGGGTAAATCTACCCTGATGAAAATTATCGCAGGTATCGACAAAAACTTCCAAGGCGAAGTGGTATTCTCGCCGGGCTACACCGTAGGTTACTTGGAGCAGGAGCCAAAACTCGAAGACTCGAAGACCGTAAAGGAGGTTGTTGAGGAGGGTTGCGCCGAGACCGTAGCGTTGCTCAAGGAGTACGAGGATATCAATATGAAGTTGTGCGAGCCTATGGACGATGACGAGATGGCTCGTCTTATCGAGCGTCAGGGCGAGTTGTACGAGAAGATTGACCACGTCAACGGTTGGGAGTTGGATAGCGTATTGGAGCGCGCAATGGATGCTCTCCGCTGCCCTGCACCAGACCAGAGCGTAGCAGTATTGTCGGGAGGTGAGCGTCGTCGTGTGGCGTTGTGCCGTCTGTTGTTGCAGCAGCCTGATGTGTTGTTGCTCGATGAGCCAACCAACCACCTCGACGCCGAGTCTATCGATTGGTTGGAGCAGCACTTGCAGCAGTATAAGGGTACGGTTATCGCTGTAACCCACGACCGTTACTTCTTGGACAATGTAGCAGGTTGGATTTTGGAGCTGGATCGTGGAGAGGGCATTCCTTGGAAGGGCAACTACTCGGGCTGGCTCGACCAAAAGACCAAGCGTATGGCTATGGAGGAGAAGCAGGAGTCGAAGCGCCGCAAGACCTTGGAGCGCGAGTTGGAGTGGGTGAATATGAACCCATCGGGACGTCGTGCAAAGAGCAAGGCTCGTCTGTCGGCCTATGACAAGATGCTCAACGAGGACACTAAGCAGAAGGAGGAGAAGCTCGAAATCTACATTCCAAACGGACCACGTTTGGGCGACGTAGTTATCGAGGCTCACGGCGTATCGAAGGCATTTGGCGATAAGGTACTCTACGAGGGTTTGGACTTTAAGTTGCCACCGGCAGGTATCGTGGGTGTGATTGGTCCTAACGGAACTGGTAAGACCACTCTATTCCGTATGATTATGGGATTGGAGGAGCCAACGAGTGGTACATTCACTGTAGGTCAGACCGTAAAACTCGCATATGTAGACCAGCAGCACAAATCTATCGACCCTGAGAAGAGCGTTTACGAGGTAATTTCGCAGAATAGCGAGTGGGTGCAGTTGGGTAACCGTCAGGTACCTGCGCGCGCCTATGTTGCTCGCTTCAACTTCACAGGTGCCGACCAGGAGAAGAAGTGTGGTGTTTTGTCGGGCGGTGAGCGCAACCGTTTACACCTTGCCCTTGCATTGAAGGAGGAGGGCAACGTAATATTGCTCGATGAGCCTACCAACGATATCGACGTAAACACTTTGCGTGCATTGGAGGAGGGCTTGGAGAACTTCGCAGGTTGCGCTGTTGTTATCTCGCACGACCGTTGGTTCTTGGATCGTATCGCTACACACATCCTCTCGTTCGAGGGCGATGGTAATGTAATCTTCTACGAAGGCTCATACTCGGAGTACGAGGAGTGGAAGAAGTTGCAGGGTATGGATACCACCCCACACCGCGTGAAGTACCGCAAGCTTGTTGAGTAACCAATAAACAGCCATTAGCCATTGGCCGTTAGCCATTGGCTTAAATAGATATTACAAATTAAACAAAGCTAATGGCTAAAAGCTAACAGCTAATAGCCGCAAAAAAATTATGGCACAGAAACCATCTATTCCAAAGGGAACACGCGACTTCTCGCCTATCGAAACGGCTCGTCGCAACTACATATTTGACACTATCGCCGATGTTTTCCGCAACTACGGCTTCGCCTCTATCGAAACACCTTCGATGGAGAACCTCTCTACGCTTATGGGTAAGTATGGCGAGGAGGGCGACAAACTCCTCTTCAAGATTCTCAACTCGGGCGACTTTGGCTCGGGATTGAACGATGAGGAGGTACGTCAGGCCCACCGCATCTGCGAGAAGGGTTTGCGCTACGATTTGACCGTTCCGTTTGCTCGCTACGTTGTGCAGCACCAGAACGAGATTACATTCCCGTTCAAGCGTTATCAGATTCAGCCGGTATGGCGTGCTGACCGTCCACAGAAGGGTCGCTATCGCGAATTTTACCAGTGCGACGTCGATATTATCGGCTCTTGCTCGTTGTTAAACGAGGTTGAGTTGATTTCGATTGTTGAGCGCGTATTCGGTCTGCTCGGCATCAACGTAGTATTGAAGCTAAATAACCGCAAGGTGCTCTACGGCATTGCCGAGGTTATGGGTCACGCCGACAAGATGATCGACATCACAGTCGCTATCGACAAGCTCGAGAAGATTGGTTTGGACAACGTAAAGGCGGAGTTGGCAGAACGTGGCATCGAGGCTGAAGCAGTGGCAAAGTTGGAGCCAATACTTATGCTGAGTGGCTCAACAGCCGAGAAGTTGGCTCAACTCGAAACTATCCTCGCCGCGAGCGAAACCGGCTTGAAGGGCGTTGAGGAGTTGCGTACGGTATTCTCTGCTGTAGAGGCTTTGGGCATCAACCTTGAGGTTGAGTTGGATCTCTCGTTGGCGCGTGGTTTGAACTACTACACAGGCGCGATATTCGAGGTTAAGGCGAAAGATTTTGCTATCGGCTCGATCTGCGGCGGTGGTCGCTACGACAACCTTACAGGTATATTCGGTATGCCTGATGTGTCGGGCGTGGGTATCTCATTCGGTGCAGACCGCATCTACGACGTTATGTCGGGACTCAATCTCTTCCCTGAATATGTTGATCGCACCACGAAGATTCTCTTCCTCAATCTCGGCGAGAAGGAGGTATTGGAGTCGCTCCGCATTGCAGAGAGTTTCCGCGATGGATGGTCGTGCGAGGTATATCCCGACCCTGCAAAGATGAAGAAGCAGATGGAGTATGCAAACCGTCGCCAAATTCCGTATGTTGTAATCATCGGCAGCAACGAGTTGGCAGAGGGTAAGGCTACACTCAAAAAGATGGAGAGTGGCGAGCAGATTTGCGTGCCTGTCGAGGAGTTAAGACTTCACATTTTGTAATATAATATATGGAATCATTGGGGTTTATACAGTGGTGTTTGGATAACTTGAACTATTGGACTATCACTTTGTTGATGGCTATCGAGAGTTCGTTTATTCCATTTCCGAGCGAGGTGGTTGTTCCACCGGCTGCATATAAGGCAGCCGCTACGGGCGAGTTGAATGTATGGCTGGTCATCTTTTTTGCCACACTTGGTGCTGTAATAGGTGCATTCGTCAACTATTTCCTTGCATTGTGGCTCGGCAAGCCTATCGTCTATAAGTTTGCAAATAGCCGATTTGGACATATGTGTCTGCTCGATGAGCAGAAGGTCATCAAGGCGGAGCAGTTCTTTGTACGCTATGGCGTAGCTGCAACGCTCATAGGTCGTCTTGTACCTGCAGTGCGACAACTCATCTCCATTCCGGCAGGCTTGGCAAAGATGAACATCGCCAAATTTGCCCTCTTTACCGCTATCGGTGCAGGTGCGTGGAACGCCGTTCTTGCAGCACTCGGCTACTTCCTCGAATCTGTAGTTCCCGAGGATCAACTCATCGCCACCGTAACCAAGTATAGCCACGAAATTGGCTACTGCATTATTGCTGTGGTAGCACTCGCACTCGCCTACCTTATTTATAAAGGCGTGAAGAAATAGTTGAAAGTTGAGAGTTGAAAGTTAAAAGTTGGCACAGAGGAGATAGAGTTCATTAGAGGATATTAGAGGTTGTTAGAGTTCATTAGAGGAGCGCGAGATTTTAATTGAGAATTGTGAATTAAGACTACAAAGTAAAGCCGAGCAGAAAATTCCGCTCGGCTTTCTTTTTGCTGTTGGCCATTACAAAACAGCTGTCTGTATAAACCTTTACATTTTACTCATTTCCCGCATTCGGATTAGGACCATATTTGTTATCTTGGTCGCTCGAACTTAGTGTAAAAATGAAAATTATAAGACCTCCTACATATGGAATAAGATTCCACAATAAAGCCCATGCACTATGTCCTCCGTCATGTAAACGTCTAACCAACAATGATAATGATGGAACGATTCCTACACAATATACTATTAACATTGGTATTATGCCAACCATGATTAAATCTTCATTAAATTCGGCAAGGAACATACCCGGGAACGACACACCGACAGTTGCAATCCAGAAGAACAATACCCACCACCAATACTCCGCACGTGTAGCACGTCCTGAAAAGTCAAAGGCTTTCTTGAAGCCATTCTTTACAGCAGTTGTAAAAGATACCATAATAAATAAGTTTTAGATTTGCCCACCTACCTCAAATGTGCGGTTAGTATAAAAAGAAAGTGTGAGGCAGTTCGTTTATCTAGTAGTAGGCATTTGGCGTGGCCCGATAACAAATAAACAATACCCCACACCGAATGGTATATAGAAAATAATATACCAAAAGCGGTGGTGAGTGTCTGATTGCTTATCCTTGTTATCTAAAATCGCCAAATTTTACTACTAAGGATTAGCGAAACACTTTCACTAATAAATATGTCTGCAATCCGTGGACTGCAATGCAAATTTAGAAATTATTTTTGAGAGTTGCAAAAAATAAACTACTCGTCATTGCGAGAGCCATTAGGCTCGTGGCAATCTCCCTTATTGTGTTTAATTGAAAAGTGGGAGATTCCCACTCTCGTTACACTCGCTCGGAATGACGATTTGTTATATTATAATAAAAAATCTTTCAACTCTCAACTCTCAACTCTCAACTTTTTGCTATCTTTGCACTATGAAACACTTTGCACTCATAGGCTATCCGCTTGGGCATTCACTATCGAAGGCGTACTTCACCGAGAAGTTCTCGGCGGAGGGCATCGAGGCGGAGTACTCGCTACTGTCTATGGAGCGAGTGGAGGATATTCTACCCCACTGCGCGCAGTTGTCGGGCTTCAACGTCACTATTCCCCACAAGCAGTCAATCATACCATTGCTCACCGACATCAGCGAGGAGGCAGAGGCTATAGGTGCAGTAAATTGTGTAAAGGTTACCCCAAACGGTTTGATTGGCTACAACACCGACATCGAGGGCATCCGCAAGTCGTTGGACGGGGTTGCGCTCGAAGGAGCAAAGGCTCTCGTTCTCGGCACAGGTGGTGCATCGAAGGCGGTGCAGTATGCTCTGCGCGAAGGCGGTGCCGAGGTTGCGATTGTTTCTCGCACACAAGGTGCAGCAGACCTCACCTACAACGATTTGAGCGAGGAGTTGATTGCCTCGACCGATATAATCGTCAATACCACTCCTCTCGGAATGTTTCCGAACGTAGAGAGCGCGCCCGCACTACCCTACTCGGCAATCTCGCCGAAGCACACCCTATTCGACTGCGTATACAACCCTCGCCAAACCAAATTTCTGCAACTCGGTGCCGAGCGAGGAGCGCGCACCATAGATGGTCTTACGATGTTCCACGCCCAAGCCGAAGCAGCGTGGAAGATTTGGGAGAGATAAAACTGGATAATAAAATAGAAGTTTTCCATTCTGCTCTGCTACGCAAACTTACTCTTTGCACTCGGCATAATACCAACAAATTTGCGAAGTTGCTCTTGCTCCGCTACATCCTATTCACTTTCAGATTCATACAAAAAAAACAAAAAAGTTTTCCGTTTTCCGCTTTCCGATTTCCGTTTTATTTCATATCTTTGTAGGTAGCAAAATATGACTAAATTATGAGCGGATTCGTACATCTTCACACCCACACCCAATACTCCCTCCTCGACGGTCAGGCGAGTGTAAAAAAACTGGTTGAAAAGGCTATCGCAGATGGTATGCCTGGCATCGCTATTACCGACCACGGTAATATGTTTGCTATCAAGGAGTTTATGAATTGTGTGGGTAAGATAAATGGCGACAACGCAAAACGTCTGAAAACACTGAGAAAACTTCTCAAAGATATGCTCGAACTCCAGCAGGAGCACGACGACCTCGCCGAGTTGCTTGCCGAGAAGGAGAATGAGGAGAAGGAGATCAACACCTCAATCGAGAAATCGCTGAAGGAGGATAAGGACTTTGAGCCGAGCGACGAACAGAACGCCAGACTCGAGCAGCTGGCAAAGGAGATTCCGCCGTTGAAGGATATGAAGAAGGAGTTTGACTTCGATGCAGTGAAGGCTCGCGAGATAATTATCGAGTTGGAGAACATTCCGCCATTCAAACCAATCATTGGTTGTGAGGTGTATGTTGCGCGTCGTGGCGACCTCACGCTCAAATCGGAGAAGATAGACCGAAGCGGATACCACCTTATACTTTTGGCAAAGAACCAGAAGGGTTACAAAAACCTGCTCAAGATAGTGTCAAAGGCGTGGACAGATGGTTTCTACGACCGACCTCGTACCGACCGCAAAGAGTTGGAGAAGTATCACGAGGGGCTTATCTGCGCATCGGCGTGTCTTGGCGGAGAGATTCCAAAACTTATTCAGGGTGAGCGTTTCGACGAAGCGGAAGAGTCTGTGTTGTGGTACAAAAATCTCTTTGGCGAGGACTATTACTTGGAGTTGCAGTTGCACAAGGCGACTGTTGAGCGCGCCAACCACGACACCTACCCTATTCAGTGTAAGGTGAACGAGAAATTGGTGGAGTTGGCTCGCAAACACAACATCCCATTGATATGCACCAACG
This sequence comes from Alistipes sp., assembly GCA_045653565.1. Lineage (GTDB taxonomy): Bacteria > Bacteroidota > Bacteroidia > Bacteroidales > Rikenellaceae > Alistipes. The sequence continues at coordinate 50,493 of JAZOMA010000007.1, forward strand.
ATGTTCACTTTGTGGATGAGAAGGATGCCGAGGCTCACGACAGACTTATCTGCCTTAGCACCGGCAAAGACCTCGACGACCCAAAGCGTATGCTCTACTCGAAGCAGGAGTGGATGAAAACCACAGCCGAGATGAGCGCACTCTTTGCTGACTACCCCGAAGCACTCGAAAATACAGTTGCCATATGCAATAAGGTGGAGCATTACTCCATCGACCACGCACCTATTATGCCTGTATTCCCTATTCCTGCGGAGTTCGGCACCGAGGAGGAGTATCGTTCGCGCTACACCGAGAAGGATCTCTTCGATGAGTTCACGCAGGACGAGAATGGCAACGTGGTGATGAGCGAAGAGGAGGCGAACAAGAAGATTGAGAAACTTGGCGGTTACGACAAACTGTACCGCATTAAGTTCGAGGCTGACTACCTCGCACAGATAACATTCGAGGGTGCCAAAAAGCGTTACGGCTCGCCGCTATCGCCAGAGGTCGAGGAGCGATTGCAGTTTGAGTTGTATATTATGAAGACGATGGGTTTCCCTGGTTACTTCCTTATCGTGCAGGACTTTATACGCGCCGCACGCGAAGAGTTGGGTGTATGGGTAGGACCAGGTCGTGGCTCGGCTGCCGGCTCGGCTGTGGCGTATTGCCTCGGCATCACGCAGATTGACCCTATCAAATACGACCTGCTGTTCGAGCGTTTCTTGAACCCTGACCGTATCTCATTGCCCGATATCGATATCGACTTCGATGACGAAGGTCGTGGTCGCGTGCTTGATTGGGTAACAAAGAAGTATGGTAAGGAGAAGGTGGCGCACATCATCACCTACGGCACGATGGCGACAAAGATGGCTATCAAAGATGTGGCTCGAGTGCAAAAATTGCCATTGTCGGATAGCGACGAACTCTGCAAATTGGTTCCTGACCACATTCCAGACCCGAATGACCCGAAGAAGAAGTTGACGATAAACCTTCCTAACTCTATCAACTTTGTTCCGAAGTTGAAGGAGGCGGAGCAGTCGGAGGACCCTGTTTTGCGCGATACCATCAAGTATGCGTGCGAGTTGGAGGGCAATGTTCGTGGTACGGGAGTTCACGCCTGTGGAACCATCATATGCCGTGACGACATAACCGATTGGGTACCGGTATCCACTGCCACCGATAAGGAGACGGGCGAGAAGATGCTCGTAACGCAATACGAAGGTTCGACCATCGAGGAGACAGGTCTTATTAAAATGGACTTCCTCGGTCTGAAGAACCTCTCGATTATGAAGGATACGGTGGAGAATATCCGCCGAATTAAAGGCATCGATGTGGATATCGATTCGATACCAATCGATGACAAAAAGACATACGAACTCTACTGTGCCGGACACACACTCGGAACATTCCAGTTCGAGAGTACTGGTATGCAGAAGCACCTTCGCGACCTGAAACCTACGGTTTTCGAGGACTTGATTGCGATGAATGCCCTCTATCGTCCGGGCCCAATGGAGTACATCCCAGACTTTATCAACCGTAAGCACGGACGCGCTCCTATCGAATACGATATTCCTATTATGGAGAAGTATCTCAAAGATACTTACGGCATTACAGTATATCAGGAGCAGGTGATGTTGCTCTCGCGATTGTTGGCAAACTTCACACGAGGCGAAGCCGATACTCTGAGAAAGGCGATGGGTAAGAAGATTCTCGCCAAACTGATGGAGTTGAAGCCAAAGTTCCTCAAGGGTGGTAAGGCAAATGGCCACAATCGAAAAGTGTTGGAGAAGATTTGGGGTGACTGGGTAAAGTTTGCCGAGTACGCCTTCAACAAGTCGCACGCAACCTGCTACTCGTGGGTGGCATACCAGACCGCATACCTCAAGGCGAACTATCCGTCGGAGTATATGGCGGCACTCCTAAGTTCCAACCTCGGCAACATCGAGAAGTTGGAGTTGTATATGAGCGAGTGCAAGCGTATGGGTATCAGAGTACTCTCGCCAGATATCAACGAGTCGCAGATGCGCTTCTCGTCAAACAAGGATGGCGACATTCGTTTCGGCTTGGCCGCAATTAAGGGTGTTGGCGAAGGTGCCGTGACGGCGATTATCGCCGAGCGCGAAAAGAATGGCCCATACAAAGACATATACGACTTCTGCGAGCGTGCAAACTTCTCGGTCATCAACCGCAAATGCGTGGAAAACATCGCAATGGCTGGAGGTTTCAACTCAATCATCGACTTCCCTCGTGGCAAGTTCCTCGTCAAAGACGATAAGGGCGAATCCTTCGTTGATGCGTTGGTACGCTATGGCGCACGCATACAGATTGAGAGCAACAGCGCACAGCAGAGTCTTTTTGGCGGAGATACTGGCATAACGGATATTCCAAAGCCTTCGGTTCCACCTCACGGCGATGCATCGTTGTTGGAGATTTTGAATAAGGAGAAGGAGTTGATTGGTATGTACCTGTCGGCGCATCCACTCGACGACTACAAGTTGTTGATACAATCGATATGCAACTGCTCGCTTGGCGACCTCACCAATCTGGAGAAGTATCGTGGCAAGGAGATTGCTGTGGCTGGCATTGTGACCGACTCGCGCGAATTCTTCCTAAAAAATGGAACCCAAGCGGGCTCCATAATGATGATGGACTACAGCGGTATGCACGAATTTAGATTCTTCCGCAAGGACTACGAGTCATTCCGCACACGAATGTTCAAGGATTACTTCCTGCTCATTAGGGGTCGCGTGCAACTTCGTCCATATATTCAGGAGCAGATCTTGGAGTTCAAAGTAACCTCGGTTACACAGTTGTCGGATGTGCGCGATTCGGTGCGCGAGATAAAACTCTACCTCCCTACCGACATCGTATCGAAGGAGTTTATCGACGATATGATTAAGGCCGCGAAGGCGTCGAAAGGCAAGGCTCAACTAAAATTCTCATTGCAGGATTTGGAGGAGGAGGTTCAACTCTCTGCCTACTCGCGCAAATACCACGTATCGCTGACACCCGAGTTTTCGGAGTTTATCGAGAAATATAATTTGAGATACACAATAACAGTAAACCAATAAAAACAAAAAATTATGGCACTTAACATTACAAATGAGAACTATGAGGCTTTGTTGGCAGACAGCAAGCCGTTGGTAATTGATTTCTGGGCAGAGTGGTGCGCACCGTGTCGCGCTATCGCCCCAATCGTTGAGGAGTTGGCAGAGGAGTATGCCGAGCAGGTAAACATCGGCAAGTGCGATGTTGATTCGTGCGACGACGTTACTGCAAACTATCGTGTACGTAACATTCCTACACTTGTATTCATCAAGGGTGGCGAGGTTGTTGACAAACACGTAGGCGCAATCAATAAGGTAGACCTCAAAGCAAAGATTGACGCATTGCTTTAAGATCGGGGGAGCAGAAAATAAGAGTGGTATCCAAAGTCTTGGATACCACTCTTATTTTATCATACAATATTTTCAGATTGGGTTTAGACCAAACCCGAAAAGCCCATAAAGGCCATAGCCAGAATTGAAGCTGTAATCAATGCGATAGGTACACCCTGGAACGCCTTTGGTGCATCCTCGAACTCGATACGCTCACGCAGACCTGCGAAAATCACCAATGCCAGCGCGAAGCCCAACGCCGTTGCAACGTTATAAACAACGCCCTGCAACAATGAAAACTCCTTCTGAATCATCGAGATTGCCACACCCAACACCGCACAGTTGGTGGTAATGAGCGGCAAGAAAATTCCCAAAGCCTGATACAACGATGGCGACACCTTCTTCAATACAATCTCGACCATCTGCACCAATGCAGCAATCACAAGGATAAAGACAATGGTCTGCATATAGGCTATGCCCAGCGGTGCCAGAACGTAGTTCTGTATCAACCAAGTAACCAAGCCCGACAACGCCATAACAAAGGTTACCGCAGCACCCATACCCATCGAGGTCTCAACCTTCGACGATACACCCAAGAATGGACAGATGCCGAGGAACTGTGCCAGAACGACATTATTTACGAATATCGCACCTATGATAATTGCAAAATACGTAATCTCCATACTCCTATTTCTTTAAGAATTTGTTGAACAATACCATCAAAAAGCCGAGTACCATAAAACCACCCGGTGCCAAAACAAACACCAATGGCATATAGTCGCCACAACCGAGGTCGTAGCCAAATATTGCACCACTGCCGAGTACCTCGCGCACTGCACCTATGATGGTGAGCGAGAGCGTAAAGCCCAAGCCGATACCCACGCCATCGAGAGCCGAATCGAATGCACCATTTTTGGATGCAAAAGCCTCGGCACGACCCAGAATAATACAGTTTACGACAATCAGCGGAATAAAGACTCCGAGCGAGGCGTACAACGATGGAACAAACGCCTCCATCAACATCTGAATTATAGTCACGAACGAGGCTATAACTACGATAAATGCCGGAATACGCACCTTATCGGGAATAAGATTTTTGATAAGCGCGATTACGATATTCGACATAATCAGCACAGCCATCGTAGCCACACCCATACCGAAGCCATTTGCTGCCGATGTGGTAGTACCAAGCGTTGGACACATACCGAGAACCAACACAAAGGTTGGGTTCTCCTTGATAACGCCACGCCATACGAGGAGTAGCTTCTCTTTCAAGAATTGACTTACTTTATTTGCCATAATTACTCCTCCTTCTTTTTAGTTGCACCTGTAGTTGCCTGAATATCCTTCTCCCAACCTGCAACAAACTTAAACACCGAGTATGCGCGAGCCACAGCGTCAGCATAAGCTCGTGAAGAGATTGTCGCTGCGGTCAAAGCATCGACATCGCCACCATCCTTCTTTACAGTAAGTTTTGTTTTCGACGCCTCCTTGCCCTTGATGCTTGCCAAGATAGGGTTACCATCCTCGTCCATCTTAGCTCCCAAGCCTGGTGTCTCGTTCTGCTCCAAAACATCGACATTCAAGATTGTGCCGTTGTTGTCGAAGCCGACCATCATCTTAATCATACCGCTAAAGCCACTCTTTGAAGCAGTCTTAATAGCATAACCCACAACCTTGCCATCCTTGCTGGCCTTATATGCGACAATCTCCAAACCATCTACCATATGTTCGCTCTGCTCGGTAGCATCGAACTCTGGCAGAACAGTCTCCAAAGCCGACTTCTCGGCTGCACTCTTTGCCGCAGCGATTGGAGCCTCGGTAATCATATATACTGCACCTACGCCAGCCGACGAGAGCAGAGTGATGCAGAAAAGCACCAACACCATATTTTTCAATGAACTCTTCATATGCCCCTCCTACTTTTTAGAGCCAAAACGGCGTGGTTTGATATACTTGTTGATAAGAGGTACTACGCTATTCATAATAAGTATAGCGAAGGACATTCCCTCGGGATAGGCACCCCACAAACGAATAATCATAGTCAAAGCACCTATGCCGATACCATAGACAACCATACCCTTCGTTGTCATTGGCGAGGTTACGTAGTCGGTGGCCATAAACACCGCACCCAGCACTACTCCACCGCTCAAAAGGTGGAACAACGTGAAGTTCGACACGAGATGTGGTGTATCGAACGAGAACGCTCCGTAGATGGCTGCGAACACCGCTACCGTAACGAATATCGACACCGGAATATGCCAAGTGATAACACGGCGTACCAAGAGGTAGGCAAAGCCGAGCAACAACGCCAAGGTTGCCACCTCGCCAAACGAGCCTGCCATATTACCCACCAACATACCCAACGCATCATACTCGGCGAAGTTCATCAAGCCCGCCTTTGCTGCTGCCAAAGGTGTTGCACCCGAGTAAGCATCAACAAAGCCCTCGGTCGAAGGCATCGCAAACGAAGTCATCTGCACCGGATAGGCAATCAACAAGAATACTCGAGCCACAATAGCGGGGTTGAATGGGTTTTTACCCAAACCACCGAAAGGCATCTTTGCAACGCCTATTGCCACCAATGCGCCAATAGCTACAATCCACAGAGGAATGTTTGCCGGCATATTCATCGCCAACAACAGACCCGTAACCACTGCCGAGAGGTTTGTAATGGTCTGCTTACCGCGTACCAAAAATTTCTGAATCAACGCTTCGAAAAGCACACAGCAGCCAATCGATACTGCCGTAACTGCCAAAACACCCCAGCCATACACATATACCGACACCGCCAACGCAGGAATGAGGGCGAGAATCACATCTCCCATCAGTCGAGTTGTCGAAAGCGAGCCGTGAATGTGTGGAGCCGAGGCTACAACTGTTCTGTTTGCCATATCTTATTCTCCTTTATTTCTTTGCGTTACGAGCGCGGATAATACCCATTACAGTCTGCTTACCAAGTCGCACATAGTCCAACAACGCTATATTTGCAGGACAGGTAAATTGGCAACAACCGCACTCAATACAACTTACAATATCGTTCTCCTCCACCGCATCCCAAGCCTTTTTCTTTGCCTGCTTTGCAAGGAGATAAGGCTCCAACCCCATCGGGCAAGCCTCAACACACTTTGCGCACTTAATACAAGCCGATGGCTCGCCACGCAACGCCTCTGCGCCACTCAACACGGTGATACCCGAGCAGCCCTTCATCACAGGCGAAGCCAAGTTCGACATCGGGCGTCCCATCATTGGACCACCATTCAACACTCTATTGTCGCCCTCTGGCAGACCACCGCACTTCTCGATAAGCGCCGACACCGGTGTACCGAAGCGAGTAAGCAAATTCTTCGTATCCTTCACGCTCTTGCCCGTAACGGTTACTACGCGCTGAACGAGAGGTTTATTCTTCTGCACAGCCTCGTATACCGCCACCGCCGTCGAAGCGTTGCAAACCACTGCACCAACGTCGATAGGCAACGCTGGTGGTGCAGGCACTTCGCGACCCGTTACAGCCGCAATCAACTGCTTCTCGCCACCCTGCGGATACATAGTTTTGAGAGCCTTAACCTCGATACCCTCGTAGCCTTTAGCCAACTCTTTGAGGTGGTTGATTGCATCAGGTTTATTGTTCTCAACGCCAATCACAGCCTTCGCAACCGACACAGCCTTCATCAAAATCGAAGTACCAACCAGCAGCTCCTCGCCACGCTCCAACATTGTGCGATAGTCCGAAGTGAGATAAGGTTCACACTCTACACCGTTGATAATCAGAATCTCAGCCTTCTTGCCATCGGGAATAGACAACTTGACGTGAGTTGGGAAGGTTGCTCCGCCCATACCTACGATACCCGCCTCCTTGATGCGTGCGATAATCTCCGACGAGGAGAGGTTGCACTCCTTGACCAACTCGGTAGAGAGGTCAATACCCTCTGCCCACTCGTCGCCATCGCGCTTGATGGTAATCATCATCTGGCGTAAGCCCTGACCATTCGGTTGCAAATCTACAGCCGTTACAGTACCCGAAATCGAAGCGTGGATGTTTGCCGACATAAAGCCTGTAGCCTTGGCAATCTTCTGTCCTACCTTCACAACATCGCCTTTAGCGACAATAGCGGTTGCAGGTGCTCCGATATGTTGTGCAAGCGGAATGGTAACAACATCGGGCAGCTCCATAACCTCGACCGCCTTCGTCTTGCTCCACTCTTTATTGTCTGACGGATGAACTCCGCCAATCGGAAATGTTTTCATTATTTTGTAGTAGTTTTTTTAGTTTTCCTCTTTCACTTTTGGAGGCAGTGGCGCGAGTCCAACCATCTTGATAGCTCCGGTAGGACACTCCGCCACGCACTTACGACACAAACGACACTTTGTCGAGTCGATAAATGCCAAGTTGTTCTCGATGGTAATTGCACCAAACTCGCAAACTTTCAAACACTTACCGCAGCCTATACAGCCTGCTTTGCAAGCCTTCATTGTCACAGGACCCTTATCCTTCGATACGCACGAAACATAGATAGCGCGATTCTTTGGCCACTTTTTACGCAACTCGATAACACCCTTCGGGCAAGCCGCTACACAAGCACCGCAAGCCGTACACTTATCTGCATCCACCTCTGCCAAGCCCGTTTCGGCGTTGATATGAATCGCATCGAAGGCACACGCCTCAACGCAGTCGCCATAGCCCAAGCAACCATAGGCGCAGTTTGTTTCGCCCGTGTAGAGCGAGTGTGCAATAGCGCACGAACGCGTTCCGGCATAGGTCGAAGTGCGTGGTCGCTTCTCGCAAGTTCCGCCACAACGCACGGTTGCCACCTGTGGCTCCTTAACTGGCGCAGCCTTACCGAGATAGTCGGCAACAGCCTTCATACAATCGGCACCTCCGACCGAGCAATAGAGCGACGAGATATCGTCCTGCTCGACCAAAGCGCACGCCAAACCGCGACAGCCCGGATAGCCACAACCGCCACAGTTTGCACCTGGGAGCATCTTCTCGACATCGTCGATACGAGGATCCTCCTCAACCTTGAACTTCTGCGCAACGAAGTAGAGCACCAATGCTGCCACCACGCCTATTGCACAGAGTGTCACAACTGTAAAAATCAGAGTATTCATCTTTCTACCTTTATATTTTTTGAATTGTAAAAACTATTTTCTTGGCTACACGCTTATGAAGAAGTCCAAGCGCAGCGTAGTATAGAGCTGTGGCTCCGAGCGAAATCAATGCAGCAACACCTTCCGACAAGCCAAAGGCTATAGCCATAGCCAATACGGACACCAGCACCACCAATGGTACTATGTAGCAGAGCACCACCGCCATAATACCCATACTGCGACGCGCTACAACATTTACCTCCTCGCCCACAAAATAGGCATCCGAATTGTCGGTGTAGATAGTGATATCACGCTTCTCGGCTGCACCCATAGCGCACGCCTTACGCGAAGCACACGAGCCACAAGCCTCATTTACCTCTATCTCAACACGCACGAAATCGCATCCGATGAACGCAACCGTGCCTTTATGCTCTATTTGTGCCGATTGTTTCACGCCATCAGCCGACTAATCGCCATACTTATTGATGAGCGGCATCAATCGCTCGTGACCGAATGCACACGCCGACAGACGCAATACCGGAGGATACTGGTAACGCTTCTTCTCGTTCTGCATAACCATAGAGTGAATCTTCTCGACCACCTCTGCATCGAAGCCCGCGTTGATAATCTCCTCGCGGTGCTGTCCCTGCTCGATCATTCGCATCAGGATGGCATCCACCACATTATACTGCGGCAACTCGTCGCTATCCTTCTGTCCCGGGCGCAACTCGGACGATGGTTCCTTCTCCAAAATAGCCTCTGGAATTATATCGCCCTTCTCCTTATTGATGTAGCGTGCGAGGTCGAACATCTCGGTCTTATACAAATCGCCCGTAACGCTGAATGCTCCTGCCGTATCGCCATAGAGGGTACACATACCGAGTGCATTCTCGCTCTTATTCGATGAATTAAGCACTACGTAGCCCTTCTTATTCTGCAACGCCATAAGCATAATGGTACGCAGACGCGCCTGAATATTCTCCTCCGTAGCGTCAAATTCGTGTCCGCCAATGGCTGGCTTTAGAGTGTTTACTATTGAGGTGTATGCCTCGGAGATTGGCAATACGCTATACTCGATGCCGATGCTCTCTGCCAAAGCCTTAGCGTCGGTGACCGAATGTGCCGTAGAGAACTGCGATGGCATAAGCAGAGCCTTGACATTCTCCCTGCCGAGAGCCTCCACTGCAATGCACGCCACAACAGCCGAGTCTATACCGCCCGACAAACCTACACACGCCTTCTCGTAGCCGTTCTTGTAGAAGTAGTCGCGAAGTCCCAACACTGCCGCCTTGTAGATGTAGCCTGTACGTTGATGAAGTTGCAACTCACGTGGCAACTCGCAAGGCTTATTCTCCACAGCCGTATCGTAAACTGCAAAATCCTCCTCGAAGGATTTCATCAGCAACGATATATCGCCCTTATCGTTAATCACACACGAAGTGCCATCGTAGACAATCTCGCCCGAGCCACCAACGTGGTTAATCAAGACTATCGTCTTCGACTGCACAAACGCCATATTGTGCATCGATTCGTAGCGATAGGACATCAAGCCCTTTCCATAGCGGCGAGCGTTGATACTGAAAATCATATCAACATCGTGGTCATCATTCTTCAAGAAACTGAAGTCGTCGCCCACGACGATAGCAACCTTCTCGCCAGCGATATGCACAACCTTTGCGCCCTCGCCGCTGGTCAAGAAGCCCATCTCACGACGTGCCGTGATATTTGCCTTTGTGATGTAACGTTTGATTTGTCCATTCTCGATTACGACAGCCGCACTCTGCGTACCATTCTGCATAAGCACAGGGGCGCCCACCACAGCGGTGATGCCATTGCAGTAGGAGGCTATCTCGTCGAGCGCCTCGTCGCAAAGTTCCAAGAATGTGGTTTTTCGCAGAAGGTCGAAAGCCGGAGTGCCACTCAACGCCTGCTCGGCAAAGATGACAACATCGGCACCCTCTACCTTTGCTCGCTCAACCGCAATAATGATTTTGGCGGTATTGCCAGCGATATCTCCAATAGTGTAATTTAATTGTGCAAGAGCTATTTTCATTGCTTAAATCGGGATTATTTTTCTTTGAGGGCAAAGTTAATTATAATTTTATAAATTATAAACTTTTCGACCTCTTTTTTCCCGATTTTATCGCTTTTGCGTCAGCACTCGGAACGACCACGGCTCCATATCACCCCAAGTATATTCGTAAAGGGTTGATTTCTCGCCAGATAGTACATCCTCATATTCGCCCGCATAGATTCCCGTACGGAAGTCGGTAAAGACTTTATATGGCGAAAGGTTAGCAATATAGAGTACTCTACCCTGCTGATTCTCGCGCACAAAGGTCAGCAAGCAATCGGGAGCATTGTTGTTAATCTCCACAAACGAGCCACCCTCATCAGCAGACAGCAAAGCCGAGAACGAATGCTTCATCTCGCACAAACGGCGATATCGCTCGGTAGCCCCATTTGCCTTAAATGCAGGCATAGCATCCTTATCGAAAAAGGCAAAAGAGTGGTCGTAGCCACACTCCTGACCCGTGTATATCAACGGCAACGACTTTGGCAATACAAACGTAAGCGCAGTCATCGCCTCCAACGCATTGCCAAAGCGACTCTGTTCACTGCCACCCCACGAATTTTCGTCGTGATTCGAGGTAAATGTCAGATGCATAGAGGTTTGCGGGTAGTCATTGAGTAGCGAATATATCTTTTCGCGCAACGCAAAAACATTCGACTTTCCCTGCGCAACATCCACCATTGTATGATGCAACTCCCAGCCATAGCACGCATCGAAGGCTCCATCGTAAAACTCCGCGCCCTCCGCCTCGGCAAGCATAAAAATATCCTTTTTTACGCATTGCAACTCACGGCGAACTACCTGCCAAAACTCCATCGGAACGAGCATTGCCATATCGCAACGGAAGCCATCAATATGGTGGTTTGTAACCCAGAATTTCATAGCATCAATCTGACCCTGCCACACCTCTTTTTCAGCATAATTCAGTTTAGCCGTATCGCTCCAATCCCACGGTACCTTTGCAGCGCCATTTTCGTCACGCTCGTACCACTCCATTGGCTTATCTTTCAGCCACTTTGCATCACGTGCAGTATGATTTGCAACCCAGTCAAGAATCACCTTCATTCCAAGTTTGTGAGCCCCTGCAACCAACGCATCAAACTCCTCCATCGTGCCAAACTCGGAGTTCACATCGCAGTAGTCCGAAATGGAGTAATATGAACCCAACGAACCTTTACGATCAACCTCACCTATTGGGTATATCGGCATAAGCCAAATAACATCTACGCCCATCTTTTTCAAATGTCGCAAATGTCGCATTGCCGCCACAAACGTTCCTTTTTTTGTGAGTTGTCGTACATTCATTTCGTAGACCACACCACCATAACTCCAATCTGCGTGTTGCATAACTATAAAATCATTTTTAGGCCTCAAAAGTAAACAAAACTATTCAAAATTACAAATTTTGGACAGCAGCAACTTTTTTCCACAGAAAACTTTGTTTTTATTATTTATAAATGGTAACTTTGTGCGCACTTTATATACGAAGTGTCGAAAAAAGTCAAATTAATTACAAAACATAAAACAATGAAAAAAACAGTAAAAATCCTTGCAATGCTCCTGCTTGCAGTAATGCTGGTAGGATGCAACGCCTCGAAACGAGTTGTCTACAAATTCAACAAGGACGCGGCGGTAAAGGCTGCACTTGAGGATGGACTCATTCGCATCAAGCCACACGACCGACTTACCGTGGTTGTTTCGAGTCAAAATCCGGAGTTGGCTGCACCATTCAACACACCAACATCGTACAACGCTTTATCGTTCAACCCACTGAACCCTTCGTCTGTTAGCGGAACGCAGTCGTTGCAGATCCGCACCGTTGACGAGAACGGTATGCTCGAGTTCCCGATGATTGGTAAGATTGATTGTAAGGGTAAAACTCGCGATGAGCTCTCGAAGGATATTGCAAAGAAGATTATCGACGGCGGCTTCATCAGCGACGCGTTGGTTAACATCCAGTTTGCCGATTTGAAGTTCTTCGTACTTGGCGAGGTTGCGCGCCCTGGTCAGTTCGACATCACTCGCGACAAGATCACCATTTTGGAGGCGTTGGCAATGGCAGGCGATATGACCATCTACGGTAATCGTACAAATGTTGCTGTAATTCGTCGCAACGCAGATGGTAAGGGCCACAACGTTTACGAATTGAACTTCCTCGAGGGAGGACAAATGGACTCGCCAGCATTCTATTTGCAGCAAGGCGACGTTGTATATGTTCAACCAAACAAGTATAAGGCTGCAACATCTGAAATCAACCAGAATAGAACTTTCTGGCTCTCGATTGTCAGCACCCTTATCACCGCGACATCGCTCACACTCACAATTATTAACTTCGCACAAAGACAGTAATTATGGAGAATACAGCACAGAATAACACCCAGCAGCAGTACGATGGGGATCATCTTTTCAAGCGTACTGTATCGCTCGCCGAACTCTTCTGGAAGGCATTGAAGAAGTGGTATTGGTTTGCACTATCGATTATCGCATTTTTGAGTGTCGGAGTATTATACTTGCTCTCGACTGCACCTATCTATCACCGCGAGGCAACCGTATTGATTAAGGATGCTCGTCGTGGTAGTGCAGCCAGCGAGCTCTCGGCATTTGCCGATATTGCAGGTATCTCTACACGTCGAAGCGTAGACAACGAGTTGTACGTATTGCAGGCTCGTCGTCTTATGGTTGACGTTGTAAAGCGTCTTGGCTTGGACGTGAACTACACCACCGAGACAGGCTTCTTCCGCACAACCACCCTCTACCGCACATCGCCTATCAACGTTACCTTCGTTGACGATTTGAATGGTCAGGGTTGCGCATTTACTGCCCTCTTAAGCGAGGAAGGCGTCGAAATCTCGGAGTTCAAGGGAGGTAAGCCCGAGGAGCAGGATGTAAATGAGAAGTTCACAGCAACAGCAAAATACAACGAGGAGATTGTGTTGCCTGTTGGAACTATCATCATCTCAACCACCGAGCACTTTAACCCTGAGTATGTAGGTAAGAAAATTGCCGTATCGAAGGGTAACAAAGATGCCGTTGCGACCGCATTCCGCAATCGAGTTCAGATGTCGGTACCGAGCAAGATGTCTTCGATTGTAAACCTCTCGCTCAACGACGTATCTAAGCGTCGTGCCGAGGATGTACTCAACACTTTGATTGACGTTTACAACGACGATGCCGTATACGACAAGCAGATTGTAGCCGAGGCTACCGATAAGTTTATCGCAGAGCGTTTGTTGGTTATTGGCGACGAGTTGCACAACATCGATGGCGACATCAAGCAGTTCAAGGATAAGAACAATATCGTAGATATCAAGACCGAGGCTACACGTCGTACCGAGGGTGCTATGCGCTACGAGCAGGAGATTGCCTCGACCAGCAACCAGATTGCCATGTCGAAGTTTATCCGCGACTATTTGACCAACAACTCGCAGGGCGTAAATATCATCCCTGCCGCATCATTCGACGGAAACGGAGCCATCGTGTCGCAGATTATGAGCTACAACGACTTGGTAATCCGTCGTTTGAAGTTGGGTGACGAGAGCCACAACAACCCTCTCGTTCAGCAGTTGGATAACAACATTGCCTCTACAAAGGGAGCAATTCTCGCATCGCTGGCATCTAACATCACAGCGTTGGAGATTAAGCTCTCGAACCTCGAGGCAGAGGAGAATAAGATTAACAGCCGCATTGGTGCAGTGCCAAAGCAGGAGCAGGAGTTCCTCTCGATTGCACGTCAGCAGAAGATTAAGGAGGAGTTGTTCCTCTACCTCTTGACAAAGAAGGAGGAGAACGCTATCGCATTGGCTATCACCGAGCGTCCGGCTCGCATCGTAGACTACGCATTCGGACAGGAGCGTCCGGTATCGCCTAACAAGATGTTGATTTTGTTGGCGATGGCAGTTCTCGGTTTCGGTTTGCCACTCGCAATCATCTACATCCTCATCCTCACCAACTCGAAGGTTCAGGGCAAGCACGATATCGTACAGCACTGCTCGGTGCCATATTTGGGCGATATTCCATTGTACGAGGGTAACCTCACTCGCTCTATTGCTGTTCGCGAGAGCGGTCGCGATAAGGTTTCGGAGGCATTCAAGATTCTGCGTACCAATATGGGCTTTATGTCGCGTGGTACAAAGCAGCAGGTTATCCTCACCACCTCGTCGAATGCACACGCGGGTAAGACCTTCGTATCGATGAACCTCGGTATGACACTCGCATTCTCGGGAAATAAGGTGTTGATGATTGACCTCGACCTTCGTCGTCGTACATTGTCGAAGCATATGGGACAGCGCAGCAACCCTAATGGCGCAACTAAGTATTTGAGTTCGTCGGATACTAACATCAACGATATCATCACTAACAGCGGTTTGCACGAGAACTTCGACTTTATCTACGCTGGTTTGCAGCCGCCAAACCCTGCCGAGTTGTTGATGTCGAAGCGTTTGGATGATTTGGTTGAGGAGTGCCGCAAGCACTACGACTACATCATCATCGACAGCGTACCTGCTCTTATCATCGCCGACGCATTGATCACTAGCCGCGTAGCCGATTTGAGCATCTACGTTGTACGCGAGGGCTTGTTGGAGCGTCAGCAGTTGCCTGATATCAACGCTCTCCACACCGAGAAGAAGTTGAACAATATGTGTATTGTACTGAACGGAGCGAGCGAGTCGCGCCAGTCGTACGGCTATAGCTACCGTTACCAATACACCTCTGGCTCGACAAGCAACAGCCTCTGGCAGAGATTCTTGAAGATGTTGGGAATAGGTAGATAAAACGGATTGTAATGTCATATACAGGATTATTCATAGCAGTCGATTTCGACGGTACGTGCGTAACTCACGAATACCCATACATTGGTCACGATGTGGGTGCCGTACCCGTCTTGCGCGAATTGGTAGAGCAGGGTCATCACCTTATACTCTATACTATGCGCAGCGGCAAACTCGAGAAGGAGGCTGTGGCGTGGTTCAAAGAGCACGACATTCCGCTGTATGCCGTAAACACCAACCCAACGCAGAAGAAGTGGACAAAGTCGCCAAAGGTTCACGCCGACGTCTATATCGACGATGGCGCACTTGGTGTACCCCTCATCCACTCGATGACCACCTCCCGCCCCTATGTTGATTGGGTGAAGGTGCGCGAGTGGCTCGTTCAAGAGGGATTTTTGTAGTCCGCAACACAATACACAAGCAGTAGCAGTGCCATATTTTTTGACACTGCTACTCTTTTTTATGACAATTTGGCAGACTATAATATAAAATATAGGTATGGCACAGCGTTTGAGCGGTGCTTGTTCGAAAGAGAACAACAACAAAATATAATATAGTTATGAAAAACGGAAAAATTGGGGTAACGACCGAAAACATCTTCCCCGTAATCAAAAAGTTCTTGTACTCCGACCACGAGATATTCCTACGTGAGTTGGTGTCGAATGCTGTGGACGCAACGCAGAAGTTACGCACACTCGCCTCGACGGGCGCATTTGGTGGTGAAACTGGCGAGTTGGCAGTTCATATTGCCGTAGATAATGATGCTCGCACGCTTACCGTAACCGATAACGGAATAGGTATGTCGGCAGAGGAGGTGGATAGATACATCAACCAGATTGCCTTCTCGGGTGCAGAGGAGTTTCTCGCCAAGTATCAGAATCAGGCTATCATCGGACACTTCGGTTTGGGTTTCTACTCGGCATTTATGGTGTCGGACAAGGTTGAGATTTTCACCCAGTCGTACGACAACACCAAACCTTCGGTACATTGGGTATGCGACGGCTCGCCAGAGTACGCTATGGAGGAGTTGGCAGAGCAGCGAGAGCGTGGCACAGCCATCGTTCTACACCTCTCGGATGAGTGTGCCGAGTATGCCGACGAGAGCAAAGTTAGCGAGTTACTCAACAAATATTGCCGTTTCCTGCCTGTGCCAATCATCTTTGGCAAGGTCAAGGAGTGGAAGGATGGCAAGTATGTCGACACCGAGAAGGATAATCGCATAAACGACACCGAGCCTCTTTGGACACGCAAGCCTGCGGATATCACCGAGGAGCAATACAAGGCGTTCTATCAGGCTCTCTACCCTATGAGTGAGGAGCCGCTGTTCTCGATTCATTTGAACATCGACTATCCATTCAACCTGACAGGTATCTTGTACTTCCCACGCATACACAACAACTTCGAGATTCAGAAGAACAAGATTCAGTTGTACTGCAACCAAGTATTCGTGACCGACGAAGTACAGGGCATCGTTCCGGAGTATCTGACACTCCTGCACGGCGTTATCGATTCGCCGGATATTCCGTTGAACGTTTCGCGTTCGTATCTGCAGAGCGACAGCAACGTAAAGAAGATTTCGGGCTACATCACCCGCAAGGTTGCCGAGCGACTGAACGAGCTGTTCACAACTATGCGCGAGGAGTACGAGCAGAAGTGGGATGATCTGAAGATATTCATCCAATACGGCATCCTCACCGACGAGAAGTTTGCCGAGAAGGCTGAGGGTTGTATGTTGTGGAAGAACACCGAAGGCAAATACTTTACAGCCGAGGAGTATAAGGCGGCTATAAAGGATTTGCAGACCGATAAGGACGACAAGTTGGTCATCCTCTACACCGACGACATCGAGGGCAAGCACTCGTTCCTCGAATCTGCCAAAGCGAAGGGCTACGACGTGCTGGAGATGAACGGACAGTTGGATAGCCACTACATAAATTGGTACGAGCAGAAGAACGAGGGAGTGCGTTTTGTGCGTGTGGATAGCGACATCGTCGACCACCTCATTCGCAAGAAGGAGGAGCAGAAAATATCGTTGAGCGAGGCGCAGCAGGATATTATGCGACCAGTGTTCGAGAGTCAGTTGCCTACCGACGACGATATCCGCTACTCGATTTCGTTCGAGGCTATGTCGGCAAACGACGCTCCGATAGTGATTACACAGAACGAGTTTATGCGTCGTATGAAGGATATGGCGAAAATGTCGGGCGGACAGATGAGCCAGTTCTACGGTCAGATGCCTGATAACTTCACTATCGCTGTGAATGGCAACCACCCTATCGTAATCGATATTCTTGCGTCGGTAGAGAGGGCTTATGGCGACAAACTAAAGAGCATAACCAAAAAGATTGATGCTGCGGTTGCCGAGGAGAGTCGCTTCGAGGAGGTTATCAAAGATAAGAAGGAGGAGGATCTATCGACCGAGGAGCGTGAGATGCGCGAGGAGTTGTCGAAGAGGGTTGTGACGCTTCGTGACGAGCGCAACCTCCGCCTCAAAGAGATTGGTAAGGAGAATGCGCTGGTGCGACAGATTATCGATTTGGCACTCCTCTCGAACGGATTGCTCAAGGGCAAAAATCTATCGGACTTTATTCAGCGTTCTATTTCGCTAATTGAGAGTAAAGAGTAAAGCAAAAGCGGTGCAGAGATGCACCGCTTTGTTTTTTATAGCCCGAGGGCCTTCATCTTATCCACCACATACTGCGGCGCTCGGCACGGACGGCGACTCTCGGCATTGAGGAAGCCGAGCCAGGTGTGTCCCGTGTTGATGAGCGTTCCAGCCTCGTTGTAGAGTTCGTAGCGCACCTTCAGACGCACCATTGGCAACTCCTCGACGATGACACGCACGGTAATCTCCTCGTCGAAATAGGCAGGTTGAATGTACTTCGAACCAATTTCGAGAATTGGCGAAATAATTCCACCCTTCTCCATTTCGTCGTAAGGCATACCCCACGCACGCAACGCTGCAACGCGGGCTGCCTCGTAGTAGACAATATAGTTTGAGTGGTGCACGATACCCATCTGGTCGGTATCCTTATAGCGCACTCGTATCTTCTCGTCGTGAAAAATCATAGCTCTATCTCTATCTTTTGTGAAAACTTACTCTTCTGCTCCACCACGCCACCGCATATCTTGCAGCGACCTTTCGCTCCATTAATAAGGCAGTCATACTCGTCATCGGTAGGTAACAGTTTATATTTGTCGACCGTTACTCTACCCTGCTCGTCCGCCTCCCCTATTATTACATAGGTATGACCCAGCAACTGACGTGCAAGCGCAATATCGCCCTCGGCGATGGCGTGACGGATGGCTGTGGAACTTATCTTATTGCCATTGTCGGTGTATTGTGCCACCTGCACAACATCCAACGCACCGTGCTGCACCAAAAACGAGTGATTACCCTCTTTGTTGTGTCCGAAGTGGTGGTTGTAGCCCACTATAAGTCGCTTTATTCGGAGTTTACCTATCAGGTAGTCGTCGATAAACTCCTCACGCGACAGGCGACTAAACGCCTCGTCAAAGGGTATTACAACGACGTAATCCACGCCCACCTGCTCCAACAGAGCGCACTTCTCCTCGAACGACGTGAGCAGTCGCAACCCCTCGTCGTTGTCAAGAGTGATGCGGGGATGAGGTTCGAAGGTCAGCACCACGCTCTCGCCCTCACACTCCTTCGCCTGACGAATAACCTCGTCGAGCAGGATGCGGTGTCCGCGGTGCACTCCATCGTAGGAGCCTACCGTAGCCACACCATTGCGCAGAGCAGGAGCATTCTCAAAACCCCAAACAATCTTCATCGTTACTGGTTATTATTCTCCTCGGCAGCCTTCACAAAGTAGGCGACCTTCTCGAGAATGGTGGTAATATCGTAGTTCTCGACCACGATGCCCTGTGGGAAGTTCATCGGCACCGAGGTAAAATTCAACACACCCTTGATGCCTGCATTGATAATCGGCACGGTATACTGCGCAGCCAACGACGACGGCAACGAGATAATCACGATGCTGATGTCGTTCTGCTCGACTACCTCCTCGAAATCGTCGATGTGGTAGCACGGGATATCCATAATGGTCTGCCCCACCTTCGCCTCGTCAACGTCGAAAGCGGCAGTGATGCGGATATTCAACTGCTTGGAGTTGAAGTACTTGGTAATGGCTTGACCGAGGTGTCCCATACCCATAACAGCCACCTGCATAGTGTTCTCGCTGTAGAGTATCGAGTCGATAAACTCTATCAGCACCTTCACGTCGTAGCCCTTCTTCGTATCGCTCGAGAAGCCTATGAGCATCAAATCGCGACGCACCTGCACCGCTGTAATGCCGTGCATACCCGCCAGAATGTGCGAAAAGACGTGCGTAATACCTCGCTTGTGGCACGCCAAAAGTGTACGGCGATACTCACTGAGTCGCTCAATGGTCTTTTCGGGTATCGGAGTCTGAATGTTCGGCATATGTTACTCTGTTGTTATGGTAAAATCGTTGTTGTAATTGACCTTTATCCACTGGTTGTTGGTTCGCACACCCGTCGTTGCGTTCTGCTCAAATGTGTATGGCGAGAGCAGAGGCTTCGAGTGTACTCCCTCCAGACCAGTCTCTATGGTGCCGTAGAGTGCCTTTACAAAGACCACGGCGGCATCGTAACCACGATAGGCATAGAGCGATGGCAATGCGCCAAAATCCTCTACAAATCGCTTATCGAACGCCTTTATCACAGGCTCACTGCGACGTGCGTGGTAGGTCGAAAGCATAGTCACATTGTTCGCAAAGAGTATAGATTTATCGATGCCGCGATAGCGATTCCAGCGATTGTTGCCATAGATGACAAATGGTGCAACTCGCTGTGAACGAGCCGTAAGCGAGATATTTGCCGAGGCTATGGCTGCCAAAATTCTATCCACCTCAACCTCGTTGTCTGCCGTAATGACGATAACCGTAGGGGCATTGCCGCGCAACAACGGCGACATATCACTTGGCGAAGGGGTTTCGTCCACCTCCAAACCTGCGGCACGAGCCTTCTCGCGCTCCTTCTCGCGTGCTTCGATAACGGACGGATGTTCGTAAACATACTTATGCTCAACCACATACGACGTATCGCGCAGCATCGAACGCACCTCTGCGTCGAACTCCCTATCGACCTTATCGGTCGAGATGATGACCACCCTCTTCGAGCCATCGAACATTCCACGCACCTTATCCAACTTGCTCTCGGGCGAAGGCGACATCTGGAACACCGAGCGGCTCTCGGTGTGGGTGAGGTTTGCCAACGGCGACACCACCGGAGTACCCCTCTCCTGCAACGCCGTTGCCACAGGGATGAGTTCATCCTCGTAGATTGGTCCTACGACCAAATCTGCCGAGTTGAGTGCGCCCGAAGCGATAATCTCCGACACTCTATTGTAGTCGTGTGCGGTGTTGAACAGGTTGAGCGAAACCGAGTGTCCCGCCATTCGCACGCTATCCAAACCGATGAGGAAGCCTCGGTAGAAGTCTAAATAGTTCTGCGATGGCTGCGCCTCGCTGCCCAAAGGCAGCAACAACGCCACCTCGGCTTTGCTGCCGGGTGTCAGCGTGCGGAACGAAGCCGCACTTGCCGACTGCTCGCCATCGGCAATCTGTCGGAATATGGAAGGTTGCTCCTTGCGGATGGTATCCCTCTGCGGCGTTTCGTCAGAGGTTGGTTGTGGTTGCTCTGCCAAAACTTCCTGCGCAGAGGCACTCCGCTTCGGAATTCGAATCATCTGCCCAGTCTTCAACCCCTTACGGATGTGGGCATTCAACTCCTGTATCGCTTCGATGGTCACATCGTAGAGGCGTGCCAACGAGTAGAGAGTCTCGCGTCGCTCAACTTTGTGGGTTACATACGCTGCATCCTCTTGTTGCTGTGGCTGGGGTTGGGGTTGCGCCACCGCAACATCCGTCGCGAGCGGAATCTTGATTCGTGTGCCAGCCTTCAATCCATCTGTCAGCGTCTTGTTTGCCGCCACAATATCGTCTATGGTGACGCCATAACGACGTGCTAACGAGTAGAGAGTCTCGCCCTTCACAACGTCGTGAACAGCATATTTAGCACCATCAATAACAACCACATCCTGTGCCGTAGCCACCGCCACAGCACTTGCCATAAGTAGCCAAACGAGCAATCTGCGTATCTTCATCTATCGCTATTTGAGTCGTAACTTAATCTCAGTAAAAATCTTTTTCGTATAGTTAGGGAAGTCGCCATTCATTATCCAGTCGTAGTAACTTGGCTCCTTGCGGAACACCTCCTCGACCGACTGATCCCTGTATTTGCCGAAGGTAAAGACCTCCCTACCCTGCTCGTCGTAGCCTATGCGACCTGCAAAGTCTGCCGTCTTGCCACGCGACGAGAACTCCGAGAGGAAATCGACGCTATTCTCCAAATCGCCATAGCGGTCCAACTGCGAACACAGCACCTCGTAGGTAGCCATCGTGTCGGCATCGGCACTATGCGCCCCCTCCAACTCCTTACCGCAGTAGAAGCGGTAGGCTGCAACCAGCGTGCGCTCCTCCTTCTTGTGAAAGATATTCTGCACGTCGACATACTTAGCCCTCTTGAAGAAGTCTACATCCACTCCTGCACGCATAAACTCCTCTGCCAACATCGGCAAATCGAAGCGGTTGGAGTTGAAGCCACAGAAGTCGCATCCCTCCAAATAGGCACGCAACGACTTGGCATACTGGCGGAACGTCGGGCAATCACAAACATCATCATCGGTGATGTGATGCACCGCCGTAGCCTCCGCAGGAATAGGCATCTCGGGGTTTATTCGTTTGGTCTTTGCCGAGCCACCGTCGATGGTGCCATCGGGCATAACCTTCACTACCGATATCTCGACTATACGGTCTGACGAGATATTGGTGCCCGTGGTCTCCAAATCGAAGAAGACCATCGGGCGACGCAAATTCAGTTTCATCTATCCTAACCCTTGGGCTTTAGTTAAGCATCATAGGCATCAACAGCATCAATGTATTGCTGTTCTGCTTATCGTCGTATACAGGCTTGAACACACCTGCACGGGTAGAGTCTGCCAACTCAACCAAAATGGTTGGTGTCTCGATATTCGAGAGAATCTCCACCAAGAAGGTAGACTTGAAGCCGATGGTTATGCTGCTACCCTCGTAGCTGCACGACAACTGCTCGTTAGCCGAGATAGAGAAGTTCACATCCTGAGCAGCCAAAACAATCTTATTGCTGCTGATATCCATACGAATCTGGTTGGTGGTGGTGCTTGAACATACCGCCACACGCTTGATTGCGTTCAACAAACCGATGCGGTCTACGAGCAACTTATTAGGGTTCTCCTGCGGGATAACTACGTTGTAGTTAGGGTATGCACCCTCGATAAGACGGCATACCAAAGTGCTGGTCGACAACTCGAACACTACATTCTTCTGGTCGAAGGTCATCTTAACCTCGCCCTCCTCCTTCAACAGAAGGTTCTTGAGCAGGTTAGCCGGCTTCTTTGGAAGGATGAACGCAGCCTTAACGCCACACTCGCACTCTACGGCGTGCTTAACCAACTTGTGAGCATCGGTAGCCACAAAGGTCAACTCGCTCTCGTCGAGGTTGAAGTATACACCATTCATCACTGGGCGCAACTCATCGTCTGCGGTAGCGAAGATGGTCTTGTTGATGCCATTTACCAACACATCAACATCGAGTGTCAACTCGCGCTTCTCGGCCGACAACTCGTGAGTCTTTGGATAGCTCACTGGGTTAGCACCCGGAACCGACGAGTGACCACTGCTCCACGAAATGCCAATCTCCCAATTCTCAGGCTTAACCTCGATGGTGATAGGCATCTCCGAACACTCCTTCAACACGTCGAGCATCAACTTTGCCGGAGCCGCTACGGTACCCTCTGCATCGACATTCTCCACGTCGAGTGTACCTACGAGGGTTGTTTCGAGGTCCGATGTAGTGACCTTCAAAACATTATCCTCCAGCTCCATCAAAAAGTAGTCGAGAATCGGAAGTGTGTTCTTGCTGTTGATAACCTTACCCGTTGTTGCCAACAGCGACAACAACGCTGAACTTGATACTGTAAATTTCATAATTTCTGTTACTTTAAGTTATTACTATTATTCTGTGTTATTGTTTCAAATATGCTATTCGCTCAATGGAGGATTATGAAATTATTCCATCTTTAAAATCCCTCCAAACCTCCCTTTGTTAAGGGAGGCTTGTCGCTTCGCTCCATTAAGATTTCTGTTACTTTTATGTTTGTACTTTGTTTGTGTTTTTCTTTTTTTGTAGGACTTAATAGGATTTGATAGGATTCGCACCTATGGTGCTTGATAGGATTTAATAGGATAACACCCCTTAATAACCCTTAACAACCATTAACAACCCTTAACGCCCTTAACTAAAGCCTCTCTGTCCTACAGCGTTGCCAGTTTCTCCAGTGCATCCTCCACCATCTCGCGAACGAATGGCTTGTAGTCGGTGCAAGCGTCCTGTGCGATGCGCTGTGCGATAATCGTGCAGACCGTAGCCGCCTTGTGTCCCATCAGTGCTGCCAAGCCCGCCAATGCCGATGACTCCATCTCGAAGTTGGTGATGCGTCGCTCGCCAAAGCGGAACGCCTCAATCTTCTCGTTCAGATGCAAATCCTGCGGTTGAAGGCGCACCCAACGTCCCTGCGGAGCGTAGAAGCCCGGTGCGGCGATGGTGATACCCTCGCGGGTAACGTCCTTAAAGAGTTCGAACAACGACTCGTCGGCATCGACGAAATACGGTGCTGTGAGTTGTGGGTTCCAGCCCGTATGTTCAACGAACGCCTCCTCGATGGCGAGGTCGCACACCTCGTTACGTCCTGCATAGTAGTTGAGCAGTCCGTCGAAGCCCACCGACGTGCGTGCAAAGACGCGCTCGCCCACCTTTATATCCTCCTGCAACGCTCCCGATGTGCCGAGGCGCACCAACGTCAGTTGCTTGAACTCATCCTTTACCTGACGTGTGGCGAAGTCGATATTTGCCAGTGCATCCAACTCCGTAACCACGATGTCGATATTGTCGGTGCCGATGCCCGTAGAGAGCGCAGTCATACGACGACCTTTGTAGGTTCCCGTAACGGTGCGGAACTCACGGCTTGCGATGTTGCACTCGACATTGTCGAAGTACGACGCAATCAACTCAACACGACCCGGGTCGCCCACCAAAATCACGATATCCGATATCTGCTCGGGACGAACGTGGAGATGGAATATCGAACCATCCTCATTTATAATAAGTTCCGACGCTGGTATTACTCTCTTTGCATTCATATTTTTGCATTTTTCTGTGTTACTCTTGGATATTTGGCATAAAAATAATATATTTACATCGAATTTCAAAGTAAATCGACAACTTTTTTATTAAAAATAAAAACTACTAATTATGACACTCATTAAATCTATCTCAGGCATTCGCGGCACAATAGGCGGCGAAGTGGGCGAGAACCTCACCCCGATTGACATCGTAAAGTTCACTATTGCCTACACCCGTTTCATTGCGAGCAAGAATGACGCCAAACGCTTGCGCATCGTGGTTGGACGCGACGCACGCATCTCGGGCGAGATGGTAAACGACATCATCGAGGGCACACTGCTCGGCTGTGGTGCCGACGTTATTAATGTTGGTCTTTGCACCACCCCGGGTACCGAAATGGCAGTTATCACACACAAGGCCGATGGCGGTATCATCATCACTGCATCGCACAACCCAAAGCAGTGGAACGCGCTCAAACTCCTCAACGAGAAGGGCGAGTTTTTGAACGCTGAGGAGGGCAAGCAGGTGCTCGCTTTGGCAGAGCAGGAGGACTTCCTCTTCCCTGATGTTGAGAACATCGGAAAGGTGATTTCGCGCGAGGACTTCAACCCTACCCACATCGACCAGGTACTTGCTCTTAACCTCGTTGATGTTGAGAAGGTTAAGGCACGCAAGTTCAAGGTCGTAGTGGACGCTGTAAACTCTATTGGCGGTGTTGTAATTCCCGCACTCTTGGAGCGTCTCGGCTGCGAGGTCGTAAAGATTAACTGCGAGCCTAACGGACAATTCGCACACAACCCTGAGCCACTTCCGCAGAACCTAACCGAGATTTCGGAGGTTATCGTTCGCGAGAAGGCAGACCTCGGCGTTGTCGTAGACCCTGACGTTGACCGCCTCGCACTCGTAAACGAGGATGGCACGATGTTTGGCGAGGAGTACACATTGGTGGCTGTGGCGGACTACATCCTCACTCACACCAAGGGTAACACCTGCTCGAACCTCTCGTCGTCGCGTGCGTTGTGCGATGTAACGGTGGCACACGGCGCATCCTACGCGGCTTCGGCTGTGGGCGAGGTGAATGTCGTGACCAAGATGAAGGAGACAGGCGCAGTTATCGGTGGCGAGGGCAACGGTGGAGTTATCTATCCGGAGTTGCACTACGGTCGTGACGCACTCGTTGGTGTGGCGTTGTTCCTCACCTACTTGGCTGACTTGGGTTGCACAATGACGCAGTTGCGTTTGCGCTACCCTGCATACTTCGCTTCGAAGAATAAGATTGAACTTACTCCAGCCATCGACGTGGATAAGGTGTTGGCAACGATGAAGGAGCGTTACGCGCACGAGCGTGTGAACGATATAGATGGTGTGAAGATTGACTTCTTGCCATACTGGGTACACCTCCGCAAGTCGAACACCGAGCCTATCATCCGCATCTACACCGAGGCAAAGAGTCAGGAGTTGGCGGACGAGGTAGCCGAGAAGTTCATCGCCGAGATTAAGGAGGTTGCAGGACTGTAAGAGATTAGAGCGCGAAACAGACATAACGTCGCCAACCAAGTTGGCTCTATGACGGCGGAGGCAGAGCCTCCTTTATGGCGGCGCAGTCTGCTGACTGCTTTATAGCGCGCGCCATAGAGGGCAAAGCCCGACGCCACAGAGCACTGCAAGTGCGACGCCACAGAGGGCAAAGCCCGACGCTATAAGTTTCTCGCGCAAAAACCAACAACACTATGCAGAAAGTTAAAGCTTATATTTCAAAGAACCGAGAGCGATTCCTCGAGGAGTTGTTCGAGGTGTTGCGTATCCCTTCAATCAGTGCGCAGTCGTCGCATAAGGAGGATATGATAAAGTGTGCCGAGCATCTCGCTAAGGCGTTGGCTCAGGCAGGAGCAGACTCCACCGAGGTTATAGCCACCGAGGGCAACCCCGTGGTCTATGCCGAGAAGATTATCTCGCCCGAGGCGAAAACCGTACTCGTATATGGTCACTACGACGTTATGCCCGTAGACCCTCGCGACGAGTGGCACACCGACCCATTCGAGCCTACTATTATCAATAACCGCATCTACGCGCGTGGTGCTGACGACGACAAAGGTCAGTCGTTTATGCACATCAAGGCCTTCGAGGCTATGTGCGCCACCGACTCACTCCCCTGCAACGTGAAGTTTATGCTCGAGGGCGAGGAGGAGATTGGTTCGCCTTCGCTCTATGGCTTCTGCGAGCAGAATAAGGAGAAGTTGAAGGCTGACATCATTCTGGTGTCGGACACCTCGATGATTTCGCTCGATACGCCATCTATAACGTGCGGACTGCGCGGTTTGACCTATATGGAGGTGGAGGTCATAGGACCTAACAAAGACCTCCATTCCGGTCTTTTTGGCGGTGCTGTGGCTAACCCTGCCAATGTGCTGACTCGCTTGGTTGCATCGCTCGTGGACAATGAGGGACACATCACCATACCCCACTTCTACGACAAAGTGCGCGAGTTGAGCGACGAGGAGCGCAGAGCCTTCAACGAGGCTCCATTCTCGCTCGAGGAGTATAAGCAAGCACTCGACATCGACGATGTTGAGGGCGAGGCGGGCTACACCACCATCGAACGCACAGGTATACGCCCATCGCTCGACGTGAACGGCATTTGGGGCGGTTACACCGAGGAGGGTACCAAGACCGTCATCCCATCGCGTGCCTACGCCAAAATCTCGATGCGACTGGTTCCTGACCAGGACTTCGAGGAGATTGGACGCCTGTTCGAACAGCACTTCCGCGCAATAGCACCTGCGAGCGTGAAGGTAAATGTTAAGTTCCTGCACGGCGGTGCGCCTTACGTTTCGCCTACCGATATGGAGGCGTATAAGGCAGCCGAAAAGGCAGTCGAGGAGTCGTTCGGACGCAAACCTCTGCCATTCTACTCGGGTGGCTCTATCCCTATCGTAAGTGGCTTTGAGCGCATCCTCGGCACGAAGTCTATCCTTATCGGCTTTGGTCTTTCGGAGGACGCTATCCACTCGCCAAACGAGAGTTACGGACTCGACCAGTTCGACAAAGGCTTGGCTACGATACCGCTGTTCTATAAGCACTTTGCGGAGTAGATTTGTAGGATTTTGTAGGATTTGATGGGATTCGCACCTGCGGTGCTTTATAGGATTTGATGGGAATAGTCCTATTCAGTCCTATAAAATCCTATAAAATCCTATAAAGTCCTATCCCATCCTATTTAGTCCCATTTTCAATTTATCATTTATCATTTTATCACCCCTGAAAACGTGATAAATTGATAAATTGATAAATGTGTTAAACGCTACGCCAACTGTAGCACTCCGTCAACCGAGGTAAGTCGCCCTGCCTTTAAGGCTCGGCTTATCTTTACCTGTGCGGAGGCGTAGGTCATACCATACTCGCTCGTCAGTTTATCTATAAGTATCCCTCGCTCGATGCCGTTGGGATAGTGCGTCTGCATAACGCTCACGCAGTCGTTACGCTCACTGACGTCCTCCTTCGGTAAGTCGCACTCTACGGGCAACCCCTCCTCGTCGATAACGAAGGCGAAGGGCTCGAACTCCTCGTTGCGACAGAACTGCGGTTCGACCACCGAACACTCCCCCACCTTATGCACAAAGATTACCGTTTCGGCTTTGCGCTGAAGGGTGGAGCCTATGTGTCCACGCGCCTTATCGCTGTTGGGGTTGGTGTGCAACACACAGATTATGTGACAGTTATAGTCGGTAGATAGTGCCATCAACTCACCGACTATGCGGTCACTCTCCTCTATGTCGTTAGTGTTGTACATAAGGTCACTTATGCCATCCACTACGACGAGGTGTGGGCGATACAACTCTATAGCCATATAGAGTATCTCTGCCCTCGCCTTAGGATCTACCTCGCGCAGCGTGAGCGAGTGGAACAGACCACTATTGGCGGTGTCGCTCCACCCCGCTAAGCGATGTATGCGCTCAACCACTTTGCGTGCGTGGAGCGTAGATTGCTCGGTATCTACCCACAACACCTTAGCCAAGCGTGGCGTGATGCCAAAGTCGCCCTTTTCTGACAGCAGACCACCCACCAATGCTGTGCAGAGAAAGGTCTTTTTACTCTTGGCTGCACCCACCACAGCCGAGATATTACCCAACGAGGCTATCATCATCCCGTTGTGTTCAATTATTGGTTTCACTACGGGTGCTGGCTTGGTCAGGTCGACCAAATGGGGCGACACATACTCACGCAAATATTGCTTTCGTTGTTCGCGTTCTTGATGCTGTGCATCCATCTTTTCGTAGGGTGCCAACGCCTCGGCAAGTATGCGGTCGGCTTCGGCAATCTCCTCTGGAGTAGGCTCTGGATATTGTTCTGCCTCCTTCAGTAGCGAGGAGAACATACCACCAAGAGCCTTGTGTTGAGTCTCGGCGCGTGCTTCGGATACGGCACAAGCAGAGGACTCATTTGCTGTAACAAATGATTCATTCATAGTAATACGTTAGTTAGATTTAATTATTCAATATTTGGAGTCGTTGACGTCAAACGACGGTGCAAATATATAACATTGCTACCCCCGTTGTCAAGTATTTTGGCAACTTTTTTTCACTATTTATCACATTTATCAATTTATCACGTTTTCAGGGGTGATAAAATGATAAATGATAAATTGAAAATGGGGGGGGGAGCGGAGGATGGGAGTTTATAGGACTTTATAGGATTTTATAGGACTGAATAGGATTAAATAGGATTATCCCACAAAATCCTATCAAGCACCGCAGGTGCGAATCCCATCAAATCCTATAAAGCACCGCAGGTGCGAATCCCACAAAATCCTATCAAGCACCGCAGGTGCGAATCCTACAGAATCCTATCAAGCACCGCAGGTGCGAATCCCATCAAATCCCACAGAATCCTATCAAACCCTATCAAGCACCACTTTTTTTTTGCAAAAAAATTCACATTTTATTCACATTTGTTTGCAGATAATATAAAAGATATTATCTTTGTATTTGGAACATGCCGTAAAACAGCGAGTTTAACGAATAAAAACACGAACAAACCAAATATCAACCAATTAAAACCTAACTTTTATGAGAATTTCTACTCAGAGATTTTTCAGGACTCTCGCAGTTGCGATTCTCACCCTAACGATGAGCGTATCAACCACTTACGCTCAGACTACGGGGGGGGGAACTGCATCGAGTCTGGAGGCTTCTAAGCCTCACGTGGTCAAAGGTAAGGTCATCGACAACGAAGGCAAACCAATGGCCGGAGTGGGCGTAATCATCGTCACTACACTCCAAGGTGTTGTTACCGATTTGAACGGTTACTACGAAATCAAAGCAACACCAGCGCAGGAACTGCAATTCAGTTTCATTGGTTACAAGACCGAGACCGTAAAGGTCGGTTCGCGCACCACCATCGACGTGAAGTTGATGGAGGAGGCTCAAGCCGTAGAGCAGGTCATCGTAACCGCACTCGGTATCAAGCGTGACGAGAAGTCGCTCGGTTATGCAGCACAGAAGGTGGGAGGCGAGGCTTTGGCTTCGGTAACCAACTCTTCGAACTGGCTTTCGGGTTTGACAGGTCAGGTTGCAGGCTTGAACATCCAGCAGTCGAATACAGGCGGTGGCGGTACAACCCGTGTAACGCTCCGTGGTGAGTCGTCGGTGGACTTCTCGAACAACACCGCACTCTTTGTGGTAGACGGTGTGCCGATGTACAACCACGCAACGCAGTCGGATGCCGGAGGCGAGGGTTCGCTCAACGCTATCGACTATGGCGACGGTACGGGCGATATCAACCCCGAGGACATCGAGAACGTAACCGTATTGAAGGGTCCTGCAGCGACCGCACTCTACGGTTCGGCAGCAGCCAATGGTGCAATCATCATCACCACCAAGACAGCCGACAAACTCGAGTCGAAAATCAGCGTAAACTACTCTACAAGTCTTACGTTCGACACCGTAAACACCTCGCCCGACTTGCAGTATGAGTATGGTCAGGGTACTCGCTCGGACTACTACTATTACGTACGCAGTGGCGACACAGGCAAGGGTTCGGGCTACCATCCACAGCCAACCTACGAGAGCCAAGCAGGTTTGAGTTCGTGGGGTCCAAAGATGGATGGTACACTCTACTACCAGTACTACGATGAGTTAGCAGGCATTGGCGGTAGCGTAGACCAGTTTGGCGACTTCCGCCGTGAAGCCACCCCATTCATCAGCCATGGCGACTGGTTCAAGGACTTCTTCGAGACAGGACACACGTGGACCAACTCGGTTTCGGTATCGGGACGCATCAACAAGCGCAACTCAATTCGTGTATCGGTGCGCGACTCACACTCGAAGGGCATCATCCCGAACTCGCCAAGCAATATGCAACATATCGCATTGCGTACTCGTAACGAGATTGCAAAGTGGTTCACCTCGGAGGTTTCGCTCAACTATCGTCGCAACGAGCGCGGTAACATACCTGTAGCATCGGGTTACTCGGCAGGTGCAGGTATTATGTATAGTTTGTGGTGCTACGCTCCAAACGTCGATATGGACTGGGCTAAGCACTACTGGAACGATGGTCAGGAGGGTGTTCAGCAAGACCAATCGCTCTCGGGAGGTAAGAACAACGCCTACTTCATCGCAAACGAGAGTGTCAACACGCAGGACCGCGACCGTATCTACGGTAACGTGAAGTTCGACTTCAACATCTACAAGGGCTTAACCCTGATGGTACGTGGAGGTTTGGACTCGCAGTGGGACTTCCGTACACAGCGTTTTGCAACCTCTACACAGAGCGACCCTAACGGTTTCTATCGCGAGCAGATGATTCGTTCGATGCAGTATTCGGGCGAGTTCCTCTTCCGCTACACTCACGACTTCCAACACGATATCAACCTCACTGCTAACTTTGGTGGTAGCATCATCAACCGCAAGTATGAGCGTCATCAGCAGTGGGCAGATAACCTCAAAAACCCAAGCGTCTATACGTTGGCAAACGCCGCATCGTTGATTAAGACCGACAACTATGCAGAGCGTCGTCAGACCAACTCACTCTACGGATTGGTGCAGCTCTCGTGGCGTAACGCACTCTTCCTCGACGTAACAGGTCGTAACGACTGGTCGAGTACACTCCCAGCAAGCAACCGCTCGTACTTCTACCCTTCGGTTTCGGGTAGCGTTGTAATCAACGAGTTGGCAGACTTCGGACGTACTAACGGCGTATTGAACCTGTTGAAAGTTCGTGCATCGTGGGCGCAGGTAGGTCACGACACCAAGCCATATCGTATCGAGGAGTTCCTCAGCAGCACACTCTTCCCTGGCAACGTAACAACACAGAACTCGAAGGTTAACGGTTTGTTGTTGCCTGAGAAGGTATCATCGTGGGAGATTGGCGTTGACTTGCGTATGTTCCGCAACCGCTTGAACCTCGATATGTCGTACTACAACAGCAAGACTACCAACGCCTTGGCATCGATGCCTGTATCGGCAGCCGCAGGTATGACCAGCGTATTTACCAACGCAGGTTCTATCCGCAACCACGGTTTCGAGATTCAGGCTACAGGCACAATCATTCGCACGAAGGATATCCGTTGGAACGTAACGGCTAACTGGTCTATCAACCGCAACAAAGTACTCCAACTCGGCGAGGGCATCGACTTCTGGCAGATTGCAGGTCGTGGCTCTTATGCTTATATGTACGCATACGAAGGAAGTTCGCTCACTTCGATGTATGGACGTAAGTACAAGCGTGCGCCAGAGGGTTCGTACGTAATTGACGAGTCGGGTAAGATGATTAACGTGGCAGGACAGGTTATTCACGATATGAATGGTTCGCCAATCATCGACGAGGAGATTGAGTACGTTGGTGAGTGTATGCCAAAGTGGCGTGGAGGCTTCGGCACCTCGTTCAGTTGGAAGGGCCTGAAGGCGAGCATTAAGTTCGACGGACAGTATGGAGGTAAGGTTTGGTCGGAGACCAACTGGGTATTGAACTATCGCGGTAAGGGTGTCGCTACACTCGAAGGACGTGAGGGTGGCTTCGTACCAACAGGTGTAATGCAGATGGCAGATGGCAACTTCAAAATCTGCGACTACGAGCACACTTCGGAGACCATTCAGGCTTACTATCAGGCACTCTATGCACGCGAGTGTACCGAGGCAAACTTCGTTGAGACTTCGTTCTTGAAGTTGCGCGAGGTACGCTTGGAGTACTCGTTCCCTAAGAAGTTACTTGCCAAGACTAAGGTTATCCAGGGCTTGTCAATCTCGTTGTTCGGTAACAACCTCTACTGCTGGAGCAAGTTCCCAGGCTTCGATCCTGAGGCAGTTTCGATGCGTGGTGCGGCTCTCTCGCCAGGTTTCGACCTCTTGCAGATGCCTGGTACAGCAACCTATGGCGGTAGCATTTCGATAACATTCTAATGGCGTAGGAGGATATGATTATGAAGAGATACATTACATATATTATAATAGCATTGGCTGCGACGTTCGTATCGGTGGGTTGTACTCACTTCGATGATATGAACAAGAACCCGTATGTTGTCTACGAGACCAACTCGGAGTCGTTCGTTCAGCCTATACTTTACAACACACAGAAGCAGATGGGATATTGCGACTACTACATCTTCGGAGATTTGATGCAATACACCATCAACACCAACTTCGAGAACTCGGCACAGCTGGTCTACAACTACGTCATCTCGGAGAACTTCACCAACCAGATGTGGAGTCTTTACAAGCAGTTTGGTAACGCACAGTATATGCTTGCTTTGGCACGCAAGGAGTGCGAGAAGGAGGGCGAGGGCAACCCAGCAATGATAGGCGTGGCGTTGGTACTTCGTTCGTGGATTGGACACCTCTTGACCGACACCTATGGTAATGCTCCATACTCGCAGGCAGGAACCATCGCATTGCAGGGTGATAACTTCAGCTACACAGTACCTTACGACGACCAGAAGGCAATCTACACCGACCTTTTGCGTTCGTTGGAGGAGGCAAACGCTTGCTTTGCAAAGGCAAAGGCGATGGTTGAGAATAAGGTGCTCTCAAGCGCAAACTTCAACCCTATTTGCGACTTTATGTACAACGGCGACATCGACAAGTGGCACCGTTTCGGAAACGCGCTCTACCTCCGTCTGTTGATGCGTGTTTCGAACAAGACACTCGAGGAGTCGGGGGGTATCATCTCGTTGGGCGATGAGTATGGCGACATCAACGTCATAGCCAAGATAAACGAGATTTACAACTCGTTCAATTCTGAAACAGGCGACGGCGACTACCCTGTTATGCGTAGCCTCGACGATAGCGCACGCGTACAGTTCAGCTCGAAGGACTCGGCACTCTACACCTCGTTCTACTCCACCACAAGTGGTAACTGGAACGGTGAGGCAGCTTGCTTGTCGTTGACCGACCTGATGCTCATTGACTATAAGAGCGCAGACGAGAAAAACTGCCAGTGGGACCCACGCTACTTCCGTTACTTCACCAAAGCGTTGGGCGCACCTTCGCAGGAGACTCGCGAGTACTTGCGTGCATACTTCGACGAGCACGTCAGCTCCGCAGGCAACTCGCAGGTTGGTCGCTACCCACGTGGTCTTTACACAGGCGAGCACACAGGTGATTTGAAGATGGACCCAGCATACGCTATTCTCAACTACGACGAGATGCTCTTCATCTTCGCCGAGGCAGGCGCACGTGGCTGGATTCCGATGTCGCAGAAGGCGTATAAGGACCTCTACCTCGATGCTAACCTCAAATCTATCTTGCAGTGGCACGTTGGCTGGGATAAGGCGAAAGACTACTACACAGCATCGTCGCCAGAGGTTATCAACTTTATGGACTACCTCGACAACGAGTTCGACTACAACAAGGCTGTCGAGACCATTATACGTCAGAAGTACGTAGCAATGTTCTGGGTAGGTCTTGAGTCGTGGGCAGACTACCGTCGTACCGGTTATCCTGTATTGCGTACCAATGGTCCTTCGGCAATGAACAACGGTATTCTTCCAACCCGTATGCGTTACCCATCTACCGAGGCATTCCAAAACGCTGAGCACTACACCAACGCCGTAAATGGCTGGCTCAATGGCGACAACAATATGCTTACGGATATGTGGTGGGCAACCACAGCCGAGAGTAAGGCAATACGCAGTTTAGGTCGCAAATAACACTAAATTTTCGTACAGATTATGAAACGATACTTTATATATATAATAATGGTGGTTGCAGCCTTGTTTGTAGGCTGTACCACCGATGTAACCAATGACGCTCCCGAGATGGTTGAAGTGGGCGATATCGAGGTTACATTCAGCGTAGATGGTGCGGAGGTTAGTTCGCTCGACCTTGCCTCTGTAAGCCACGAAATCAAGGTTGATGTTGCGCTGAACAACGAGGATATCTATTGGACACCGGTATCAAACCAGAAGTGGTGCCAAATCACAGAGGAGGCTCACCGTGGTAACGGTTCGTTCACTATGGTAATCAACGCTAACGACAACTTCGCGGCTCGCGAGGACGCCACCATCACCTTCAAGGCTGGCGCATACGAGGAGAAGATGCTCGTAGTTACCCACAACGGCAACGTATTCGTAGTCGGACAGGTATATGCTGCATCGACCAAGAGTGCCGGAAGTTTCACCACACAGATTAAGACCTTCGACGCTGGCGAGGCTTGGCACATCGAGTGCGACCCTTGGATTACAGCAACCAAAGGCACAGCAACTACCGATGCCGATGGTATCGTCACCACCGAGGTTACTATCTCGTGGCAGGAGAACAGCGACGTATCGCGCTACGGCTCGGTTTTGCTCGTGAAAGATGGTAAGGAGGAGTCGGACGGCGCAATCAACATCTGGCAGTTCGGCACCGAGTTGAACTACGATGCTGATGGCAACCTTTTGCTCGCAGCAGAGGATGTTGCTCCACTCGAACTTCGCGTTCCTAAGCAGATTGTAAAGGAGATTGTAATGCCTACTTGGGTAACCTATACCACCACCGAGAACGCAGACGGCTCGGTATCGTATATGCTTCAATTCACCTCGAACCCAAGCGATGCACAGCACATTCGTGTTACCGAACTCGAATTGACTATGCTCTCGGGTGCAGCCAACATCAAGTTGCCTGTTATCAAGCAGGAGTACTACAACGTAGATGGTCTGCTCACAGGTCCAGGTTTGGCACTCTTTGCAAAGACTTGGAACGAGGGTGGCGACGTATCGCAGTGGTATATCGACGGCGTACCAACCATCGTAGGCGACGTTGATATGACCGAGATTAAGGAGTGGACTCCAATCGGCACGGCAGAGCGTCCTTGGACTGGCGAGTTCAACGGCAATGGCAAGAAGATTATCAACTTCAAATCGAACACATCGCTCTTTGGTTACTGCAAGGATGCCGAGATTAAGGGCCTTATCTTCGACTCGACATCGGCAATCACCATCGACCAGAAGTTTGGCGCAGAGGCTTGCCTTTCGGCATTGGCATACAGCATCGAGGGTACAACCATCAGCGAGTGTATCAACAATGCAGACATCACGCTCAGCAACACCTCCGAGTCGACCTCGAACAAGACATACTTGGCAGGTTTGGTGGGCAAGATGGATAGCGCATCGACGATTTCGAGCTGTACCAACAACGGTAAGATTCATATCACTGCAGCCTTCGTTTGCGCAGCAGGCAACCGCAACGAGTCGTTTATGGGCGGTTTGGCGGCTATAAGCCAGGGTACCATCCAGGATTCGTTCAACAGTGGCTCGATTATCCAGGAGGGTACCGTATACAGCAGCTATATGGGCGGTATCGTAGGTCAGGCTAATGGCG
Source organism: Alistipes sp. (assembly GCA_045653565.1). GTDB lineage: Bacteria > Bacteroidota > Bacteroidia > Bacteroidales > Rikenellaceae > Alistipes. Next base: position 86,842 of record JAZOMA010000007.1, read on the forward strand.
AGGCTTCGGTTATCTGCAACAACATCAATGCAGGAACCATCGAGAACAAGACTCCACGTTCGGGCGACGCAGGTCGTTACGCACGCATTGGAGGTATCACAAGTTTGGCTACAGGCGAGATTAAGGACAACATCAACGATGGCGACATCACGCTCACATCGGACATCAAGAGCCTCTACGCAGGAGGTGTTATCGGCGAGTGGAACACAGCGGCTACAAACGCAACGTTCGAGAACAACCACAACACAAATGCAGCCGATATTATGTCGGAGGGCAAGGCTCGCTACGTATATTTGGGCGGTTTGATTGGCTACGTATACAATGTAGAGTTTGTCCACGACTTCGCTAACGACACAGGCGTACACAGTGGTACCGTTGGTACAACAGGTGCAGGCGACGCACACACGGCAAGTACTGCATTCATAGGTGGTATTATTGGCCACAGCAACAAAAAGGTCGATATTAAGAATGTAACCTGGGAGGGAAAACTCAAGTTGGATCCTACGGCGATACCTGGTATGGTAAACCTCGCATTCGGAGGTATCATCGGTTGCTCAATCGCCGAAGTCATCATCGAGAATGCCAACATTACTGGCAAGATCGACGCCAACGGAAACAGCTTTGCAACCAAGTCGCGCTCTCACTTCGGAGGCGTTGTAGGTATCGCATCGACCGATATTTCGCTTACCAAGTGCGTAAACTCGGGCGAAATTGGCTGGACAACCGGCACTGTGAAGTCGAACGGTTTCTACAGCATCACGGGCGGTATTGTCGGCTCTATCTACAGCGGCGATGCAACCATCATCGGCTGCGAGGGCAACGCCAAGATAGAGGTTAATATGTACAACAACAACGAGTTCTACAATACGACTGATCCGCACACCTTCAACAACACCGGAGGTATTGTGGGCGCGTATGGCTACAGCGGCTACAGCGATGGTTTGCTTACCGTGAAGGATTGCACCGTAAACGGAGCTGTTGAGTCGTCGCGTGGTAGTTCGGGCGGTATCGTAGGCTACGCACACGATGCAACTATCGACAACTGCTCGTTCACAGGCCGTATGTCCGATATGTACAACGCATACGCTGGCGGTATTATCGCTGTTGCCGAGGATAATGTAACCGTAACCAACTGTAGCGTAAAGAGCAACCTTTCGGGACGCTACACAGGTTCGTTGAAGTTCCACGGTGGCGGTATTGCAGCCATCTTGTTGGGCACTGCATTGATTGAGAACTGCGAGTACTACGGCATCATCTCGCGTCAGTTGACCGACGGTACCAACCCAGAGTACTTTGGCGGTATTGCAGCCTACACCGATGACGCATCTACCGTAATTCGCAACTGCCGTTACGGAGGTACAATCAACAACGTTGTTATCTCGAGCAGCAACATCGTGGACTACGCAAGCGATATCAAAACGATGGGCGACCACGTACGCGGTGCTACAATCGAGAACGTAACATACTGGGATGGAAAATAGTGAATTATCAGGGGAAGGTACCTAACCTTGCCTTCCCCGATAATTGATAAGAACAAACCAATATTAAAATACTTATTACTAAAACTAAATGTTATGAAAAGAGTAACACAAACCGTGGCTCCGGAGTACGAGAAGCCACAAGTAACAGCAATCCTTCTCCAAGTGGAGCAGGGCTTTGCACAGTCGTCGCAGATGGACGATATGAAGGAGACAGAGGGCGAATGGGCCGATTATTAAACCTAAAAAACTGGAAAAGATTATGAAAAAGATTTTTAGAACAGTTGCAGCCCTCGCAGTAGTAGCATTCGCAGGCTGTACAACAGATTTTAATGACGAGGTTGTAGCACCAGGCATCACCGGTGGCACAACCGTAACCGTAGGTATTGCAGATACCAAGACCTACTTGGGTGAGCTCGTTGATGGCGCACGCAAGGTTTATTGGCACAATGGCGACCAGATTGCTATCAATGGCAATGCATCGACCGCTATCACTCTCAACGAGGAGAAGACTTCGGCAGAATTCGAGTTTGGTGCAGAATTGACTCATCCATACTCTGTGCTCTACCCTGCTTCGATGTATAAGGACGCTCAGACAATTACACTCCCTGCTGTTCAGAATGGTGCAACCAACAACTTCGCGAAGGATACAGCCCCTATGGCATCGTACCAAGCAGCAGAGGGTATCGTTCAGATGCACCACCTCGCAGGTGTTATCCGCTTGCAGGTTAAGTTGCCTGCAGAGAGCGCACACACAGCTCACCCATTGAACAAGGTTGAGACCAAGGGCAACGCAGGAGAGCAGATGTCGGGCGACTTCGCTATCGACTACGAGGCAGTAACCCTCACCGCAACTTCGACAGCCGAGGCTGATAAGGTTGTTACAACATCGGCAAGCAAGGAGCTCTCGGCAGAGGAGACTGACGATGTATTCATCGTAGTTCCAGCTCGCGAGTACCCACAGGGTATCACCGTTCGCTTGATTGACAACGCTGGTCACTATATGGATATCGCATCGAAGGGTATGACCATCGAGGCTGGCGAGATTAAGGCTATGCCTGTTGTAGAGTTCAAGCCTACCGGCACTTTGGTTAATGTAGAGATTAAGAGTGCAGCTGACTTTGTAGCCTTTTCAAAGGCTTACAACGATGGTGAGTATTGGCAGGTTCACCCATTTGTAGTTCAACTTGCCAACGACATCGAATTCGATGCAGCTACTAGTGCAGAGTTAGTGCCAATTGGTAACGTATGGCAGGAGGGTAACCCACTCGGTATTGCAGCAGGTGAAACCAACTACTTCCACGGTTATTTCGATGGTAACGGTTTCTCTATCAAGAATTGGAACTCTACTCGTCCATTGTTCGCTTACACAGGTGGTGGTGCGATTATAGAAAATATCATTATCGACGAATCGTGTACTTTAACAGCAAACTATGCTGACGGTGTTGAGTACTATGGACCATTTGTTGGCTACCATCGTGGTTCTTTGCTCAACTGTACCAATAACGCAAACATCGCCGTAAGTGGCACTTGGGGTGATGACACCCGCATCGGAGGTCTTGTTGGACGTTGTGTAATTGGTATAATTGATAGTTGTACCAACAATGGCGACATTATCTACAATAGCAATTACGTGCTTTCGAAGGGTACAAACTGTGTCGGCGGTATTACTAGCTACATATCGAATACAAGCGGTACTGTGCAGAACTCAACAAATACAGGAGAGATTGTTGTTAATGGTACTGTTGGTACTCTAACCAGTTATATTGGCGGTATCGTTGGCTATAGTATCGGAACAGTAGATAACAACACCAATAGTGGTGCTACTACAATCAACGCTATTTCAAAGAAGGTATATATCGGTGGTATTGTAGGTTGGGCAACAAATGAGGCCACAGCAACAACAAACAACACTAATAATGGTGATGTACTCTGTACAACAGGAGCAGAGCGTAATGACAACAACGGTCGTAATATATATGTAGGAGGTATTATTGGTCAAGCCGATAGCAAAATAACTGGTAACACCAATAACGCAAACGTAACAACTACATCATCTGCAAAGGATACTCATATTGGAGGTATTGCAGGCTACTTGAAGACAACCGATATTGCAAAAAATAGCGTTGCAAATAACATTGTTGTTGAAGGAAAGGGTCAAGGTCGTTATTCGGGTATTGGAGGCTTTGCAGGAACTATTGAAGTTGGTGTATACGACTTTGCTAACTACGAAGGCACATTCGACTGTACTGTTAAAGGAGCCCAAGGTAACGCTCTAGACAAGAACAACACATATTGTGTCGGTGTTGGAGGTGTTTTCGGTCTGGTGAGCGGCACCGCTGGCGAAGTTGTTATTAAGAACATCACTTGGAAGGGCAAAATAAGCATTGTCGGAACATACAACACGGGACACCACGCAGCTGCATTCGGCGGTATTCTTGGTCATATATACAACAACGCGAATACTACTATAGAGAATGCTACATTCGAAGGTTCAATTGAAGCAAACTATTCTGTAGCCATTGCACAGAGAACTGTTCACGCAATTGGCGGTATCGTTGGAAGTTGCGGTCCTCAAGGCGGTCTTACTATCAAGAACTGTACAAACAATACAGATCTCACCTATACTCGCGGAGTAAGCGATAAGGGACGTCCAATATTTGTTGGAGGCATTGCAGGATTCATTCAAGGTGGTGATTGTACTATTGAGGGTTGCAACAGCAATAAACTTGTCTACGCAAACACCTACAACAACTCTGGTTTTGGTGATGGCTCGCAATGGAGAGCTAACCACGTAGGAGGTATCATCGCAGTTTATGGCGACCACGTTTATACTGAAAACAAAGCAAGTGCCGAGGTTATTACAACTGGAAGCATTACTATTAAGGATTGTAACATTACTGGACAAATATCTGCATATCGCGGTATTGGCGGTGGCGTTGTAGCTTGGGCTCGCGATGCACAAATAAGCAACTGTACTGTAACAGCCAATAAGGATGTAGTTTGCAATGGTACCGCAGGTGGTATTATTGCTGTTGGAACAAATTGCACAATTACTAACTGTAGTGTGGTCAACAAAGTTACAGGTGCATCATCTGGTTCACACAATGGTCACGCTGGCGGAATTGCTGCTTACTTGGACGGCACTTCTACTGTGGATAATTGCAAATATTATGGTGACGTCAAAGGTGGAGCGCACGCATCACAAGCTACTTACGTTGGTGGCATTTCTGGTTGGACTGCAAGTTCGGTAACTATCAAAGATAGCAAATTTGGTGGTACGGTTAACTCTGTAGCTATCAATGCGGAAAACTTCAGCGACTATATGTACCAATATAATATAGCCAGCGCAACTGGCGATACAGTTACTCCAACCGTAACAGGTTGCTCATACTGGAACGGCAAGTAATACTCTTTCAATCTCTTTGTCGGGTGGCTCATGTAGCCACTCGGCAGAGAGTTTTTTTATATAAGTGAGTAGTGAGTAGATAGTAGTGAGTAACTCTAACTACCCCTAAAAAACAAAAAAGCTAATGGCTAATGGCTACCGCTGCGATTAAGCCGAGTGCAGAGGCTGCTTGCAGACTATGCGGAGGCGGAGCAGTGAAGACCGAAGGTCAATGGCCAAAAACTAACACAATGAAACGACTTTTCATTCCAATTTTAACCCTACTATTCGCGTTGGCGTGCACGCCCGACAATAATGGCGATAACGGCGGCGGCAACAACAATAACAACAACGGTGGCTACAAGCCAACGGGCAAAATTACCGTCAAAGGACTTGTATATGGCGGTGCAACCGAAAAACTCGCAGGAGTAGTGATTTCGGACGGTTTGCTGTGCGTGCAGACCGATGATAAAGGTTACTTCGAAATCGACAGCGACCTCTCGCGCACGAAGTTTATTACGGCAAGTATCCCTTCGGGCTACACTGCTAAGACAGACACAAATGGTCTGCCGATATTCTATCACCGTGTAACTGACGAGGAGAGAAAGAAGGATTTGGTACAACACACCTTCGAGTTCTATCCCATCACAAATAATCCCGAGCGTTATACCCTTATCGTAGGTGCCGACCCACAGCCGCGCGCAAGCACTGCCGGTATGGACAAGATTGCCTACCACTCACTCGATATCTGCGACGACTTCTACCGCGATATGCGCGAGAAGGCTGCAACAATCACCGACCGCAATGTCTACGGTATGATGTTGGGCGACCTCGTACACGAGAATATGTCGCTCTACGACAACTACATCGCAGGTTTGAAGTCGCTCGGTTTCCCGATGTTCAACATCCTCGGCAACCACGACAACGACCCTAAATCATCGACCGACGCCGCTGGTCGCCACAAGTTCGAGGAGAAGTTGGGTCCAACCTACTACTCGTTCAACATCGGCAAGCAGCACTATGTGGTGTTGGATAACCTCATTATGAAGTTGCGCGCAAGCGACAACACACTGCGCGAGTACGACCAAGGTCTTACCGACGAGATTTGGCAGTGGTTGCAGAACGACCTCGCCTATGTGGACCGTTCGACAACAATTATGGTAGCGGCACACTCGCCAATGTTTATGGGCGACAGTATGAGTGAGCGTTCAAATCACGCAACAGGACACCGCAGCGACTACGCCAACCTCTTCTCGAAGTTCGCGAAGGTGCACGCGTGGGCAGGTCACTCGCACACTACATTCAACTACGTATATCCCGAGTCGTCGAAACTCAAGAACCTCGAAGTTCACACCGTAGCACGCTCTACGGGCGAGTTGTGGACCAACGAGTATTGGGCAAATGGCACGCCACGCGGCTACACTGTAGTGGAGGTCGATGGCGACAACATATCGTGGTATTTCAAGCCTACAATCTATCAGCGCAAGGGCTACACAGGTTTGACTACGACACAACCCGAGTATAAGTATCGCGATTGGGACTACAACGAGAATGGCGTAGCGAAGATGCGTAAAGATGGCTCTACCCTATCCGACAAGTATCAGATGAAGGTCTACAAGCCGGGCGAGTACCACAATACCTTCACCAACTTGGTGGAGAATAAGGCTGCCGACAAGAACTACATCTACGTAAATGTGTTCCTCTGGGACGACAAGTGGGAGAAGCCAAAATACAATGGCGCAACGATGACCAAGGTGGGCTACAAAGATGCCTACTGCTTGGCAGACTACGAGATTAAGAAGCACTACAACACATACGGATATCAGTTGAAGGGTAGCACCGATTACGGCCCTACCGACAACAATATCCACACCATCTTCCGTGCCTACGAACCAAAATCATCGGGCAAGGGAACAGTTACCGTAGTGGACCGCTTTGGCAACGAGTATTCGCAGAGCATTTCGTGGTAATAGGATACGTTTTTTCGAGAAAACAATATGAGAAATAGAGTTATATTTGCCGCACTCGCATTGCCTCTGCTTGCATTGGTGGCTTGTCAGAAGGATTTTGGTTTCGACGAGAGTGTTGAAAGTGGCGAAACGACACTCGCCATTTCGCTCGAGCCGAGCCGCACCTCGCTTGGCGATAAGAGTGGCGACGGCTACCCTACCTACTGGTCGGAGGGCGACCGCATAGCCGTAAATGGCGAGATGTCCGAGGAGGTTAATATAGACCCACAGAACAGAGCAAACGCAACCTACACGGTAAAGAAGGTGTTGAACTATCCGTATGCCGTTACCTACCCATACACAGCCGCAACAACGGCTGAGAGTCCAAAGGTGCTGTTCGTAGCCGAGCAGGAGTACACCGAAGGCTCGTTTGCCAACGGAAGTGCGCCTATGCACGCCTATGTTACAAATGCTGACGAGAACATCAAGATGCACCACCTCGCAGGCGTACTGCGCTTTGCAATTCGTGCGGACAAGGGTGCTAACCGTCAGTTGAAGAGCATTTCGTTTGGTTCGACCAAGCATATCGCCGGCGAGTTTGCAGTGAATTGCCAAACCGGAGAGATAGCACCAACGGCAAATTGCACCAAGAGTATAACCCTAAACATAACCAATGCGCTCACACTCTCGGCCGATGAGGATAGTTACCTCTACATCGCAGTTCCGAACGGCACGCTCGGCTTGTGCGACATCGTATTCACCGACGTAAATGGCAAAAAGGCGTATGCGCAGTGGAATGGCTCGGCAGTAAAGGCAGGCATCGTGAAGGAGTTCGCAAGCATCACTTTCCGCGAGCAAGGTCAGCCCGTACAACTCGAGGAGATGCGCGAGACTTTGGTCGACGAGTGGGGAACGGAGCCTGACGTAACCATCAAGGGCTACGTAAAGAGCAATGGAAAGGGTTTGCAGGGGGTGGTTGTGTCGGACGGTCTGATCTGCACCACAACCAACGCCAACGGCTTCTACTCGCTCAAGAGCGACCTCTCGGACAAGAAGTTTGTTATGGTAAGTATCCCTTCGGGCTACACTGCACCGACCGATGCGAATGGACTGCCAATCTTCTACCACCGCATAACCGATGCGGAGAGGGAGGCAAATATGTGCGTTACGGAGTTCTCGTTCAACAAGATTACGAACAACTCGGAGCGATACACCCTGCTCGTAGGTGCCGATCCGCAGCCACGACCAAGCACTTATAGCTACGATAACAACGCATACCACTCGCTCGATTGCTGCAATGACCTCTACCGCGATATGCGCGAGAAGGCGGCATCAATCACCGACCGCAACGTCTATGGTTTGATGTTGGGCGACGTCGTACACGAGGAGATGGCGTTGTACGACAACTACATCGACGGCTTGAAGACGCTCGGTTTCCCGATGTTCAACGTTCTGGGTAACCACGACAACGACAAAACAGCAAAGACCGATGTCGAGGGTCGTCGCGTATTCGAGGAGAAGTTGGGTCCAACCTACTACTCGTTCAACATCGGCAAGTTGCACTTTGTGGTGTTGGATAATATGATAATGAATTTGAACGACAAGGGCGAACTCACAGCATACGACGTGCAGGGCCTCACCGACGAGATTTGGCAGTGGTTGCAGAACGACCTTGCTCACGTAAGTCGCTCGGCAACGCTTATGGTGGCTGCGCACTCGCCTATGTTCAAACTCATCAGCAACACCAACCGTGGCGCACAGTACAAGGAGCAGTATGGCGATCTGTTTGCCGAGTTCAAGAAGGCGCATATATGGACTGGTCATATCCATACGACCTACAACTACAACTACGCATCGTCGAGCAAGTGGGCAGTAATCGAGGAGCACACCGTAGCGCGCTCTACGGGCGAGTTGTGGACCAACGAGTATATCACAGGTGGAACACCTCGAGGCTACACCGTGGTGGAGGTAGATGGCGACAACGTTTCGTGGCACTTCAAGCCTACAATCTACCAGACGGGATCGTTTGTTTCGACCTCGAAGTACACCTCAAAGAAGCCGAGCTACCTCTATCGTGATTGGAACTACACCAATGGCGTAGCCAAGATGAAGGCGGACGGCTCTACCCTATCGGAGTCGTATCAGATGAAGGTCTACAAGCCTGGTCAGTACCACGACACCTATGCCGATATGATTGCTGGCAATGCGGCCAACAACTACGTCTACGTAAACATATTCCTCTGGGACAATAAGTGGCAGAAGCCTAAGTACAACGGCGTGGAGATGGAGCCTGTAGGTTATATTCCGGCATACTGTCTGGCGACCTACGAGATTGCAAAGCACTACAAGACTTACGGTTACACGCTCAAGAGCGACGATGGATATAAACCTGAAGATAACCATATCCACACCATATTCCGTGCCGTCGAGACACGCAGTAGTGGCTCTGGTACTGTTACGGTAACCGACCGCTTCGACAACAACTACTCGTCGACGGTAACTTGGTAGAACAACAAAACTAACAACTATAAATTATGAACTACATCAAGAGATTATCATTGTCGCTGATACTCCTGCTCTCCGTTGTGGCGGTCTATGCAGGTGGTATCAAAAACGCGCAAGAACTGATGGCATTTGTTACTGCCATCAACACAGGTAACGACTACTCCGCCTACAAGAATGACAAGGGCGAAGTGTGCCTCGAGGCAGACATCGATATGGCAAAGGCAAAAAAGATGGTTGCCATAAAATCGTTCGGAGGTGTATTCAATGGTCAAGGATATGCCCTCAAGAATTGGAAGGCTAAAAACGCCCTTTTCCACGAGATTTTGGAGGGCGGAAAGGTGTGCAACCTCCGCATCGATGAATCGTGCGTGATGAAGTCGCAAACCAAGGGTGGCGAGACCTTCGTAGGATGGATTGCCAATATCAACAATGGTACAGTAGAGAATTGCGAGAACCACGCACCACTCTACCATAAGTCGAACTTCACAACCGGCAATGTATATGTAGGAGGCATCGTAGGTTCGAACCGCTACGTTGTATACAAGTGTAAGAACTATGGCGAGGTAAACTCGGCAAGCATATCGTGCGCCAGAGAGCAGGGCAAAGAGGTCGCTAGTTACGTCGGAGGTATTTGCGGTGCAGCATATCCAAAGAGTCTCTACTGCGCTACCACCGCTCGTTGCGAGAACTACGGTGCAGTGAAGTCGATGACCGATGCTCGCTTCGACAAGATTGGTGGTATTATGGGCGATGCGTTCAGAACAACCATCAAGTTGTGTATCAACCGAGGCGATGTTACCAGCACATCGAATGCACCTGAGGCAAACGGTATGTGCGAAACTTGGGCTGCCGGTATTGCTGGTTACACCAAGAACGAAATCATCTGCTGCGACAACTTCGGAACTATATTCTCGTCGGGCGTAAGCACCGCTCACACAGCCGGCATCGTAGGTATGCCTCACAGCAAGTTGGTTATTGCCGACTGCTCGAACTATGGCAAGGTGGAGATGGCAAACGACGTTCCTGGATTTGTAGCAGGTATTGTTGCGACTATCGGCCGCGAGGTTCACCTCGTAAACTGCGCCAACCGCGGCGAGATTCGCTTTATTGGTGCGAGCCCTATGAAGCCAACCTTCAATGGCGGTATCGTAGGAAACATTTACACCACCAAGAAGGCTGCCAGAACCGCATACCTTCGTCGTTGCGTGAACTACGGCAAGGTGGAGAGCCTTTCGGGCGGTAACAACTACGAGAACCACAACAACGCTATCCACACGGGAGGTATTGTTGGTCAGGCAGCAGGCAATTCAAGAACTAATGTACAGATTCTCGACTGCGTAAACAAAGGCGAGGTTAAGGCTGCAACAGGTCGTCGTGGCAACATCGCTGGCAACATCATCAGCACAAATGTTAAGGGTAGCGAGTTCAGCAACTATGCCGAGGCGGTAGAGCCGATGGCTGACGGCTCGACTATCTATGGTCGTGTAGCAACCGAGCAGGGCGAGCCTGTTGTAGGCTGCGTTGTATCGGACGGTAAGCAGTGTGTTGCAACCGACAACAATGGACACTACGCCTTGAAGAGCGATATGAACTCTACCCGTTTCGTATTCATCTCTATACCTGACGGCTACAAGATTCCTCATCGCAAGAGCGTTATTCAGAACTTCTACCGCATTCCTCGTCACAAGAAGGGTGCTGTAGCAAACTTTACACTCGCAAAGCGTACCGAGCCAACCGACAAGTACACCATAATTATGATTGGCGACCCTCAGATGCGTGGCCTCGGCATTGATGGCTCGGGCGAGCGTTATCGTGATGTATTGCTCCCAGATGTCGAGGAGTTCAAGAAGACTACAAAGGGTGAGTTCTTCGCTATCAACCTCGGCGACTTGGTATACAACTGGATGGCAGGTTATGACGACTATATGGATATCAGCTCGACCACGTCCTACCCTATGTGCCACGTAATCGGTAACCACGACTACGATCAGTCGAACATTCTCGAGGGTAAGTTGGGTACTCCATACTTCGAGGAGTATATCTCGCCAACCTACTACTCATTCACTATCGGTAAGGTTCACTACGTAATGGTTAACAGCATCGAGTACAGCCGCGAGAATGGTACGAAGCACTACAAGTCGGGCTTGGACGACGAGCAGTTGGAGTGGTTGAAGCAGGATTTGCAGTATGTACCGAAGGACTACACTATCTACATCTGCGGCCACGCTAACCTCTGGAAGAAGCCTGGTACATCGCCAAAAGCTTCGTATGGTAAGTACAATGTAAACTACGATGCTTACACCGAGCTTATTAAGCCTTATAAGCGAGTTTACTCGTGGTCGGGCCACTACCACTCGAACTATGAGTTTGAGTATACAGGAAAGCCTAAATACGAGGATATGAGCCACTTCTCGTGCATCTCGGTATCTCGTTGTATCGGAACCTTGCGCTCGAATATGGAGATGGACTCTACCGGTCTTCCAAACGGCTATATGGTCGTAGAGGTCGATGGCGAGGATATCAAGTGGTGGTACAAAGTTCCTGGACACGACCGCAACTACCAGATGCGCGCCTATACTCCTGTTCTCACAGGCGATGGCTATTTGAAGGTTAATGTATGGAACTACTCGTCAGATTCGAATTGGTCGCCTGTCGAGTGGTGGGAGAATGGTACAAAGGTTGGCGAGTTCGAGCACTTTGCCGAGCCAGACCCTGCATACGTAGAGCTTCACGCAACCAAGCTTACACACCTAAAAGGTACTGCAGCCAAGTATGCAAAGCCAAGCAAGTCGCGATATATGTTCCGCATCAAGCCAAGCGAGGGTGTTCGCTCGGGCGAGATTCGCGTAACCGACAACTTCGGCACTACCTACACACAGAAGGTTGAGTGGTAAAACCGAATAGACCAACTATTTTGAGGGCTGACTAAAATTTTTAGTCAGCCCTTTTTCGCGGAGAGAGCGTGAATAGAATATGTCGTTTTAGGCGGGCAGATGTAAGCATCACGCTTCGCAAAATGCAAAAAACGATTTTAAGTAGATGGTTGCAAGGCTTGCGAAAATCCCCGAGGCTGTGGAATACTTGGCGTATTTCACTGTCCCGGGGATTGAGTGTAACGCAGCAAACGCTGCTTAAAATTGTTTTTTATTTCATAGCCTGCTGTACGGCAACTGCCACAGCAACGGTAGCACCTACCATTGGGTTGTTACCCATACCCAAGAAGCCCATCATCTCAACGTGTGCTGGAACTGATGACGAACCTGCAAACTGTGCGTCAGAGTGCATCCGACCGAGGGTATCGGTCATACCGTAAGATGCAGGACCTGCGCCCATATTATCTGGGTGCAATGTACGGCCGGTACCACCACCCGATGCTACCGAGAAGTACTTCTTGCCTGCCAACACGCGCTCCTTCTTGTAGGTACCTGCAACTGGGTGCTGGAAGCGGGTTGGGTTTGTAGAGTTACCGGTGATCGATACGTCTACATCCTCACGCCACATTACTGCAACGCCCTCGCGAACGTCGTCAACACCATAGCAACGTACCTTTGCACGAAGACCATCCGAATATGGAGTAGCCGAAACCTCGTGTACCTCGCCAGTGTAGTAGTCGAACTGGGTCTGAACATAGGTAAAGCCGTTGATACGCGAAATAATCTTCGCAGCGTCCTTACCCAAACCGTTCAAAATAACGCGGAGTGGGTTCTTACGAACCTTGTTAGCCATCTCTGCAATCTTGATAGCACCCTCTGCAGCAGCGAACGACTCGTGACCTGCCAAGAATGCGAAGCACTGAGTCTCCTCGCGGAGCAAACGTGCAGCCAAGTTACCGTGACCGAGACCTACCTTACGATCCTCTGCAACCGAACCGTTGATACAGAATGCCTGCAAGCCTTCGCCGATAGCCTCAGCAGCGTCAGCAGCAACTGTGCAACCCTTCTTAATTGCGATAGCAGCACCAACTACATAAGCCCACTTTGCGTTCTCGAAGCAGATTGGCTGAGTCTCCTCACACATCTTGTAAGGATCCAA
>JAZOMA010000008.1:0-4172 GCA_045653565.1 Alistipes sp.
GTTGTCTTCAACATCACTTCGCGTGAGCAGGTTATCCTCAACACTTGGTATGGTGGTGAGATGAAGAAGGGTATGTTCTCGATGATGAACTACTACCTCCCATTGCAGGGTATCGCTTCGATGCACTGCTCGGCTAACACCAACGAGAAGGGCGAGACCGCTATCTTCTTCGGTCTTTCGGGTACAGGTAAGACAACCCTCTCGACCGACCCTAAGCGTCAGCTTATCGGTGACGACGAGCACGGTTGGGACGACAACGGTATCTTCAACTTCGAGGGTGGTTGCTACGCTAAGGTTATCAAGTTGGACAAGGAGTCGGAGCCAGATATCTACAACGCTATCAAGCGCGACGCTCTCCTCGAGAACGTAACTGTAGATGAGAATGGTAAGATCGACTTCAACGATAAGAGCGTAACCGAGAACACTCGTGTTTCGTACCCTATCTACCACATCGACAACATCGTAACTCCAGTTTCGGCTGCTCCTGCTGCAAAGAACGTTATCTTCCTTTCGGCTGACGCATTCGGCGTGTTGCCTCCAGTATCGATTTTGACCCCAGAGCAGTGTAAGTACTACTTCCTCTCGGGCTTCACCGCTAAGTTGGCAGGTACAGAGCGCGGTATCACCGAGCCTACTCCAACCTTCTCGGCTTGCTTCGGTCAGGCATTCTTGGAGTTGCACCCAACAAAGTACGCTGAGGAGTTGGTTAAGCGTATGGAGAAGAGCGGTGCTAAGGCATACCTCGTAAACACTGGTTGGAACGGTACCGGCAAGCGTATCTCGATTAAGGATACACGTGGTATCATCGACGCAATCCTCGACGGTGCTATCCTCGAGGCTCCAACCAAGAAGATTCCAGTATTCGACTTCGAGGTTCCAACAGCGTTGCCAGGTGTAGTTCCTGCAATCCTCGACCCACGCGGCACTTATGCTGACGCACCAGAGTGGGAGAAGAAGGCAGCAGACCTCGCAGGCCGTTTCATCAAGAACTTCGGCAAGTATACTACTAACGAGGCTGGTAAGGCTCTCGTAGCAGCAGGTCCACACCTCGAGTAATATAGAGGTTTAAGGGGCATCAGACTCCTTATCTTCAAAAACTGAGATGGTTGCATACTTCGTGTGTGCGACCATCTCTTTTTCATTAAGAGGGCGTTTCCCAACGACCTCTTACCTCGAAATTCATTGCGAGAATAAGCGGAAAACGGAAAGCGGAAAACGGAAAACTTTTCCACCGCACTCTCTTTCTAACGACCGCAGCAGGTTTGAGCAGACCGAGAGAGGCTGTTGCAATCGTAGATTGTTGGATTTGGCAGATTGCGACTGAAAATTTATTTTCAAAGTCGCTTATCCGACAAAGACAACTATTTGCGTCAGCAAACAACAGCCGAAAGAAGATAAGTCTGCCACACCGCCACAGGTTGAAAGGAAGAAACTTGCAAATAGGCAAAAAAATAAGAGGGCGTTTCCCAACGACCTCTTACCTCGAAACTCATTGCAAGTTTCTTTCTAACCCAAACTTAAATAAATGAAGAAACCTCCGATGGTGTGCAGTTATCACCATCGTTGTCCTATTAACGAGCAACTTCTTTGCCAAAGTGTGAGGGTGGTCTAAATCAGATATTTCTACGTCCAAACACGACATTTTTTGGCTCTGTGTGCGGTCGTTGCACCCTCTGGATGACAAACAAAAAGGGCAACACCGAGGTGCTGCCCATAGATGAACGGAACGGGGAACTATTAATAGTTCTCAGCCTTAATCTCGAAGTATGACTGTGGGTGAGCGCATACTGGGCAAACCTCTGGTGCCTGCTTGCCGATAACGATGTGGCCGCAGTTCGAGCACTGCCAAATCATATCGCCCTCGCGCGAGAATACCAAGCCACCCTCAACGTTCTCCAACAACTTGAGGTAACGCTCCTCGTGCTCCTTCTCGATCTTTGCTACGCCCTCAAAGAGAGTTGCGATGTGGTCGAAGCCCTCCTCGCGAGCCTCCTTAGCGAAGGTTGCATACATATCGGTCCACTCGTAGTTCTCGCCCTCGGCTGCGTGCTTCAGGTTCTCGGTTGTCGAGCCAATGCCACCGAGCAACTTAAACCAAATCTTAGCGTGCTCCTTCTCGTTGTTTGCAGTCTCCTCAAACAACTTTGCAATCTGCACATAACCCTCCTTCTTTGCCTTCGATGCGAAGTAGGTGTACTTGTTGCGAGCCTGCGACTCACCTGCAAATGCGGTCCACAGATTCTGCTCTGTGCGTGTTCCTTTCAATGCTTTCATAGTTTGTGTCTATTTTTAAATGTTCACTCTGTTATGTTTCTTTATGCGAAGGTACGATTTTTTTCAAAGTTATGCAAATAATATCTCCTTATGGCTGCATAAATTTCGCTTATGATGCCGATTTTTTTAGAAGTAGTAGGTAGCTCTGAATCCTATCATTGCCAAGTTATGCTGGGTAAACAACTTCGCATAGAGTGCGCAGTCGATGTGGCGTAGGCCAAATCCCAGTTGAAAAACTATCGGGCAATCGAGGTATGCTTTACCCTTTTCGTATATGCCTACATTGGCAAATGCGAAGGTTACCCCGGTTCCAATTCCCATATAAGAAGAGATGTCGAGATCTTCATCGCGCACGAAGTTCCAGTTTACTATAGCGGGAATCTCTACGAAGTTTATCTGTTTGGTGTACATATATCCAACTCCCACCATTGCGTTGAACAGCGTTAGGTGATTCCACATACGCAACATACCGCCCATATTGAAGTCAAAGGAGGTGGTTCCCGATTCTTGCTTGAGCATAACCGCACTGCCTCCGAGGCCCATATATGCACCCAGGTTGAAACTATCCCAACTGTCACTCTTCTTATACTTTTTCGACGAGTATGACGACGAGTATGACGACGACGGCTTCTTCTGTGTTGAGTACGATGAAGAGTACGACGGTTTCTTATTTATTGAGTACGACGAAGAGTACGACGGCTTTTTGCGAGTTGAATACGATGGTTTCGGCGCCGGGGTACTCTTTTTCGAGAGCATCTCGTTGATGGTTGTGGTTTTTCCTTCGGCTACGGTGACCCTTTTTTCCTTGCTGTTGAAACCGCTTTTGCGAATGGATACGGTGTGCGAGCCGATTATACATTGGTGCATCATCGGGGTGCGACCCACCAACTTGCTATCGATATATATGTCAGCCATTGCCGGCGAACTCTTTATGTTGAGCGTACCCAAAATTGCCTGTGGCGGAGGGATGACGAAACTCTGCTTCGATGGCGTTGCAGCGATGGTCTTTGTCAACTTCGAACTCTGGTGTCCCGTCTTGCGAGCCTCGAATATGTATGTTCCGGTGGCGAGTGAGCCACTCCAACGTGTTGTACCCTTGTACTGACCATTCACATATATTTTGCAGCCCTCGGCCGCTATAAGTGTTATGTTGGCGTAGTCGGCTACGAGGTTGGGTGCAAATGTGAGAGTCTCGTTATCCTTGATTGTAACCTCTGTTTCGAGGGTTTTGTATAGTTTCTGAACTATACGTACCGTATGCTTTCCGCTTGCGAGTGGCAGAGGTTCGGTTGGCGCACTGCCCCTGGGCGAGTCGTCTACGAATACGCTGGCACCCTCGAGATTACCCGCACCCGAGACCTTCAACCATCCGTATGCTTTACTCAACTTAACATTCTTCTCAATCTTTTTGCCATCCACCACAAAGGTACCACTCTCGGTGTGGTAGTACTTTGCCGAGACGCTATAGCGGTACGAGCCATTGCTCAACACATCGGTTATTTGACCGTGCTCGTCGGGGGTGTAGTCCTTGTCGTCGATGCGCACGATTGCGCTCTTTGGCTCCACCTGGAACACCACGTATTGCGGTTCTGCCTTTTCGAGCGGTATGTTCACACGGAAATGGATGTGCTGGTTGTCTACCATAATCTCCTCCTCCTTCGACACTGCACCCGAAACGACCTTCAACTTGTGTACGCCAGGGAACACCTCGCCTATGGTGAGCGAGTATTTCTCGTCGATGCGACCTTTGAATATGTCGTCGAGGTAGACCTCGGAGTTGCGTGCGTTGCAGAATATGGCGATAGGGTAGGTTATGTTCAACTGCGCCTCCAACTTATACTCCTTATTGCCCTGCAGGTTGAGCGACACCTCGTTCGAGTCGCCATATTTGTCGTGGT
>JAZOMA010000009.1:0-50950 GCA_045653565.1 Alistipes sp.
CGAAATCGAACTCGGCACCGAGCTTTTGGAAACCGATAAAGTGGGTATCCAAACGGCGGCGGCCAATTTTATCGCCACCCGGCTTTGGAATGTAACCCACGCCAAAACGAGCCAAGAGTGGACCTACAATCATCACCGAGCCACGCAGACGAGTGCAGCGGTTGCGATAGTCATCACTTGCGAGGTAGTCGAGATTTATATCCTTGGCGCAGAACGAGTAGCAATCCTCCGATAAACGCTCCACCTTTACGCCCATCGCCTGCAAGAGGTCGATGAGTTGAATGATGTCGAGAATTTGCGGAATGTTGTTCACCACCACCTTCTCCTCGGTGAGGAGTGTGGCGCAGAGAATCTGCAATGCCTCATTTTTAGCACCTTGCGGCTTAATCTCGCCTGAGAGTCTGCGCCCGCCTTCAACCTTAAAAATTGCCATATCGGAAATCTGTTTATACCACAAAGGTAAGTAACTTTTACTTAAATGTCAATAGTTATGGAGCGAAGTTTGCAATTTTTCGGCTACATAATCAAATAAAAGATTGTCAATATGGAGATTTCAAAAATTCTTGCACGAGAGATTCTCGATTCTCGTGGTAATCCGACCATCGAGGTCGATGTTGTAACACGCAGTGGTGCTGTGGGGCGTGCCGCCGTGCCAAGTGGTGCTTCGACAGGTGCAAACGAAGCTCTTGAATTGCGTGATGGCGACAAAACTCGCTACAACGGAAAGGGCGTTTTGAAGGCTGTTGAGTCGGTGAGGCATACCATTGCCCCCAACCTTATTGGGCGCAATGTCTTGGCGCAGGCGGAGATTGATATGGCGATGTGCGCCCTCGATGGCACACCGACAAAATCACACCTCGGCGCAAATGCCATACTTGGCGTGTCGTTGGCGGTGGCAAAGGCGGCAGCAACAGAACTCAATCTGCCATTGTACCGCTATATTGGTGGTGTCGATGCGAGGGTGTTGCCCGTGCCGATGATGAATATCGTGAATGGTGGTCGCCACTCCGATGCTCCTATCGCCTTTCAGGAGTTTATGATTCGCCCC
The DNA here is from genome assembly GCA_045653565.1 of Alistipes sp. Taxonomy (GTDB): domain Bacteria; phylum Bacteroidota; class Bacteroidia; order Bacteroidales; family Rikenellaceae; genus Alistipes. The sequence continues at coordinate 1,049 of JAZOMA010000009.1, forward strand.
GTGGGAGCTTCGACCTTCTCGGAGGCGTTGCAGATGGGTACGGAGGTCTTTCACGCCCTGCGCTCGGTGCTGAAACAACGAGGTTTTTCGACTGCCGTAGGCGATGAGGGAGGTTTTGCGCCGAACTTCAAGTGTATCGAAGATGCACTCGAAACAATCCTCTCGGCGGTGACGCTTGCGGGGTATAGTTATCCGCGCGATATCACGCTTGCACTCGACTGTGCCGCCTCGGAGTACTACACCAACGGTATCTACGACTATTCGAGGTTTGAGGGCAATGGCGGTGTGCAGTTCTCTCCAGCCGAGCAGGTGGCATTTCTGAAACATCTGGTCGAGGACTATCCTATCGACTCCATCGAAGATGGAATGGCAGAGAACGATTGGTCGGGGTGGCAGTTGCTGACGGCAGAGATTGGCGACAGATGTGCGCTTGTTGGTGACGACCTTTTTGTTACGAACACAAAGTTTATCCGCCGAGGTATCGAGGAGAAGTGTGGAAATGCCGTCTTGATAAAGGTCAACCAGATAGGTACTTTGACCGAAACCCTCGAAGCGATAGAGTTGGCGCAACGGGCAGGTATGCAGACCATTATCTCGCACCGCTCAGGCGAAACTGAGGATACTACAATTGCCGATATTGCCGTAGCGGTGAATGCAGGTCAGATAAAGACAGGCTCGCTTTCCCGCTCAGACCGCACAGCCAAATACACCCGCCTGCTCCGCATCGAGTCGGCACTCGGCCATACGGCGAAGTATGGGCTATAAAATAATAGGTATATGGTAATGCTAATTTTATAAAAAGTTGTATCTTTGCGGCGCAGATTCGGTTCATCGCTGCCTCGCAAGAGGGGGAGGAAAGTCCGAGCAACACAGAGCACCGTGCAAGTTAACGGCTTGATGTTCGAGAGGGTATAGTAGCGTAACAGAAAATAACCGCCACGGCAGTAAGCATTTCCAATAGGGTGCGTCGTGGTAAGGGTGAAAAGGCGGGGTAAGAGCCCACCGCGAAGGCAGCAATGTCGTTCGGTCAGTACGCCTCACGGGTTGCAAGGTTATGTATATCGGCAAATAAGGGTGGCTCGCCCGATGCGGAGGGGAAAACCGCTAGAGGTGGCAAGTGATTGCCATCGTAGATAAATGATGGACTAAAACAGAACTCGGCTTATGGGATCTGCAGTCTTTGGGAGGTTGTTTCTTTTAGATTCAGCCTCTCATTTTTTGTAATGTTGTTCCTCCCATAAGCCGAGGAGTGTGTTACCTATCCCCCAAACCCCCTTTGACCTTCGGTCTTCCTCCTTCGCTCCTCGGCATAGCCTGCAAGCAGCCTCTGCTCTCGCTTTGGCGTCGGTTCTGTAAAGGGGGCTTACTCTGGGGTCTGCGGTTTTGGGAAGGCTTTGCAAAATGTGCAAGCCTTCTTCTTTTTGGTAGGTGGCTCCTACCATAAGCCAAGGGGGCGTGTTGCCCCCTCTATTGCGTACTCGTAATTGTATGCTACGACTCCTTGTTCTTTCGTAGATAGAAAAAGACGCCTATTGTTATTATGAGCGCTACTACAAAGGTCAGCGAGTCAGAACTTATATAGTCGTAGAATCCAGGGATTAGCTCAGCCGCCACAAAGACCGCACCCGCAAATATGATTATGACTGCGGTTATTATCGCTGCCGTGTTGTTTGCTTTCTGCTCTTCCTCCTCACTCTCAAATTCCTCATGCAAGCCTAATCGACGTGGTAAGTAGAACATTAATAACTCTATAACCAGGTATATGGTCATACATATGCCACAGAATATGATCGGAACCCATATACCTTCAACACCCATCTGCGACTCTAACAATGCAAGAGCGTCGGGTTTAAGCCCCATTAAAAAGTAGACACCTATACCGAGCATAACCGACATAGCCGCACTAAAGAGCAGACGCCTGCGCACAAACTTTTTAGGCTCTGGCTTGCCCTTATATGGCGATGCGATATCTTTTATCAGACTAGGGAAACACAAAATAAGGCCAATGACAAATGTTATAAACATCGACTTATTAGCCATATCTCCATACTTAAAGTCTATATATCCGGCAACCAAGCAACAAACTGTGAAGATTGCGAACAAGATGGCTCTAATGATTCTCCAAATTTTCATAATTACAAATTTTTACTGTTCTAAGACAAAGTATTTACCCTCGGAGTCGTTAGTTTCCCACGATTCGCTGTCGCCAAAATAGCGCAACGCGTAGTACTCCTCGCCCACAAGGAACGGCAACACAAAGTCGCTAAAGGATGGGTAGCCCCACCACTCCTCCTCGATAAAGAGAACGTCATCGCGCCACTCCAACTTCAAATCGTCGTGGAAGGTGTGGTATGCGTGCGACGCAACAATGGCATCGTAGACCCTTTGGGCATTTTCTCCCTCGATTGCAAATAGGTATCGTCCTGTAAGTTCGCTCATAATACTCCCTCCTCGTTAAAATGGCATTTCAATGTTATTTTCGAGTGTGGCGGCCTCCATCTCTCGCTCCCACTCGGTTTTGGGTGGGCGGACAAAGTATTTACCCTCGGCATCATAGACATCGTAGGTGTAGACAACGCCATCCTCGCCATACTCCAAGAGGGAGTAAAAGTTTCCGCATCCCACAAAGAAGCTCAACAACTCCGCAACTAACGAAGATGCTTCCGTATACTCCTCGATGCGCAACACACCATCGGCATAGTCGAACTCTATCTGCGTGTTGAGACCCAGGGCGTTTTGGCTCTTCACAAAGTGAGACTCCTTGAAAATTTCGTAGACTCGCTTGGCTGCGTCGCCCTCCACAACAAAGTGGTTTCTCTCAAACCGTTTACACATAATTCTGTCGTTTATTTTTATAGTCCACTCTCTTCTGAAAAGAGACTACTTCTTATTCTGTTTCTCGTCCAGTTTCCTCCTTTTGCGAAGGAAGTAGCCCACAAGACCGAGTGTAATTATCGCCGACACCACCCAAACGAATGCCGTAGGATTTATGTAGTCGTTGAATTCTGGCACAAACACGGGAATAGCGCCTACTGCCACAAACAACACCGTAACGAGAATTCCCAGCACGGTAGAGACCCTGTTTGCCTCTGCCTCGTCCTCCTCGTTGTCGTACTCCTCCTCCAAACCCAGTCGGCGCGGAAGGTAGAACATAAATATTTCTATGACGAAAAACATTAAGGAAAAGATACCGATGAGCATTAAAAAGAGCCACCTATAATCGCCGAGATACTCGCTGATCCACTCTTTGTCGCTTTGATTAAATGTACACAACCAGTATACTCCACTGCTCAACAAAATGGTTAATACTGTCCAGACGATCAATCGATTATGCACAAAACGCTTAGGCTCTGGCTTGCCGGGATACTCCTGCGCCATCATTTTTATGAGTGTAGGGAGTCCCAACACACAACAAACAACAAAGACAGGAAACATTGTTCTGTCTGGCTCTGCGCCGCTCTCGAAGGAAAAATATCCCGCCACCAATGCAACCAGCATACAAATAAGCATCAGTATCGCTCTAATGATTCTCCACACTTTCTTCATTTTCTTACTCTTTTTATGATTACTTACTTTTGTTTTGGCTTCTCGCTAAAATGCGAATATAAAAGTAGTGACTTTTTATATAACTTTCAAATCAACACTCAAATATTCGGGTTCAACCCACCATTTTTCTGCAATGCGCGGTTGCTCCTACCTCCAATCGTCGTCGATTGGGTTGTAGTCGGGGTATAACTCGGCAGCACGTCCGGCGAGCAGATGCTCCGTCAACTCCGAATTTTCGAGAAGTTCCAGCTCTACTCCTCCCGAAAAGTATACCCTTATTCGCTTTATCTCGCTATCCACCACAACCTCTTGCAACGCATCGCAACCCGCGAAGGCGTAGCGGTCAATTCTACGGGTGGAGGGCCAAATTGTCACGCGTCGAAGATTCGTGCAACCCTCGAAGGCGCATGCCGGAATGTGAGAAACACCACAAAGTTCAACCTCGAGCAACGCGGTGTTTCCCCTAAATAGTTCGACAGCAAGAGTGATCTGGTCGTGCCCCAACAAAATGGAAGTCTCTTCCTCTACCCCATCCTTCAACGAAACAATGTGTGCCACCGAGGCGTTCTTTCTAAGTATCAAACTCATAGCTTTAATATTAATATGTTTTCTTATTCGAAATATTTGGTGGGCATTTAGCCTCATATTAATATAGAAACTTTTTGAAAAATTTCAATATTTTCGGCAAAAAAATTTTGCTCTGCGGCTGATACGAAGGCTATATTTTCGCTATTTTGCTACCTTTTTTACTGATTAGAAGCAGACCCATAAAGGTTGTTAAGGCGTTGAGCAACAGCACCTCAAACCCAAATTCGTAGCCACCAAAAAGAGAGGTTGAGAAGTGGTCTAAAACTCCGCAAACAATAGGCGAGGCAACCACAACAACAGGAACGAATCTATCGCGCACCTCACGCTGCGACACCACACCAAAGAAGAATAGCGCAAGTAGCGGCCCATAGGCATAACTTACGATGCGGTAGAACATATCGAGCGAACTCGCTGTACTCCACCTCTCGAACGCCAACACCAACGCTACCAGCACCAATGCAACTGCGGCGTGTATCGCTTTGCGCTTTTGCTCGGAGATATCCCTATTTTGCAACACATCTACCATAAATGCGGTTGTGAGGGCAGTTAATGCACCTCCAGTCGAGGAGAACGATGCCGACACAACACCCAACACCAGCAGCACCGCAACGATAGAAGGCACACCCTCCTGCATTGCCACAAAGGCAAATGTTTGGTCGGGGGTTGCTACACTCTCTCCACGAAATGCGAGGTAGAGATGGAGCAGTGCTCCAACACCAAGTAGCAACGCTATAACGACCGTCTGCAAGAGTGATGAGCCGACCATATTGCGTTGTGCCGAACGCAAGGTACGGCTCGTCAATGCGCGTTGCATCATATCCTGATCAAGACCTGTCATTGCAACAATCATAAAGATGCCGGCAAAGAACATCTTCACAAAGTGAAGCGATGAGTCTATGTCGTCGAAAAAGATGGTCTTCGTAAAGCCCTTTTCAGAGGCTTGTCGGGCAGCCTCAACAACCGACAAATCGAGTTGGCGCAACAAAAACACTCCACACAGCACCACGCACAGCACCATACAGACGCTTTTCAGCGCATCGGTCCACACCACCGCAGCCACTCCGCCACGATAGGTATAGAGCCACGCCAAAGCCACAAAGAGTGTCGCCGTCACCCAAAAAGGAACACCAAACGTGTTGCAAAGAAGTTGCTGTATTACCACACATACCACGAATATACGGAGCGAAGCCCCCACAACCTTTGCGACGAGGAATAACCACGCTCCCACGGCGTGACTACACTCGCCAAAGCGGCTGGATAGGTATTCGTAGAGAGAGGTTACGTTGTAGCGATAGTATAACGGCAGCAACCAACGAGCAATCACCACGCTACCCACCACAAAACCCAATGCCATTTGCAGATACGAGAAGCCTGTCGCGCCCACCCCTCCCGGCACCGAGATAAAGGTTATGCCGGTCATTGGCGCACCCACCATAGCCAACGCCACCACCCACCACGACTGGTTGTGTCCACCCGTAAAGCGACCCCCCTGCCTACGCGAGAGGTGTGCCACCACAAAGAGTAGGGCAACATAGATGACAAGGGTAGTAAGAGTGAGTGTCGCCGTCATTCTTTTCTATAGTTTGTCGAGTACTCGGCGTATTATCTCCACGCTCTCGCGAATCTCCTCGTCCGAGATAACCAGTGGTGGCGAAATGCGAAATGCCGTAGCGCAATAGAGGAACCAGTCGCTAAGGATGCCCTCCTCTTTGAAGAGTTCCATCGTGCGAAAGAGTCGCTCCTCCGAGCCGAGTTCCACCGCCATAAGCAATCCGCTGCGACGAATCTCCAACACCGCAGGGTGCTCTTTCAGCAACTCCTCGTATAGTGCGCCCTTGCGCTCGACCTCCTCAACAATGTTGTGCTTTTTCAGGTAGCGGAATGCCGCCAAACCCGCAGCACAACATACGGGATGACCACCAAAGGTGGTTATATGACCAAGAACTGGCTCTGTTTGCAGAGAGTCCATAATCTCCTTCGACGACACGAATGCCCCGAGAGGCATACCTCCGCCAAAGGCTTTTGCGAGGCAGATAATATCGGGAGTAACACCATACTTCACACAGGCGAACATCTCGCCCGTACGTCCCATTCCGGTCTGTATCTCGTCGAATATGAGCAACGCACCAACCTCGTCGCATCGCTTGCGCAGAGCCTGCAGATAATTTTCTTCGGGCAGGCGCACTCCCGCTTCGCCCTGCACCGGCTCGCACAACACGCACGCCGTCTTTTCGGTAATCTTTTCTAAATCTTCGAACGAGTTGAAGTCCAACGCTCTGCAATCGGGCAATAGAGGTCGAAAGGCATTTTTCCACTCCTCTCCCTCGGGTTCACCCATCATACTCATCGCTCCGTGAGTAGAGCCGTGATAGGCGCGGCGCATCGAAATCATCTCGGTGCGGTGGGTATAACGCTTTGCCAACTTCAACGCCCCCTCGACAGCCTCGGCTCCCGAATTGAGAAAGTAGACGCTCTCCAGCGGCTCGGGCAACGCCTCGGCAATCTCTACGGCGTACTCCACCTGCGGACGCTCGACCATTTCGCCATAGACCATAATATGCATATATCGCTCGGCTTGACTCTTTACCGCCTCTACAACATCGCGGTTTGCGTGTCCCACGTTGCTCACCGAAACGCCCGACACCAAATCGAAGTAACGTTTACCCTCGGGGGTGTAGAAAAAAACTCCCTCTGCTCTATCCACCTCAACCAACATAGGCGAAGGCGAAGTCTGCCCTACGTTTGCGAGAAATTGACGACGAAGAATTTGTGTTTTTGCCATACTTTTTATCTCTTTATCAATATGCAAAGTTACAAAAATTGTCTATATTTGCACTACTAAACCTATACAAAATGAAACGATTCTTTACACTTATCTTTTCGTTGCTCGTTGCAGCAGCAACATTTGCTCAAACACCCGAGGCTGTATTGAAAAGCATCGAGCAATATCCCAACCTTGCAGCAACCATCGGCTCTACCTATCCGGGCATACCGTTTGGCGAGGTGGCAAAGGCTCCAAAGGGGTTCGAATCATTCTACTTTACGATGGTTGGTCGCCACGGCTCGCGCTACGAGATAGACAAACACCTTATCTGTTACGACGTTCTTAAGATATTCGATAAGGCGGATAAACTCGGTATTCTCACGGCCGACGGAAAGGCTCTGCATCAGCGACTTGCCAAAATTTGCGAGGCGCAGAAGGATAACAATGGCGAAATCTCGGCTCTCGGATTTAAGCAGTGGGCAGGTATTGCCACTCGCACATTCAACCGCTTCGAGCCTGTATTCCGCAGTGGCAACATCGAGGCGAAGTCGAGTACCTCAATGCGATGCGTTCTCTCGATGGTAACCTTCAACCAGACAATCAAAGGTTTGTGTCCAAAGATTGATATATGGCAAAACTCTCGCGAGGTGGAGTTGCAGATGCTTCGCCCTCTGGTAGACGACCCGAAAGTATCAGCCGAGGCGAAGGAGATATGCACCGACTACCGCCAAAATGGAGCGTGGAAAGTTGCGCGCAAAGAGTATTTCAAATCTGCCGATGCTTCATCTTTTATCTCGAAGATTACCACAAATCGCGACCTGTTGATTAAAGAGTGTGGCGTGGAGTCGGAGATGCATCTGGCATATCTTGCATCATACACTCTCCTCTTTGCCGAGAATTTCGAGATGGGTGATAGGGCATTACTCACTCATCTTTTTACTACTAAGGAGTTGTATAATGTCTATGTCTATAATACGGCAATGTGGCTAAACGCCTTTTTTGGTCGTGGCAACGAAATTGTCGAGATGCGCCAATCGCATATGCGCCCTCTGGTAGAGGATATTTTGAACAAAGCACAATCGGCCATTGAGGGCAAAAACCCTCACGTTGCAAACCTTCGCTTTACACACGACTCGTACGTAGGACCACTCCTCTCGGTTATAGGTTACGAGGGTTGTGTACCTCAGTGGAGCGAGGATGTGGAGAAGGCTGCCACCTCTTTCAACCACGGCACAATATCGCCTATGGCGGCAAACCTGCAGATTGTACTCTACCGCAATAAAAAGGGAGACGTTTTGGTTCGCTCGCTTCTGAATGAGCGCGACGCCTACCTGCCAATTAAGTGCGATACAGCACCTTTCTACCCTTGGAGTGATTTTTGCACCCACGTCAACAACAATATGAACTACTTTGACGGAGTGCAGAAAAGAGTTCTTGAGAAACACGCAAAATAATGGGAGTAGCAAACAATTCGCCCGCATATATCTCGCAAATTATTGCGCTGCAACGCGACTTTTTCCGTAGCGGAGCAACGCTCGATATAGCCTTTCGCGAGGAGATGCTACGTCGTCTGCTCGACGGCATTCGTAAGTGGGAACAACCTCTTGCCGAGGCTTTATGGAGGGATCTGCACAAATCGTACGAGGAGGCTTATTTGACCGAGTTTGGCATTCTCTATGCCGAGATTCGTAACCATCTGAAGCACCTTCGTTCGTGGGCAAAGCCAAAACGTACAGGTGGCTCGTTAAAGAGTTTTCCTTCGCGCTCGAAGGTTGTGAGTGAGCCGCTCGGCAACACACTCATCATTGCCCCTTGGAACTACCCTGTGCAGTTGCTGCTCAACCCTCTGATTGCCGCTATTTCGGCTGGTTGTACTGCCCTTCTAAAACCTTCGCCCTACACTCCAAACGTATCGCAGGCATTGGAGAATATGGTGGCGGATACCTTTCCCGAGATGTATGTTGCCGTAGTTCAGGGCAACCGCGACGTAAACCGCTTTCTACTGGGCGAGCGTTTCGACTTGATTTTCTTTACGGGAAGTCCCGTGCTTGGTAAAGAGGTTATGGCGGCAGCAGCCAAAAACCTCACACCTGTAATTCTTGAGTTGGGAGGCAAAAGCCCTTGCATCGTGGATAAGGAGGCAGATATTGCTGTTGCGGCAAAGCGTATTGCGTGGGGAAAGTCGCTCAATGCCGGTCAAACCTGTATAGCCCCCGACTATCTGCTCATTCACGAGGATGTGAAGGAGGCGTTTGTTGAGGCTTTGCAAAAGGCATTTACGGAGTTATTGACTGCCGAGCCTCGCACCTTCAAACACTTTGTGCGTATCGTGTCGGATAGGGCATTCGACCGTTTGGTTGCCTATCTCGACGATGGCGAGATCCGCTTTGGTGGAGACAGTTGTCGCGAGGAACGTTTTATTGCCCCAACACTCTTGGAAAATGTTTCGCCCGACGCGCCCGTAATGCAGGAGGAGATTTTTGGACCTATATTTCCGTTGCTTACATTCAAAGATACGGATCAGGCTATAACATTCGTTTCCGAGCGCGAGAAACCTCTTGCTCTCTACTACTTCGGCTCGAAGGAGAAGGGCGACGAAGTGTTACGTCGTACCTCGTCGGGTGGAGCCTGCGTGAACGATGTGATTATGCACATAGCCAACGAGAACACCCCATTTGGTGGTGTTGGCAACTCGGGTATGGGCTCATATCACGGAAGGGATGGCTTCGACGCCTTCTCGCATCGAAAGACGGTGCTTTCTACCACCACACTATTCGATGTTCCTTTCCGCTATATGCCCTACAAACTCTTTTCGTTGATTAAAAAGATGATGTAGACTACCCCACTTTCACCATAGCCTCGATAGACTTCGAGGCTTTTTTGCGCATCTCTTCGTCGAGTTCTATGGTTGGCGACTCGCTCTGCATACAAGCGATAATGGAGTCGAGCGTTATCATCTTCATATATTCGCACTCGTTGCAACTCTTACCCTCGATCGAAGGCGCTGGAATAAATCTCTTTTGCGGATACCTCTTCTCCATCTCCGCCAAAATGCCCGGTTCGGTAACCACAATAAAGGTGTCGCACTCGCTCTCTCCGCAGTAGGATAGTATGCCGGCTGTAGATCCGCAATAATCCGCCAATTCTGCCACTTCTCCTCGACACTCGGGATGAACTACCACTTTAGCCTCGGGATGCGATTTTTTAAGGTTTAAAATACCCTCTTTCGAGAACTTCTCGTGTACGTGGCACGCGCCATCCCACAAGATCATATTATCGCGGCCTGTAATCTTTTGTATATAGGAGCCGAGATTTTTGTCGGGAGCGAATATTATAGGTTGCTCGCGCGGTATGCTCTGCACCACCTGCAAAGCATTCGACGAGGTGCAGCAGATATCGGTCAGGGCCTTCACTCCCACCGTAGTATTTACATACGCCACAACCAGAGCGTCGGGATATTGAGTCTTAAACTTTGCAAAGTCGGCTGCTGGGCACGACTCAGCCAACGAACAGGTAGCCTCGGGGTTGGGGATAAGCACCTTCTTCTCGGGCGATAGCACCTTTGCCGTTTCTCCCATAAAGTGAACGCCAGCAAAGAGAATCGTCTTAGCATCTATATCGCGCGCCTTGATCGAGAGGGCCAACGAGTCCCCCAAGAAGTCAGCCACCTGCTGCACCTCCGGACGACAGTAGTAGTGCGCCAAAATTACTATTCCCTTTTCGCGCTTAAGTTTTTCGATTATTGCAATTTTTTCTTTCATAGTTTCTCAATAATGGGTATAAGAAGTAGGGCTTTTGAAGGATAGCACCAAGTCGTTGTTGTTATTTGTTTATAATTTAAAATTAAATAACTAATTAAAAATAAATATTAACCAACAATAATAAACGCTGTTGAAAGTGTTGATAAATTTTTCTCTAAAAAAGTTGCTAACCTTTGCCTAACCATTTTTTCCTTATCCACTCTCTTAACTCGTTGATATTGTTGCTTCGCGCCTCTTTTATTAACAAATGTTTATAAGCGGTTTCAACATATAAACAGCGTTATTTTTTAACAAATGCTATTACTATTTTGACAATAAAAAGAGCAACAATTTTTAATAAGTCGGGACTTTTCTCTCAGCCTCAAAAGTTATTACAACTTATTAAAAGTTTTCGACCGCTTATCAACATCTTTTCTCCATCTTATCAACAACCTTCTGCGCCACCTGTTTATATATCTCTGCCACTTGCGGATGGGTGTTAACAGCAGGGTTACCATCGTCTGCACCTTGCATAATATCCTGAATTATAGGCACTTCGCCCAATAAATCAACTCCAACCTCTTCGGCATATCGCGCTGCACCGCCCTTGCCAAAGATGTAGTAACGATTCTCGGGCAACTCCGCCGGAGTGAACCACGCCATATTCTCCACAACGCCCAAAACTTCGATGTTTACATTTGGATTTCTAAACATCTCAACACCTCGAACCACGTCTGCCACAGCCACTTGCTGAGGAGTGGATACGATAATGGCTCCACCAATTCGCAATTCGTTAATTATTGACAAATGAATATCACCGGTGCCTGGAGGAAGGTCAATTAGTAAAAAATCTAAATATCCCCATTCTGTCTGGTGTATGAGTTGGCGTAACGCGCTGTTAGCCATAGTTCCACGCCACAACAGAGCGTCTGTCTTTTGAATAAACATCGCAATAGAGATGAGTTTTATTCCATCCACTTCGGCCGGTACAATATAATCGTGTCCATCCACTCGCTTGGCATCGGGCAGATAGTCCTCCACTCCAAACATCTTCGACTGCGAAGGTCCATAGATGTCGGCATCCAGAACACCTACCTTATAACCCTCCTTCGCCAATGCTGTGGCGAGGTTGGCGGTAACGGTCGATTTGCCTACGCCACCCTTGCCCGAAGCAACGGCAACGATATGCTTTATGTTTGTGGTGGTCGAGAGGTTGTGCATCTCCTCAATAGCGGCATTCTTGGCAGCTCGCTCGGCACTCTTCTCGCCCTCCTTGATAATCACCGTAACCTTATACGAAGGAAAGGCAGAGGAGATGGTCTCCTCTACCCTACGCTTTATCTTTGTAGCAAACGGATCGCGCGCCTTGCGGAAGATAAGCGATACGACCACCTTCTCCCCCTCTATCTCGGCGCCCTCGAAAATGCCTGCCGTTACAATATCCTGCTCCAACTCGGGATGAAACACCCCACCGAGCAACTCTTTTATTCGTGACCTCATATTGTTTAACTATTAGCCGTTGGCTTTCCAGTTTTTTTAGTTTATGCTGAAAGTATACGGACAATACGCCTGTACGCCCTCGCGTGCAACCTCGCGCTTGATGAAGTTGTAGTACTCCACCACCTCGGCAACATCCTCATCGAGCAAAGCACCCTTGGTCTGCAGATTGAGTGAACGCATAAACTCTGCCATTGGCGAGAGATCCTCCAACACCTCTTCTACGCGGAAGTTATTCACGATGCCCGCTCTGTCAGCAGCCACTGCGAGAGCCTCCTTCAGACCGCCGTTGGCATCGACCAAACCCAACTCTGTGGCGCGAGTTCCCGACCATACACGACCTTGTGCTATATCCAAAACCTTCGCCATAGGGAGATTGCGACCATTCGACACCCTTGTTGTAAATGTGTCGTACACCTTATCCACCGAACGAAGCAGTGTCTTGCGCTCGGCGTCGCTTATCTTGCGAGTGCCGATGCCCAAAACGTTGCTACCGAAGTCCGCCGAAGCACCCGTCTTGACTGCGTCGGTCGAAAGGCCGAGTTTCTTGTTGAGCATATCCTCGCCCTCTACCAACATACCAAACACTCCAATAGAGCCGGTCAAAGTCAGACGATCTGCAATGATGGCATCCGCACCAGCCGAGATATAGTAGCCACCACTTGCAGCATACGAACCCATCGACACAACCACAGGTTTCTCGTTGCGGAGCAGTGCCACCTCGCGCCAGATAACGTCGCTTGCCAATGCGCTACCGCCCGGCGAGTTAACTCGCAATACGACAGCCTTGATATTCTTGTTCTTGCGAGCCTTCTGCAACGTCTTTACGAGGTTTGCGCTGTATACGTTGTTATCCTCGCCCTCTCCGTCGTAGATGCTACCCTCGGCATAGACGATTGCCACCGACGGAGCCGAGAAGTTTGCTACGAAAGGTTTCAAAGTGTTGTACTCGCCGAGCGAAACGATGTTGTATTCGCCATCGAAGTTCTTCGCTACGCCATACTCTGCAAACTTGTCGTTCATAGCATCCTCGTAGATAAGTTCGTCAACGAGTTTATGCTTCAACGCATCCTCAGGCTGTGTTATCTCCAACTTATCGGCCAAACGCTTCAGCGTAGCCGCCTCTACACCTCGACTTGCGGCGATGTCGGCAACCATCACACCCCACATATCGTCCACCATCATCTGCATCTGTGCGCGATTCTCGGGTGACATATTCTTGCGGATATATGGCTCGACCGCACTCTTGTACTTGCAGGACGAAGGTCTGAACGCCTCAACCTTCAAACCGAGTTTGTCGAACGCACCCTTCATAAAGAGCGAGGTGTTAGCCAAACCAATCCACGAGAACGAGCCTTCGGGGTGGATATATACTTTGTCTGCCACCGATGCGAGATAGTACGAAGCCTGCGAATATGTTTCGTTGTATGCCACCACAAACTTACCGCTTGTTTTGAAGTCGATGATTGCGGTGCGCATCTCCTCCAACACGCCGGTTGTAAGCGAGCCGGCACCCGTAAAGTTCAGATACAAACCCTTCACGTTGCTATCGTTCTTTGCCATCTCTATACCCTGCAACACCTTCAACAGATGGGTGCTTTGCGCTACGGTCATCGTGGTGTAGTCTATATTCTCGAATGGGGTTTTCGATGGAGCCTCCGAGATTGACTCCGCAAAATCAATCTTAACGATGGTGTTAGGAGTTATAACAGCGGTGCTGGTAGCCGAGGCCCCTGCAAAACTTGCGAACACCATAATGTAGAATATCCACGACAGCACCGAACTCGCAACTATTGCAAGGAGTGCGGCCCAGAATATTTTCCAGAAACTAACACCCTTCCTCTTTGGTTGAGGTTTTTGTGTTGGCGTTGGGGCAACACTACCCTGCTCTACCGCATTATTCTCTGTTACAGCACCTTTGGTCTCTACCTCAGGAGTGTTGTTTTCGGGCAAAGTGACATTATTCTGTTCCATAGTATAAAAATTTAGAATAAAAAACATTTTCTCACTACAAAGATATAAAAAATAGGATAAAGTGTTTGCACGAACCGAAAAAATATCTATATTTGCAACAGCAAAGGTTCGGAACGACTCATTTTTGGGAGTTTCGATGAAAAGGGAATCGGGTGTAAATCCCGGACAGTCCTCGCTGCTGTAAGTCCGCCACACCTTAGGGTGAGGTTACTATTAAAGCCGAAAATCTTTGCCACTGACTCCGATATGCGAGTTGGGAAGGCATCGGCAATGGATAAGTCAGAAGACCTGCCTCTGCGTTTTAGGAATTTTTACCTGCGGCGGACGGGTCAAAAATCATCGGGGCTTATCCTTATATTATTTAGGTAGCTGTCTGAACGATTTTTCAGCATTGCATTGGGCGTTTTGTAGCCTTTTGTTTTTGGTTTCGCACAGGTATTTTCCACTGTGCGATGGGACGCTTTTAACACCTTATGTTTAACTAAAAAACAAAAACGCTATGAAAAAATTATTTTTGATTCTTGCGCTTGGCGCAATGGTGGCGGCTTGTACGCCAAACGATGACAACGGAGGCAGTCTTGACGATGGCAAAAATCGCATTACGCTCGACTTCGAGGGCGACTATTGGACGTCGCTTATCGACTCTCCGCAGTACAACGGCGAGTTGCTCTACAAACAGGAGGGCTATTCGTGGTACGACGAGGCAACCGACCTCTACAGCACCGTAAACGAGTTGTGGTATACGGCAGCCTATTGGAATGGCGGTCTTGCGGTGTCGAACTACTACAGCACCGACTACACCACCGCAACGTCGTATATGCAGCAACTCACCGTCTTTACCGAGGGTGCGCACTCGGGTAACAACTGCATCGTTCACAACGGCTATAAGTGTGATATGATGGGCGACGCTCGCTCGGTGCTTCAGTTCAAGACGGCGGAGGGCATTATCGAGAGTGCGTGGGTGGCACATACCGCCTTCTCCTACGCCTCGGCGGTGTTGGGCAACGATATGGCAACACCATTGACCGAAGAGCAATCGATTTGGATTGTGGCAACCGGCTACACCCTCGACACCGATGGCAAGGAGGTTGAGGGCAACTCCCTCGAGTTCTCTCTCTACGAGAGCGGTAAGGCTTCGTTTTCTGGTTGGAAAAAGTGGGACTTAACCTCGCTCGGCAAGGTGCAGAAGGTTAAGTTCGACGTACAATGGAATGGCGAGGGCGGAGCCGATGCGTTTATGCACCCGGCATACTTTGCGCTCGACGACATTACCGTAGTTAAGGAGTAATTCGCCTGAAAAGAATTTAGTTTAAGGTTTTTAACGAGGGAGGGGTTGGTTTTTTGCCAGCCCCTCCAACTTTTAACCCAAGAAAAATACTATTCCAACGAAGTGGCAGGCGACCGCCAAGTTGATAAGCAGGTGCCACACAAGGTGGTGATATTTGAACCCCTTTTTAGCGTAGAACCACGCGCCTATGGTGTAGAAAATTCCGCCCGCACCAATCAGCCAAAGCAGTGGGGTAGAGGCACTCTTCCAGAAAAGCGGAAAGAATATCACAATCATCCAACCCATAATCAGATAGATGGTCAAACTTATCGACGGAATCGAACGCCTCGCCAACGACTTATAGAATATTCCAAACAGCACCATAAGCCACTGAATAACAACGATTAACACGCCTTGCCAACCGCCAATAACACAGAGAGCCACCGGCGTGTACGAGCCCGCAATGGCGAAGTATATCATTATGTGGTCGAGGATATGGAACACCGCCTTATGTTGCGAGTCGTGCTGCATCGAGTGGTAGAGTGTCGAGCAGAGAAACATCAAAAAGATGCTTATGACAAATATCGACACACCCACCGCAGCGAGAGCCGGGTGAGTGGGGTGGTGTTGAAACGCCCACACAGCCGAGAAGGGTAGTGCCAACAACATCAACACAGTCATCGCTCCGTGCGATACGGCATTTGCTATCTCCTCTCCAAAAGATTGTATATAGGGTGTTTTGCTCATATTTTATCTCTTTTCTTCGTGGCAAAAGTACAAAAACTGTCCGAAAAACCAAATTTTTGTTTTAGTTTTTTATTCTGCTGCCACTGCGCTGTTGTCGCAAAGAGAGTTGAAGGTTAGAATATAGACCACACCTACGCCGATACGTCGCAACGCCTCGCCTCCATACTGCGTAACAACGACCGCATTGTCGTACCCCTTTGACTCCACCCACGCCAAAGGAACAACCTCCGATATATCCCCTTCGCAGATAGCCACTCCGCACGAGTGAATATCCATTTTGCGTAGTACGCCCACGAGTTTTTCTGCCCTAACATCACCCGTCGATACCGTTTTCGTAGTAAAAACATTGCGCGAAGCGATATTCGCCACGCCCTGCTCGCCATATCGCTCCATTATCCACTTTAGCACCCTCTCTCGACCCTCTTTGTCGAACTCCAACTCCAAAGCGGGAAAACCATGATTGTTGATAAGGAGATCACAAAACGCATTTCCAAACTCGGCAGGTTTTTCCTGTGTGATACCCAGACAGTAGAGTAGTAGCGACGACGCTGCAAACCCTCTATCGTTCCCCCTCGTTGCCCCTAACTTTCGGGCTGCCGACACAATCTCGTGCCACATAAGCACAAGAGGTGCGCAGAGGCGACCATTCACAACTCGTAACTCTCGTTTCAGCTGCTCTTTTATGTGTTCGGGCAGAGGCTTTCCAAAGCGCTCGTATGCCCCCTCGAATGTGAGACGTGCGAGGTGTTCCACCTCATCAACACTCTCTGGCATAGCGGGTTTCGGCAAATAGGGACCGTCGTCGATAGGGTAGTGCTCCACTTTGTTGAATATCTCCATCGTGTTCTCCAACGCCTCGGGAATATCGGCAAACAGAGAGTTCATCTCGGCGGTGGTTTTCAGCCACTCTTGCTTCGAGAATATTAGGCGAGTGGGGTCGTCTTCCCTTTTACCACAATTCAGGCAGAGCAGACTATCCTGCACCTCCGCATCCTCCTCGTTCACATAGTGAACGTCGTTTGAGCAGATAAGTTTCACACCGAGTTTCTTGGATAGTCGCAACAGTTCGTTATTTACCTTCGTTTCTAGTTTGTATGTTTCGTGGTTTGCTCGCACGACGGTTGGCTTGTGGCGTTGCAATTCGAAGTAGTAATCCTCGCCAAAAACGCCTTTATACCACTCTGCAGCACGCTCGGCAGCCCCGATGTCGTTGTTGAGGATGTGCTGTGCCACCTCTCCTCCGATGCACGCCGAACAACAGATCAACCCTTCGTGAAATCGTTCCAATTCGGCGCGGTCGGTGCGAGGGCGACCATAATACCCCTCTATCCACGACCTCGACACAATCTGTACGAGGTTTTTGTAGCCAGTTCGGTTTTTGGCGAGGAGTACGAGGTGGTAACCCGCAAAGTCCTCACGTTCGCACTTATGTGCCGCACCTCGTCGTGCAACATAGACCTCACAGCCGATTATCTGCTTGAATTTGGTGCCGAGTTCCCGATTTTTGTTCTCTACATAGCGGGCAAATTCCGCTACACCAAACATATTGGCGTGGTCGGTTATGGCAATGCCCGGCATACCGTCTGCTATAGCCTTGTCCACCAGCTGCGAAATCTTTGCTATGCCGTCTAATAGCGAGTACTCACTGTGGGTATGTAGATGCACAAAGGGCAGCAGGGGACTACCCTGCTTGTAAATATCTCTCTCCATAACCCTGTCTATTTTAGGTGGTTTTTGATGTTGCCTTGGTCGGCAACAACGAACTCAAATTCAGGACAATCTTTGCTGCCCTCTCTTTTTGTTTTTTGATACGCAAATATATCCTCAAAGAGTTTCTTCATATCAAACAGTTCAATCTCGGCGAGGGTGGCATTATATTGTTTTATAATCTCGTCGCGATATTTGCTGTCAATATGTTCAACCACATCTTTCGGGTTGAAAATCAGATATATAAACTTGATATTAGGTTTTGTTTCGCCATTCAACACGCTTGCCGATATCGCCAAAAAGTGACAAATCAACTGCTTGATGTCGAAGTGGAGAACCTTTTTGCCATTCATCTTAAATGGCGGACAACACTCAACGCCTACGCGGTTGTACACCACCTGATAGGTGTTCTCGTCGACATAAATTTCACGACGTTTTGCCTCTATAAAAATCTCCCGGTCGCTAGGGATGTATGCGTCCAAATGCGCCATCCCTCCAACCTTTGTGGGCAGTTGTTTTTCGAATTCGACCTTCTTAAACTCCTCCTTGCCCATCTCCTCTTTAAGCAGGTTGTACACAAACCTGCTCGACGAGCCAAAACTTGCCATTTTAGGTGGGGTTTTATCCCCCTCTTTCAACTCGCTACCGCCCCCCTTCTCGAATTGCAACTTGTGGTCATCCGACATTTCATTGAGAAAGGCATCCCACGCCTTGTTGCTCAAATAGTTCTTGTAGGGTTTGTCTTTGCCCTCAATCTTGTAACCCCAATCTACGTCGCTCTCGCTTTTGCGAATGGCTTCATCCAAATAGTTCGCTAATGCCATAATTTTTCAGTTTTTAATCTCTGCGACAAAGGTATTACCCGCCTATGCAAAAAGATTGCACACCCAAAAATTATCTCCAAAAACCACGTTTTTTATAGAGGTCGGCAATCGCTTGCGACTGCTCCTTAACCCTCTCGCGCAACTCCTTTGGCTCCAGCACCTCCACGCCGGCTCCTTTGGCGAGAATTTTGCCCGTAAGTTCTGGCGAGAGGTTGATGTAGTACTCGAAGTCGCTATAGTCCCCCTCGTCGTTGAAAATCTCGCGTTGCGACGAGTGCAATGGTAGCGAGCGCATATACTCGGCAGCCTCGCCATAGGTGCGCAAAACCACGCGCTGTGGCTTCAAACCATCGTTCACATAGATGCCCACCGTGTGAGTGTAGTAGTCGGTGACATCGAAATCCTCAGGCACCGTAAAACTCTCGTCAGTGATACGCATACGGGTGATGCGATCGAGTGCGATGGTGCGTATGTTTTCGCTATCCCTGAACCTGCCGATAATATACCAGCGTTGGTTGTAAACTCGCATTGCGTAAGGGTGGAGGTAAAGATCCATCTTTTCGCGCCTAAAAGGTTTATAGTCAACAAATAACACTTTGTTTTGCTGCATAGCCTCGATTACCGTTTGGGTATACTCTGCTCCACCCGGAATATCCTCGAATAGAATGCGATTTTTCATACTTCGTCCCGCCTCGATAGTGTTGGCGATGGCGAACGAGTTGAACAGCCAGCGGTGTGCCGAGTCCCTCTTTAGAACTTCTGGCTCGGCAATGTAATATTTGTAGGTGTTGGGGTCGCAAACCACCTCTATTCCGAAGAGTTCGGCTATCGCCTCGCGGTGCTGGTGGAAGGTGCGTAGGGCCAACGGCTTGCCGTCGTTCAAACAGCTCGTTTCCCACAGTTCGCAAATCTCTTTGAATGTCAATTTTCTGCGCTGAATAAGGGTGTTCAGCAACCACACGTAGCGGTTTATTGCCTTACCTGCCATAGTCTTATATTTTTTGATTTTGATAAACTTTTCACAAAGATAATAAAATATATGCAAAAAGATTGCATACCTTCAAAAAAGTTTTGTTATCCACACCAAAAACAAATGTTTTTGACGCTTCGACTTTCTTTTTCCGTTTCTTTTTGTACCTTTGCGAGTTAGAACAATCAAAAATCAATTTTATGTCAAAGGAATTTAAGAGATATCTTATCACTTCGGCTCTGCCGTATGCGAACGGTCCGGTACATATCGGACACCTCGCTGGCGTTTATATCCCGTCTGATATCTACACCCGCTACCTCCGTTTGCGTGGTCGCGATGTAATTTCGGTTTGCGGTAGCGACGAGCACGGAGTGCCTATCACAATCAAGGCAAAGAAGGAGGGTATCACTCCACAGCAGGTTGTAGACCGCTATCACGCCATCATCAAAGATTCGTTCGAGAAGCTCGGCATTTCGTTCGATATCTACTCGCGTACCTCGTCGTCGGTACACGCAGAGACCGCTTCGGCGTTCTTCCGCAAGTTGTACGACGAGGGTAAGTTCGTTGAGCAGACCACCGAGCAGTTCTACGACGAGGAGGCTAAATCGTTCCTCGCAGACCGCTATATCGTGGGCACCTGCCCTAAGTGTAGCGCCGAAGGTGCATATGGTGATCAGTGCGAGGTGTGCGGTTCGACCCTCTCGCCAGATGAGTTGGTAAACCCTCGTTCAACACTCTCGGGTGCAACTCCCGTAAAGCGCGAAACAAAGCACTGGTACCTCCCGCTCGACCAATACGAGCAGATGCTTCGCGAGTGGATTTTGGAGGGCCACAAAGAGTGGAAATCGAACGTTTATGGACAGTGCAAGAGTTGGCTCGATGGTGGTTTGTTGCCACGTGCTGTAAGTCGCGATTTGGAGTGGGGTATACCTGTTCCGGTCGAGGGTGCCGAGGGTAAGGTTTTGTATGTTTGGTTCGACGCTCCTATTGGCTATATCTCTGCTACAAAGGAACTTACGCCAGATTGGGAGAAATATTGGAAGAGCGAGGATACCAAACTCGTTCATTTCATCGGCAAGGACAACATCGTATTCCACTGCATCGTCTTCCCTTCGATGTTGAAGGCGCACGGCGGTTATATTTTGCCTGAGAATGTGCCAAGCAACGAGTTCCTGAACCTCGAGGGCAACAAAATTTCGACCTCGAAGAATTGGGCGGTTTGGTTGCACGAGTACCTCGTAGATTTCCCGGGCAAAGAGGATGTTTTGCGCTACGCATTGTGCGCCACTGCGCCCGAGACTAAGGATAACGACTTTACCTGGAAGGACTATCAGGCGCGCAACAACAACGAGTTGGTTGCCGTTCTCGGAAACTTCGTAAATCGTGCTTTGGTGTTGACCAAGAAGTACTACGACGGCGTGGTGCCAGCGTGTGGCGAACTCTCTGATTATGACCGCGATACAATCGCAGAGTTGTCCGAGATTAAGGCTTCGTTGGAGTCGAACATCGAGAATTATCGCTTCCGCGAGGCGTTGAAGGATGCGATGAACTTTGCGCGTATTGGTAACAAGTATCTCGCTGATTCGGAGCCGTGGAAGTTGATTAAGACCGACGCCGAGCGTGTTAAGACGATACTAAATATAGCGTTGCAGATTACCGCAAATATAGCCATTGCAATCGAGCCGTTTATGCCATTCTCGGCAGCCAAGATTCTCGCAATGTTGGCGTGCGACAAGTTTGGTTGGGAGCGACTCGGAGCGATGGATTTGCTCGCTGCCGGACACCAAATTGGAGAGCCTTCGTTGCTCTTCGAGAAGATTGAGGACGACGTGATTCAGAAACAGCTCGATCGCCTCGCCGAGATTGCCAAGCAGAATGCTGCAGCCGAGGTTAAGGCAGAGCCTCAGAAGCAGGAGTGTTCGTTCGACGATTTTCAGAAGATGGACATTCGTGTGTCGACTATCCTCGAGGCAGAGAAGTTGCCAAAGACCAAGAAGCTGCTCAAATTGACTATCGACACAGGTATCGATAAGCGCACTATTGTGTCGGGTATTGCCGAGCATTTCTCGCCAGAGGAGCTGATTGGTCAGCAGGTGTTGGTGTTGGTAAACCTCGCTCCTCGCGATTTTAAGGGTATCACCTCGCAGGGTATGATTCTTATGGCGGAGGATGCGACTGGTGCTTTGCGTTTGGTTCAGCCAAACGAAAAGACCAACAGCGGTGCAATGGTAGGCTAACATTTTCCGATGTTCCACGTGGAACAACTTTGTGTAACATATTGGAAGAGAGGAAGATGATGAATTGGGACGAACTGAGTTTCGATTTCAATGAAACGGGTGGGGAGAACCTCCGACGCTATTTTAAGGATGGCGAATGGTCTGCTCCTGAATATACAACGAGTGAGTATATCCCCGTGCATATGTGTTCGGCGTGCTTAAACTATGGTTTACAGGCGTTTGAGGGCATCAAAGCATTTCGTGGAGTGGATGGCAAGGTGCGAATTTTTCGCCCCTATGCCCACGCCGCGCGAATGGCCGCAGGTGCGCGTAAGTTGTGTTTGCCAATGGTTTCTGCTGACGAATTTGTCGAGGCGTGTGTGGATGTCGTTCGCCGAAATCTTGAGTTTTTGCCACCTTACGAGTCGCGTGCTGCGCTCTATATTCGCCCTGTTCTCTTTGGTACGCGCCCTCGTTTGACGGTGCGCCCATCTGGAGAGGCTGGTTTTTGCGTCTTTGCAACGCCCGTTGGACCCTATTTCAAAGATGGCATCCGACCAATCAATGCTATCGTAAATCGCAATCAGGATCGCTCGGCGCCACTCGGTACTGGCGATGTGAAGGTGGGTGGAAACTATGCTTCGAGTATGCTTTCGTATGAGGAGGCGCACGAGATGGGGTATAGTGCGGTGCTTTACACCGAATCTGTTGAGCATCGCTATATTGAGGAGTGTGGCGCAGCAAACTTTATTGCGATAAAAGGTAATAGTTATATCACCCCAAAATCGCCTTCGATTCTGCCTTCGATTACCAATGACTCGTTGATGCAACTCGCTGAGGATAAGGGTTTTGTTGTGGAGCAGCGACCTGTGGATGTTGCCGAATTGCCAACTTTCGAGGAGTGTGGAGCGTGTGGTACGGGTGCAATTATCACCCCACTTGGCAATGTTTTCGACCCAGACACCAATCAGCATATTCACTATGGCGACGAGGTTGGTCCGGTGTTGCTCGACCTGTACAAGTCGTTGCAGGATGTGCAATACGGACGAGTTTCCGATATCCATAATTGGTGTGTTGTGGTAGAGTAGTTTGCCATACCAATATAGAATATTAAAGGACTGTTCCACGTGGAACAGCCCTTTTGTTTTTCTATTCGATTGTTCCACGTGGAACACTATCTGCCAAACTTCACCAGCAACACGTTTACATCGGCTGGCGAAACGCCCGGAATACGCGATGCCTGACCTATGGTTGTCGGGCGGATGCGGTTGAGTTTTTGGCGCGCTTCGATGGTTAGCGACTGCATTGACGAGTAGTCGAATCCCTCGGGAATGGCGATATTTTCCAATCTGTGTAGTTTTTCTGCTACCTGTCGCTCGCGTTCGATATATCCGCTGTACTTAATCTCTATCTCCGCCTCCTCAATATCTCCGTCGGTTATGCCGTTTTCTTTGACGAACTTTTTGAGTTTTGGCAGAGCCTCCACCAAACCTGCGAGTGTCAAATCGTTGCGAAGTGCGAGGTCGAAAATCTTCTTGCCCTGCGAAATTTCGGGCAAACCGAGCGAAATCAAGTAGTTTTGAATTTCGCATATTTTCGCGCTCTGCTGACGAGTGTACGAAATAAGCGAATCTACGCGCGAAATTTTTTCGTTGAATTTTTCGTAGCGCGAATCGGAAATTAACCCCAATTTATGTCCGAGAGGAGTGAGTCGTCGGTCGGCATTATCCTGTCGAAGCAAAATTCTGTACTCGGCACGCGATGTGAACATTCGGTATGGCTCGTCAACCCCCTTCATCACAAGGTCGTCAATCAACACCCCGATGTATGCCTCATCGCGCTGTAAGATTATCGGCTCTGTGCCCTCAACTCGTAGCGAGGCGTTGATGCCTGCCAAAAGACCCTGCGCTGCCGCCTCTTCGTAGCCTGTTGTGCCGTTTACCTGTCCCGCAAAGTACAGATTATCAATGAGTTTGCTCTCTAACGAGTGCTTCAACTGCGTTGGTGGGAAGTAGTCGTACTCGATGGCATAGCCTGTGCGGTAGGCGTGAACCTTCTCCAAGCCCCTAATCTGCTGAAGGGCAGACAGTTGCACCTCGTATGGCAGCGACGACGAGAAGCCGTTAAGATAGTACTCGTTGGTTGTGCGACCCTCTGGTTCGAGGAATAGTTGGTGCTGCTCCTTATCGGCAAATGTTCGCAACTTATCCTCGATGCTCGGGCAGTAGCGCGGGCCAATGCCCTTGATTGTGCCATTGAATAGGGGCGACTCCTCGAAACCTGTGCGGAGGGTGTCGTGTACCTCCTGCGAGGTGTAGACCAGATAGCACGGCATCTGCTCGCGTACCGGCTCTGTCTCGTCCGAGAAGGAGAACTTCGACGGGTTTTCGTCGCCGGGCTGCTTCTCTAGTATCGAAAAGTCTATGGTGCGTGCATCGAGGCGCGCGGGCGTTCCCGTTTTCATTCTGCCAACCTCAACGCCTTGATTTACAATGCTTTCGGTTACGCCGTACGATGCCGCATCGCCAGCACGACCTCCGCCCGCGTTATTGCGACCGCAGTGCATCAGTCCCGAGAGGAATGTTCCGGCGGTCAGCACTATCGCCTTTGCCTCGAACTCCACGCCCATTTGCGTTTTTATGCCCTTTGCGCGCGGTTTCGCCCCCTCGGTATCAAAGAGTATCTCTGTTACGGAATCTTGCCAGATAAAGAGGTTTTCGCGATTTTCGAGGCGGTGTCTCCACTCTGCCGAGAAGGCGGCCTTGTCGCACTGCGCTCGTGGGCTCCACATCGCTGCACCCTTCGAGCGATTGAGCATGCGGAACTGAATGGTTGTCAGGTCGGTAACTATGCCCGTTTCGCCTCCGAGGGCGTCTATTTCGCGCACGATTTGTCCCTTTGCAACTCCGCCAATGGCGGGATTACACGACATCGAGGCAAACTTGGTCATATCCATCGTTACCAGAAGTGTGCGACAACCTCGTCGTGCCGCCGCCGAAGCCGCCTCACAACCTGCGTGTCCCGCACCCACTACTATAACATCGAACTTTTGAATCATAAAAACCTCCTCTAATTTTGCATTTTGCATTCTGCATTCTGCATTTGCTCTAAAAGAGCGAGATACTTATCCTCCTTCTTGTGCATCTGCTTCTCGGCGCGAGGGGTTTTGTCCTTCTGACCGCAGAGGTGCAGTACGCCGTGAACAATCACGCGCAGCATCTCCTGACGGGCCGTTGCGCCATATAGTCGGGCGTTGTCACGCACCGTTTCGATGTCGATAAAGATGTCGCCGGCGATGTAGCCCTCCTTCAAATCGCTATCGTCGAAGGTTATGATATCGGTGAAGTAGTCGTGCCCGAGGAACTCAATATTCATCGCGCGATGACGCTCCGCCGAGCAGAAAACATACGAAATTTCGGCAATTTCGTAGCCGCCCTCTTGGTGTGCCACCTCGCGCAGCCAACGGCGCATAAGTCGCTTTTGCGGTAGGCGGTAGTTGCAGTCGTCGGTGTAGAAAGAGATATCCATATCTGCTATTTTTTGAATAGGTTTGCTGCCGACAACTTCACGTCGGGCGATGGAGCGTAGACTCCGAAAATAATCTTATACTCCAACTCCATCGTTGATATGTTCACCGCCGAGCCGATGGTGCCTATGCGCTGATCTCTCTTGATTATGGCCCCCTTCGACGCCGTTACGGCTGAGAGGTTGGCGTAGGATGTAATATACTCACCGTGAGCGATAAACACATCGTATTTGTTGGTCACCTTATTGCGTTTTACGTCGACAATCTTACCCTCGTAGATGGAGGTTACGGCTGCGCCCTCCTTGCCCGTAATCTCCGCCATATTGCCCTTGTAGCGCTTAACCTTGCCGCTCACAACAGGCAGATTCAACCCTGTGGTCTTTGCCGAGAACGATGCTCCGGCCTTATTGCCCTTGATTAGTTTACGCAACACGTTGATTGCCGCATCGAGTTGCTCCTCGTGTGCCATCTTCGAGCGTAAAACCTCCTTCTGCTTGCTCGACATCTTGCTTATGGTCCTCTTTGCTGCCTCTACGTCAGCGCGTAGGCGGGTGCGTTGCGCATCCAAACGACGCTTGGTCGCAGAGAGTTCCTCACGACGCTTGGCGAGGGTGTTTCGCTCCGCCTGAACATCGCTGCGCACCTCCGAGATATGATTTATCTGCTCCACGCGATACTCTGTCGCCACCCTCAACATAGCCACACGGCGTACAATATCGGCAAAACTATTTGCCGAGAAGAGATAGGTTAAGTAGTCTTGATAGCGGTAGTTGCGGTAGGCTGTGCGCACCACCTCGCCCACATTTTTATCGAGTTCTGTGAGTTGTCCACCGAGCGACTTGAGGCGTTTTTCGGAAGCCTCGACCTCTTTGGTCAGGCGTGATATCTGTCGCGAGGTTTCGCGGATAAGGGCGTTTCGACGCTCAATCTGTTTGGTGAGCGATGCCACCTGCACCTCTGCCGACGCCTTATTTTTCTTCAGGCGCTCCAACTCCTTCTCCTCCTTGGCAATGCTCTGTTCCAACTTGGCAATAACCTTGCGTTGTTGCTCAATCTTGTCGGTTTGAGCAACTGCGGGGCTGGCGAGCCATAGCATCATTAGGGTTAGTATGTAGAGTCTCTTCACCATCGCTTATCTATTTTTGTTCTCTCTTTTGGGGTGCAAAACGTCGCTCTATCTCCTCTTTGTCGGCACCTTGCTCCAACGCCTTACGCCAATACACCTTTGCCATAAACTCCTCGCCCAAAGCGTGCAGAATGTCGCCATAGTGGAGCGCGTAGGTGTGGTCTTTGCCTCGGTAGAGCGATAAGGCCTGCTGCATAACTTTTTTCGCCTCGGCATAACGACCGAGTTTGTAGAGTACCCACGCCTTCGTGTCGAGGTAGGTGGTGTTCTTTGTCGAGAGTTCGAGTGCGCGGTCAACCATCTGCAACGCTCGCTCCAACTCGCGCTCCTCTAACGAGAGATAGTAGGCGTAGTTGTTCAGCACCCCGCTGTTGTCGGCATTGCACTTCAGCGCCTTGTCGTAGGCTTTGTATGCTCGCTCCATTTCGCCTCGTTCGTGTTCGATGTCGCCGAGTAGAGCGTAGAGGTCGCTGCGAAGAGTGTCGTTGCCCTTGACGCACATCAACGCCTTGTCGAAGGCTTTGTAACACTCCTTCATATTGTTGCGAAGCCACTCCAAACGAGCCAACCCCGCCCATACGCTACTACGTTTCTGATTGTCGTGTGTTTTCTCCAACACCTGCCTATAAATCTCGGCTGCTTTGTCGAACTCCTTCTTCTGCTCTGCCAAAGACCCTTTCATCATCAAAAAGTAGGAGTTGTTGGCGAGTTGCTTTGTGGCGAGGTCTATGTAGTGCGCCATAGAGTCGGGACGTTCGAGAGCCTCCTCCAAATAGATTATGTACTCGAACTCCTTCTGTGTCGGCTTCTCTCTCTTTGCGAGGTTTTTGATAAGTTGCACAGCCGCCTCCTTTTCGCCCGACGCTAAGAGGTGGTCGAAATAGAGGTATGTGACTTCGCGGTTGTTGGGGTTGAGGACGAGCAACTCTTTGATTATGAGGTTGTACCAGTCGTAGTATTTGCCATAATTCTCTCTGTCGGATATGAGCACCTTCCACTCGCTGATTTTATCCTCTAACGCCAACTGATCCGATGCGAAGATGCGAGGCAGGAGCGAGAGGTACGACGACATATCGTTCTTGCGGTCGTAGTAGTTGGCGAGGGCCAACCACGAATTTACATCCAACGAATCCACCGCTATGGCGTTTTGGTACGACACCACAGCCAACGAATCTCGGCGAGTCGAGGCGTAGATGTTGGCGAGAGCGACGTGGTTTTCTGCCAAATAGGGAGCCTCTTTGACGCTCTTTTTTGCGTCCGCCTCCGCCTCCAAAAGCCTGCCTGTGCGTAGTAGGTAGTGTTGGCGCATCTTGCTCATTTGCGGGATGCGACCAAAGCGCACCTCGGCACTATCCAACACCGCCAAAGCCTCCTCCGTATTCTTGGCTTGGCCCAGCAAGATGGCGAGTATGCGGAAGTGGTTGGGGTTGGTGCTGCGCTGAACTATCTTTTTGAAGATAGGAACTGCTCGCGACAACTCGTCTGCATCTATCAACTGTTCGCCCAGGTTCTCCAGATAGTAGTAGTTGCTTGTGTCGGAGCGATAGGCTCGCTCGGCATACCCAACGGCATTTTCGGGAACTCGCGTTATGCGGGATAGTTGATAGAGCGCAGGAGCGTGGTTCGAGTCGCGTTGGAATATAGCCTCCAACGCTCCGAGGGCATTCAGTGTGTCGCGTTTGATGGTTAGTGCCTTTATCGCCTCGGCATACATCTCCGAGGTGGTTATCTCGCGCGCTCGAGGGTGCTGCGGAACAAAACCACAGCAGAGCAACGCTACGAGTAGTATGGCACACAACCTCTTCATCTTACAAACTTATAACACCGAGTCAAATTGGTGGAGGAAGCGCACGTCGTTCTCGAAGTAGAGGCGCAAATCCTTCACTCCAAACTTCAACATTGCAATACGCTCAACTCCCATACCAAAGGCGAAGCCCGAGTACTCTTTCGAGTCGATGCCGTTAGCCTCCAATACGTTAGGGTCTACCATACCGCAACCCATAATCTCCAACCAACCGGTACCCTTACATACAGGGCAGCCCTTGCCACCGCAGAGGTTGCACGACACGTCCAACTCTGCCGAAGGCTCGGTGAATGGGAAGTAGGATGGGCGCATGCGAATCTGTGTCTTCTCGCCGAAGAGCTCCTTCGAGAAGTATAGCAACGATTGCTTCATATCGGCAAACGACACGTTCTTGTCAATGTATAGACCTTCTACCTGGTGGAAAATGCAGTGTGCGCGATACGAAATGGCTTCGTTGCGGAATACACGACCAGGGCATATTACGCGGATAGGTGGCTGTTGTTGCTGCATCGTACGCACCTGAATCGACGAGGTGTGGGTACGCAACAGTACATCGTCTGCCGACGGCTCCGAGCCAGCCTTCTCCACAAAGAAGGTGTCTTGCATATCGCGAGCCGGATGCTCCATAGGGAAGTTCAAGCGCGAGAATACGTGGTTGTCGTCCTCAATCTCGGGACCATCCGCTACGGTGTAGCCGAGGCGCGAGAAGATGTCGATAATCTCCTGCTTCACGAGCGATATTGGGTGGCGCGAGCCGAGTTGCTCAGCCGAGCCAGGACGCGACATATCGTCGATTTGCGGAGCCGAAGCAGCACTCTGCTCGAGAATCTCCTTCTGCTCGTTTATCTTTGCGAGGATGCTGTTTTTCAGGGCGTTCAGTTTCTGACCGAACTCTCGCTTCAACTCGGGCGCAACCGTCTTAAACTCATCCATAAGGGCTGTCATTTCGCCCTTCTTTCCGACCATTCTGATTCGGAACTCTTCAATCTCAGCCAACGATTTTGGGGCAAAAGCCTCAACCTCTTGCGTGAGAGCAATAATCTTTTCGTTCATAGATTTTTTATCTTTTTGTTTCTCTATTTTCGAATCTTTTGTCCCAAAGGGACACAATACGCCACAAAGTTAATAAAACAAACGGAAAAAGGAAAACTTTTTTCGGGGGCGAATGATTATCATAAAACAGAGCAGGGGGTTGAGGTGGTCTGTTTTTCCGAATTTTTTTGCAAAATTATGGGTATTTCGTAGGTTTCGTGTTCTGTTTTTTGTATATTTGCAAAAGGTTAACCATAAAACTTCCTCTTATGAATATAAAGTTTACCCGTTTTATATCTCTTATTTTGCTCGGACTCTTTGTCTACTGGGCGGCTGCGTACGACACGTTTTCCAACTTCTTGACCACCCTATTAGAAGGCTTGCAGCCTTGGGCAGATGCCACTATCGAAAAAATAAACGAGGTTCTCCGCAATTTGACCGACCAAGAAATAATAGCCTTTGGATCTGCAGTGGGCACCGGACTGTTTGTTGTCAGTTGTGTGGCTTTGGGACTCTCGTTGCTCTATCTTGTGGTGCTTCGAAAAACGGCAAAACAGCGCAACACCTACGGCGAAATCAAAACTTATGTATGTCTTTCGGCGGCGTGTATTGCTCTGACTGCCTTCAATCAGGACGGGTTGTATTGGTGGACCCTACCTGTCGTGCCTATCGTTTCGTATGTGTTGTGCTACGCATTGCTCTATCTGCCATACTACCGATATCTCCGCTGGGTATTTGCGCTCTTTTTCGACCTTTTGGTTGTTGCGGGTTTTGGTCTATTCTACACCTGCTACAGCCTCTATAGCGCAAACGATGTCGACAAATGGCTTATCAATACGGGTATGATTATCGTTATATCCCTGCTTTCTGCGTGGTTTGTGTTGGCGCGCCGCAAACGATACTCTTGTGAGGAGTGTAAGAAGTATGTTGATGATATATATGTTGGTCGCACTATCGATTCGACCACGATTAGCTATCACGATTTCGACACCGATGTAGCGACGGGCTATAAAACTACAACCACCTACGACAAGTATGGTCACAAGGTTGGTGAGAGTAGCGTGGCTACTGGCTGGAGAAGATCTAAAGGTACAACCAAGACCATTGTAAAGCACTATTCCGATTTGTACCGCTGTCCGTGCTGTGGTTACGAGCACTCTACAAAAGATAGCATAGAGACAACAAAGCCGTTGGGATACAAGCAGCGCGAGGAGGCTCCAGGAGAGTATAAGGGAGATTTGCCGAACGCATATTTGCCGAACGCATAGTGATTTCCTTTACGCAAAATAAGAGGCTGATTTTCAGCCTCTTATTTTTGTTTGTTCGTCGTTGCTTCGAACCTTCTGACCTTTTGCGTTGGCCGCGATTACGCCTCGCCAACATTCACCTTCTCGAACTTATAGCCGAGTCGGTGCAACTCCATTGCTGCGCCAATGCGGAACAGCACTCGTGTGGTGCGTGCAAAGATGTAGAACGCTTTAGTGCTTTGAGCCTCGGTCTCTTCGCGGCGGATGTAGGTTATGGCGGTGTTGGCACAACGGCGCATCATATCCTCGATTTTCTTCGCCTCCTCGCTCTCGAGCGACAACCCCAACACATTCTGCAATATATGCTCGTCCATATCGTCGAAGCCCTGCTCGCCGTGTAACTTCTCGTAAGGCTCGGTGGCGTACTGCGCCCAATCTTCGTCCCAACGGTGTGCAACGGCCATACCAACATATCCTGCCCACGCTATCGCTGCAGCCGGAAAGGCGTTTACCTGAGGTACAGCATCTGCCATATACTCGGGCGCATACTCCTTCCAACGCTCGTCCAAGTCCTCCGATGCGAGCAGCGTTCCCTCCAGCATCTTGTGCGAGGTACAAAGTCGTAACAACTCTTTGATAAGGTTGTTCTCGAATGTGTCGAAATACTCAATCTGTTCCATATTGTTCTAATTTTCTATTTTGCAAACTTATCGGTTACCGCCGCACACGCTGCATCGCCCGTGATGTTCAGTACGGTGCGTATCATATCGAATAGGCGGTCGAGGGCGTAGAGCAGAGGTAGGGCATCAATCGGAATGCCGGCAGAGGCCAACACCGCCACAACCATCAGCGTAGGGCCCGGAACACCGGCCTGACCAATGCTGCCCAACGATGCGGTAACGGCGATAGCGACATATTGCGCCACACCCAGTTCTATGCCATATATCTGCGCGAAGAATATAGCCACCAACGTGTAGTAGATGGCGTTGCCCGTCATATTGATGGTTGCCCCGAGCGGAGCGACAAAGCCTGTAACCTGCTTCGATATGCCCATCCTATCGCACGCAGCCATAGTTACAGGTAGCGTAGCCATCGACGAGGCTGTCGAGAAGGCTACAACCTGAGGTCGCACCATAGCCGAGAAGAACTCTTTGATGCCGACGTTCGAGAATAGCGCAATCGTGAGAGGATAGACTATAACACCCATCGCCACGACCGCAACCACATCGACCCACAACAGATTTATAACCTTCAGCAGAATGTCGAAGCCGAATGTTCCCATAGCCTCTGCCATCAAACCGAAAACGCCGATTGGTGCCACCCACATAACCTTGCCGATGCACCAAACGAGAGCCTCTAGCAGATAGTTTAACCCGTTGCACACCTTTGTGCGCTTCTCCTCGCCGAGTGCAGCAATGCCAAAGCCCAGAAATAGTCCAAACACTATGATTTGCAGGATGTTGCCCTCGGCAAATGCGGCTATCGGGTTGGCGGGAATCATCCCGATTATAGTATCCCAAAACGAGAGGTCGGTTGGTCTGCCCGCATCGGCACCCTGTGGCACAAGCGATGCGATGTTGTCGGCACTCAAATTGGCTCCGGGAGCGAACAATACGCCTGCTGCGATGGCTATGAGGATAGATATGACTGTGGTCAGGAGTATGTAGCCAATGCTCACAACTCCAATTTTGCCGGCAGAGCGGCTACTGCCGAGCGATGCTGCTCCGGCGACGATGGATATGCTGACCAAAGGCACCACCAACATCTTTATAAGTTGGATGAACAGCGTGCCAAGCGGAGCGAATATGCTCGCCTGTTCGCCCATAGCCACGCCGGCTACCACGCCGGCTGCCATAGCCACAATAATCCAAAAACCTAAATTTTTCAACAACCCCTTTATCATACGACAAATATACGAAATATTGGGATAATATATTGCATTCGACAAAAAATTACTATCTTTACATTCGGGAATATAGGAAAATGAAGAGATTTCTGAGCAAAAATATGCCCTATGTGGTGCTTGCATCGGTTGCTGTTGCGTTGTTTGTGGCGCAGTGGCTACTTGGCGATGTGCCTGTTGCCTTTTTTGCTGCGCCAATGAATCTGCTCTTTGCGGTGCTGTGGCTTGCGTTGGTGGTTGAGGGGTATAGACGTCGCTCAAAGAGTGCTGTTGTGCGCTTTCTGCTCTCTGCCGAGGCTACATACATAGCCATCGCCGTGGCTGTGGCTATTGCCATTGCTATGGGGTTGCAGAGCGAGCCGACGACAGCCTCGAGGATGGTTGCTGGAGGGTCGCTCTATGTGCTTTCCACACTTACGCTTGTCATCCTTCGTGGGTGGCGCAACGAGGGTGGAGTGCGTTGGCGATTTCTGATTACGCACGTTGGTCTATGGCTCGCTTTGGTTGCGATGTTTTTTGGTGCGCCCGACAAACAAATTCTGCGTATGCAAGTTTGTTGCACACCATCTCGTGTTGCTGTCGATGAGCGTGGTGCGAACCACTTTCTCGACTACGAGTTGCGCCTCGAAGAGTTTGATGTCGACAGGGCTGAAAATGGCTCTCCACAGCAGTACACCGCAACCGTAGCGGTGGACGACAGGGTGGTAACGATAGCGGTAAATAGCCCATACTCGCATAGGTATGGCGAGGATATATATTTGGTCAACTATGCGGAGGATGGTTGCGTGGTGCAGATTGTGCGCGAGCCGTGGAAGGCGGTTTCAATCGTCGGTGTGGCAATGTTGCTACTTGGGGTTATGATGTTGTTTTTGCGAGGGTATAAGAGATAGCGAAAGATGATAGGGTGGAGTGAGTTTATATGGTTTGCCTCAGCAACCGCTCTCTTGGCGGTGGTTGGTGCGCTCTTTGCCTTGTGCAATAGGCGTGCGGTTGCCCTAACCTGCTCGGTGCTTGCTGTGGTCGTCCTCTCGGCATTTGTTGTGTTGTTGTGGGTGGGACTCTGTCGCCCTCCGATGCGAACTATGGGCGAGACACGACTCTGGTACTCGCTATTTCTGCTGGTGGCGGGCGTGGCGACATATGCACGATGGCGTTTTCGATGGGTGTTGAGTTTTTCGACGCTTCTCTCCGTAGTCTTTATGGTGATAAACATTGCTCGCCCCGAACTCCACGACAAGAGTCTTATGCCGGCGTTGCAGAGTGCGTGGTTTATGCCTCACGTGGCGGTCTATATGTTTTCGTATGCACTGCTTGGTGTGGCAACGCTCGTCGCAATTTACTACCTCGTCAAACAGGACGAGAGCGTGTTGCGGGCTATAGATAACCTCCTCGGCGGAGGTATTGCGCTATTCACGGTGGGAATGCTGACCGGCTCGTTGTGGGCAAAACAGGCGTGGGGCGAGTATTGGAGTTGGGATGCAAAGGAGGCGTGGGCTGCGGCTACGTGGTTTTTGTACCTCGCAGCAATACACCTACGATTGTTGCGCGTGCGTGCCACAAAGACGTTCTGCGCGCTGCTGATTGTGGCATTTCTCTCGCTACAAATGTGCTGGTACGGAGTAAACTACCTCCCTTCAGCCGCAAAAAGTGTACACACATATAATCAATAATTAACCATTAAAAAAGGAGTTGCTATGAAGAAAAAATTACTCTATTCTGCTCTGGTTGTTGCGATTGTCGCAGTGGCGGTATTTCGCTTTATGGATCGAGTGCCTTCGGCGGAGCTTCCGCTCAACGAACGCGTGGAGGCAATCTTTGACAAGGGAGGTTGCTTGATGTGCCACTCGGCAAAACCCGAGTTGCCAGCCTACTTCTCGTTGCCTGTTGTGGGCGATGTGATGAAGAAGGATATCAACGAGGGCTATCGCGCCTTCGATATGGAGCCTATGTGGCAGATGTTGCTATCGGGCGAGAACAACTTCAACCCTGTGGATGTTGCCAAGGTCGAGAAGGTGGCTCTCGACAAGCGTATGCCTATGGCGAAGTACTATTTGGTACATTGGGGTAGTCGTATGACAAACGCCAAGCGCGATGTGATTCTCGAGTGGGCTGCAGCCTATCGTCAAGCCTACTACAACGACGGTTTGACGGGCGACCGCGCCGCCGAGCCAGTACGTCCAATCGATTTGAGCCTGCCTTACGACGAGGCAAAGGCTGCGTTGGGCTTCAAACTCTATCACGACAAACGCCTCTCGGTTGACAACACCATTTCGTGCGCTTCGTGCCACGGATTGAACACTGCCGGTGTGGACAACAAACAGTACTCCGAGGGTGTTGAGGGCAAGTTGGGTGGCGTAAATGCACCGACAGTTTACAACGCTGTCTACAACTTTGTGCAGTTCTGGGATGGTCGTGCTGCAACCCTCGCCGATCAGGCTGCCGGACCTCCGGTAAATCCGGTGGAGATGGCTTCGCCTAATTTCGATGCTATTGTTGCCAAACTCAACAAGGATAAAACCTTCGCTCGCGAGTTCAAGAAGGTCTATCCCGAGGGTATCTCGCAGGCGACAATTACCGATGCTATCGAGCAGTTCGAGCGCACACTCATCACCCCTAACTCTCGCTTCGACAAGTACTTACGTGGCGACGATGCGGCTATCACAGCCGAGGAGTTACAGGGCTACGAACTCTTCAAGAAGTACAACTGCGCAACGTGCCACGTGGGTAAGAACCTCGGAGGCGAGACCTATGAGTTGATGGGCTTGCGCAAGCACTACTTCGCTGACAGAGGTTTGGCTCTCACCGAGGAGGACAATGGTCGCTACAAGCAGACCGGCGTTGAGCGTGACCGCCATCGCTTCAAGGTTCCGGGCCTTCGCAATGTGGCACTCACGTGGCCATACTACCACGACGGCACCCGCACCTCACTCAAGGAGGCTGTATGTGCAATGGGTACCTATCAGTCGGGCGTAGAGTTGACCGACGAGGAGGAGGATTTGATTGTTGCATTCCTCAACACGCTCACTGGCGAGTATCAGGGCAAACCGCTTACCAACGCCAACGAGCAGAAGTAGTCAGAACGTTGTGCTAATAAAAGATAAAACCAACCTCGGATTCGGGGTTGGTTTTATCGTTAAAGAGGGTTTTATTTCGTCTACAACTCAGTCTTCCACAAGCCGTGGAGGTTGCAGTACTCGTAGACAGCGATAGGTTTGCTGTCGCATACGCAGAAGACAGCCTCGGGTT
Organism: Alistipes sp.; assembly: GCA_045653565.1. GTDB lineage: Bacteria > Bacteroidota > Bacteroidia > Bacteroidales > Rikenellaceae > Alistipes. The sequence goes on from JAZOMA010000009.1 coordinate 36,773, forward strand.
TGTCGGTCAAGTCGATGCGGATGCCGCCCTTCTCGGTCTCGACGTAGATAAATGCGATGTGGTGCTCGGGCAACATTGGGTGTGCCACGCTACCCACCTCAACCTTAATATGACAGTCGTCGATCTTTGTCACAACCGGAACGTGCTTCTCGTTGCTCGCATCCACCGTATTAGGCTCCAACTCCTGCATATTCTCGCCGCAGCATACAACCGGAACCTTCGAATCAACAACCTTCTGAATGACATTGCCACAATGTTGGCAAACATAAAATTTAACAGCCATAGTATTTAAAGTTTTAAGAGTTTTACTTTTCTTTTTGCTATTACAAAGTTACGAAACTATTTCGGACAATGCAAATCATAAATTCTTATCCATACATAAGTAAAAACTATGCCACGGCAGAGGAATTTTGCAACAAAAAGAGCCGTTGGCGTTGCAAAACGAAATAAATTCGTTAATTTTGTAGTTGTATAGTTGTTGAGTCGGAAAAACTTAGAGTAACGTGGATATAGTTATCACATATGTAAATGGGCTGGACCCTGTGTGGCAGAGCGACTACGAGAAGCACACCAATCAACCGGTGCTCGAGAAGCGTTTTCGTGATTGGGGTACGCTGCGCTACCTCTTTCGTGGTATTGCAGAGAATATGGCGTTTATCCGCAAGGTACATCTCGTGGTTTCGCACGAGAGCCAAGTGCCAGAATGGGTAAATCGCAATGAGGTACATGTGGTGCTTCACAAGGATATTATCCCTGCCGAGTATCTCCCAACGTTCAACTGCAACCCTATCGAGATGCACCTCCACCGCATCGATGGATTGGACGAGGAGTACCTCTACTTCAATGACGACCTATTCCCAATGCAGCGTTGTGAGCCTACCGACTTCTTTGAGGGTGGAAAGTGTTTCCTCGGAATGTCGTATCATCTTGTTGTGTGGGATATGTTTAAGCGTATTTGTCGCAACTCCGACCACTTTGCTCGCAAGGCTTTGGGGCTGAAACCTCGCCTCTGTTTCCTCCGTCCGCAACATATCTGCACGCCGATGTTCAAGAGCGAGTGCGAGGATGTGTGCGCAAAGGTGCCCGAGGAGATATCTAAGACCTCGATGTCGAAGGTGCGCAATGGAGAGAATCTCAACCAATACCTCTTCCTCGACTATATGTACTTGAGGGGGCGACTTGTCAATAAACGACTTTCGAAGAAGCACTTTTCGGTGGGAATGACCTCGGCGAAGAGGTTGCACGAGTTTATTACCAATCCGTCACACAAGTTGGTCTGCATCAACGACGTTCAACTCTCCGAGGAGCGATATGTGGAGTTGCGCACGGCACTTCTTAATGCCTTCGAGGAGCGTTTCCCACAAAAATCGAAGTACGAACTATGAGAGAGAAGATAGACGCCGTTATCACTTGGGTTGATGGCGACGACCCTCGCCATAGGGCCAAACGCCAACTCTTTGTTACGCCCAAGATGGTTGCAGAGGAGAATGTTGCCGGTGCTACCCGATTCAGAAGCATTGGCGAGATATTCTATTGCGTAGCGTCGATTAACCGTTTTGCCCCTTGGATCAATAAGATATATATTGTCACCGACGAGCAAAATCCCAACTTGGAGCCTCTCTTGTCGCAACACTTCCCCGAGGGGTATATCCCCGTGGAGATTGTCGACCACAAGTGCATATTCAGGGGTTACGAGGAGTATTTGCCAACATTCAACTCTATCTCCATCGAGTCGATGACGTGGCGCATACCCAACCTGAGCGATAAGTTTATCGAGTTTAACGACGATTTGGTGCTTGGTGCGCCGGTTACGCCCGAAGACTTCTTCTCGGGCGAGGATGGCATTGTCTGCTACGCTTCGCGCAAGAGTTACCTCCTCACCGCATTTACGCGCCTTTTCAAATATCGCAAAGATGGCTCGCAGGCGGTATCCTACAAGCAGACAATGCTCAACGCAGCAAAGACTCTTGGTCAGAGAAGTTTCTTTTTGAAAATGGATCACACGCCAAAGGGCTTGTTGCGCCGATTCTACGAGGAGTACTTCTCCGAGAACCAAGATGTTTTGGTGCGTAACATCTCGCATCGTTTCCGCCACCCTTCGCAGTTCAATCCGCAGCAACTGCAGTATATTGCGCTATATCGTCAGGGGCGTGTTGTGCTGAAGCCAGTAAAGGATAACCTGTTCTACCTAAAGCCCAAAAAGGAAACAGATTACATAGTGAAGAAATTAGATTCGTTTACCAATAACCCAAATTGCAAATTCGCCTGCTTTAACTCGTTGGATATGGCATCCAAGAGTGATTTAGAGATGATTCTATCCTGCATTCGAAGGCGCATTGGAATAGAATAGCAGTTTCGAAGATGAAGAACTTTCCCATCGATTTGGTCTATATGTGGGTGGATAGTAGCGACCCCGTATGGATGCAAAAAAAGGAGCGATATAACCCTTCGGCCAACCTCTCAACACAGGTGTTGGGTAGTGTGCGTTGGCGCAACAACGACGAGTTGCGCTACTCGTTGCGCTCGGTCGAGAAGTATGCTCCGTGGATAAATCACATCTATATTGTTACCGATGGTCAATGCCCCGAGTGGCTCGACACCTCGAACCCCAAGGTTACCATCGTGGACCACTCCGAGATTATGCCGGAGGATGCTCTGCCTACATTTAATAGTCAGGCAATCGAGAGTTGCATCCATCGAATACCAGGTTTGAGCGAACATTTTATTCTGGGCAACGACGACACTCTGTTTGTCAAGCCGGTCAATCCCGAGTTTTTCTTTGAGGAGGGCAAGGCAAAGGTTCGATTAGTGCCATTCAATCGTGCAAAGGCCCACCGCCGAGGCGAGTATCGAAGCATCATTCGTCGTATGCAAGACCTTATAAACGAGATGTTTGGCACACTTATCACATTTGCGCCGCACCACAACTTCGACGCCTACCTGAAGAGCGATTATACCCATTGTGTGAACAACTTATACAAGGAGGCGTGGGCAGCGACGGCACATCACCGTTTTCGCCACGAAGACGATATGCAACGCTGCTTTGTGAGTTACTATATGGTTGTTTCGGGTCACGCCCAGATGTGCAAAGTGGGCAGATACAACCAGATAAGAGGAGTGTGGCAAACGGTGGTTGCGGCCTTCACAAACCGCTTTGCGAGCGATTCACGCTGCATAAAACTCAATACTGGAAATTACGAGTCTGTACTCAAGAAATACAATCCGGTTATGATTTGCGTAAATGATAACGAGAAGGCTTCGAGTGCAGATGTTCAAGAGATGGTCAACTTCTTGGACTCGCAATTTCCAGCACCAAGTTCATTCGAGAAATAGAGTTGCCGCTACACGTAGCGGTTAGAACGAAACCTGAGCCGAGTCGGTCATTGTGCCGTATTCGGCTCTTAGTTTTACAGCACCACCCTTGTCGCCCGTGCGCACCACAAACGATGCCACACCGGCACGGAACGGCGAAACGTTGTCGCCCTCGATGATGGCGTCGCCCTCAACCGCAAGGCGCACCTCGCCACCCGTAAAGTTTGGCGTTGTGTTGTTCTTATCCTTCAAATATACGTAGACGAAAACCTGATCGTTTTTGCCGAGTGCTATGCCGCAGTCGCTAACCTCGATGTCAATCTTTGTGATGGCCTCAGGCGCAAGCACAGTGTGGCGTGCCACCTCTTTGCCATTTCGATAACCTATGGCTGTGAGGTTGTTGCAGTCGGGCAACGCAACCTTTTGGAAGGTATGCAAAGGAGTTGCACAGGTATTAAATTTGAGTTCTCCAACCTCCTTGCCGTTGGAGATAAGTTTTACAACCTCGCAGTTCGATATTATAGCCTTCTCCTCGGGCGAGTTCTCGTCGAGGTACGATGCTATGTAGACCATAGGCTCGCCCTCGGGGCGCAACGAACGATAGTAGTAGTAAGCATATTTCGGCAGGCGGTCGAGGCTCATCACGCCCGACGCCTCAATCTCGTCGGTGTAGCCACGATTGTAGTCGAACATCACCCAGAAACCATCTGCCATAGCCTTTACCGAGGTGAGATTGTCGGTGTGTGCGGTCTTCACATTCTCGACCATCTGCACCATACGCTTTTCGCCGTGCTCACGGAGTTGGCGCGAGGTGAGTTCCGGCTTCTGTCGCCAATTACGAATATATTGCGTCAGTCCACCATCGTTTGCGTAGTACTCCCAGTCGCCATACTCCGATACGATAAGTGGCACATCGTGATCCTTCACATTGTTGAATATGCGGAACTGGCGCGACTCTACATAGATGTCCCAACCGCGCTGCCAACCGGCCGAGTAGCAGTATGGTGCGGGGTACTCCTCGTGTACGAGGCGGCTCATCTCGGCGATAAAGTCAGCCGGTTGCTTGGTCTCGTTGAGCGACGACTCCCACGCCAAAATCGAAGGGTGGTTGCGGTCGCGACGCACCATATCACGAGTTTGCTGATAGCAGAACTCACGGAAACGAGGATCCTTCTTGTTGAAGTATTGCCAACCGAATACGCAGTTCAACACAAAGATTCCGAGCGAGTCGCACGCATCCAAAAATGCGGGCGATTGCGGATAGTGCGAGAGGCGCACAAAGTCGAAGCCTGCCTCCTTAATACGCACCGCATCGCGCACCTGTGCATTGTCGCATACGGCGTAGCCAACGTATGGGTGGCACTGGTGGCGGTTTACACCACGCAAGAAGCTCTTTTTGCCATTCACATACAACTCGTTATCCTTAATCTCGATGGAGCGAATACCAATCTTTATACTCTCCTCGTCTACCTTTTTGCCGTCAACCTCGACAGTGGTCTGCAGGGTGTAGCGCGCAGGCGAAAGGTGCGACCAAAGGCGCGGATTTTTCACAACCATCGTTGCCTTAACGGTGGTGCGGCTCTTACCCCCGAGTTTTTGGTTGTTGCGGCTCTCGGCAACCACCTTCTCGCCATCGACGAGGCGGTTTACAACGACGATATTTTTACCTCTCTTGCCGTCGTTCTCGACCGAAACGGCGACATTCACCTCTGCCTCCTTCTCGCTCACCTTGCCGTAGGTTACAAAGACGCCACCCTCGGCAGCCGTAGTGTCGATAAATGGGTGAGTGATAGCCACTTCGCCCTTACGAATAAGCGACACATTGCGATAGAGACCTCCATACCAGAAGAAGTCCAATCGTTTGATTGGTCGTGGACCCGTAATTGCATTGTCGTTGTTGTCAAGACGCACTGCAATCGAGTTCTTGCCCTTATGCAGATGGGCGGTCAAATCAACCGCTACCGGCAGATAGCCTCCGAGGTGATGGGTGCAATGCACGCCATTAACCCACACGTCAGCAACATTCATTGCTCCCTCGATGTTGAGCCACCACTGCTCGCCTCGCAACTTCTCCACCTCTATGGTGTTGCGATACCAGCACACGCCCTGCCACTGTTCGCCAGGGTAGTATTTCTCGTAGCGTGGAGTGTGCGGAAGGCGCACCCTCTGCCACTCGGCGCAATCAACGCTCTCGGCAGAGTAGTCTGCGGTGGCGTCGTTTGCGATGTGGAACAACCAATCGTGGTTCATACGCTCCTCGGCGCGAAGCACCAATGCGGAGAATAAAAGCAACATTGTAACTAATTTTTTCATATCGTTAGAGTGTTAAGTTTTCGGTTTTGGCACCTGTGTAGGCTATCAAATCGGTAGGCGAGAGGCGCAACTGCAAACCACGCTGACCGGCACTTATGTAGATGTAGTCGAACTCCAAGCACGACTCGTCAATAAAGGTTGGAAATGGCTTTTTCATTCCTATTGGAGTGCAGCCGCCTCGGATATATCCCGTCGTTGCGAGCAACTCCTTCATAGGTATAAGGTCGCACTTCTTGTTGCCCGAAACCTTTGCTGCAATCTTCAAATCGACCTCCTTGTCTCCCTGAATGACGCACACGAAGTGTCCATTGCGGTCGCCGCGCAAAACAAGTGTCTTGTAGACGCGCTCAATAGGCTCGCCCAGCGACTCGGCTACGTGCGTTGCCGCCAAGTCGTTCTCGTCCACCTCGTAGGGAATCAATTCGTACGCAATTTTTGCTTTGTCGAGCAGTCGTGCTGCGTTGGTCTTGTTGATGTTTTGCTTTGCCATATCTCAAATTGTAGTGCAAAGTTATTAAAATTTGGCGGTTTCACACAAAAAAGATATTTTTGTCACAAAATAATCTAACTACAAACGAGTATGAAACGAAATTTACTACTTATCGTCGCATCGTTGCTCCTATTCTCAGCAACGGCGCAAACTTCCGATTCGGTGAAGTTGGTTACCGCCACTCGCCACGAGTTGAAACTGCCAAAGGGGGCGCAGGGATACACCATTTTGCGTGCAAATATCCTCAATTCGTACCAGACCATTTCGGTTATTCGCTACTCGCCAAAGCGATTTAAGACGACCATCGTGCAGCCCGAAAAGAATACACGCCTTTCGGTAACGGCAACGGGTGCCGGAGCAGATTTCGGTGTGAATGCGGGCTATTGGGATGTACGCATCGACAAACCATCGACCTTCCTTAAACTCGGCGGAGAGCATCTTGCCGTTACTGCCGACTTCGAGAAGGAGCGCGTTGATGGATTGATTTGTGTGGGCAAGCGCAAGGTGTTGCTCGACTACTGCAAGGCGGGCGAAGAGGGTGCTTACGATGCAAAGTACGACAACATTTTGGCTGCAGGTCCCGTGCTTATCGATGAGGGCAAGAGCATAGACCACGACGCCTACACAAAGGGTATGGTGGACAATGCAGGGGGTAAACCAGTAGGAGCCTTCTATACCTACACCCAACGCCACCCTCGCACCGCAATCGGAACAGACAAGAGGGGAAATGTCTATCTTATCGTTGTGGATGGTCGCTCGGAGGGTAATGCCGAGGGTGTGACAATAACCGAATTGACCAAAATTTGTGCGTGGCTGGGGCTTCGTGACGCCATAAACCTCGATGGTGGCGGCTCGTCGTCGATGTGGAGCGCAACGGAGGGAACGGTTAGTTATCCGTGCCGCAACAAGAAGTTCGACCACGCAGGCGAGCGAAGGGTATCGAGTTGTATCGTCGTAAAGCGAAAGTAACGGGTATCGCGTCGGGCTTTGCCTGCCAATAGAACCAAAAAAGAGGGGTGACTAATAATTAGCCACCCCTTCAATTTTGTTGTTGGGAGTACTACTCGTTGATGCTCTTTGCGAGAACGATTGTGCCCCAGTTGTTCTTAATCTTTGGCAACTCGATAACCTCGCCAGCCTTAACCTCGCGCTCTACGATGTAGAATGTGCCCTTCAACTTGCCATTCTGTGCGCAACGAGTGTAGCACGAAGTGAGCAAATGCCAAGGAGCCTTGCGGGTTGGGCCCTGGTTCGAAGTGAGCAGGTAGATTTTGCCATCAGCCAATGCTGTAACGCGACCACCGATGCTCATCTCGCCCTTTGCAACCGGAGTAGGAATCATCATCTGGAAGCCCTCGAACTCCTTTGGATACTCGGCACTCATAACATAAGTGAAACCTGGCCAGAGTTGTGCGCCCTCTACGAAGGTGCTCTTCTCGTATCCAATACCCTCGAACTTAATAGCAATCTCCGATGGCTTCTCTACGTATGGACGTGCGCTCAACGAGCGGTTGTTCTTATCGCTGCGGAATGCTCCGAGTGGAAGACCCTCAGCCGATGCAACGTTACCCATATCCTCGTTGAAGCAGTAGCGAACAGCGATAGGCGACTCGATGCCCTCAGCCGAAACTACGATGGTCTTGCCATCAATCTTAGCCTCTGCCAAGTGGAAGATAATCTTCTTCTCGTTGTTAGGGTCAGCAACGCCAATCTGGAAGCCGTTGATGCGACCCTCGCTGGTCTGTACGAGAGTGGTTGGAACATTCTTGAAGTGTACGCGGATGGTGTTACCCTCAACCTCCATCGAACGATATGCTGGCGAGCGGAACTCGGTCGAAATAACCTTGTAGTGACCGCCGAGTGCGCACTGTGCCAAACGGTGAGCAACATCCGCCTTCTTTGGAGGGTGAATGTCGCCAAGGATCTGGTTCTGGTCGTTGGTGATAACGATCTCGCAGTTCTTGTTGCGTGCCGCTACACGAGCCTGAGCCTCACGAAGACGTGCGCCATTGATGCCTCCGTAGGTGTGAGGGGCAATCTCAACGATGTAGAAAGGCATCTCTGGATTGCGGAACTCCTCGCGCCACGACTTAATGAGGTTGTTCAAAAGACCCTGATACTGACCACAGTTGCTAACATTCGAGCAACCCTGATACCAGATAACACCGGCAATCGAGGTGTGGCGAATAGGGTAGATGTTTGCGTTGTGAAGACCCGAAATGTAGTTCTTCCATCTCTTGTGCTTCAACTTCTTGGTTGCAGCAGCAACTTTAGGGTTGTTTGCGAGGTACTCTGCGCTCAACCAACCCTCGATGCAAGTACCGCCGTACGATGCGTCGATAAGACCGATAGGGATGTTCAATGCAGCCTGCAACTCCTTACCGAAGCCATAACCTACAGCCGAGAAATCCTTCAACGACTTAGCGTTGCAAACCGACCACTTTGCTGTGTGCTTCTTCTGCTTTGGAACCTCGATCTGAGGGGTAGCAGCATAGGTGCGACCTGTGCTGTAGAGGCGGATGTTGCTGTTCAACTCGCCTTTCAACTCATCCTTCATATCAGGAGTTTTGCGAACTGGCCACTCCATATTAGACTGACCCGAGCAGAGCCAAACATCGCCGAATACTACGTTCTCCAACACCTCAACCTCCTTCTTGCACGAGATGGTGATGGTGTGAGCGTCATAGCCAGCAGCCAATGTCTGAACTGGCAAAATCCAGAAACCCTCAGCGTCAGCCTTAACCTTGAGTGGCTTCTTCAAGCCGAGCCAACTTGGGTTAATCTTAATGGTAGCCTTTGGCTTAGCCCAGCCCCAAATGTTTACGGTAGTCGAGTGCTGAAGCACCATATTGCTACCTACAACCGATGGCAAAGTGAGGCTTGTTGGCTTCTCCTGTGCCACAACCGATGCAGAGATGAACAACGCCACGACTGCAATCAAGATAAATTTCAGGTTTTTCATAAAAGTAACTTTTTGGTTTAATTGTTAGATAAAAGTTTAATTATTAGATGCTGTTTTCTCCCTTTTGTTAAATCTATCGCTACAAAGGTAGTCAAATTTCTTAAAATTTGTATGCTAAACCCTAAAAATATGGGAAGCTCTTCAAAGAGTGAGTAGTGAGTAGAGAGTAGTTAGTAACTCCCCCGTCTTTTTTAGCGCAGCAGAATGACATTCGCTCGTAGCACTCACTGAATGGCAAAGCGCCAGTCATTGAGCACTCTTTAGAGTGCGCTGCCATTCAATGCCATTAAGGGCGAAAGCCCGAATGCCATTCAATGCCATCAAAGTTGGCGCAGAACTTTCAGCCCCCCCCAACAAAAAATCGAGGACTATCTGAAGTCCTCGACTATAAGCATACCCGCGTAACTGCCCGTGATGGTATTGAAGGCGTCGTCCTTGAGGTTGAAGGTGGCGGAGTGTGTGCCGTTCTCGTTGGCAGTGATGGTTGCGCTGCCCTCGGCAATCGGCGCTCTGTCGAGAATCTGCCCCGCCGAGTTGATGCGTGTGTACCACGAATAAGCGTTGTAGCCCTCCTCGTCGATGATACCTCGCAACATTCCGCCCGCTTGAAAGAGATTGCCTGTGGTAGCGAACGTTCCCGTAGGCACCACGAGGTCGTTGGGCTCGACCATAACCTCGATGCACAGCACCTCCTTGGAGGAGAACTCCATAAAGTAGAATTGCCACATATAGAGCCCCGTTTTGTAGTAGTCGCCGTAGCAGTCGGCATAGACGAGGGAGTTCTCCGTGCTGAAGACGAGCTCCAAATCGTCGGTAAGTGTCGATAACGCATTCTCGGGACGCTGTGGCGGCTCCTCGTGTGGCGGATTTTCGATTGTCGGGTTGCACGCCCACAATGCAAAGAGCGAAAAAAGAAATAGAAGTAGTTGTTTCATAGTTTTTTTTGTGGCATTTAATGGCGGCGCAGTCTGCGACTGCTTTATGGCGGCGGACTTTCTGTCCTTTATGGCGGCGCACCTTTGGTGCTTTATGGCGAAACCCCCATAGAGGGCTTTGCCCGACGCCATAGAGGTCGCTATGCGACCGACGCTATAGAGCCAACTTGGTTGGCGACGCCATTCTCTCGTTTCTCGTCTAAAAAGGGCAGACAGCCTTTAGCCATCTGCCCTCAACAAAACCTAACTAACCAATAATTCTCGAACTAACGCTTTACAACCATTGCTGGCTTAACCTTGCGTGGAGCGAGATTGTTCTTTGCAGTTGCAAACTTCGATGCATTCGAGAGCTTCTTCACTGACCAACCGGTTGCAATTTCGTAAGGAGCTACGCAAGTACCGGTAACCTTGTGACCAGCCTCATCAACAGCGTCGATAGTTACAGTTGCAGTTTCGCCCTCAATAGCGACTGTTACGCTACCCGACTTGAGAGCAGCCATAGCTGCCATCTCGTACTCCTCGGTGTACTGAACCATCCAGCAGCCTACTGCGCTACCATAGTAAGGATCCATATAACCGAAGAGAGCAACCTCCTTGTTGATATCACCCGAAATAGTATATGTACCAGCAGGGGTCTCCTTTGTAGGATCTGCAAGGAGCATGAGTGGAACCTCATAGAGAGAAACCTCGTCCAAAACCGAAACAACCCACAAGTTCTTGTTGATGATGAAGTAGTCTCCGTAATTGTCGGCATATACGAATGCTCCATCAGCCGAGAAGTTCAATGCGAGGTCAGACTCCAAAGTAGTAGTGGCCTGACCCTCATACTGTTGGTTACCATAAGAGTTAGAGTTGTCAACAGTCTTGTTTACACCCTGAACGTGGTAAACCTTACCCTCCTCGTCGATGAGCATAGCGTCGATGATGTGGTCGGTAACGGTAACAGTACCGCTTACGAAGTAAACCTCAGCCTCAACGGCACCCTCAGCATCGATGATTGCAAGGCTCGAGTACTCTGCACTAACAGTTCCAACATTGGTTGTGTTCTCTACATCGAGAGTGTAAGTTCCATTAGGAACCTTGAACGATGCGCTGTAGTTTGGAGCTGGGGTATCCGAGTAGATATCGAGCCAGAGATAAGCATTACCTGGCTTAACATCAACACCACCAGAGTAGAGGTCGAAAACGTTTGTCTGGTTCGACAAAACGATGTTGTAGTCGTAAGAGTTCTCCGACTCCGAATACTCGTTGTGATAGTACATACCACAAACCTCAGATGTGATCAAATCAACATCGTGCTTGTCGCAAGCCTCTGGGTATGGGTCTACGGGGTCCTTAGAATTTGGCGTACAACTAACCAATGCGAAAGCTGCCAAAAGTGCAAGTGTAAAAATCTTTTTCATAGCATTTAATGTTTTAAGTTGTTAATAATATATATTATAAATTGTAATTCGAAATTTGCACCACCGAATAAATATGCAAACAGGCTATTTATAGCGAATAATTTTCTGTTGCTACTGCAAATTTAAGCACAAAAAATCATTTTGCAAATTTTTTATTAATTATTTTTTCTCTGCCCTACTCCTCTAAAAATGCGTTTTGTTGCTGTTTTGTTACTTTTTCGGTGCATTATATCTTGATGTTATAATTATTCACTTACAAATTGTAAGCAAAAGAGGGTAATTTTGGTAAAATTGTAACTTGCAAAAAAAATGCAGGCGGGGTGCAAGGGTGCAGCCCGTCTCCTATCAAGCACCATAGGTGCGCCTCCTATAACTACCCTCCTTCCTCCACCCACCATCCCAAAACTCGAAAAACAAAAAAATCTTTCAGAAAAATTCTTTTTTCAAAGAAAAAATCACTATTTTTGTTATTTGGAAGATGTTGTATAGACTACACAAATAATATAATTCACATTAATTAACTAAAAATCAAACCATTATGACAAATGTAAAGCGTGTCTATTTCTTCGGTAACAAAGAGGCCGAGGGAAATGGCAAGATGAGAGAGTTGCTCGGTGGTAAGGGTGCAAACCTCGCCGAGATGAACCTTATCGGTATTCCTGTACCTCCAGGATTCACCATCACTACAGATGTTTGTACAGAGTACTACCAGCACGGTCAGGCAGCTGTTATCGAGTTGCTCCGTCCAGATGTTGAGGCTGCTATCAAGCGCGTTGAGGCTTTGACTGGCCGCAAGTTTGGCGACAAGGAGTTGCCACTTCTCGTATCTGTTCGTTCGGGTGCTCGCGCTTCGATGCCAGGTATGATGGATACTATCCTCAACCTCGGTATGAACGACGAGGCTGTTGAGGCTGTAGCACAGTTGTCGGGCAACCCACGTTTTGCTTGGGACTCGTACCGTCGTTTCGTACAGATGTACGGTGACGTTGTTCTCGGTATGAAGCCAGTTTCGAAGGAGGATCAGGATCCATTCGAGGTTATCATCGAGGAGTTGAAGGAGGAGCGTGGTGTTAAGATGGACACCGACCTCACAACTGAGGATTTGAAGGTTTTGGTTGCTAAGTTCAAGGCTGCTGTTAAGGAGCAGACCGGTTCGGACTTCCCAGTAAACCCTTGGGATCAGCTCTGGGGTGCTATCTGCGCAGTATTCGGATCGTGGATGAACGAGCGTGCAATTCTCTATCGTAAGCTCAACAATATCCCAGCAGAGTGGGGTACTGCAGTAAACGTTCAGGCGATGGTATTCGGTAATATGGGCGACAGCTCGGCTACCGGTGTTGCTTTCTCGCGTGACGCTGCTACCGGTGAGAACATCTTCAACGGTGAGTACCTCATCAACGCACAGGGTGAGGACGTTGTGGCAGGTATCCGTACTCCACAGCAGATCACTATCGAGGGTTCGCGTCGTTGGGCTAAGGCTCAGAACATCTCGGAGGAGGATCGTGTATCGAAGTATCCTTCGCTCGAGGAGGTTATGCCAGAGGTTTACAAGGAGTTGGACGAGATTCAGCATCACCTCGAGGAGTACTTCACCGATATGCAGGATATCGAGTTCACCATCCAGGACGGTAAGTTGTGGATGTTGCAGTGCCGTAACGGTAAGCGTACCGGTGCAGCAATGGTGAAGATTGCTATGGATATGTTGGCAGAGGGCTTGATCGACGAGCAGACTGCAGTTTTGCGCTGCGAGCCTGAGAAGCTCGACGAGTTGCTCCACCCAGTATTCGACAAGGCTGCTATCAAGAATGCAAAGGTTATCGTTAAGGGCTTGCCTGCATCGCCAGGTGCTGCTACAGGTCCGGTAGTATTCTTCGCAGACGACGCAGAGAAGGTTCTCGCAGAGACAGGTCAGAAGGCAATCCTCGTTCGTATCGAGACTTCGCCAGAGGATTTGAAGGGTATGCTCGACGCTGCAGGTATTTTGACTGCACGTGGTGGTATGACTTCGCACGCAGCTGTAGTTGCTCGTGGTATGGGTAAGTGCTGCGTATCGGGTGCTGGCGAGTTGGATATCGACTACAAGGCTCGTACAATCAAGATTAACGGTTTGACCATCAACGAGGGCGACTGGATTTCGTTGAACGGTTCGACTGGTGAGGTATATCTCGGTCAGGTTGCAACTCAGGAGGCTGCACTCGACGGTGACTTCGGTAAGTTGATGGATTTGGCTGGCAAGTACGCTAAGTTGAAGGTTCGCGCTAACGCTGATACTCCACGCGATGCTGAGCAGGCATTCCACTTCGGTGCTGAGGGTATCGGTCTTTGCCGTACCGAGCATATGTTCTTCGAGGGCGATCGTATCAAGGCTATCCGCGAGATGATTTTGGCTGACGACGAGGACGGTCGTCGTGTAGCTTTGGCTAAGTTGCTCCCAATGCAGCGTGGCGACTTCGAGGGCTTGTTCAAGGTTATGAAGGGCTATCCTGTAATCGTTCGTTTGCTCGACCCACCATTGCACGAGTTCGTTCCTCACACCGAGAAGGATCAGAAGGAGTTGGCTGCCGAGATGGGTATTCCATTCGAGAAGGTTGCTGCTAAGGTTGAGTCGTTGCACGAGGTTAACCCAATGCTCGGCCACCGTGGTTGCCGTCTTGGTAACACCTACCCAGAGATCACCGAGATGCAGGCTCGCGCTATCATCGAGGCTGCAATGAACGTTAAGGCTTCGGGTATTCCTGTAAAGGTTGAGATTATGGTTCCACT
>JAZOMA010000010.1:0-1776 GCA_045653565.1 Alistipes sp.
GAAGTGGCCCGCACGGTGTGAGATATTCATACGGTCGAGCATCTTCTGCACACGCTCCTTACGCTCCGAGGCCTTCACGCCCATATAGATAAGTGGCAACTCGACATTCTCGGCTACCGACAACTCGTCGATAAGGTTGAACGACTGGAATACGAAGCCGATATTGCCTTTACGGAAGGCAGTGCGATCCTTCTCTTTGAGTCCGCCAACCTCTTGACCGAGCAGGCTATATGAACCGCCAGTTGGGTTGTCAAGCAAACCCAAGATGTTGAGGAGCGTAGATTTACCACAACCCGAAGGTCCCATTACGGCAACAAACTCGCCCTCCTTAACCTCGAACGATACACCGTTAAGAGCGATGGTCTCAATCTCCTCGGTGAAAAAACTTTTCTGCAAATTTTCTACTTTTAACATAGCTGTACTGTTTTTAATTGTTTATATTGTTTTGAATTTTAATGCATTATTGAATTTGTTGGATTCTCGTTAGCCGCTGACCACGAGCGTAGCGATACGGTAACGATGGTGATTAGCAGGATAACTCCCACTGCGAGGGTATATACCCACCACGACATCTCCACGCGATAGACATACTGCTCCATCCAGCGACTGATGATGTAGTAGCTCACCGGTATTGCCACAGCCGAGCAAGCAGCGACAATGTAGAGATACTTGCGGTTGAACATCTGCCAAATGCCGCCCACCGACGCTCCGTGAACTCTGCGGATGCCAATCTCTCGGCGGCGATACTGCGTCTCGAAGAGCACCAAGCCAAAGACTCCGATAATCGAAATCACTATCGAGAGGAACGAGAACAGTGTAACGAGTGTCGAGAGCTTATCCTCGCGCTGATAGACCATCTCCAACTCGTTATCGAAGAATTTTACATCAACCTTCTCTGGGTCGCTGTTGGGCGAAATATCCAACACCGTATCGGTAATAAATTTTCTAACCTCGGCAATGTCTGCCCCCGCCACCGTGCGGATATAGGCTACACGCGGCAAATCGAAACCATACTTACCATAAATAAGGAACGAAAAAGGTCTGACTTCGTAATGTGCCGACTGGAAGTTGAAATCCTTGCAGATACCTACAACAGGTGTTTTTTCTCCGCTTATATGTCCATCAATAGCAGACTCTGCGGTTAACTCAAACTGTTTTGCAGCCGTTTCGTTGAAAATCAACGCACCAGTTTCGGTAAGTTCATCGGATGGCATAAAGTCACGACCATCGATAATATCAATACCCATTACCTGCAAGAAGTTATGCGACACTACATGAACCTGAAACTCTTGTCTTGTACCATCTGGTAGCTCGCGTGTCCATGCCATAGCAGACTGTGTCAGTTGACCACGACTCATAGCAATATCCTTGATTTGAGGATTCTGCTTCAGACGGTCGATGAGTGCATCGCGTTTTGTGTAATCCAATACTTGAGTCCATGAGCCATTTACTGCCTCATAAGGCAATGTGGCAACCAAAAGGTTCTCTTTGTCGAAGCCCATATCCTTGGTTAGCATATAATGATGCTGACGATAGACAAACAGCGAGCAGATGATAAGCGCGATAGAGATTGTATACTGCACACCTACAAGTGCATAACGCAAGATGCGACCTGAACGCGAGGCTGCAAAGTCCCCCTTTGTAACAAACGCAGGAGAGAACTTGGTGATATACCAAGCCGGATAGAGAGATACAAGGACTCCGAAGAGAAGAGTGCCTATAACCATAGCACCCGCAACCATCCAATTCTCGTTAAACGCCACTGAGGTTGAGATA
>JAZOMA010000011.1:0-44919 GCA_045653565.1 Alistipes sp.
ATTGACAGCTAACTTAAAAGTAGAAAAAATTGAAAAAATATATAATAATAAAAATTAACGAGTATGCCTATTCAGAAAAGGTGGGTAGTCAAACCACAGGGCAACTCATTGTCGGTAGAACACATTGCTACCTCACTGAGAATTCCTGCGGTTTTGGCGAACCTGTTGGTACAAAGAGGCATAGACACAGTAGACAAAGCGAAGAAGTTCTTCAATCCTCGCCTCGAAGATCTGCACAATCCGTTCCTGATGAAAGATATGGAGCGTGCGGTCGAGAGATTGGAGGAGGCGGTTGCCAAGAACCAGAAGATTATGGTCTATGGCGACTACGACGTAGATGGCACAACTGCCGTTGCACTCGTATATAAATTTCTCCGCCACATCGGACACAACAATCTGATGTTCTACATCCCTGACCGTTATACCGAAGGTTACGGTATTTCAAAGAGGGGTATCGACATTGCCGCAAAGAAGGGAGTGAAGTTAGTTATCGCTCTCGACTGCGGTATTAAGGCTGTCGAAAAGGTGGACTATGCAACACAAAAAGGGGTGGATTTCATCATCTGCGACCATCATCTTCCGGCGGAGGAGATTCCTCGCGCCGTAGCAGTTCTCGATCCGAAGCGCAACGATTGCAACTATCCGTTCGATGAGTTGTCGGGTTGCGGTGTCGGCTTTAAGTTGGTGCAAGCCTATTCGCAAAAACACAACATTCCGTTCAGCGAAATTGAGCAGTTCCTCGATTTGTTGGCGTTGAGTATCGCCTCGGATATCGTGGCGTTGACCGACGAAAATCGCATCTTGGCGCACTACGGATTGAAGCGTTTGAATACGCAACCATCCGAGGGTCTATCCTCGATTATCCGCATCTGCGGTTTGGAGGAGCAGAACATAACCATCGACGATATCGTCTTTAAGATTGGACCACGCATCAATGCGGCGGGACGTATGCGTATGGACGAGTATCCCGAGGATTCGGTGCCATCGGGCGGCTATGCTGCGGTTAAGTTGCTCGTAGAGGGCGACGAGGATGCAGCGCGCGAGTTGGGCGAGGGTATCGACAACTACAATCAGGATCGCAAGAAGGAGGATCGTTCGGTGACACTCGAGGCGCACGAATATGTGGAGAACAACCCACAGATGAAGGCGCAAAAGAGCATCGTGATATACAACCCGAAGTGGATGAAGGGTATTGTAGGTATCGTGGCGTCGCGCCTTATCGAAACCTACTATCGTCCTACGGTGGTGCTGACGCAGAGCAATGGCTTTGTCACTGGCTCGGCACGTTCGATTGCAGGTTTCGATCTCTATCAGGCGGTTGAGTCTTGCTCCGATTTGTTGGAGAACTTCGGTGGCCATATGTATGCCGCAGGTCTTACTATGCGCCCCGAGAATGTGGAGGAGTTCAAGCGTCGCTTCAATCAGTATGTTGAGGATAATATCGATCCTAAGAGCCTCGTGCCACAGGTCGAGATTGATAGTTTGCTCTCGTTTGCCGATATTACCCCTAACTTCTTCCGCGAGTTGAACCGCTTCCAGCCATTTGGCCCGGGCAACAACCTCCCTATTTTTGCATCGGAGCAGTGTGTGAACAATGGCGATGCGAAGTTGGTAGGTGCCGATGCCGAGCATCTGCGTATGGATTTGACGCAGCGTTCTGCGCCATCGGCTCGAATGCAGACTATCGCCTTCCAGCAGCCATCTCACTACGAGTGGGTGCGTTCGGGCAAACCTATCGATATCTGCTACCAGATTATCGAGAATAATTATCGAGGCAAGGCGTCGTTGCAGTTGCGCATTAAGGACATCAAAAAATAGAAAAATGTTTTTAAGCAGCGATAGCTGCGTTATACAAAAATTCCGAGACAGGAAAATACGCCAAGTATTCCCCAGCCTCGGAATTTTTGCAAGCCTTGCTCTCATCTGCTTAAATTCCATTTTTAGAAATAAGCCGATATCTCACGACTTCTTACAAAAAAAGACGGTGAATTTTCACCGTCTTTTCCTATTTGAAAGTATTATCTACTATCCGCACTTCGAGTAACCACACGAGAGGCAGGTGAGGCAACCATTTTGGTATGCCATCTGCTCCTGGCCACACTGTGGACACTTGCCCTTCGAGCGAGTGCCATCCTCGATATACTGCTTCAAAGCACGCTTAACACCATTCTTCCAAGTGTTGATGTTCTCATCGTCGAGGTGCAAACCGTCAATCAACGCAACAACCTTCTCGATTGGCATATGGTAACGCAATACGCCCGAAATCAACTTAGCGTAGTTCCAGAAGCTCTCGTCGAACAAACGCGAGATACCGCCAATGGTGTTGGTGTAGCCGTAACGGTCGGTGTACTGGAAGTCGTAACGCTTGGTACCATCCTCCTCGCGCACCTTAATGATGCGTCCGTGAGTAATCTTTGGAGGGATATACATTGCGTCATCCTCAATCTTACCTGTGAAGATCTCGTATGGACGATCATCCACCTTACCTACGAAGGCGATCCAACTCTCGCTGCCATTCTTGAAGCGGATGACATCTGCCGGAATCGACTTTGGACGACGATTCTCGCCTGTAGCCTCCTCGCACTTCTTTGGCTCCTCCTTCTTGCTCTTCTTGTCAACCAAAACGCCGGCACGGCAACCATCGCGATATACGGTGATACCCTTACATCCCGACTCCCAAGCCGCACGGTATACCTCGGCTACAACCTCCTCCGAAATGTTGTTCGGAAGGTTTACGGTAACCGAAATAGAGTGGTCTACCCACTTCTGAATAGCACCCTGCATCTTCACCTTTGCTACCCAGTCGATATCGTTTGCGGTAGCCTTGTGATAAGGCGATGCTGCAACCCACTTCTCCAACTCCTCGTCGCTGATGGTGTCGAGACGCGAGATATCGTAGCCATTGATACGCAACCAATCTACGAACTTGTGGTGGTATACGTTGTACTCCTCGAATACCTGTCCCTGCTCGTCGGTAAATGTTGAGATAACCTTATTATCGTGATCCGAAGGGTTAATCTTACGACGGCGCTTGTATACAGGGCGGAACACAGGCACGATATCCGATGTGGTCTGCGACATCAACGATGTAGTACCTGTAGGGGCGATGGTGAGCATTGCGATATTACGACGACCATACTTAACCATCTCCTCGTAGAGCGATGCATCTGCGTTCTTCAGACGGTTAATCATTGGGTTGTTCTTCTCCTTCTCGGCGTTGAATACGGTGAATGCACCACGTACACGTGCCATGTTCACAGACTCGCGGTAAGCCTCGACAGCGAGGGTTTGGTGTACCTTGGTTGCGAAGTCGAGAGCCTTGTTCGAGCCGTAGCGCAAACCGAGTGCTGCCAACATATCGCCCTCGGCAGTGATGCCAAGACCAGTACGACGACCCTTAATCGCCATATCCTTAATCTTGTGCCACAACTCCAACTCTACGCGACGAACATCCATATCCTCAGGGTCCGAAGCGATCTTCTCGATGATGAGGTCAATCTTCTCCAACTCCAAGTCGATGATGTCATCCATCAAGTGCATTGCTTTGTGGATGTGCTGCTTGAAGAGATCGAAGTTGAAGGTAGCCTCCTTTGTGAATGGATTCTCAACGTAGCTGTAGAGGTTGATAGCCAACAGACGACAGCTGTCGTATGGGCACAATGGAATCTCGCCACAAGGGTTTGTCGAAACGGTTACGAAGCCCTCGTCAGCGTAGCAGTCAGGCACACTCTCGCGGATGATGGTGTCCCAGAACAACACGCCTGGCTCTGCAGACTTCCACGCGTTGTGGATAATTTTGCTCCACAACTTCGCAGCGTCTATATTCTGCACGAGTGTAGGCTTTGCTGCGTTGATAGGGAACTGCTGTGTGTAGGTGCGTCCCTCGATAGCAGCACGCATAAACTCGTCGTCAATCTTTACCGAAACATTCGCACCGGTAACCTTGTTTGTATCGAGTTTAGCATCGATGAACTTCTCTGAATCGGGGTGCTTAATCGAAATTGAGAGCATCAACGCACCACGACGACCATCCTGTGCCACCTCGCGAGTAGAGTTCGAGTAACGCTCCATAAATGGAACGATACCTGTTGAGGTAAGAGCCGAGTTCAACACTGGGCTGCCAGATGGGCGGATGTGCGAGAGGTCGTGACCTACGCCACCGCGACGCTTCATAAGCTGCACCTGCTCCTCGTCCATACGGAAGATACCGCCATACGAGTCGGCAGGATTTTTATGTCCAATCACAAAGCAGTTCGAGAGCGAGGCAACCTGCAAGTTGTTGCCAATGCCGGTCATCGGACCACCTTGTGGAATGATGTAGCGGAAGTGGTCGAGCAGGTCGAAAATCTCCTGCTCCGAAAGAGCCTCGCCGTACTTACTCTCGATACGTGCGAGTTCCTTAGCCAAACGGTGATGCATCTGCTCGGGCGAGGATTCGTAGATGTTGCCGGCCGAATCCTTCAACGCATACTTGCTAACCCACACAGTAGCAGCAAGTTCGTCGCCTCCGAAGTACTCCTTCGAGGCTGCGACAGCATCAGCGTACTGGACTTTTTTAAGAGTCGAGTTGTTCTTCATTATATATATGTATTTAGTTGTTGTTTCCTATATTGGCGGAAATACCCTCCTTGAGAGAGGGCGTTTTTCCGAATTATAGCGATACAAAGTTAGGGCCTTTATAACGAAAAGTCCAACTAAAATTGGGCAGTTTATTGACAGGTTATTAACAATTATTTCCAACCTTTGTTGTAGGGTTGTAGGAGGCGGTTTTGCTCCGAGTGAGTAGTTAGTAGTGAGTAGAGAGTAGTTGAAAATGGAGAGTTATTTTTTAATTATCTCTTTCAATCTCTCTAATCCTGCACGCTCGAGTGGGGTAGTGCCGAACTTGGTAGAAAACTCCTCCGCCGAGAGCGACGACCACTCCTCAGGAGTCATAGTTGTAGGGTCGAACAATGGCGCAAATTTCGGGTTGGAGTAGTGTGGCGCTTTACGATTGTAGGGACATACACTTTGGCACTCATCGCAGCCAAATATCCAACCATTCAAATCACCATTTTTACCCTCGCGACACTGCTCGATGGTGGCGCACGAGATACATCGCGAGGTATCTATATGTCGCTCTAATACAGCACCTTTCGGGCAAGCATCGACGCATCTGCGACACTCTCCGCAGCCCACCCCTTCGTAGCGTTCGTCGTAGTGGTCGCACTCGGCGGTGGTGACTATCTCGCCAAGCAACACGAACGAGCCATACTCCTCGGTTACGAGTAGCGACTGACGACCTATCCACCCCAAGCCAGCCTCTACGGCGTAACGCTTCTCGAATATGGGCGCACTATCGACAAAGCAGCGAGCCGAGAGTGTTGGCTCCTCGGCTTTGAGTCGAACGCACAACTCTCGCAACATCTCCTTTATGGTGGTGTGGTAGTCGGTGGTGCAGGCGTAGGATGCCACCTTTGCACGATGGTCGGCAGGGTAGCCCTCGCTAATGCGATTTTTGTAGGATACGGCACACACAATTACACTCTTTGCCCCTTCGAGCAGATGGTTGGCATCGGCTCTACACTCGATGTTGCGCTTCAGGTAGTCGAGCGACGAGGCGAAACCATTGGCTATCCACCCTTCGAAAAAACGCTTATCCTCTTCGAAAAGAGTAGACTTGGCAACACCACAAAGATCGAAACCGACCTCGCGTGCGAGTTGCTTTATGTGGGCCAAATTTAACATATTGGTGTAATTTTATGACAAAGATAGCCGATTTTAAGAAAAAAAATGTATTTTTGCACAAAATTGTAAGGGAAAAAGGGTCAATAGTTGACCACCCTCGCAGTGTTGTTTAACATTTATGAATAAACTGAATTCTCTTTACGAAATTCTCCACAACAGCGTGAAGAATTTCTCGGAGCGCATAGCCTTTTCGTTGTGGAAGGGCGGCAGCTACACCTTCAAGCAGGTGGGCGAAAAGGTAGCCGAGGTACAAGAATTGCTCCGCTCGGCAGGTCTTAAAAAGGGCGACAAGGTCGTTTTGCTAAGTAGCAATATGCCAAATTGGGGCGTTTGCTACTTTGCTATTACTACGGGTGGCTATACCGTAGTTCCTGTTTTGCCAGATTTCACCACTGCGGATCTCGACCGTATTGTCGAGCACTCGGAGGCGAAGGCGATGTGTGTATCGGACAAACTCTTTACCAAGATTTCGAAGGAGGTATCCTCGAAACTCAACATCATTGTCCGCACCAAGAACCTCTCGGTGTTGTCGCAGAATGTTCACGAGGAGGGCGAACTCTCTATCCCGCAGCCCGAGGATTTGGCGGCTATTCTCTACACGTCGGGTACTACCTCTGCGCCAAAGGGTGTGATGCTCACGCACTACAACCTCGCTTCGCAGATGTGGCTTGTCGACCCGTTGTTCCTCGTGCGCGAGGACGATATTTTCCTCTCGGTGTTGCCTATGGCACACACCTACGAGTGTACGCTCGGACTCATTCTGGCGTTCTATCACGGAGCCCACGTGGCATATCTCGACAAGGCACCTACCGTATCGGTGTTGTTGCCTGCGTTGAAGGATATTCGCCCTACGATTATGCTTACCGTGCCGCTCATCATCGAGAAGATTTACAAGGGTAAAGTCAAGAAGCAGTTCACCTCGAGTGCCTTTATGCGTGCGCTCTATGGAGTAGGCTTCATTCGTCGCTATCTGCATCGTATTGCCGGCAAGAAACTCTCCAAGACGTTCGGTGGTCGCATCCGCTTCTTCGGAATTGGCGGTGCAAAACTCGATGGCGAGGTTGAGCAGTTCTTGCTCGAGGCGAAGTTTATCTACGATGTCGGCTATGGTTTGACCGAGACGGCACCTCTGATTGCAGGTATGGTCGATGGAATGTTGCGTCACGGCTCTACAGGTCCAATTTTGAAGGGTATCGAGTATCGTCTGGAGAATGTGAACGAGGATGGCATTGGCGAGTTGGTCGTAAAGAGCCCTTCGCAGATGGTTGGCTACTACAAGAACCCTGAGGCTACGGCTGCGGCATTTACCGAGGATGGCTTCTTCCGCACGGGCGACCTTTGTAGTTTCGATGAGGATGGATGGCTCTACATTAAGGGTCGTTGCAAGAATATGATTCTCGGCCCGAGTGGCGAGAATATCTATCCGGAGGATATCGAAAATGTGCTTAACTCTCACGTCTTTATCTCGGAGTCGGTAGTGACCGAGATGGATGGTAAGTTGGTGGCATTGGTGCATTTCGACACCGAGGCACTCGAGGAGAAGTACTCCGAGTTGGTGGACACTTGGCATAAGAAGAAGCACGAGTTTGATCTCTTCAAGGAGGAGTTGATGAAGGAGATAAAGGCCTTTGTTAACGAGCGTGTTAATCGAAACTCGAAGATTGCCGAGGTTGTCGAGGAGGAGAAGGAATTCGAGAAGACCGCAACGAAGAAGATTCGTCGCTTCCTCTACACCAAGAAAGAGGGTAACGAGAAGAAGGAGTAAAAGGATAGAATATTTGCACGACGAGATGGGGGTAGAGGATGCCTCCATCTCGTTTTTTTTGTGACTGGAGCGGTAAAAAAGGGCGCAAAAGTAATAAATCGCCAAAAAAAACGCTATATTCCAATAACTTTTTTGTAACTTTGTGCGTTTATAAATAAACGCGCAATTTCGTATGGAACAGAATATTTTCAAACGATGGAACAGAGTAGTGGGTTGGATGGTCTTTGCCATTGCTGCCCTAACCTACATCCTGACTATCGAGCCTTCGTCATCGCTTTGGGATTGTGGCGAGTTTGTCGCTACGTCGTATAAGTTGGAGGTGGGACACCCTCCCGGTGCGCCACTCTTTATGCTCTTGGCACGCATTGCAACAATGTTTGCTCCTTCGCCATACTATGTACCGCATATGGTCAACGCTATGAATGCTTTGGCGAGTGCCTTCTGCATCCTATTTCTGTTTTGGACTATAACACACATTGCGCGTCGTCTTATCACTCGCAATGGTGGTGCGCTTACGGTGGCAAATGCTATCGCCATACTCGGCGCAGGAGCAGTAGGAGCCTTGGCATACACCTTCACCGACACCTTCTGGTTCTCGGCTGTTGAGGGCGAGGTCTACGCTATGTCGTCGATGTTTACGGCGTTGGTCGTATGGCTGATGTTGCGTTGGGAGGAGGAGGCTGACGAGCCACACTCGTCGCGTTGGATAGTGCTTATTGCCTACCTGATGGGACTCTCCATTGGCGTGCATATTCTGAATTTGCTCACCATACCGGCGTTGGTGTTCGTCTACTACTTCCGCAAGTACAAGAGCGTGTCTATGCTCGGCTTAACGCTCGTGACGCTGTTGGCGTGTGCCATTTTGCTCGTTCTCAATGGCATAATCATCCCATATACCGTGCATTTCGGTGCGTTGTTCGATGTGTTCTGCGTCAACTCGTTGGGTTTGCCTGTGAATATGGGCATTATACTCTTTGTGTTGGCTATGTTTGTGGCGTTGGGCGCAGGCATCTACGCAACCCACAAAGCCGGTCGCCGAATTGCCAATCTCGTAGTGGTGTGTGTTACGATGGTGATGCTCGGCTTCTCGTCGTATGCGGCAGTTACAATTCGTGCCTCGGTGAATCCACCAATGAACTCGAACAATCCAGACACTCCGACTGCGCTGCTCTCGATGATTAATCGTGACCAATATGGCAACCGTCCGTTGCTCTATGGCCCGTCGTACGCCTCGCCTGTCGAGGACTATACCACAAAGGAGTTCTACTACTACAACCCCGAGACCAAGCAATACGAGCGTAAAAGCACGGTTGACGACTATGTATATGCTGATAAGTTCCTGCACCTATTCCCACGTATGTGGAACCATATGAAGAAGGCGGAGGAGTATAAGCAGTGGGCGGCATATCGCACCAAGATAGACCTTTTGCGCGACGAGAATGGCGAGGTCATCTACGGCAGTGATGGTCGTGCAAAGCGTGGCGAGGTGTTGGACTTTGGTCGTACGGTGATGTACGAGATAAAGGACGATTATGGCCGTGTGTTGCATCGTGAGAAGGTGGTTGAGCCAACCTTTATGGAGAATATGAAGTTCTTCTTCACCTACCAACTCAACTATATGTATTGGCGTTACTTCCTTTGGAACTTCGTGGGTCGCCAAGACGATATACAACCCGACGAACACACCATAACCAATGGTAACTGGATATCGGGTATCGACTTTATAGACGAGATGTTTGTTGGCCCGCAGCAAAACCTTCCGCGCGAAATGGCGGAAAATAGGGCTCGCAACACCTACTACTTCCTGCCATTTTTGCTCGGTCTGGTTGGTCTGATTTACCAACTACAGCGCGATCCTCGCAACTTCATCGTTGTGATGTGGTTGTTTGTGATGATGGGTGTGGCATTGGTTGTCTACTTCAATACCTCGCCTGGCGAGGTGCGCGAGCGTGATTACGTCTATGCCGGCTCGTTCTACGCCTTCTCGATGTGGATAGGCTTGGGTGTTTTGGCTATCTACAACCTCCTTGCACGTCTTACTAAAAAGCACCAGAAGGCGTTGGCTGCGGCGGCAGTAGCTGTGGCTATGGTGATACCGGGTGTGCTTTGTGCAGAGAATTGGGACGACCACGATCGTTCGCATAGAACTATGGCGCGCGATATTGGCTACAACTACCTCTCTTCGATAACCGAGCGAGAGGGCGTAAGCCCAATAATCGTCAACTATGGCGACAACGATACCTTCCCGTTGTGGTTCAATCAGGAGGTGGATGGCGTGCGTACCGATGTCCGCATTATGAACTCGAGTTATCTCGATGGCGAGTGGTATGTTGACGAGATGAAGTGTAAGGCGAACGACGCCGAGGGTATTCCGTTCTCGTTGCCAAGCCATAAGTACACCTTCAAAAACGATTGGGTGCCTGTAGATACCGAGAACGATGCTGTGCTTACGGCGAAGGAGGTTATGGCGTTTGTTCGTAGCGACGACCCTCGCACAAAGATGGATACGGGCTACGATAGCGATGCTGACTACATCCCTGTCAGACGTATTGCTCTGCCTGTGGATAAGGATGCAGCCATCGCTTCGGGTATTGTGAGGGCAGAGGAGCGCGATTTGATGGTCGATACCATCTATATCGAGTTGTCGGCTACCTCGTTGTCGCGTTCGGAGTTGATGATATTAGATATGTTGGCGCATTTCGACTGGAAGCGTCCAATCTACTTTACGCAGGTCTACGTGTTGCAGAAGTTCGGACTGCTCGACTATCTGCAATTCGACGGCTACGCCTATCGCTTTGTGCCGATTCTCACCCCGTACAAAGATTCGTGGAGCATTGGTCGCATAGATGCCGACTATGCCTACGACAAACTGATGAACACCTTCCGCTATGGCAACTTGGCTGACAAACGTGTGTATGTCGATGAGTTTACGCAGTACAACTTGAAGGTGTCGCGCGCTCGCGAGGCATTTGCGCGCGTTGCACGTGAGTATATAAAGTTGGGCAACTACGAGCGTGCCGAGGCGTTGCTCGATCGCGGCTTGGAGGTTTTGCCAACCTCGCAAATTCGCTTTACCGAGGCTAACACTCAGCCATTTATCGAGTGTTACTACGATTTGGGGCTGAACGATAGAGCAGATGCACTGCTGTTGGAGTATAGCAAAACGCTGATAGAGTATATCGAGTACTACTTGCAGTTCGAGGGCATTCAGGGCGATATGGTGGATAGTAAGATGTACGATAAGATGGACGAGTTGTCGCGCATATACTACCTTGCAGCTTACTACGACCGCGAGGATGTGGTCTACGGCATAAACAACTACTATCGCACCTTGGGTGCCGAGGATAAAGACCTTATTCTCACACAGCGCGAGAAGGACTCGCTTGGCATAGAGGGCAAACCGAAAACAAACCTTTAAGTTAAAGGTTATTAGCGATTAGCCGTTAGCCATTGGCTTTTTTAGTGAAATTAGAGAATTTAGGGGGTTTAGCTATGCTATTCTCCCTAATCTCATTAAATTCCCTATACCCCTATGTCGTGGGTATGATTTTTAATACCTGTGAGGGAGAAGGGCGTAAAATTAAAGGTATCGCCTCGCAGAACAAACTGCGAGGCGATAGTTGTTATTGGCAATTACTATTTGATATACTAAAAGTTTATGTCCTCATTTTTCAATACCTTATTTTCAAGATATTCCAACATCCTTGTGTGATTATTTTGTCCTCGTTCAACAAGTTCCATAGGAGACTTTTTTATTCCCAAAGGATTGTTTCCTGACATAGATCGCTCAAATGCGTTTTTCATGTTAGATAAAAAAGAGTCTCTTTCTATCCAAGTAGGACAGTGTTTTAAATCATGATATTGCATCGCACCCAAAGCATCTGATGCTTCTGCATGTGCCATACCTGCACCAAATACACCACCATCAATATTTAGAGCCTCCATTGCTGTGTAAGATAGTGCTTTCCCGAAATTTTCAATCAAAAGAATTCGATATCTATAAATAGTTTCTATTTCCACAAATAGCTTGCCTATCAATCCTGCTTGGCTAATTGCTTTTGAGAGAAATAAATAAGCAATACTTGCGACTCGTTGTTGAATGTCAATATCATCAATTTGATTAAATGCAAGAAGAGATGTAAATGCAACTCCTACTTCTTCAAAGTGTGTTACATTTTTTAACTTTGCGACATCAAACTTCATTTCATTGTACGCTTGTACAAATACTCTATAAGCACCTCTATTATCTCCTTGTTTTAAGAGATTTAAGCCCTCTATGGCTTTTATTTCAATTTCTGTCATAGCTTTAAGTTTTTAAGGTTTAACAAATTTTGTTTTCTTCTATTTAATTAATAATTCTTTAATGCTCTGCAGCATCTCTTTTTTTTGGAATGTCTTTCTTCATAATATCACTTATTTGTTCTAATGTATCTCCAGCATCATACTCCTCCCAATTTGCATAATGGAAGATTTTAGTGTTTTCGATAAAATAAGCAATTGCTTGCGTTGCAGATAGAGCCTGTTTGCAATGAACACCCGTATTTTCCTCAACATTCTTTTGCTCATAGTTATTGTAAAAATATTTTTTTATGCGCTGACAACCTTTATGGTCCTTAATAACGAATTCTAAAAAATTGTGGTGAGATGTGTAGTGTGAAGTTACATATTGTGTAGCTATATCGTGCTTTATAATGTTCTTGATTTTCCACCCATTTACACAATTTATATCACTCTTAAAAACAAAGCTATCTGCAACCTGGTCATACTCCAATGTTACGACATAACTTGGCGTTATAGATACATTTAGATAACCCATAACTTTAATTTTTACTGTTTGACAAAATGTTTAATTTATTTTTTCAATATTCTTGGATAGAGGTATATAAATATCAGTACGCATATTGAAATTGTGCTCGCTGCAACGAGTAAATCATCAAATAAATCAGAGTAGTTTTCATAGGAGAAACTTAATTCGCTAATTACCCGATAAACGATAGATAAAAGCGGGGTTGCCAATAATATCGCCACCACAGCCTTTGCAAGTTTGTTCTTGTCCATAGTCGGTCAGTTTTTTGTTTGCCCACCTGCCCCGAATGTGCGGTTAATATAAAAAAGAAAGTGTGGAGTTGAACGCTTATTTAATGGGCGGCTCTGGTAAGCCAGTAAACAAATAAGCAACACACCACACTCGGTAAGCTATATCAATAGATATAATGCTACACAAGCACAGGGCATTCACCTAATCCTTGTTTACTTGAAATTTACCAGATTTCCCATTAAGGATTAGCGAAACACTTTCACTAATAATATGTCTGCAATCCGAGGACTGCACCACAAATTTAGAAATAATTTTCTATTGTTGCGGTATTGTGCGTAAAAATTTTTAATTTTGCAGAAGATTAGTGGCGCAAAGAATAATGGCATTCGGGCTTACGCCCTTAATGGCATTGGAATGGCAGCGCAGTCTAAAAGACTGCTTAATGGCAGGCGCACAAGATTTTCACAATCTTTTTGTTATTCAATGCCATTCAGCGAACAAAGTGAGCGATTGTCATTCAGTGAGCAATAAGCGAACGAATGTCATTCAATGCCACAAAAGAAATTAAAAACAAAAAATAAAAAATATGGTTAAACTTAATCTTTACAACACGCTGACTCGTCGCAAGGAGGAGTTCGAGCCAATCAACGAAGGTCGTGTGGGTATGTATGTCTGCGGACCAACCGTATATGGCGATCCGCACCTCGGACACACTCGCCCAGCCATCACCTTCGACCTTCTTTTCCGTTACCTGAAGGCAGAGGGATATAAGGTGCGCTATGTTCGCAACATTACCGACGTAGGTCACCTCGAGCACGATGCTGACGAGGGCGAGGATAAGATTGCAAAGAAGGCACGCTTGGAGCAGTTGGAGCCTATGGAGGTTGCTCACTACTACACCGAGCGTTACAAGACCTTTATGGCGAAGTTGGGCGTGCAAACCCCTTCTATCGAGCCTCACGCTTCGGGACACATCATCGAGCAGATCGACTTCGTAAAGCGCATCCTCGATGCTGGTTATGCCTACGAGTCGAATGGCTCAATCTACTTCGATGTCGAGAAGTATAACCACGACTACCGCTATGGTGTGTTGTCGGGCCGCAACCTCGACGATATCGTAACCGACACACGTAAACTCGATGGTCAGGACGACAAAAAACACTCGTTCGACTTTGCGTTGTGGAAGAAGGCAGCACCCGAGCATATTATGCGTTGGCCTTCGCCGTGGAGCGATGGCTTCCCTGGCTGGCATATGGAGTGTTCGGCTATGAGTACCAAGTACCTTGGCGAGAAGTTCGATATCCACGGTGGCGGTATGGACTTGATGTTCCCACACCACGAGTGCGAGATTGCACAATCTACTGCTGCTCTCGGACACGACTCGGCTCGCTATTGGGTGCATAACAATATGATTACCATCAACGGCAAGAAGATGGGTAAGTCGTACAACAACTTCATCACCCTCGAGCAGATGTTCAATGGCGACCATCCTGCATTGGAGCAGGCATACTCGCCAATGACCGTTCGTTTCTTCATCCTCCAGGCACACTATCGCTCTACTCTCGACTTCTCGAACGAGGCGTTGCAGGCGGCAGAGAAGGGACTCGACCGTCTTATGAAGGGCATCGAGGCTCTCCATAAGGCTCCCGTAGCGGCAACCTCGTCGTTCGATGTCAACGAGATTGAAACCCGTTGCGCCGAGGCTATGGCGGACGATTTGAACTCTCCAATCGTAATTTCGACTATGTTCGACTATGTTCGCCTCTTCAACCAACTCTCCGAGGGCAAGCAGACCCTCACAGCCGAGGATAAGGAAAAGGCTATAGCGACTGTTGATCGTTGGGTTTTCAACATTCTCGGTCTTGAGAACGAGAAGGCAGAGGCAACCGGTGGAAAAGATATGGTATCTCCACTCGTAACTATGCTCCTCGATATGCGTCTTCAGGCAAAGGCTGATAAAAATTGGGCCCTCTCCGACGAGATTCGCGACAAACTCATCGCCATCGGTATTCGAGTGAAAGACCGCAAGGATGGTTACGACTGGGAAATCGAGTAAAATCGCATTTTAAAGGGACAACTACTGCGTTGCACTTCAATAATCGGGCTGCTCACATACGCTTTAGTATGCTGCGCGCCCGATTTTTTGTGCGCCTTGTATTTCCCTCCTTAAAATGCAATTTAGTTAGAGGAAAGTTTGGTACAAAATTTCCTCAATCATCTCTGATTTTTAGGTGATGGTGCCCCAAAAAACTAATGGCTAATGGCCAATAGCTAATAGCAAAAAAAAAGGTTGAGAAATTCTCAACCTTTTTATCTAAAAGAACAGCAGTGCCATTAATATATAGGTAGGCAGCAGAACTATCAGCGAGAACTTGAAGATATAGCCAAAGAACGAAGGCATTCGTACGCCGTCGTTCTCGGCCACAGCCTTAACCATAAAGTTTGGTCCGTTGCCGATGTAGGTCATTGCGCCAAACAGCACCGAGCCGAGTGCTATGGCGGTGAGGAGATTGTTCGATATGCCGGCAACTATTGGTGTACCCTCGGCTACGGGCAGAGCCTCGGCTACGCTATGAAACGCCACAGCCGTAGGTGCATTATCCAAGAACGAACTCAACGCTCCTGATGCAAAGAAGAACTGCGACGGTTGGGTTATGCCCAGCAACGAGGCATTCTCGTTCAAAAAGAGCAGTGCCGGAGTCATCGTCACAAAGATGCCCACAAAGAGTATCGCCACCTCCGTAATAGGCTCCCACGAGAAGTGATTATCCCTACGCACACGACGTCGTGTCGATATCAGCGAGAGTATGATAATCGCAACAAGCACAATCTCGCGCAAGAAGCGCATATACCACTTTGCATCCTCGCCCTCCATAGCCGGAATATTCGATGGGTTGAGAAATGCCACCGAGAGCAATATTGCCGAGAGGTAGAATAGGTTTACCGCGCCCGAGAAAGAAATCTTAATTGGCTCGTCCTCCTCGCTCTCGGAGCGTGGGCGTATACCCATCAACTCCTTACGCTTCCAGATATATGTGTCGATAACCACATATGCAAATAGCAACACCGAGCCTACGAATACCCACTGCGGAAACAGCGACTGGAACCACGTAAACTCTGCGCCACGCAGATAGAGCAGGAACAACGGCGGGTCGCCCAGTGGTGTAAGCACGCCTCCGCAGTTTGCCACCATAGCGATGAAGAATAGTATGGTATGCACCTTATATGTGCGGTCGCGATTTATCTCTAACAATGGGCGTATGAGCAGCATCGCTGCACCCGTAGTACCAACAACCGACGCCAAGCCGTAGCCGATAAACATAATCGCCGCATTCACCGTCGGACGTGGGGTGGTGGTATAACTTATATGTATACCTCCCGTAACAACATATAACGCCGTAAGTAGTGCTATAAACGGAACATAGTCGTACAGCATCTGGTGTTGTAGATTGTGTCCCAAGCCCGCACGCGACAGCATAATAGCCGTCGGTACCGAGATAAGCAGAACAAAGAGTAATTTATTGGCGTTTTTGCCCCAAAAGCGAGGCACCGCAAGCGGCAATATCGCTATCGAGAGCAACATCACGGCAAACGGAATTAAAAGATATGGTTCTATATTGTGCATTTCAAAATTTTTAGATTTTTACCTCCCCGACGCCGAATCTCTACACCGCCGAGCATTCAATGCCGAGTGCGCGTACCTTCTCGGCTATCTCTTCCAGCTCCTCGCGCGAAACCTTTTCGATGGTTTGGCAAGGCGTAGCGCGATCTATCGAATAGACCATAACGCTTCGCGGTCGGAGATGCTCCACCACAGCAGCCCACGCAAAAATCTCTCGCTCGGTGGTGTTATCCACCGTTTTGCCGTTGTACTCGCCACGCAGAAACATCGTCTGCAAAACAAACTCTCTGCCAAATTTCTCTAGATTCTTCACAACCTCCGCCACCGAGTAGTTACCCTGCGGCTTGTTTATTAGTTGTGCCGTAGCCTCTATCGCCGAGTCGAGTTTTAGTATTGGGTTGTCCACCTTATGCAACGCGCGGCACACCTCTTCGCGATGGAGTTGCGTAGCGTTGCTCAATACCGACACCTTCGCCTCGGGAGCGAACTCGTTGCGCAGCGCAATCGTGTCGTCGATGATGCCCTCGAAGTGCGGGTGAATCGTCGGCTCGCCATTGCCCGCAAGTGTTATCACATCGGGTAGTTGTCCCTCCTCCGCCATCTTTTTGAGGGTTGCGCAGAGAGCTTCGCGAATATCCTCACGAGCATTGAATCGTGGCTTCTCGGTACGATTATCCTCGTTCCAGCCACACTCGCAGTATATACAGTCGAAGTTGCACAACTTCGAGTGAAGCGGCAACAAATTCACGCCGAGCGAAATACCCAAGCGGCGCGAATGTACAGGGCCATATATAATATCGGTGAATAGCATATTTTGCGTAGCAAAAATAACAAAAAAATGCAAACATTGTTCTCTAAAGACCAACTATTTTGCCATAATTGTATTGCTATTAGCCATTAGCTATTAGCCATTGGCTTTTTCTTGCGCGTGTAGTTTATGTCGTGGGGCATAAATGCCCTCTATGGCGTTACACCTACGGTGTTCTATGGCGTCAGACTTTCAGCCTTCTATGGCGCGCGCCATAAAGCACTCCTTGGAATGCGCCGCCATAAAGGAGGCTCGCCTCCGCCGCCATAAAGCCAACTTGTTGGCGCCGCTATATTTGCTGCGCGCCAATTTTCCGTTTTCCGCTAAAAAAAAATGCACAAAGCCCGAAAGCCTTGTGCATTTTTATCAAGAAACTTGTTGTTTAGTTCTCGTACTCGAAATCAACCGAGCCGTGCTTTGGACACTTAACAACATTGTTTACCAACCACTTGTTACCCTCCTTAGTCGAGATAAATACGATAACGCGGAGATTGTTGTGGTTGTAGTAGCGTGCATTAGCGTTGGTGTAGTGAGGCTTCAATCTGAAAGCGAACTCGCGCGAAGCGGTCTTGCCAGCCTCGATAACGCCGAGCGAGAAGCCCGAGAAGTCGGTGTCTGCCGCCTTGCTCTCTGCCAAACGGATAACGTTGTTGTGATAGTCAAAATTCACCCCCTCGAGTGGCTGAATCAACTCGCTTGGATTATATGGGTTTGGATATACCTCCTGCTTG
This sequence comes from Alistipes sp., assembly GCA_045653565.1. Taxonomy (GTDB): domain Bacteria; phylum Bacteroidota; class Bacteroidia; order Bacteroidales; family Rikenellaceae; genus Alistipes. The sequence continues at coordinate 17,692 of JAZOMA010000011.1, forward strand.
CCGTAGATGTTATCCTCCAATAACCAAGCACCAACGCGGAACTCGGTAGTCTCCTTTGCCTTAACAGTTGCGTTAATAACGATATACTCCTCCTCGGCGTGATATTCAGAATTAACAGCTATACCGCCCTTTACAGTAGTGCGACGTTCTGCATTGTCAATACACGACTTCAATGAAGGGAAGTTTGAGTCGCCATAACCGTTTTTATCCAAATCGGAATATACAGCAGGGTATGATCCAACATTAAGAGCGTTATCCAAGGTCTTTGCCTCGCCGAGCCAGCAAGGGTCGCTATCGCTGTAGAGGTGAGCAGCTGCAATAACTACCTTATCACCATAGACGTTATTGGTCAAAACCTCGTGAAGAGCATTCATCATAAGTGGGCAGTAGCCACAACCCGTACCAGTGAACTGTGTGAGCAGGATGCGACGCTTGAAGTTGGTCTTCGAAGGGTTTGTATCCTCTGGTGCAGCTGGTGCTGGTGGTGGGGTTGGAATTACATTCACGTTTACGGTGTTCGAGATAACGGTTCCATACGAAGCCCAAATCTCGAATGTACCCTGTGTGGTCGAGGAGAACTTATTACCTACAACCACCTCATCGCCTGCGCCAATGTAGAGATCGTAGCCCTCGGTCAAAACCATACCATCGTAGTAGACGGTGAAGGTTGCACCGTCGATGCCATTGTCGTAGATTATGGTCTTGTCTGCAACAAGAATCAAACTCTTCTTTTTGTCGTTGCCACCGTTGTCTGCTGGCTCGCAACCAATGAGAGTCAACGCTCCAACAAGGAGAAGTACTAAAGTTTTTAATGTTTTCATAATTGTTTATTGTTTAATTGTTTGTACTATTTCGTTTAGAATGACGAGGTCAACACAAGATTTACACCCGTATAAGCCGGTGAGTAACGACATACACCACCCGAGCAGATATATCCTGCACGGTTGCGACCATAACTCAACTGTACGCGAGTGCGGTTGTAGGTGTAGCTGAAACCTCCATTATAGTAGTGGGTCTTGCTCTGACCAATGTTATACATATCCTGCACATAGAAACTCCAACGAGGAGCAAGGCTGAACTCTACGAGTCCGGCAACCCAGTCGCCCTCGCTGTGCATTCCGTCCCACTCGCTCTTGTCGTCGCCCGAAAGGAGATACTGCACCTCGAAACGCAACGACATCTTGCGGTTGAACTTATGCGTTACATCGCCTACGAAGATGTGTGCCTGCTTGTCCATATTGTCCTGGAACGAGTAGAGCAACATCGACTTCCACTTCTTGTTCCACTGACGCTCAACATCGACGTTGATATCGCGCCAATAGAGCATACGCTTGCCATCATTCGATGCAAACGGTTTGAGCGAGTAGAAGGTCGAGAAGTTGGCGTGGAAGTTCCAATAGCGGTAGCGGTCGCTCTTGCTACGATACGAGTAGCACACGTCAATCTGTCCGCCCAACTCACCGTTTGCTTGAACTTGATAAGGGTTGAGGTTTGTGAGCATATAGGTGTATTGACGTGTAAGAGCAGGGAGGTAGTTGATGGTGTTGCCACCACACTGGTTGATAGCACTCATACTTGGAGCGAAGATGTCAATCATCGACACCATACTATTCAATGCACGGAATGTACCCATCACGCTGAACGTCTTGTAGCTGTAACCAACCTCTCCGAGTGCAGCCCAACCTTTAACGGTTGAGGTGCTACTTGGGTGAGTCAAATCATTGCTCTTGTGAACATACTCGCCACGTGCGGTCAATCCATTCCAGCCGAAGTTCATACGAGCCGAATACATATTCACGTTCGGCTTAATACCATACGACTCGAGATAGGTTTGCATCTCGCCTGTCAATGGGTCGAATGTTTTATCGTCATACTCCTTCAGGTAGTCGGGTGCTTGGTCGAGGCTCTGATAACGATTTACGTACGAGCCTTCGATGTTCCAAGTGATAACTGGAGTCTTGATGATGTCCGAGAGAGAAATCGACAAATCGGCACCACGTACCCAAGTCTTCGAGTACTCCGAGTAGAGTCGTGGACGACCATACATACCCTTCAAGGTTACATAGCGACCGAAGTTATATGCTGCACGCACACCCTCCAACGAGTTGTTTACGCCGAGCTGACGATCCTCGAACGAGCGGAAAATCAAACCATTTCCGAACTGGTCGTAGATGTCGCCGACCAACACCTCGAAGTTCTTGTCGCGCCACTGAATATACTTCGAGGCGAGGTAGAACTTATATCCGTCCTTGTATGCATCGTAGCCCACCAGCGCCGGCAAAAAGGCGTTCATCTGAATACCTGCCGAGAAGCGACCATTTGCATAGTCAACCTTGATGTAGTTGTTCGAGCCGAAGTGATCCTCGGGGCGCTCAATCTTCTTGTCGGGGGTGTAGTAAATAGACGACGACTCGATGCTACCCGATACCTGACCGTTGCCGAGTACCTGTTGCGCCGAAACCGAAGTTGCAAAGGCGAAGATGCCTGCAACCAAGAGAGTTAATCGCTTCATTGTATACTACTTCTTTTTGCCCTTCTTCAATGCTACAACCTTGTCGAACAACTCCTGCTCGCTACCTGGGGTGTAACCCGAGTGCGAGTAGATGATGTTGCCCTCTGCATCCACCACAAACGACTGCGGTGTGAGCGAGACGTTCATCGCACGCTTCAACTCCTGATTCTCGTCGTAAACGCAGATAAACTCCCAGCCACGCGACGATGCGATAGCCTTTGCCGAAGCCTTCAAACGAGCATCATCCACCGATACGGCGATAACATCAACGTCTGCCTCCGAACGCCACTCTGCCAACGAATCGTTGATTGCGTTCAACTCCTGAATACAAGGCTTGCAGGCGATAGACCAATATGCTATGATCAGCGGCTTGCCCTGCGAGAGATCACGCACCGAAACGATTTTGCCCTGCGCAGTCTCCACCTTTACATCGGGGAGTTGCTGTGCCGAGGCAAACGATATCGCGAGTGCGAGGCATATAAGCGAAAAAAATCTTTTCATAATTCTCTTTTTTTCAATCGCACCCTGGCGAGCCTTCAAACAGCGAAGGCTCGCGGAGTGCAATCTGTTTTTTACTATTTGTTGCGTGGCAACCAACCCAATCGTCTTGCCAACTCGTCCATACCCTTGCGGATCTCCTCCTTGGTAGGAACCTTCTTTGTTACAACTGTAGTCTTAGTGCTTCTGCCACTTCTCTTCTCTACAAATACGGTGCGGCTGTGGTGCTTTGCAGGAGCCTTGAATGCTGCATTGTTGAGAACATACTTGCCGAAGCCACTCTTGCCTACCGAAGCCTTGTTTGCGCTTGGAGTTGCGCTTGCACTTGTACTTGTACTTGTACTTGTACTCTTTGTCAATACAACCTCCGAAACAACGTATGGGTTGTAGAATGCGAGCGAACCCTGATTGTTGTAGATCATAGTAGGGTAGAGGGTTATATCCTCATTCTCGTACTTTGTTGATACCGACTTCAATGTGATGGTGTTACCGTCCTCCGAAATCTCAACAGGAATACCTACACCCTGAACGTCCATAGCGTCTTTAGGATCCAAACTCTTGATGTAGTTTGCAATGCCCTTCTCGAAGTTACCGCTGCAGAGGTAGTGCTCCATTCCGTTGAACCACAACATCATTGGCGGAACTACGTTGTAGTTAACCGGTACGAAGATGTTGCCATCGGCATCGGTCTGCAAGTACCACTTCGGACCAAAGTCGTAGAAGAGGTAGTCAACCATTGATGCGTTGTAGTCAGGCATCAAGAACAAATCCCAAGGCGATGTGGTGCTGGTCTCGCGGGTGCCTGAAATATCCCAACCCTGACAGAGTACTCGGTTCTGACCCAAAACTGCTGCGTTGTAGTCAGCTGCCTGCTTGTTGAACTCTGCGAGGTAAGCGTCAGCTGCGTCCTTCTGAACGCCTGCCTCCTCGAATACAGCGTAGTCCTCGGCAGTGAGGGTGTTGTTGGTGTTCAAATCACCGATGGTAACATTCCACGACTTTTGAGCAGTCGAGGTGTTTCCGGTGTTGTAGTCGAGAGTCTTAACGGTTGCAGTTGCAGTCCAGTTACCCTTCAATGCGTTCAACTTGGTCATATCGAGTGGATCTGCCGTCTGCATAGGCAACGAACGTGCCTCGGCAACAGCCTTCGAACCCTCGCCAATAGAGCTTGGGCGACCCTCTAAATTCCAACCCATAACAGCGAGTGTAGAGTACGAATTCTCGCGAACGTCGAACTCAACATCGCAACCAAAGTCAGAGTTTACCTGCTCAACCTCAGCCTCGGAGAAGTTTGCGTAACCATCGTTAGACAGTACGATATCCTCGTAGGTGTAGCCCATTGCCGACATATACGAAGTAAAGTCGCGAGTGTAGTTGAATGCGTAAGCAATCTTCTTCACAGGAATCGAAGGGTTTGCGTTCTTTACGTTGAACTTAACCTTGTATGGCGAGTAAGCCTCTACAGGAGTTACAATCAACTCTGGCTCGTCGATGGTGTAACTTGGCAAAGTAAATGTGATGTGCTGGAACTTCTGCTTCGAAACATCAAGCGTCATATCGCCATCAACCAACTTACCAGGAACAGCATTAACAAGGAGGTGATACTTCATACCTGCCTCAATCTCGTAGAGAAAGTCCTCGATGTTTACCACGAGGTTGTCCTCGGTGTAAGGGAAGATACCCAACTTCGAAGCAACCTCCGTTGTAGTGAGCCACTGCAACAGGCTTGGGTCGTTGTTTACGTACTTCAAGAGGTCATAGTATCCTGCACCTATTGCGCTCTGATCTGGGCAGAGGCAGATGAAGTATGCGTATGTGTCGCCCGTAGGTCTGAAGGTAATCTTACCGCCATCGGTGCGGAGACCCGAGATGTTAACCTCTACATCGCCGGTTTTGAACTCCTCCGGACCTGGAATTCTAATCTCGATGCGCTTGTACCACGCACCCTCGTGCCAGAACTTATTGACATCGATGTTGGTGTTGTTGCCACCACCTACGCCAGGCATTGGCAACTCGTCGCGACCACCACCAACAGCCTCGAGATAAGCCTGATAGTCGTATGGATACCAGTAGTAGCCAGGACCCCAACTCCAATCAATCGTTGGGTGGTGGTATGGGCAGTTGGTGTGTGCTGTACAACCCTCTTCGCAGTCCTCGTTGCAGTGTGTGAGGTGGTTGGTGTAGGCGTCGCCCTCCAACTTGAAAATCTCGGTACAATCGGTGTATGCAACCTCCGACATCATAAGTACGAGAGGTGCGCCTGGCTGGAACAGCTGGTAGTACAGTGTTGCCTCCGCCTCGCCAGTGTCAACTTTTGGATCGTCTGGACCGCACTCGCCCTCTATGATAGTGCCATCGGCGTTGTAGCCAGCAAAGTAGTAGTAGCCAATTTCGCCATTAGCGTTGCGGCGATATGCGTTGTAGTGGTTAATCTCGAGCACAGTGTCGCGTGCGATGAGTGATGCAGGATAGATAACGTCATTTGAGTGCAACCTCTTTGGCATTGGACCCTGACCGCCGTACTCGAGCATAGCGTAGTTTGCGATGCCCCACTTGATGCGGCGACCCTGCTGCTTAAGACGCTCAGGCATAACAACCTCTACGGTAGCACCCTCGGAGTGTGTCTCGATAACCACAACATCCTCGTCTGCCCAGTTGTCTGGTGTAGTGAACTCAGCCGAGAGGATCTCGCCGTTGTTGTAGAACTCGGTATCCGAGATTGTTGCAGCGATAAATACAACGAAAGTCTTGCCACGACGAAGACCATCGTTACCGGTGAGGTTGAGGCTCTTTGGACTGCCGTCAACGCTGCTACCGCCACGATAGAGCAACATTGCGTTTGCAGGAGCAGTTGGCTCTACGCCATCTTTCTTCTCCTTAACCTGATAACCCACCGAGGTCAATTTCTTGGCATTGAGAGGAATCTTGACATTGATGGCCGAGATAACCTCTGGCTGACCAACCTCCAATACTGGTGGACCTTTGTAGTTGTCGTCGCTCATATCTGGAGTACAAGCCGACATCAATCCGCTGATCATTGCTATAAGACCGCAGATCAAGAGTGATTTGAATAAGTTTTTCATAAAAAAGTATTTAGTTGTTGAAAAATAAAATTCCTAAATATCGGGCGCAAGATAGTGATTTTTTTTGGAAAAATTGTGATTTGATCGATATTTTTACTCCTCTTTTCTCGCACTTCCGCGTATAATGCACACGCACACGAAAAAAAATGGTGCGCAAACAGAATAATTATGCGGATGTAGCGGCGATTAAAATCGTATTTATTGTGGCTATAATGTTAATAAATGCTATCTTTAGAGTGTGGTTAGTGCAGGAAATATGTGTTAATTTTGTTGTATGAATGGCGATATAAATAAGAAATTTGGGCGGAAAGTTGCGAAATTGCGCAAAGAACGAGCTATTTCGCAGGAGGAGTTAGCCGATAGGTGTGGTATTCATCGCACTTATATAGGCTCTGTTGAACGCGGCGAAAAGTCACCCACTCTAAACACTATCGAAAAAATAGCGAAAGGATTGAATGTTGGTGTTTGCGAATTAATCGAAGATTAGCAAACTCTACTGACAGTTATAATCATTCAACCTCCCTAAGAATATGAACAAAAACAGAGTTAGGCTCAAAGCCTTTAATTTCCTCGGCACCTTTGGGGATAAAATTAGAACTAAGTTTGCAAATATTTGCGGCAAAACGGGACAATATGATGTGCCGAGTGAATTGTTTCAAAAACGCACGTCACGCAATAATAGAGTCCTTATATCGTGGAGTGCAGTAAAGGAGAATAATTTATCGATGGAGCAACTATCGTCGTTCTCGGGCGGTGTTGCAGTTGAGTTTGTTAATCACGATTATTTTGATGATTCAAACGATAAACTACCAATTTTCAGGGAGTTACGAAACAGAGTTGGAAGTGACGAATTGGTATCTGCGATAATCTCCATTCGTTCGGAGTCGGGCAGTTCGTCAAGTGCCATTCAACGAGAGGCTTTTGAGAGGTTAGTTGACAATACCATTGTAAACTATAAAGGCGAGATAGTTACGATTACACCTGAAAATTACAGGGAGTATGCAATAGTTCAGCACCAATCAGGCGGTAAGGGCAACGAAAAATGGGGTGGTTTTCTATACGTGTCAATTCGCGGAGGTCAGCAGGATACGATAGAGACCCATAGGGGAGAGGAGTTGACTATATTCAACCCTGCGTGCGAATATGCAAGTAGTGAGGTTTGTGTAGAGTTAGACCTTACGGTTGCCTATTTTGCAATGCTTAGTATTGATGTTGCTAATTTGGATGACTCGCAGAAACGCACTTACGATACTATATTGAGTGATTTACATCAAGCACTAAGTGAGTGTGTTTACAACTCGGAAGATTATAAAGGTAACCTCCTCGACTATGTTCTATCGCACCCTTCGGTGAGGATGATAGAGGGTCAACTGACCGACCCAATTCAAGTTAGAAGAATCGATATTCAACACTTTTCTAACGATTTGCGTAGTTCGGAGAGTATCGACTTTACACACAACGAGCCTGTGGTGTATGAAAAGTATTATTGGGATAGCGAAAAGCAGTGTATCCTATCGCCAGCACGCCCTACAAATGTGTTTTGGTCGTTTCATCTGTCGAATATGATGCAACAGAACTATAGTTTGGAACAGTACTTTGATTACGAGGAACAACGATATAAGATGCGACAAGCACTATTAAGAAGGTAGTGGTCTGTCTAAGATGAAAAGATGCAAAAGCGATCGCTTTTGCATCTTTTTTATGTACTACATATCGAACAAATCGCAACTAAATATCCTGCTTTTGCACAATTCGAAGTACTCCTTATTCAACTCAAAGCCTACGCCTTTGAAATTGTTGCGTTTGCACCAAATAAGAGTTGTGCCAGAGCCTAAGAATGGGTCGAGAATATATTTGTCGTGAGCATTTTGCAAGAAAGGCTTTAATAAATCAACCATCTCCAATGGATATGGAGCCGTATGTTTGTACGTATTAATACCTTTCGAGTTTATCTTTATAACCGGAGAGAAACTGCTAACTTTGCTTAATACCTCGCCTGGCTCAGCACTGCCTTTTTTGAGAATAAAGACGTGTTCGTAGCAGTTTATACATTTAACGTATCCAGAGTTTAGGTTGATGGTCGAGTTACGTTTTGACTGAACCTCTCCTTTATCCCATATGATGTTTCCAATCAAATTGAAGCCAAGCAACTCGAAAAACATACACGACAGAAAACCCAACTGAAGCCTTCTTTTGCTCATGTTAGATTCGACATAGATGTTGTCGAAATTGACAACGTCGCCTATGTTGTATAGATAAAAACCATCCTCCTGGAGCGAGTCGTATACGGCAGAAGCATTAATCATCATGTCGACTAAATACATAACTAATGTTTGCCACTGCGAATACTCTCTTGCATTGTAATATGGCGGAGATGTGATGGCGCAACCTATTTGTCCTGGTTGCAAATTGCGAATGCCATTTGTCGAATCATCGTGGAAGACGTTAAGTCTATCTGACAACCTCTCGTTGCCTGTATTATGATTCAACAATTTCGAGATGTTTTTCAGTAACACAACAATAGGTAGGCTCTCGAAATCTTTGTGATATCTCGTTTGGTCACTATCGGCGTAACTCCATCGTACTACATTTCTATCGTGTCGAGAAATGGATGCTAAGTCGCTATCTGCGTAGAAGCAGACGGTCTCTCCTCCCCACGTGTAGTATTTGATAATCATTTCGTATATGTCGTTACCCTCACTAAATATGTCGCGCCTCCACTTCTCATACATATCGTATGAAATTTGATTACACTCTTTATTTTCGATTAAACGACAATATCTATATGTGCCAAATTCGTCAAAACGCTTTCCTCGTCCCGACTTACTCCTATCTTTGCAGCGTGGGTTCTTACACTCATAACTTCGGAGAAACATTTCCGGGAATGAGTTACTTTGCTGTATCGTTGTCATACATGACGGACACGGCACTGGGTCGTTATCGAGTGCTATTTTTTTGTACGATAGCACAATAGTTCCCTGTTGTTCGCCAATAAAACAATCTTCGTATTTGAAACCCGTCGAAATAGCGGAGTAGAAGTCGTCTACTAATCGCTGGTTGTCATTCTCTGGAAATCTTTCATCGAGAAATTGTGCTAACTTCTCCTTTGATTTTTCCTTCTTGAATGGCGTAAACTTCTCCTCAAATTTTACAAAATTCTCACAATACAAACCGAGTTTGTATATTAAGTTCCACGTTTGGTCTATGTTGCGAGAATCTGTTATTGTTCCTTTTATTACAATGAACAGATGTCTGTAATTTTCGAGCTCTGCATATATGCTGGATATGATGTTGCAATATGCATCAATGGAGTAGTTGTGCTGCTCAAAATCTGCCTGGTCTATATTGAGAATGAAGGCAGAGTATTTATACTTTTCGCGCACTTTGTCTTGGTAATAACTCAACCACTGGTTGCTGTTATCGCCAATAATGTCATTCTCCTGATTGAACTGCCTCTCTTTTATAGAGCTGATTATTTTGTCGCTTCCGTATGTGTTGCATCTGCTGGTGCAATCATCCAAGATAGCAACCACGTCCGAGTCGGTGTAGACGATTGAACCAAAGCCCGAGATGCCAATCTTTGCCAACACTACATCATTTTTGTAGTAGTAGTACTGACGAAGAAGGTTTCGCTCATTTTGGTTGAATATTCGTCCGCTTTGTTGCTGATATCTCTTTATCTCTTCGACAAACTCTCTATCAAAATATCTTCCCATCTCGAAAAGAATAAGCACTAACAGATTGTCTGATATGTCCTCTTGAATAAGGGACTTAATCAAATCAATCTTTGTGCTTATTTCTTTCTTAATGTTCTGCATATTAAGGTATCATCCGGAGTTATTTGCTAATGCAAATTTCCTCGATTTTAATTTTATTTCTTATACTCCTCGATGCCCTTTTTCAAGAACTCTACAAAGCCCTCGACCGAGAGGTTGTAGCCTCGTGGGTCGCACAAAACTTTGCCATCTTTGCCCTGCAAAACGTAGTATGGCTGGGCGTTAGCATTGAAGCGTGTGAGGGCGTAGTTGGCGTTGATTTCGCCCAAAGTTTTGAGTGTTTTGCCGCTCTCGGTGGTAACCCAATCGCTCTTTGGCAACTTCATCTTATCGTCGGTGTAGAGTGCTACAACAACATACTCGTCGCGCAAAATCTGCAACACCGCAGGGTCTGCCCAAACGCGTGCCTCCATCTCGCGACAATTTACGCATCCGTGACCCGTAAAGTCGATAAATATCGGTTTGCCAACCTCCTCGGCATACGCCTCTGCCTCCGCCATATCGAAGAAGCCCTGCAAGCCGTGAGGCAGGTGGAGGAAGTCGCTATATTTTGCTATATTCAAATCTGCTTCACCATTGTCGGCAGTCGCAGCCACAGGTGCCGATTTGCCGATTACGAAGTCTTGCGACGAGAGTGGTGGTAGGTAGCCCGACAACGCCTTCAGAGGTGCGCCCCACATACCCGGAATCATATACACAACGAAGGTAAATACGCCAATAGCCATAGCCAAACGACCTACGCTGAGGTGGGTGGTTTCGCTATCGTGAGCAAAGCGGAGTTTGCCCAACAGGTAGAGTCCGAGCAGCGAGAACACCACAATCCAAATGGCGAGATATACCTCGCGGTCGAGCAGGTTCCAGTGGTAAACCTGGTCGGCAACGCTGAGGAACTTGAAGCCGAGAGCCACCTCGATAAAGCCGAGTACAACCTTCACCGAGTTGAGCCATCCGCCACTCTTTGGCAACTTCTTCAGCAACGAAGGGAAGAATGCAAAGATTGTGAATGGCAGCGCAAAGGCTGTTGAGAATGCCAACATCGTGATGATTGGAGCCCACACCTCGCCCGAAGTCGACTTGATAAGCACCGAACCAACGATTGGACCTGTGCAGGAGAACGATACCAGCACGAGAGTCAAAGCCATAAAGAATACGCCGACGATGCCGCCCTTGTCCGACTTCTCGTCGCTCTTGTTCACGAGCGCACTTGGCAGAGTAATCTCGAATGCACCGAAGAACGATGCTGCGAATATCATAAATACCACGAAGAATACGATATTTGGCAACCAGTGTGTAGCCAACCAGTTGAAGATGTCGGCTGTGACTGCATCGCCACCCGCTACGCGCGTGATAACTATAAGTGCGGCGATAGGCAGCGTATAGAGTGCGATGATAAACAGACCGTAGAGTGTTGCATTCAAACGACCACGCGCCGCCGAGCCGCTATTCTTCATAAAGAACGATACGGTCATCGGAACCATCGGGAATACGCAAGGTGTGAGCAGAGCCGCAAAGCCCCAGATTATAGCCTCGAGGATAAGTCCCCACAACGAACTCCAATCGGTGTTAGAGGTTGATTTTGCCTCTATCGCAACTACCATCTCCTCGGTATCGGGCGAGAGGCAGGTACCTACATTGCACGCCTGAAAGAGTGCCGAAACCTTCACTTCGCCGCTCTTTGTTGCTTTGATGTCCTGTTCGAATATGGCCTCATTTTCGTGGTGACCAATCTCCATCCCCAAAAACTCGTCAACCTCATACTTTGCTTGCGACAACGAGCGCAACTCGCCCTCTGTGGTGATGCCCTCGCCTAACTCGAATTGGATGTCGGTGTAGTTGAGTGCCTTTGCCTGATCGGCAACATAGATGTGCCAACCCTCGTCTATGGTCGCCTTTAGCTGAATGGTGTAGATGCCGTCGCCCTTCTCTATGACGGAGTGGCTCCACTTTACAACGCTCTCCTTTTGCGCCAATGCCGTCAACGGCAACACGCAAAGCAGCGCAACGAATACTCTCTTGAAAATCTTCATTTTTTTTATCCTTAAATTTGTCTTTACCTTACAAACTGAACGGCTTGCCACTCCTCGTGCGAGAGCAGTTTGCCCCTCTTTAATCCTAACGACTTCGCTTTTCGTTGCAACATCGGTATATCCTCTGCCAAGAAGCCGCTCATTATAAGTTCGCCACCCTTCGACAGCGTTGCAGCGTATGCCGCCATATCGGCAAGCAACACGTTGCGGTTGATATTTGCCAGTACGATGTCGAACTTCTCCCCCTCGATAGCCGTGGCATCGCCACAAATCGAGGTTATCTTATCTTCAACGGCGTTGAGTACGAGGTTCTCGCGAACGCTCTCCTCCGCCATATCGTCAATCTCCACAGCCATTACGCTCTCGGCACCCAACTTTGCCGCCACAATCGCCAATACGCCCGTTCCGCTACCCATATCGAGTATGCGTTTGCCCGAGAGGTGCGAGTTGAGCAACATTTCGACCATCAGTCGTGTGGTGGCGTGGTGTCCCGTGCCGAACGACATCTTAGGCTGGATAATAATCTCCAAACCCTTGTAGTGTAGGCGAGCCTTATGGAATGGTGCGCGGATAAGCACCTTATCACGCACCTCCACCTCCTCGAAGTTGCTCTCCCATAGTGCATTCCAATTCTGCGACTCTATATTTTCGAAATAGTAGTCGAGGAAACCCTCCTCTTCGAGCAGTTGCTCTATATCGGTACGGCAACCCTCCAACTCGCTCTGCGGGATGTATGCGTTGCACATCTCCTCCGCGTAGTCGAAACTATCGAACGGAAACTCCGCAAGATAAGCAGCGAGGATTTCGCCTTGCTCCTCCGTAGCGTGTATGGATAACTTCGTATAATTTGCCATAGTTTTCTGTAATGCAGAATGCAGAATGCAGAATGCAGAATGCAAAATTATTTTTAACTACTCACTACTCACTAATCACTAATCTTTTGTTATTCCACATACAAAACCAATCCCTTCAAATACTCACCTTCGGGGTGGTAGATGTTGATAGGGTGGTCGGTTGGTTGTGTCAACTGGTGCAAAATGCGTACTTTGCGCCCTGCAATAGCCGCAGCCGTAAATACGGTGGTGCGGAACAACTCCTTCGATACCGCTTGCGAACAGGAGAAGGTGAATAGTATACCTCCGCTCTTTATCTGCGACAACGCTCTGGCGTTGAGTCGCTTGTAGCCCTGCATTGCGTTACCCAACACCTTGTGGTGCTTGGCAAATGCAGGCGGGTCGAGGATTATCATATCGTACTTGTCGCCAATATCCTTCAGGTACTCCACTGCATCGCACGCCAACGAAGTGTGGGGTGCATCGTCGCCGAAGTTGAGGCGGATGTTCTCGTCTACGAGCCTTACTGCGCGCTCCGAGGCGTCTATCGAGCATACCTCCTTTGCTCCACCTGCCAAAGCGTAGACCGAGAAGCCTCCCGTATAGCAGAAGGTGTTCAATACGGTGCGTCCTTTGGCGTACTCTTGTACGAGGTGTCGGTTGAATCGTTGGTCGATAAAGAAACCCGTCTTTTGTCCCTCCTCCCAATTTACGAGGAACTTGTGACCATTCTCCAGCACTACGTTATCCCTCTCTGCCGAGCCGTAGAGGTAGCCATCCACAGCGTTCAAATTCGCTTTGAAAGGTACTGTCTGCGCGCTCTTGTCGTAGATGGCGGTAATTTTTTCGCCATAGACTGCGCGTATAGCCTCGGCAATGGCGTTGCGCGAGAGATACATTCCAACCGAGTGGCACTGCACCACAGCCGTAGTGCCGTAAACGTCAACCACCAAGCCTGGCAAAAGGTCGCCCTCGCCGTGAACGAGGCGGTAGCAGGTTGTCTGTGGGTTGTCGGTAAGTTTGAGTGTGCGACGCACGTCGAAGGCACTCGCGATACGCTTCTGCCACCACTCCGCATCAATCTCCTCACGCTCGAAAGTGAGGATGCGTACGGCAATGGAGCCAATCTGGTAGTGTCCGCGTGCGATGTAATCGCCACGTTGTGTGAAAATATCGACCACAGCACCCTCTGCGATGCTCTCGCCCTCGCACTCTATATGCTCTATGGCACCCGAGAAAACCCACGGGTGACGACGTTGTAGCGACTCCTCTTTGCCGCGTCGCAGATATATCTTTGCTCTTGTCATTGCTCTATTCGTTTGGCTCGACAAAGATTGTAAACACCAAAGGTGTATATGGCAAAATCTCTGTGCTTATGGTTGTCTTTGTAGTCGTATCCTCCTCAACGTCGTAGTTGTAGTTATAGTTGTAGTAACTGTAGTCGTAGTAGTTGTAGTATGGGCTATAGTAGTTGTAGTACGAGTTGTAGTAGTTGTAGTAGTTCATCATATTGTAGTAACTCATCGCATTACTGCCCGACGAGGAGGTCTCGGTTGTGGTTGTACCCGACAAACCGGCTGCGCCATAGGCATATCCCGACGATGTTATAATCTGTCCGTAGCCTCCGTAGTGCATCTGCGGGATGCAGTAGAACCACGCACCGATAGCCTGTCGCTCGCTCTCGCCCTTACCCTCGTCGTCCGATGGGCTGTAACTGAACACCTCGCAAACAGGGCTTTGCTCGTTGAATATCTCCTTGCGAATCTCGGCGATGTTGGTGTCTACCACAAAACCATCCAAAAAGCGCAAAACATACCACACATCTGCGCGACCATTCTTCGATACGAGATTCTTTTCGTTGCGCTGCGAAGCATCCAGACCCTTGCCAAAACGCTTGATGAGTATGTCGTTAATCTTTTTGTTTACCTCTGCCATACCGCCAGCCCTGTAGTGCTTGTTGTCGGTATAAGGGTTGTTCAAACCATTGAGATGTGGTTGCATATAACGATAGTTGTACACGTCGTCGGTCGTAGGGTTGTATTTGTGGTTGTAGTACAAACCTTTGAGCAACAAATCGTCATCCTCGTCGACCTTCTCGCTCTCATCTTTTGTCGCCTGAGTCCAATAACCCTCCCAGCCGACATAACTCTTAATCATATCCAACTCCTTGTCCGAAGGGTTCTTTATTGCACCCAACACCTCGATATCCAATACGAATGGTCGGGAGGCATCGAGCGAGTATTGTCCCTCGTAGCCACCCTCGGTCGAGGTGCCACTCTCACCATAGGCGATAGTCGAAGGGAGGTATAGACGCACCTTCGAGCCTCGACGCATCTTGTAGGTGTCGTCGCCAATCTTCAACTCGTGACGCATTGCGAGGTAGGTACCCTCCAACAGTCCCATATTGTTGCTGCCGCAGTAGTTTACGTACGGAGCATAGTGGGTGGAGTAGGAGAATGTACCGCACATATCTGCCAACAGACCATCGCGGGTCATACAGATTGCACCGTTAATGTCGCGTCCCGTCATATTGGTGTAGACCCAGCAGGTGTCTTGCTCCATAAGTGGCTCCGAACCGAAGTCGTTATCCTTTGCCGGTATATTTTCGTTCTTGTCGCCATCGAGAATCTCAACGTAGTAACCACCTTCTTCCTGGTAGTTGTTGAGCAGTTCCGGCTTGTTGAGCGTAATCCACGCTTCGAGCGAAATCTTCTCGCGCTCTTGGTTCGACACGCTCTCCTCCTTAATGCACGAAGTGAGCGTAGCAGCCACCACTGCCACCACCCAAAACACGTTTGCTATATTTTTCGTAAATTTCATATCCTATTTCGTAACTTTTTCAATTCTCATATACCACGCCACCATCGAGTTCTTTGGTACCACGCCTATAAGTTGCTTGCCATAGGCGAGGTTCGAGGTCATATACACCTGCACCGAGTCGGCCTCGTGACACCCCGGTAGCGTATGCTCCAACCCATCTATGATATCCGTTGAGCCGAGGGTTATCGTCAACGGCTCGGTCGACCAATCGAGAGTGTTGCCGCTTCGTTCGCCCAGTTTTTTGATTAGGTCGGGGTTGTTCGACCAATATACAGCCGATTCCGAAGGGTCCGATCCAGTGAATGTGTAGGCAGTGAAGCGCACCTCCAATCTGTCACCCCACTCTACTACAGGTCTATCTTCGCGGTCGCTGTCGTAGTAGTTTACGATGTGGCGATAGGCGTAGCGGCTGAATAGCGTGTAGAACTTCGGTTCATTCTCGATGACATTTCCTACCTCCGATTCGGCAACCATACGACGCGACGAGGTGAGATACTTCTCAATCTGGTCGCGCTCCTTCAGTAGAGTGTCCTCCTGCTCGCATCCGATGAATATCGGGAGCAAAAATAGTATGATCAGAAACTTCTTCATAGCCATTAAAACGGGCAAAGATAGGAATTATTATGCAAAAACTTTGTTTTTGTCGCTAAAAAATGTTTATAGTTGCTTCAAAGCGCTGCGAATTGCATCCTCCACACCAAGCGAGGCGTCCGCTTTGAATGTCTTTTGGAGTACCTTCTCCGATGCAGCCTTTGTGAAGCCGAGCATAACCAACGCCGCCAAAGCCTCGTCGAACGCCTCCGAGCGTTGCGATGCGGCGAGAGCGTTGTCTGCTGCGTTGTGCGACGGCAAATCGAGCATCTTACCGCTCAAATCGACGATGATTTTCTGTGCCGTTTTCAATCCCAAGCCCTTCACGTTTTTGAGCAGAGCGGCGTTGCCCGTAGCAATGATGTTGCGTAACTCGGTTGGCGAGTAGGTCGATTGTATCATTCGTGCGGTGTTGCCACCAACGCCCGAAACGCTAATCAAGAGGCGGAACAGGTCGCGCTCCTGCTTTGTGGCAAAGCCGTAGAGGAGTTCTGCATCCTCGCGAACTATATGGTGGATGTAGAGTTTTACCACCTCTGCCTTCTCGATTTCGGAGTAGGTGTTGAGCGATATGTTTATGAAGTAGCCGACGCCACCTGCATCTATCACAGCGTATGCCGGTGCCACCTCGGCAAGCGTTCCGTTTATGTATTCGTACATAGTTACCAAATAATTTATTTGGTGCAAAAATAGGAAAAACAGTTTAATTTACGAAATTTCGCCCTGTGAATGTTGTGAAATAGGACAAAAAACAATAATTTTGCAGAGTTAAAACTGCGAAATATGGGAACAACTCTTACGGTGATATTGGTGGCAATCGGAATGGTGGCGTTTTTTGTGTTGGCGATGTCGCTGACGCTCATTTTCAAGGGTCATCATATCGATTCGGAGATATCGACCAACAAGGATATGCAACGACTCGGCATCAAGTGCGCGGTGCAGGAGACTCGCGAGGATATGGCCGCCGAAGATTGCACCGACAACCTCTGTAGTGGCAACTGCGCAGGGTGTGATATCGAACATTCTAACCAAACCAAATAGTAAATATGAAACGACTGTTTTTTATACTGCTGGGCATAGTATTGACTATCGCCTATCCTTCTGCTGCATCAACCCCTAATCTTCCTAAAATGGTGCATACAGAGGGGTGGAAGGCTGGTCACGTGCAGGGAATAGCCGTTGATGCCAAGCAGGAATATATCTATCTTTCGTTTACGACAATGCTCGTAAAGTTGGATATGAAGGGTAATGTTGTCGGAACGGTTACGGGCATTTTAGGACATTTGGGCTGTTTGGAGTTCAACGAGGAGGATGGACGACTTTATGGCTCGCTCGAGTATAAAAATGACTCTATCGGCAAAGGTATTCTGAAGCAGGAGGGCGTGGAAAAGGCTTTCAAAACGGGCTTTTATGTTGCTATTTTCGACGTTGAAAAGATAGACCGCCCGAATATGAGTGCCGAGAAGGATGGCGTGATGAAGAGCGTGCTGCTGAAAACCGTAGTCGAGGACTTCGAGGCGGAGGTTGCGACCAAGTCGGGCGAGCAGCTTAAACATCGCTACGGCTGTTCTGGTTTCGACGGCATCTCGTTCGGACCTGCGTTTGACGGCTCGGGTAAGCGACTGCTTACGGTGGCTTACGGCATCTATGGCGATAAAAGTCGCAGCGACAACGACCATCAAGTGCTGCTTCAGTACGATATTGCGGATTGGGCAAAATATGCTACCATTCACTCGCAAAATGCGTTGCATCGCAATGGCCCAGAGAAGCCTTACGGCAGATACTTTGCCTATACGGGAAACACCAACTGGGGTGTGCAGAATCTCGAATACGACAAAAGTGCAAACCTTTGGTTTTTGGCGTGTTATGCCGGCAAGAAAGCGCACTTCACTAATTATTCGTTATTCTGCGTAGATGGAGCGAAAAAGGCAAAAACGAAGTCGTTGCGCGGCGTAGATTATCAGTCGAATGGTGCGGTATTGTCGCTCGCAAAACTCGGTGCGAAGGATTCGAACAATTCGAAAATTCGTGGTTGGCACAATAAGTACGGAGCGTGTGGAATCTGCGCTCTGGGCAATGGCTACTTCTACCTCACCAAGTCGTTCAAAAACAAGCAGGGACGTGGTGCAACGCTCTATTTGGCTCGTTTTGTCGGCGACAAGGATAAGGCATTCGAACTTCTCAAGTAGACGAGCCCTGCCCATTTTTCCGTTTTTCGTTATTTTTTCTTATCTTTGTACGATTTTTCGAACTTTTGTGAAACTATGACAGTTATTGAAGCAATTATCCTCGGCATCGTACAAGGTCTGACCGAGTTTCTGCCCGTATCGAGTAGTGGTCATCTATGCCTCGCTCGCGAGATTATGGGGGTGAATCTTACCGAGAGCCTCGCTTTCGATGTTACACTCCACGCAGCCACCGTATTGAGTACTATTGTGGTGCTGTGGCGCGAGATATGGCGACTTCTCAAGGGCGCATTTGTCTTTTCCGGCAAGATTAACGACGAGCAGTCTTACATCCTCAAAATCATCCTTTCGATGATTCCTATCGGCATTGTTGGCTTCTGCTTCAAAGATTATATCGATACGCTGTCCGACAATGTGTGGGTTGTAGGCGTGTTACTGCTCTGCACAGCGGCGTTGCTGACCTTCGCATACAAGGCCAAGCAGCGCAAGAAGGATTCGATATCCTACGGCGACGCCTTCATTATAGGTGTTGCACAGGCGTGTGCATCGATGCCCGGACTCTCGCGCTCGGGTACGACCATCGCTACGGGTTTGTTGCTCGGCAATAAGAGGGAGTCGGTGGCGCAGTTCTCGTTCCTGATGGTGTTGCCGCCAATTTTGGGTAGCGCGTTGCTCGATATTATCAAGGGTGAATTTGGCGGTGGAGTCGAGTTGTTACCTTTGATGGCGGGTTTTGTGACCGCATTTGTTACGGGCGCATTGGCGTGTAAGTTTATGCTCGAGATAGTCAAGCGCGGAAAGTTGATTTGGTTTGCTGCATACTGCGCTGTGGCGGGTGTGGTGGCAATCGTTGCATCGTTTATTTAGCCGATATGACAGATTTTCAGGATATAGATTTGAAGGAGCAGGGCTATGTTGCCGTAATCGACAAGCCGTTGGAGTGGACCTCGTCGGATGTGGTACGCAAGATAAAGTATCGCCTCAACAAGATGGGCTACCGCAAAATTAAGGTGGGACACGCCGGCACGCTCGACCCTTTGGCTACAGGCATTTTGTTGGTCTGCATAGGCAAGGCTACCAAGCAGGTCGATGCGCTGCAGGCGGAACGAAAGGAGTATGTGGCGGAGTTGATGCTCGGTGCTACAACCCCGAGTTACGATATGGAACACCCTGTGGATAAGACCTATCCGACCGACCACATAACTCGCGAGAAGGTGGAGGCAGCGTTGCTCTCGCTTACGGGCGAGCGTCTGCAAGCACCCCCAATCTACTCGGCAAAGAAGGTCGAGGGCTTGCGAGCCTACGAGTTGGCTCGTGCAGGCGAGCAGGTCGAGTTGCGCAAAGCGTTGATAAATATCTATTCGATAACGCTCGAGGAGTACGATATGCCGAAGGTGCGAATCAGGGTGGAGTGCAGCAAGGGTACCTACATTCGCTCGTTGGCACAGGAGATTGGCGAGGCGTTGGAGAGTGGAGCATACCTCACTTCGTTGCGTCGTACCCGAAATGGTCAATTCTCGGAGGCAGATGCCATTTCGTTGGATGATTTTTTGAAAAAGTTGCCAATCGACGAAACAAAAGAGTAGATTTTTCGTAGTATTATTGATTATTGTCGCATTTTTTTGCGCAAGGGTCGCTTTGTAAGAGAGAAACACTTTTATAAGAACATATGAAACTTTCACACTATGATTTCGATTTCAACCCGGATTTGATTGCCAAATATCCGGAGATAAATCGTGATGATGCTCGATTGATGGTGGTACATCGTGACACCGGCGAAATCGAGCACAAATTGTTTAAGGACATTATCGAGTACTTCGACGAGGGCGACACCTTCGTTCTCAACGACACAAAGGTCTTTCCGGCTCGCCTCTATGGCAATAAGGAGAAGACGGGTGCCGAGATTGAGGTCTTTTTGTTGCGCGAGTTGAATCGTGAGTTGAAGTTGTGGGATGTGTTGGTCGATCCGGCTCGTAAGATTCGTATCGGCAACAAACTCTACTTCGGCGAGGACGATATCCTCGGTGCCGAGGTTATCGACAACACCACTTCGCGCGGTCGTACTCTCCGCTTCCTCTACGATGGTCCGCACGAGGAGTTCAAAGAGATGTTGTTCCGTCTGGGCGAGACTCCGCTGCCATCGTGGGTACGCGAGAAGGTCGAGCCGGAGGATGCCGAGAACTATCAAACCATTTTCGCAGCGAAGGAGGGAGCTGTAGTTGCTCCGACGGCGGGTATGCACTTCTCGAAGCACTTGTTGAAGCGAATGGAGATTTTCGGTATCGAGAAGACCTTTATCACTCTGCACGCAGGTTTGGGCAACTTCCGCACCGTAGATGTTGAGGATTTGTCGAAGCACAAGGTTGACTCGGAGCAGTTCTTCGTAACACCGGAGAGTGCCGAGGCTATCAATAAGGCAAAGCGCGAGAATCACAAAGTCGTGGCTATCGGTACCACCGTAATGCGTACGCTCGAGACTGTTGTTTCGACACACGGAATGGTTACCGCACAAGAGGGCTGGACCAACAAGTTTATCTTCGCTCCGTACGACTTTACGGTGGCAGATGCGATGGTTTCGAACCTTCACACACCTGGCTCAACGCAGTTGATGATGGTGGCGGCATTTGGAGGCTACAACACCATTATGAATGCCTACAAGGTGGCAGTAGATGAGGGCTACCGCTTTGGCACATACGGCGATGCAATGTTGATTCTCTAAAAAAAAGACAATAAAAGTTATAAACCATAAAAACCAAAAGCGATGGCGAACAACAAGATATTGTATATTTGTCAGCAGATTATGCCTTACCTCCCCGAGAACGAGGAGTCAAGATTGTGCCGACAACTTTCGCAGGCTATGCAGGAGCGTAGCAATGAGATTCGCACATTTATGCCTCGCTATGGCTGTGTAAATGAACGACGCAATCAGTTGCACGAGGTAATACGATTGTCGGGTATGAACCTGATTATCAACGATGACGACCATCAGTTGATTATCAAAGTATCTTCAATACCTTCGGCTCGTATCCAGATATATTTCATCGACAACGACGATTTCTTCTCGCGTAAGGCTGTATTGACCAGTGAGGACGGGAAGGAGTTCGAGGATAACGATGCGCGTATGATGTTCTTTGCACGTGGCGTACTCGAAACCGTTAAGAAGTTGCAGTGGCGACCAAGTGTAGTGCATTGTCACGGCTGGTTCTCGGCTATTGCTCCGATATATTTGCGCAATATGTTCAAGGACGATCCTCTGCTTTGCGACTCGAAGATTGTGGTGTCGCTCTACGAGGATAAGTTTGTGACCCCACTCAATGCGGAGTTGACCGAGAAACTCGTTAACGAGGGCGCACCGCAGGAGGATGTTGCAAAAATGAAGGATACTTCATACGAAAATCTGATGCGTTTCGTTATAGAGAATGTCGATGGCGTAGTGGCAGGTTCGGAGAAGGCAGACAAGGCTCTGCTCGACTTTGCACGCGAGAGTGGCAAGAAGGTTCTCGACTACCAATCGCCTGAGGAGGAGGGATTTTTTGATAACTACGATCGTTTCTATGAGGAACTTTTCTAACAGATTTTGTCTAACCATATCGCTGCTGGCGGTTGTAGCAACGCTCTTTTTGGGTGGTTGCACAATGACGGCAGATAGCACCCTCGGCTCGAATATGATGCCCGAGGAGCAGGTTATGGTTATGCGTCATCTGAAATTCAAGGGTAACACCATCGTCCGCTATAATGATGCGACGCAAAAGAACGAGGAAACGGATGTTTCGCTCGAGGGTAAGAACCTCCTCGAAACTCGCCTCTATCGTACCGATTCGCTCCTTTCGTCGAATATCGGCAAGGGCTATATTGGTGTTCGCCGTAGCGATACACTCGGTTTACGTACTGCCGGCTTTGCCTCTACTATGCTCTATATGAATGCCATAGACAAGGAGAAGGGCTTTGGCTACAAACCAATTTTCGACACAATGAAGTTGGTGCTTTCGGTCAAAAACTATGGTGGCGACACGCTCGTGCCTATTAAATATAAGGTATACGAGTTGTTGAAGCCGTTGGCAGAGAATGTACTGAAGTACGACGAGAAGCGCGATAAAGACTCTATAGCCTACATAAATTGCGATTTGAGTGCGGTTTACGACGAGTCGAGGCCAATTTTCGAGTTTACATTCCCTAAGAGCGAGCTGAAGCAGGGTCCATCAACACTGATGATTCCGATGGATAATACGGAGTATTCGTGGGACTATGCTCGTCGTTTGATGCTCATTCCGGACAACTATGCCGATGCCAACAGCGATTGGGATGGCTATGGTCGTACCGACGTGGAGTGTTATACCGATGACAAGAAGTGGACCGATAAGTTCTACGGGTTGTATATAAAACCAGACGTGGATAATACTCCGCAAAATCTTCGAGGTGCGATGTACGAACTGGATCTTTCGGCTTCGGGTATTATGTTGCAGGGCAGAAGTCGCAACCCACACGACCCTACGATGATTAAGGATACGGTGGGTATGTACTACTACTTCTACGACAAGGAGTCGAAGGTTAACACCTCGGTGAATAAGGTTGAACACGACTATTCGCAGAGCCTTACAGGTGGAGTGTCGGAGCTCGGTAAGATTGTGATTGATGGTGCTAAGCCGCGCGAGGAGCGTACGCGAGTATCTACCGCCTTTGTCGAGGGTTTGGGTGGTCCGGCAACCGAGATATACCTGACTGACGACTTTTTGGCAGAGTTGGTTGCACTCGAAACCACCGAGTCGGCTACCTATTCGCGTATGGGCATCAATCAGTGTCTGCTCACGATTTATGTGGCGGGAGCCGACTACGATTGGAACGTAACGCAGAGCCGTGCCGAGCAACTGACACCACTGTTGAATAACTCGTTTAACCGTTTGGGTACATATTTGAACTACAACACACTCTCGCCAATCATAGATTACGACTATGTTTACGAGAATAGTTACAATACCGAGATAAACTATAACGGATATCTCGACCGCAGTCGTGGCTGCTACGTGTTGAACATTACGGCTCACATCCAAAAGTTGTTCAACAGCCTTCGCAAAGCGGATGGTAGTTACGATATTGCGCAGTGTGACGAGAAGTTGCGTAGTTTGTATATCGGAACCGAGGCTACATCGCCTTATGCGCTCACCGAGAGTGTGATGCAGGGCGAGGACAATGGCAACAACGACGCTCCGATACAGATTGATTTGACATATACATTGGTAAAGTAGTTTACACGCACACCCCACAGGGTGTACGGTGTTGAAAAGATATTTAAAGAAGAGATGCAAGAAAATTTAGTAATTGTAGAGTCCCCTGCGAAGGCGAAGACCATCGAGAAGTTTTTGGGCAAGGAGTTTGTCGTTCGATCGAGTTTTGGTCATATCCGCGACCTTCCGAAGAAGGAACTCAGCATTGATATCGAAAAGGGCTTTGTTCCCACATACGAGATACCAAAGGAGAAAAGCAAACTCGTAGCCGAGTTGACAAAGGCTGCCGCCGAGGCAAAGACTGTGTGGTTGGCAAGTGATGAGGACCGCGAGGGAGAGGCTATTGCCTGGCATTTAACCGAGGTTTTGGGCTTATCGTTGGACAACACCAAACGTATTGTCTTTCACGAGATTACCAAAAATGCGATTTTGAACGCAATAGAGCATCCACGCAAGGTGGATATGAATCTGGTGAATGCACAGCAGGCTCGTCGTGTGTTGGATCGTATCGTAGGCTTCGAGTTGTCGCCAATTTTGTGGAAGAAGGTGCGTCCGGCACTCTCGGCAGGTCGTGTGCAGAGTGTGGCAGTGCGACTGATTGTGGAGCGCGAGCGCGAGATTATCAACTTTAAGGATACCTCGTCGTATCGTGTTGTGGCACAGTTCTATCCGGCTGACGACGCATCGAAGACGCTCTTCAAAGCGGAGTACACCGAGCGATTTGCTACGAAGGAGGAGGCGTGGGCTATGTTGGAGCGTTGCAAGACGGCGCTATTCACCGTCGATGGCAGCGAGATGAAGCCAACGAAACGCTATCCGGCACCTCCATTTACCACCTCCACACTGCAACAGGAGGCTGGTCGTAAGTTCTCGATGTCGGTATCGCAGACGATGTCCGTAGCGCAGAAGTTGTACGAGCGAGGTTTGATTACCTATATGCGTACCGACTCGGTAAACCTCTCGGATTTGGCATTGGCTGCCTGCAAGAAGGAGATTTGCGAGATGTTTGGCGAGAAGTATTCGGCACGTCGCAACTACACCACAAGCAGCAAGGGCGCACAGGAGGCTCACGAGGCTATCCGTCCTACCTATATCAACAATCATACAATCGAAGGAACTGCTGCCGAGAAGCGACTCTACGAGTTGATTTGGAAGCGTACGGTTGCTTCGCAGATGGTGGCGGCAGATATCAACCGCACCACAATCACTATCGATATGTCGGGCAGCACCGAGAAGTTTATCGCTACGGGCGAGGTCGTTGCATTCGATGGCTTCCCCCCCCTTTACTCGGAGTCGCACGACGAGGAGCCGGCAGAGCAGAACGATGCCGCTATTTTGCCTCGTTTGGAGGATGGTACACGCCTTTTGGCGCAGACCATTACCGCTACCGAGCGCCACTCGGTTCCACCGATGCGTTTCAGCGAGCCTCTGCTCGTAAAGCGATTGGAGGAGTTGGGCATCGGTCGTCCTTCGACCTACGCTCCGACCATCTCGACAATCATCACGCGAGGCTATGTGGAGAAGAGCAATAAACCGGCGCAGAAGCGTTCGTATACGCTGCTCACGCTGAAGGGTGCCAACATTACTGAGAAGGTCGCTTCGGAGAACTATGGTGCCGAGAAGAACCGTTTGGCTCCGACCGATATAGGTATGGTTGTAAACGACTACTTGGAGCAGAACTTCGGTATCGTTATGGACTACAACTTCACGGCTAAGGTCGAGAAGGAGTTCGACCGCATTGCCGATGGCGAGCAGGGCTGGAATACGATGATTGGCGAGTTCTACGATTCGTTCCATATGCTTGTGGATAAGGCTATTACCACACAAGTAGAGAAGAATACCCAGGTGCGTATTTTGGGCGTCGATTCGCAAACAGGACACGTTGTGAAGGCTCGTATCGGTCGCTTTGGTCCTATGGTCGAGATTGAGGGTGACGAAGGCGAGAAACCTCGCTTTGCTTCGCTCAAAAAGGGTCAACTCATCGAGGCTATAACGCTCGAGGAGGCGTTGTCATTGTTTGCACTTCCGCGCACACTCG
This sequence comes from Alistipes sp., assembly GCA_045653565.1. Lineage (GTDB taxonomy): Bacteria > Bacteroidota > Bacteroidia > Bacteroidales > Rikenellaceae > Alistipes. Next base: position 43,278 of record JAZOMA010000011.1, read on the forward strand.
GCAGGTACGAGGAGCAGGATGTGATTGTCGGCATTGGCAAGTTTGGCTCGTATGTTCGCTATGGCAACAACTTCGCTTCGCTCGCGAAGACGGACGACCCTTACACTTTGACCTTCGAACGTGCATTGGAGTTGATTGAGTCGCAGAAAAAGACAGCAACTGCGGCTGCAACACCGATTAAGACCTTTGCCGAGGACTCGGATATGGCGATTAAGAATGGTCGTTATGGAGCATACATCGCCTACAAGGGCAAGAACTACCGCATCCCTCGTGGCAAGAAGGCAGAGTTGCTCTCGTACGAGGAGTGTCTGAATATTATAAACACAACAAAGAAATAGATAAGATGAAGAGATTTATCGCAGCATTGATAGTGTGCGTCGCCCTCGTTACGTCGGCTTCGGCACAAGGCTATAAGTTTACCGATGGTAAAGTCGTAAAGGGTACTTCGGTTAAGAATCAGTTCCGCAGCGGAACCTGCTGGTGCTTCTCGGCATTGTCGTTTTTGGAGAACGAGATTATTCGTGCCGGTGGCGAGGAGATGGATTTGTCGGAGATGTGGATTGTCCGCAACATCTACTTCGAGAAGGCGGTTAAGTATGTGCGTCTGCACGGTCATCTCAATATGGCAGTCGGTGGAGCGTTCCACGATGTAACCAAGGGTATCGAGAAGTATGGTATCGTTCCGCAGGAGGTTTACGAGGGTCTTAACTACGGCACCGATAAGCCTGTTTTTGGCGAGATTGACGCTATTTTGAAGGCGTATGTCGAGGCTGTGGTGAAGAACAAGAATAAGACACTCACTACCGCGTGGAAAGATGGTCTGAACGCTATCCTCGACACCTATTTCGGCAAGATGCCTGAGAAGTTTACGTGGAAGGGCAAGGAGTATACTCCGCATTCGTTTGCCGAGTCGTTGCCTATCAAGATGTCGGACTATGTATTTGTAACCTCTTACACCCACCACCCATTCTACGAGCAGTATATCGTCGAGGTGCCAGACAACTGGATGTGGGAGAAGGCTTACAATGTGCCACTCGACGAGTTGATGCAGATTGTTGATAACGCACTCGCGAACAACTACTCGGTGGGTTGGGCAGCCGATGTTTCAGAGAAGGGCTTCCATCGCACCAAGGCTATCGGTATTGTTCCGGAGGATAATATCGAGAGTATGAGCGGCACCGAGGCTGAGCGTTGGGGACGCCTTTCGGCACAGGAGCGCGCCAAGGAGTTGTACTCGTTCGACAAGCCAGTAAAGGAGAAGAAGATTACCCAGCAGATGCGCCAGGAGGCGTTCGACAACTACGAGAACACCGACGATCACGGTATGGTCATCGAGGGTACTGCAACCGACCAGAATGGCAACCCATTCTTCAAGGTTAAGAACTCGTGGGACGTACGACCTCCATACGATGGTTACTACTACTTCTCTCGTCCATACGTAGAGTACAAGACTATGGAGATTATGGTTAACAAGAATGCCATTCCGAAGGCAATTCGCAAGAAACTCGGTTTGTAAAATCATTCTGATTGGTGAATTTTGCACCAAATAAAAAAATCGCTCCTCACATACGCTAAAGTATGCTGCGGGGCGATTTTTCCATTTCGCATAAAATTCCCTCAATCATCTCTGATTTTTCGGGGT
>JAZOMA010000012.1:0-85519 GCA_045653565.1 Alistipes sp.
CAGGATTCGAACCTGCAAGCGTTTCCGCCAATAGTTTTCAAGACTACTTCTTCACCACCCAGACACACTGCATATGTTGGTCCACGATGTAGGACTCGAACCTACAACTTCCTCCTTGTAAGGGAGACACGCTCCCAGTTGCGTCAATTCCGCGTGTTCAAGGCTCACACAAACTTTAACGCTGTTCTATACCTGATTGCGACGGCGTTTGTCTGCACTATCGGCACAACCGTAACGGCAAAATTATTTGATAATGGAAGTCATCAAAACCTTTTTCTATCTTCTTGTTCTGTTAGAATTTAAGTATTCATTTGCAGTTAGCGAGCCTTATTTGTTTAGATGTTTTTGTAGTTTCTATTGTTGTCCTTTCGGACTGGTCGGGATGACAGGACTTGAACCTGCGGCCTCACGGTCCCAAACCGCGCGCTCTACCAAACTGAGCTACATCCCGATATACGATGGAAATTCGACACGCGACACCAAACGACTTAATCACTTAACAACACCTAGACACTCTTGAGTTGGTCTGCATTGTACCTCGCCACATCCTCGCCTATCAAATCGAATAATAGAAGATGCCTAATCTCCACCACGGTACTCTTGCGCCCCTCCGCTGGATGTGTCAGCCGGAACCGTTACTCCATAATCCCAAGGGCGTGGGTCACATATAGTATAGCCATTTGCCGTACTCACTCTACGCACAAACCGGATATCTTCTTGCTTTTTTGCAACCGCGATATCAAGCGTTAGTGGTAGTCCAGACTGGGATTGAACCAGTGACCTCGGCTTTATCAGAACCGGGCTCTAACCAACTGAGCTACTGGACTATATATCAAGACGGTCAAACTGTATCTTTAAAATGGATGTTTTAAGAATTAAGTTAAGTTTTTGCAGTTGCCGTCTTTTTTAACTTACATATATATTATAACAAAAAATTTTGAAAATGTCAAATTTTTCATTGTGGGCCACCTCAACCACAATAATGTGCCCACCTAATTCTGATCCTATCGGGCCCATCCCCATATCCAAATTCGAGATAATCTCAAAGGCTTTGGAAGACCTTACTGGCACGCCTAGAGGGAATTGAACCCCCGACACCGTGGTCCGTAGCCACGTGCTCTGTCCGCTGAGCTACAGGCGTATGTCTATCGTAAAGTTAATTAACCAATTTTCTTTACGATTTCAGCGAATTTGTTTGGGTTCTCGTGGTCGGGAGCAACTAACTTGATGTTTTTTCTTCCAATGAGAGCAAATAAAGCTAAAATACTCTTCGCATCCACAATAGTCGAACCGCAATTAACTGTAAGCTTTCCGTCATAATCAAGTGCCGCATCATTCAATGCTTTCACATCTTTTGGAGAACTTAATTTAATTTCGTAAACCATATTTATAACTCCTTTCCAAAACTCTGAACTACAGACACCAATAAAAAACAAATGGAGCTGTTCTTTACCCTAAACAGCGCTGGGTTTAAATTTGCTGTAAGTGTCTGTTGGCGGAGTGGGAAGGATTCGAACCTTCGGACGGAGAGAACCCCGTCGACAGTTTAGCAAACTGCTGGTTTAAGCCACTCACCCAACTCTCCGTAGTGCTTAATCCTTAAAAGGTGTGCAAAGGTAACTCTTTTCCGCAATAAAACAAAATTATTTCGATAAATTTGGCACTTTGGTCGAAAATTTATCTGCGGAAGGTGTAATAACGCCCCACCAGAAAACTATATACAGCGCAAATTGCGGTGGTCAGCATCTTCGCAGGTGTTGCCCAAATGCCAAAATACTCCACCAAAAGTTTCATTGCTACATAATTTAGCGCTATCGAACCTACGATTGTCAGTGCATATTTTGCCATCTGTGGCAGCGAAGCGATGCGGGTTGCCCTGAACGCTACGTTGCGATTGAGCCAAAAGCCCGTAAAGAAGGTTATGGGGAAGACCACGCACAGTGCTGCGATATGTGGAGTGATTGCCACAATGCCGAGGTCTACAATCTGTTCATCAACAACGTAGTGATAGATTAGATAGTACCAAATAGCATCCAGCAACGCTGTTATTCCGCCGCACGCCAGATAACGAAAAACCTGCTGCGGAATTATTTTCCGCAGCGGTTTAACGTAGAATTTATCTATGAATTTGGTTATTCGTGAGGCGAAAGACATCTGTGTTGACTATTTGTTTCTGGTGTATACCCACACCGACTGGCAACTCTTATGCTCCTTTTTCCAAGCAGTCACCTTGCGGGCACACGCCGAACGAGAGTTCTCCTCGCACAACGCAATCATATAGCGCGAGTCGTAAATGTATATCTTGGCATCTATCTCGGGGAGTTTTGCCACTATCCAAGCCATCGCATTCTCTGCGCTATTCAACTGATCGTACACTCCCCATACAGCGTAACTATAACCCTTTTTTAATGTTGGTAAGGTCTGCTCTACTGCAGGTTGCTCGGCTATCGGCTCGGCACTCTCTGCAACAACCTCTGTTGTCGGCTCAGCGACTTGCTCCACCACAACTTCGGTCTGCTCGGTGGCTGGTTGTTCAACGACTTGTATACCCTCCTCCGATATGAAATTTGGATAGAGGAAATATCCCGCTGCCGCCAACGCTATGACAATGCAGACAGATACTATACTATAAATAAAATAGTTGGTGCGAGGTTTGGTGTTGACAACTCCCACTCCATCGGGGTTTGCCATACTCTCGAAGTTGCTGTCGACGGTGACGGTGTTGTTTGTGATGCTGCACACGCCGCCAATGGTTAGAGTTCCGTCGTGGAGCGACTGCGAGTGCCATTCGGCGTAGATGTCCGATGCACGCTCCTCACTCACGTCTGCAACCTTTGCAATAAGTGTGGTTATGTCCACACCTCGCTCCTCCGATGTGAGTCGCAACTCGTTGTAAGGTGCTTGCAATCGTTTTGCCGAGAGTTGCTTGGCTGCGTGACGATAGAGAATGAGTGTGCCAATGTTTGGCAGATAGACCTCTCGCTCGTTGAGAATCGAGTTGGCTATAAGGTTGTCAATTTGCTGTTTCATTACTTTTTGAAATGTCTTTTGTTTTTAGTCGTTTTTGCGCTTGGTGCGCTTGGTTCTATTGCGGGTTGCTCCTTGTGGCGAAACCACGCCCAGAGCATAAACGCTATGCCGGCAACCACGAAAGGAATTGACAAAATCTGTCCCATATTTAATGCCATACCCTCCTCGAATGCCTCTTGGTTGTTTTTGACAAACTCGATGAAGAAACGCGAGAGGAATATGCCGACCATTGCTGCGCCGAATATAAAACCTTCACGTTTTGCCACCTTGGTATAGCGATAGAGGATAAACAAGACGGCAAAACATACGATGTAGCACGCCGCTTCGTAGAGTTGTGTCGGGTGACACGACGGAACCAGTTCTATCGGCGTGTTTGGGTGGCGCAATACAAACTTAAAGCCCCATGGCAGTGATGTTGCGTGGCCGTAAATCTCGGAGTTGAACAGGTTGCCAAAGCGAATCATCGCGCCACTGAGTGGTGCAATGATGCCCAATCGGTCTGCTGTCCATAGTACTGAAACGTTGTTCTTGCGCGATGACAACCAGATGCCGCAGACGATACCTATGGCTGCGCCGTGGCTGGCAAGACCTCCATCGCGAATGCCGGTTATAATCTCTAACGGATGTGTTAGAAAGTGTACGGGGTCGTAGAATAGACAATGCCCCACTCTTGCACCTATAATCGTGCCGAGGGCGATGTACATAAATGCGGTGTCCGAGACAGTTTCGGGCTTACCCTCGCGTTTGCAGAAGTAGGAGAAAAGCCATCCTCCAAACAATAGAGCAGCAACCCACGTAAGAGAATACCAGCGAATTTCGAAGTCGCCGATAGAGAATATTGCGGGATTAAAATCCCAAACAACCGTCAATAGATTCATTACAATTCAACCTTTTTAAGTGTGAAGGTAAAGGTGGAGCCTACGCCCAATTCGCTACGTACCGATACTCGCTCGCCGTGACCTTCGATGATGTGCTTAACGATAGCCAAACCAAGACCTGTGCCGCCCTGCTCGCGCGAACGACCAGTGTCGGTACGGTAGAAACGCTCGAATACACGTGGTACGTCGCCTCGGGCGATACCAATGCCATCGTCCTCCACCTCAATCAAAATCTTATCGAGCATATCGCGGAAATCGAGTTTGGTGTGACCACCCTCCTTGCCGTAGCGGATAGAGTTCATAATTAGGTTTTCGAGTACCTGTCCGATATAGAACTTGTCAGCCGAAACCCAGAAGCGTGATGGGAGATTTTGCGAGAACTTCACATTGATGGAGATATTCTTTTTTGCCGCCTCCATCTCGCACTGATCGGCAATCTCCTTTGCGAGTGCTACGATGTCGAATGTCTCCGACTTCATCATCTCCATATCGTTCTCGAGCGAGGATATGGTGTCGAGGTCGCGGATGATGTTAATCATACGGTTGACGCTCTTTTCTGCTCGTTCGAGGTATTTGCGGTTGATGATCTCGTCGTCGATACCTCCGTCGAGAAGCGTAGAGATATAGCCCTGAATATTGAAAATAGGGGTTTTGAGTTCGTGAGCCACGTTGCCGAGGTACTGTTTGCGGAACTTCTCTACATCCTTCAAACGAGCAATCTCTTTGTCGTTGTCCTCTGCCCACGACGATAACTCTTGCGAGATATTCTCAACGCGCTTATCCTTCAACTCGTCGAGCAACTCGGCGGTGTGAACGTCGCGCGAGAATACGGTCGAATAGATTGGGCGCAACTTGTAGGCAACATACTTGGTCATAATCAGCAATGCAAAAAGCGATACGCCAACAAATGTTCCGAGGGTTGCAACTACTACCACCCACCAATGCTCCTCGAGGTTGAGAGTTAGCAATGTAACAACCATTGCACACACTCCCGCCACTGCTCCGATGAGCCACGAGCCAGCCTCTTTTGTCTTAATTCTCAACATATTATAAAGTTTTATGGTTTTATTCGTTGCTTATATTTATGCAAATATAAGAAAAAAAACGGAAAACGGAAAACGGAAAACGGAAAACTTTTAGCATTTGGCTTAATTGAGTGATTGTAGGAGTCGCCGACAAGTCGGCTCGATAGGACACGGCTACACCTGAATAGGATTTTTATTTTGTCCGATCAAGCAGTCAAAGACTGCGAATCCTACTCTATCCTATTAAATCCTATCAAGCACCGCAGGTGCGACTCCTATCAAAAAAACTCCGCAGATTTTTTTTCTGCGGAGGGTACTATCAAAAGTTTTCCGTTGTGCGGACTCCGAGCGTAGTCATGGCGCAACATATTTAAGGGTAATTAAGGGCTAGTAACGGCTAGTAAAGAATGCGCTAAAAGTTTTTAATTACTCACTACTCACTAATTAAAAGTCATACCCAACAATATCCGAAGCATACTCGCTCCAATACTCTGCCGATTTATACGCACTCACCGAATTGCGAGGCACATAAATCTTTCTGCCCGAAGCGTTACCGGTGAAAGAAGAACTTACCGTTGGCGGTGTAGTCGGCTTGCAATAGACATCTTTCAGCGAGGTGCAATTAAAGAATGCCCACGCTCCAATCGAAGTAACGCTATCAGGAATTGTAATGCTTGTCAGCGAGGTGCAACCATCAAATGCATAATCTCCAATCGAAGTAACGCTATCAGGAATGTTGACACTTGTCAAACTACTGCAATTACGGAATACCCCCTCTTCAATCTCAGTAATGCTATCAGGAATTGTAATGCTTGTCAGCGAGGTGCAACCAGAGAATGCATAATCTCCAATCGAAGTAACGCTATCGGGGATGATGATACTTGTCAGCGAGGTGCAACCATCAAATGCATTATCTCCAATCGAAGTAACGCTATCAGGAATTGTAACACTTGTCAGCGAGGAGGAATAAGCGAATGCCCACTCTCCAATCGAAGTAACGCTATCGCCAATAGTTAATTTTGTGAATTTACCGCCATATAATCCTAAACAATTACAATTACAGTTAAACACCAATTCTCCGGTACAATCACGGAATGCAGAACCTCCAATCTCAGTAACGCTATTTGGAATTGTGATACTTGTCAGCGAGGTGCAGCCATCAAATGCATAATCTCCAATCTCAGTAACGCTATCAGGAATCGTAATACTTGTCAGCGAGGTGCAACCAGAGAACACTCTTTCTTCAATCTCAGTAACGCTATCAGGGATTATTATACTTGTCAGCGAGGTGCAATCACGGAATGCAGAACCTCCAATCGAAGTAACGCTATCAGGAATTGTAACACTTGTCAGCGAAAAACAATTGTAGAATGCAGAATCTCCAATCGAAGTAACGCTATTTGGAATTGTAACACTTGTCAGCGAGGAGCAATAATAAAATGCATAATTTCCAATCGAAGTAACGCTATTAGGAATAGTTACACTTGTAAGCGAGGAGCAACTAGAGAATGCACCATTTACAATCGAAGTAACGCTATTGCCAATTGTTACACTTGTCAGCGAGGAGCAACCAGAGAATGTAGCATTTCCAATCGAAGTAACGCTATCGGGAATTGTAACACTTGTTAGTGAGGTGCAATAATAGAATGCAGAATCTCCAATCGAAGTAACGCTATCTGGAATTGTTACACTTGCCAAACTGTGGCATTCATGGAATGCATCATTTCCAATCCAAGTAACGCTATCAGGAATTGTGATACTTGTTAATGTGTAGCAACGACAGAATGCGTTGTCGGCGATCTTTTCGAGAGAGGTAAAGTACTTCAACTCGGTAAATGCAAAAATCGAAGAGTCTTTGAATGCGGTGCCAAGGTCGGTAACGGCTGCTGCCTCCTCGTACGACAACTCGCTATCTTCGTTCTCGTCCCAATGGAGCGTACAGAGGAGTTTGGTGTTCTCGTCTTGGAACTTGATAGCCTGCGTCTTGTCGGCAGGAATATCCTCTCCACCTTGGTCGCCACCGCCCGGATTGTCAGGGTTATCCTCGCCACCTTGGTTGCCACCGCCCGGTTGTTCGGTGTTGTTGCCGTTGTTCTCGTCATCGAGTCCGCCACCCGGCGTACAAGCGGTGAAAATCATTCCTACCGCTGCCAATAAAAGTAAAAGTTTTTTCATAGTATTTATTATTTTGTTACTTGCTCGATGAATAACTACCACAAATATAGCAACTTATTCCGAAAGTCGCAAAAGTTTAAGCGGTTTTATAAAGTTTTCCGTTTTCCGTTTTCCGTTTTTCAGTTTATTTTGCTATTTTTGCAAAATGTATTGGCCCCGTAGTTCAATGGATAGAATTTAAGATTCCGGTTCTTACGATAGCGGTTCGAATCCGCTCGGGGTCACTTACGAACTGAAAACTAAAATAGCTAATGGCTAATGGCCAATGGCTAACAGCTAAATATATGGAGAGAAAAATTGAGAGCGACAGCGAGTTCGAAGGCAGGATTCGTCCGCAGGAGTTGGCGAGTTTCTCGGGTCAGGATAAGATTGTCGAGAATCTGCGCGTATTCATCAAAGCGGCGTTGATGCGTGGCGACTCGCTCGACCATACCCTACTGCACGGTCCTCCGGGACTTGGTAAGACCACGTTGGCGAACATCATTGCCAACGAGATGGGCGCGCAACTGAAGGTTACGTCGGGTCCGGTGTTGGATAAGCCGGGAGACTTGGCCGGTCTTTTGACCAATCTCGCACCTGGCGATGTGCTGTTTATTGATGAGATTCATCGTTTGAGCCCAGTTGTCGAGGAGTATCTCTACTCGGCTATGGAGGATTTCAAGATTGATATCGTGTTGGATAAAGGTCCGTCGGCACGTTCAATTCAGATAGAACTTGCGCCGTTTACCCTCGTTGGAGCAACCACCCGAAGCGGTCTTTTGACCTCGCCTTTGCGCGCCCGATTTGGTATTCAATGCCACCTCGAGTACTACGATGCAAAGGTGTTGAGCCAAATAGTGAAGCGTTCGGCTTCGATTTTGGGCGTATCGATAGACGATGATGCTGCGCTCGAAATTGCTCTGCGTTCGCGTGGCACACCACGTATTGTGAACTCGTTGTTGCGTCGTGTGCGCGACTTTGCAATGGTTAAGGGCGAGGGATGCATCGACCTGCCTATTACCCGTATGGCTTTGGAGGCGTTGAATATCGATTCGCGAGGACTCGATAGAATGGATAATAAGATTCTATCGACCATTATTGCCAAATTCAATGGTGGTCCTGTTGGTTTGAATACCATTGCTACGGCTGTAAGCGAGGATGCCGGCACGGTCGAGGAGGTTTACGAGCCATTCCTTATCAAAGAGGGCTTCCTCAAGCGTACTCCGCGAGGTCGTGAGGCTACCGAGTTGGCATACAAACATTTGGGTTTGACGATTCCGGAGCGTGATGGCGAATTGTTTTAAGCAGAATCGAGTTTGAAGATGAAACTGAAAGGGCTTTTGTTTGATATGGATGGTACGCTGGTTGATAATCTGGCGTATCACTTTTTGGCATTCGACGAGTATGCAAAGCGCGAAGGCTTTACTTTGTTGGAGCCTGTGTCGCTGAAAATCAACGGAATGCATAGCAACGATATCTTTCCATTATTGCTTGGCGACGAGGTGGTTGCAAAGTATGGTCTGGATAGGCTGAATCGTGAGAAAGAAGAGGTTTATCGCGATATGTATCGCCCGAAGATTGCGGCCATTGAGGGACTTATGGAGTTGTTGAAAGAGGCTAAAAAAGCGGGCGTAAAGTGTGCTATTGGCTCGTCGGGCTGTCGTGAGAATGTTGAGATGATTGTCGAGGGCTTGGGTATAGCCGATTTGATTGACGGCTCGATAAGTGGCAGTGATGTTACACACGGAAAACCGCACCCCGAAATTTTCACGAAGGCGCACGAGTTGCTCGGCTTGAAGGCCGAGGAGTGCGTGGTTGTTGAAGATGCTGTAAATGGTGTTGTGGCAGGCTTGGCTGCAGGTTGTAAGTGTATTGCTGTGACGACTACTGCAACGGAGGAGATGCTGATGGATGCGGGTGCTTCGATGTGTTTTGCTGACTACACTACGGTTACGATTAAGGATATAAACGACTTGTTGAAATAATCGATGCTAAATATCACAAAAAGAGAGGGTTGCTGCCCTCTCTTTTTTTGTTAGAAGCTATATTTTGCCAGTACATTTATGCGGTTGGCGTGAGCCTTTGCTCCATCCACATTTTTGCGACTTGCGTATAGGTACTCGGCACCGAGAACGAAGCGTTTGGTCAAATTCCAGAACACATTTCCGAATATATATTGTCCCTGTTTATACATATCCTCGCTGTAGAATCCATTCTTCTTGCACACTCGAGCCGTCGAGTAACCTCCCGAAACAAACAGGTTTGGAAGAATGTTTACCTGAGCAGCTACCTGCCACGCATACATCGGAGTCGCCTGCACTCGAGTAGCATCGTCGGGACGAGGAGTGAAGTCGAGCCCAGAGCCCATCAGGTCGTTGATGTAACGAGTGATGCCTTGTCCGTAGATACCATTCATAAACAACTCTAAATATTTGGTAATGTGAATGTTGCCACTGAGTTGAATACCCCAACCAAAAAGATCGTCCTCGCTCGAACGCGCTTTGTTGTAGAGGTACATATCGCGAAATACGGCGGATGCGCGGAGGTGGCTGTCGCGATTCTTACCCCACGAATATTGAAAGTAGATCGGGAAGTCGGGAACGCGCTGCGGAATGGCCATCAATGTCTCGCCATAGGTGCCCGATACGCTCGGCATCTCGGCTGCCACACCGGCCTTGAGGTGATTATCGAGGAACGAATATTCGTAGCGAATCATCGTTGCAAAGCGGAAATTGTAGGCATTAGGGCCTTGGAAATCGATTGTCGTAGGGGCTGCAGTAAGGTCGCAGAAGGTGGACACGTCACGACCAACGGTCAAACCGAGCATCGATACATATCCCGAACGGATACGTGGAATGTAGCTACCTGCCGTGCCTCCTCTAAAGTCGAAGTCCATAAATACGTGAACCTGACCGAGTTTCTTGGTATTGGCAATACCTCGAATGAATAGGCGTGAGGTGCTTGCATCGAGTCGCATCTCCTGCTCGTTGGCTGGCGAGTACGTCATCGGTATGTCGTATGGCACAACGTCTATATTGTTTATGGTACGGTCGAACGAATAGGCTGCGCGTAACGCAATCTCGCCACCAATCGAAAATGAGAACACGTTGTTCTTGTCTGCGAAAATAGCGGATGGCATAGCAGCCTGCTGGAAACCGTCGCGAGTTGCATTTTTGTGATCGTTGATGGCAGCCTTGACGGCGGCATTTTTCATTGTAATCGATTGCTGAGCGCACTCTTGCGTAGGGCATTTGAGTGTGTCGGTTTCGCTTACCGAGATGATGTAGACGGTTGGCTCGGCATTGCCGTGATAGAATCGCTCAATGCGATGCTTTTGCGCCGTGGCGGATATTGTAGCCGCCAACGCTCCAATAAATAGTAAAACTTTTTTCATAGCACTTGTGTTTTAAGTTACGCTCTCAACGGGTGCAAACCTTGTGCCACTACTTCAAATCCTCCTCCAATTCTACCTCCTTTTCAATTCCGTCGCGCCAATGCAGTGCTGCGTGCGAGCCGTCGCAGTAAGGCTTATTCGTGGACTCACCGCAACGGCATAAAACAGAGCGGTTTCGTATCTCGTAAGCCTTTCCATTTTCGCGCTCTATGACTATTCCGCCACGCACCCACAATCCCCCACTCACGTGCAGGGCGTCATCCTCAATTAGTCCCAGGCTTTTGGGATATGGTCGCTCGAATGGAAGGTCTGAGTCGTTGCCCCAAATCATCAAACGGCTACTTGGGCAAAGCGATGCTTGGCGTACGGCTTGTCGGTGCGAGGTGTCGTCAAAAGATGTTTCGGTGGCTGCCCATACGCCTATGCCTGCGTCGCAGAAGCGGGCAAATACGCAGTATTTGGGGTTGTCTGTGAGCGTTAGGCGTTCACCCGAGGTTATCTCAATGTCGCTCAAAATCGTCTCGTGACTCGCGGTAATCTTCGATTTCCAGTGGTGTGTAGTGTGTGTGCCATCGCAGTAGGGTTTTGTTTTTGATGCTCCGCAACGGCATAGTCGCGTCGGCTCTTCGTTGGTCGAAAACTCTCTACCTTGTTCAAACTTCCAACTCTCGCCCACCTGATTCGGTACGATGTGTTGCGTCGCTAATGGAGGTTTGCCGTAAACGAGGTATGGTCCCTTGTCGGTCACAACAATCTTGTGCTCTGCGCAGGAAGCACTCTCTACTTTTTGTTTTGCCATAGCAATAAAGGTTTATCTGTTTCGTTATAGGTGTGGCAATAATTATTCCCAAATTCGTGGATGTTACTATGAAATTGCCAACTTTTTTGTATATTTGCCGATTGAAAACATTTTGAATATGAAGAGTGTTAAGTTTTTGGTCGTAGCGTTGCTTTCGTTGGTGGCATTCGCTTCGTGTAATAAAGAGGATAGTGCATCGTTGGTGTTGGAGCGTACTGCGCTCTACTTCTCATCGTGGGAGGATGATGCTCAAACCATTTCGTTCACCTCGTCGAACGCTGTTTCGGTGGCTGTCGGTTCGTGCAGCACAGGCTGGGAGGCTAAGGTTATCGGTCGAATGATAAGTGTTGAGCCTATCGGTACTAAGGAGGAGGGAATGACCAACGACGATCTTTCGAAGGAGGGCTCTGTCGTGGTAAATGCCCTGAACAAAGAGGGTAAAGCGACAAGTTACTATATCTATGTATACATAGCCGAAACTACGGAACTGGATGAGGAGGGTGTCGCAAACTGCTATATCGTTACAAAGCCTTCGACAAGTTATATGTTCGATGCGATGCACCGTCCAAATGGCTCGGAGTTGGCTACGGCAAATGTTAAGTTGTTGTGGCAGAGCAACTACGATGTTATTAAGAATGTGAACTTGGTGAATGGTAAGGCGCAGTTCTATGTTCTTCCGTGGGAGGAAGATAACTCGAAGGTGCTCGACACAAACGCAGTTATCGCAGCTTACAACAGCAATGGCGATATTATCTGGAGTTGGCATCTGTGGATTGTTGACAAGAACCCGCTTCTATCTACCGATACCTACTCGAATGGCAAGACCTTTATGCGTCAAAACCTCGGTGCGTTCACCAATTCGAATGGCGAGAAGGACGAGCAGAAGATTCTCGACTCGTACGGAATGTACTATCAGTGGGGCCGAAAGGATCCGTTCCCACGTCCACTCTACTTCGATGCAGCGGGTGCATACGACGAGGATAGATATAACGAATCGAGCATATATATTAAAGAGGTATTTGCGGAGCGTACGTCGAGCAACGGAACACTCGAATATATTACCAAGAATCCGATGCATTTTATCACAAACGCTGCGTGCGTAGCCGAGGGCGGCGACGGCATTGGCGATTGGCTTGTAACGCCAAACAATACTCTCTGGAACGATACTGAAAAGAGTGTTTATGACCCGTGTCCAAAGGGTTGGCGTGTGCCTTCGGCTGAGGATTTAGAGGTGTTGCGTTTGGCAGATGCGGAGGATAATACCCCACTCGACGATGCTCGCAAGCAGTATGGCTGGCATCTGTCGGATGGTGTTAACAAGTATTTCTACTCGGCGTGTGGTCGTCGTCGCTACAACGATGGCAAGGTCGAGAATATGAACTCGAAGGATGGGGTCTACCCTTCGCAGCCACAACCTTGGGAGGGCTACTATTGGACCTCATCAACTACGGCAGACGGAAAGGCTGTGTCGCTCTATTTTGATTTGACAACCACGCGCACCATAAACAAATACTCCTCGTCGCATCCGGCACGTCGAGCAAATGGTTTTCAGGTGCGATGCGTAAAAGAGTAAATTTTCTATAGATATAGTTGCCTCTTGGCACTAACGTTGTATCATAGCGATGAGAGAAAATCTTGTCGCTATGAAAATTTATACGGGTAAGGGTAATATATCCCTTCTTGCACTTATCGCTATTTGGTCGGTTTCGGCTGTTACTTCGTTGCCGGGCTTGGCAATATCGCCTATTTTGGAGGATTTGAGCAAAATTTTCCCCTCTGCATCACAACTTGAGATACAGATGCTTACGTCGCTGCCGTCGTTGCTGATAATTCCATTTGTGTTGTTGGCAGGATGGTTGTCGGAGCGAGGTGGCGAATCTCTGAAATTGTTAGCGGTAGGCCTGCTTATATTCTTTGCCAGCGGTGTGGTTTGTATCTTCGCAAAGGATATTCGATTGTTGATTGTGGCGAGTTGCATTATGGGCGTAGGCGCAGGTATTGCAGTGCCATACTCTACGGGTTTGGTGGTGCGCTACTTTACGGGTGACAGGCGTGTGCGTCAACTCGGTATATCCTCGGCGGTAAATAATCTTTCGTTGGTTGTGGCCACGGCGGTGGTAGGATGGATTGCCACGCGCGATTGGCATCTATCCTTTGCGGTCTACCTGTTGCCAGCGGTGTCGTTGGTTCTGTTGCTATCGCTCTATGGCGTGAGGTCTGCACCCGAGCCGAAAGAGAGCGACCAACTGCGTCAATCTAAAATCAACTGGAGTAGGCTTGGAGGCTTATCTGCACTCTACTTTGTGATTACGTTCACGACACTTGTTATAACGTTCTACCTCTCGTTTTTGCTCGAAAAGTATCGTTTTCCGCAGGAGTTTGCCAGCATTATGATTTCGCTGTTTTTCCTCGCCATAATGCTTCCGGGCTTTGCTCTGAATGGCATCATCCGCCGATTGCGCTCGATGACTATTTTCTGCTCGTTGCTCCTTATTGTAGTGGGACTTTTGTTGGTGGGTACGGTACCCGATATTCCGTTGATGACCATTGGTGTGATTCTCACGGGAGTGGGCTATGGTGTGCTGCAGCCGATAATCTACGATAAGACGGCGGTTACATCGCCTCCGGATGCGGCAACAAAGGCTCTTTCGGTGGTTATGGCAGTCAACTATATTGCTGTGCTGGTCTGCCCATTTGTAGTCGATTTTGTGGCGAAAATTATAGACCAAAATCGTAGTACCTTCCCATTTGTTGCGAGTGCTGTTTTGGTCGCTATGGTGGCATTTTTGTCGCTGCTGCTGCGAAAAAGTTTCGTATTGGGGCTTGATGAATCGTATTATGGTGCGAAAAAATAGAAAATTTTTCTACCTTTGTACTCGTGAAAAGTACGGTAGAGATATTTTCGGAACTTGGCGTGCGCCTTGCGGGGTTTGGCTCCGACGATGTGTCGCGCTCGGTTGTGGAGCGTGCAGTGGCTGAGAATGAGTGGTTTTCGGCTGACGATATACGCTATGCGGTCGAAGCAATACGTAGCGAAATGCTTGATGCCGAGAAGATTGAGCGATGGTTGGCGCACTACCCTTCTGCCGCCACGCGAACGCCAAAGCGCGTGGCAATTATTATGGCTGGCAATATTCCGTTAGTGTCGTTTGCCGACCTTATGTGTGTGGTTGCGAGTGGCAATATTCCGTGTGTGAAACCATCGAGCAAAGATCGTGTATTGGAGGGGTATGTAGAACGTTTACTGCTCGATATCGAACCTGAACTCAAAATCGAAAAATACGAGGAGGGCGCAGCTTATGACGCTGTTATAGCAACCGGGGGCGATAGCGCAAAACTCTACTTTGATACCGCTTTTCAGGGCGTGCCATCCCTCTTGAGAGGTAGTCGCCACTCGGTAGCGGTTGTTACGGGCGAGGAGTCGAGCGAGGATGTAAGGCTGCTTTCGGACGATATATTTACCTATTCGGGACTTGGCTGTCGCAATGTGTCGCTTATTTTTGTGCCGAAGGGGTATAAGATGATGTTGCCGACTCGTAAGATGTGCCGTGCCTATAGCAATAACTACTGGCAGTGCAGAGCGGTGCTCACTTTGCGTGATGTGGAGTTTGACGATTTGGGCGAGGCTGTTTTGGTGGCTACAATGGCAGAATTTCCTCGTTTTTTGAGCCAGATAAATGTGGCGGAATACTCCGATGTAGCCGACGTGCGAGAGTGGCTGGCAGAGAATGACGACAGGTTGCAATGTGTAGTGAGCAAAATCGAAGGCTTGCACTCTCGTTGCGTGCCGTTGGGGCGAGCGCAGCATCCTACGCTGTTCGACTATGCAGATGAGCGGGATACTATGCAATTTTTGGCGGAAATAGATTAGTTTGTCGAAAATTTATTCTATATTTGTATATCTAAACCTAAAAAATTGAGCTATGAAGAAGTTTTTGTTTTTGATTGTTGCCTTGCTCTCGTTTGCAGCTGCATCGGCACAACCACCACAGAGTAACGAGCAGCGCGGCGGAGATCGCAGTGCTCGAATGATTGAGATGTTGCAGAAACAACTCAATATGAGTCCGGAGCAGGCTAAGAAGTTTTTGCCAGTCTATCAGGGTTATCAGCGTGAGATACGCGCTGTGCGTAAGGATACCAAGACCTATGTCGATTCGTTCAAGGGCGAGGAGATGACCATCAAGGTTGCTAAGAAGATTATGATGGCGCAACTTAATGGAGATAAGGAGATTATAAAGGTGAAGAAGGAGTATATCAAGGTTTTTGTTAACTATCTTACTCCAGAGCAGTTGGCGAAGGTGTTTACACTCGGTCAGGGTCCACGTCGCCCTCGAGGTAGCCATTCGGGACAGCCTCGACCACAAGGCGCACCACAGCAGTAGTTTGAAAAGCACTCCAGGAGTGCTTTTTTTAGTGAGTAATTAGTAGAGAGTAGTGAGTAGTTTGCCATTGGCTTTTTGTTAGGGTTATTAAGGGCATTAAGGGCGTTAGGGTTTTATCCTATTAAATCCTATTCATTCCTATCCAATCCTATCAAGCGTCCTCCCCTGGATTCGAACGGTCGCAGCAGTAGAGAGGAGACCGAAGTGGAAAGGTTGTAGCGGAGGCGGGCAACATAGTTGCAAGCATTGTACGAATAGGCGGAAAGGGAATCTATTTACTTTTTGACTATTCGCACAAGGCTTACGATTGCGAAGCAATACGCCTACGCTACAACACACCACCACGCAGACAAGTCGCCCGAGACGCCACCGACTGAACGAATTCGTCAACGAACACAAAAAAAAGACGACTTGAAAAAGTCGTCTTGATTTTGTGGGAGTTGACGGATTCGAACCGCCGACCCTCTGCTTGTAAGGCAGATGCTCTAAACCAGCTGAGCTAAACTCCCTTTCTGAAAGGCTTGGGACTGCTGATTCTCTATCTTCAACAAAACTGCTATCCACACCTGCTTTGTTTACTCGCTGCTCGGCTACTTATTTATTAAGCACCTCGCTTCGTCGAAAATCGTTTTTGCAACCCTCGCGCAATAGCGCCTGAACAAGGACTTGAACCTAGGACCCCATGATTAACAGTCATGTGCTCTAACCGACTGAGCTATTCAGGCATTTTTTAGAACCTTGCAATGCGGTTGTTCCCGTTTTGCGAGTGCAAATATATGGCAAATTTTTTATTCTGCAAAACTTTTGCAAAAAAAAATTAAAAAAATTATCTTTGTACCAATGAAAAGATTTCTGAGAAATATCGTTATCGCCTTATTTACACTATTTTATGGTGATTTGAGTGCGCAGGTCAAATTTTTCGAATTATCGCACGATTTTGGCGAGGTGGCAGAGGATGGCGGCTCGGTCGAGCATATTTTTCGCTTTCGCAACACCTCGTCGAAGCCTATAGTGATAGTGGCAACTCAAACTTCGTGCGGTTGCACCAAAGCAGAACATCCGCGTAAACCCATTATGCCCGATAGCGTGGCGGAGGTTAAGGTTGTCTTTAACCCACTGAACTACCCCGGCACCTTTGCTCGCAAAATAGTCGTAGTGACCAACGAAGGCGCGCTCAAGGAGCAGTTGCAGATTACGGGAAGGGTTCTGCCCCGTGTGAAATCGTTAGAGGAGCAGTACCCTATCGTTTTGGGCGATGGCGTACGCGCGGAGGCTAACTCTCACTCGTTTGGTTATGTCGAACACGGAAAGTTGGTTCAGTCGTCTTTCGGGATCATCAACACGTCAAACAAGGTGGCAACCATTGCAGTCGAAAACCCATGTCCCGAGTTGGAGTTTTACATCCCCTCGAAGATTGCTCCGGGCGAGCGTGTGTCCCTAAATTTCGGCTGTTTATTGCCCGAGAACAGCAAAATTTATGGCTCGCTCTCCTACTCGCTTTCGCTGCTGGTGAATGGCAAAACGGCGAACTATCCGTTTATTATAAACGGACTTGCGATAGATTCTCGCGAAGAAAATGCAAATAATCGTCCTCAAACGATTGCGCTTTCAGAAAATTTCATTAAATTTGGGGCTGTAAAGTGCAATATTGCTAAGGTGTCGCACGAAATAGAGGTGCGTAACGAGGGCGATAGGGCGATTGAAATACGAAAATTAGAGGTTTCGAACAAAGGCTTTTCGGCTGATATTGAGGGCAGTAGCACCATTGAGGCGGGAGCCAAGCGAAAGATTAAAGTAGAGGCTTATCCATCGCAGTTGCCGTTTGGGGCAGTGGTCGAAAGGTTGAGAATCATAAGCAACGACCCGAAGATGCCCGTTTTGACAATTAGAGTATCTGCGATTGTGGAGCAATAACAAAAAAGAGAACAAAGATGTTTGAGATAGTAGAGAGAAAGGAACTTGCGGAGAATATCTACCTGACCCGCGTCAAAGCACCGCGCATTGCCCACTCGGCAAAGCCTGGGCAGTTCGTTATTGTGCGTGCCGACGAGAAGGGCGAGCGCACGCCTCTCACTATTGCAGACTACGACGAGCAGGAAGGAACGGTAACCCTCGTAACGCAAGCATTGGGTGTTTCGACGCGCAAAATTGTGGCAAAGGGTGCTGGCGAGTATCTCGCCGATGTGGCTGGTCCACTCGGTCGTCCGTCCGACTTTGTGGCGGAGGATATCGAGGAGGTGCGCAAGCGTAAGTATATTTTTGTAGGTGGTGGCGTAGGTGCTGCACCCGTCTATCCGCAGGTTAAGTGGTTGGCGGAGCAGGGCTGCGAGGTCGATGTTATCGTGGGTGCAAAATCGAAAGATTTGCTCATTTACGCCGACGAGATGGCAAAGGTTGCGACCAACCTCTACATCGCTACGGACGATGGCTCGGAGGGCTTTCACGGATTGGTTACTACCCTACTCGAGAAACTCATCACCGAGGGCAAGCAGTACGATTGTTGCGTGGCTATCGGACCGATGATAATGATGAAATTTGTGACATTGACGGCAAAGAAGTTCAATCTGCCGTGCATTGTGTCGCTCAATGCCTTGATGGTGGACGGTACGGGTATGTGCGGTGCGTGTCGCGTGACTATTGCGGGCAAGACCAAGTTCACCTGTGTGGATGGTCCGGAGTTCAACGCGTATGATGTCGATTTCGACGAGGCTATGCGCCGTCAGGGTATGTACCGCACGCAAGAGCAACGCGCAATGGCTATCGAGCGCGAGCGTGCTGCGGGACATAAGTGCAATATAGGTTTGGATAAGTAGGCTATGGCTAATAAGATACCACGTGTTCCGGTAAGGGAGCAAGATGCAAAGGTTCGAGCAACCAACTTCGAGGAGGTATGCTACGGCTACAATCGCGAGGAGGCGCAGTTGGAGGCTACACGATGCCTCGACTGTAAGAACCCTCGTTGTGTGGCTGCTTGCCCTGTAGGTATTCAGATTCCTCGTTTTATCGAGCAGTTGCGCGAGGGGGATGTTGCTGCAGCAGCCCAGATTATATCGCACGATTCATCGTTGCCGAGCATCTGTGGTCGTGTATGTCCGCAGGAGTCGCAGTGCGAGGGTGCTTGTATCCTCGGTATTAAGGGCGAGGCGGTGGCTATTGGTAAGTTGGAACGTTTCGTGGGCGATTGGCAGTTGGAGAACGGCAGACCTGCGGTTGAGATAGAGAAGAATGGTCACAAAGTGGCTATCGTGGGTAGCGGACCTGCAGGCTTGGCTTGCGCGAGTGACCTCGCGAAAATGGGCTATGATGTTACCATTTTCGAGGCTCTGCACGAGGCTGGAGGCGTACTCGTCTATGGTATTCCCGAATTCCGTTTGCCAAAGGAGCGCATCGTAAAGGCGGAGATAGAGAGCGTTAAGGCTCTGGGTGTTAAGATTGAGACCGACGTGGTTGTGGGTCGCACCATCACTGTTGATTCGCTGCTCGACGAGGAGGGCTTCGATGCCGTATTTATCGGCTCGGGTGCAGGACTACCACGCTTTATGGGTATTGAGGGCGAGAATTTGAACGGCGTATTGTCGGCAAATGAGTTCCTCACACGCGCTAACCTTATGCACGCCTACGATGCGGAGTACGATACACCTATATATGTAGGTCGTAAGGTCGTAGTTGTAGGTGGTGGAAATGTGGCAATGGATGCTGTGCGTACTGCCAAGCGTTTGGGTGCCGAGGCGGTGATTGTATACCGTCGTAGCGAGAAGGAGTTGCCTGCTCGAGTAGAGGAGGTGCATCACGCTAAGGAGGAGGGCATCGAGTTTAAGATGCTGACCAACCCTACCGCCATTTTGGGCGATGAGAATGGCTGGGTGAAGGCTATCAACTGCGTCGAGATGGAGTTGGGCGAACCCGATGAGAGTGGCCGTCGCTCGCCTGTTGTGGTCGAAGGCTCCGATTTCGAGATTGAGTGCGACGTTGTGGTTATGGCACTCGGAACATCTCCAAATCCGCTTATTGCTTCGACTACGGAGGCTCTCGAGACTTCGCGACGTGGTTGCATTGTTGCGGACGATTGGGGTGTAACTTCGCGCAAGGGTGTCTTTGCCGGTGGCGACGCTGTTACGGGTGCTGCAACAGTGATTTTGGCTATGGGTGCAGGACGTAAGGCTGCAACGGCGATAGACCGCTATATAAAGGAGAAATAAATTTATTACTAACTAAATAAAACAAAAACACTATGAAAAAATTTACAACTATTGTGAGCCTCGTTGCTATCGTAGCATCGGCTCTGTTTGTGTCTTGTGCGCAGCCGAAGGAACCAACTTTGGTGCCTGCATTCCCGTACAACAAGACTGCTACCTACGTTCAGAATGAGGACAGTGGCGAGTACAGCTGGACTTGGGCATCGGCAGATGGCTGGACTGCAGCAAAGGACGGTGGCTTTGGCACTACCACTACAAACCACTTCGGTTCGCAGGTTTTGGAGTACCGTATCGACCCTAACGCAGCGTGGACTGCAGAGATTCTTGGTCAGGGTAAGGAGTATGTAGAGATGGGTCAAGGTTGGAGCTTTG
This sequence comes from Alistipes sp., assembly GCA_045653565.1. GTDB lineage: Bacteria > Bacteroidota > Bacteroidia > Bacteroidales > Rikenellaceae > Alistipes. The sequence goes on from JAZOMA010000012.1 coordinate 20,231, forward strand.
ATATCGACTCTTACACTTGGGGCGCAACGGCTCAGGGCGATAAGGGTAAGAACTCGCTCTATTTCCGTGTTCTCAAGACTCCAGAGTCGTACGAGGAGGCCTTCACTTGCGAGGTTGCTCTGACTATGGCTGGCGAGACAATGGTTATCGCAACCCTCGTTATCGAGCCAAACCTCTACTAATAGTTGCTCGAAGATGTAAAGAAATTGGGTGTCCATTTGGACACCCAATTCTATTTATATATAATATATAGGTATTGTGATTACTCCCACTCGATAGTTGCATTTGGTTTTGGAGAGAGGTCGTAGCATACGCGGTTTACGTTTGGTACCTCCTTCAAGATGCGGTCGGTAATCTTTGCCAAGATAGCCCAATCGATATGCTCGATGGAGGCTGTCATTGCGTCTACGGTGTTTACAGCACGGAGAATTACAGGCCAGTCGTACGAACGAGCGTTGTCGCGCACGCCTACCGACTTAAAGTCTGGCACTACGGTGAAGTACTGCCATACACTCTTATCCAAGCCCGCCTTTGCGAACTCCTCGCGCAAGATTGCGTCCGACTCACGAACTGCTTCCAAGCGGTCGCGAGTGATTGCGCCGAGGCAACGAACGCCCAAGCCTGGTCCTGGGAATGGCTGACGATAAACCATCTCGTATGGTAAGCCCAACTCAACACCGCAAGCACGAACCTCATCCTTGAACAACTGCTTCAATGGCTCAACCAACTCGAACTGCAAGTCCTCTGGCAGACCACCTACGTTGTGGTGCGACTTAACCATCTTTGCAGTCTTGGTGCCACTCTCAACGATATCCGGGTAGATTGTTCCCTGACCGAGATAGTCGATGCCCTCCAACTTGCGTGCCTCCTCCTCGAATACGCGGATAAACTCGCCACCGATAATCTTACGCTTCTGCCCTGGGTCGGCAACGTTCTCCAACTTTGTGAGGAAACGCTCCGTAGCGTCAACATAGACGAGGTTAGCGCAGAGCTGCTCGCCGAAAATCTTAACTACATCCTCCGACTCGCCCTTACGCATCAAACCGTGGTTTACGTGAACGCAAACGAGGTTGTTGCCGATAGCCTTCAAAAGCAATGCTGCCACAACCGACGAGTCTACTCCACCCGACAATGCGAGCAACACCTTCTTGTCGCCTACCTGCTGGCGAATAAGCTCCACCTGGTCAGCCACGAAGTTGGTCATATTCCAGTTAGCCTCGGCCTTACAAGTGTCGAATACAAAGCCCTTTACAGCCTCCTTTATGGCGTCGAGGTCGTCTGTAAACTGCGCCAATTTTGTTTCGCACTTTGCGTTGTCCCAGCCTGCTGCCATCACCGGATAGCCTGCCTCGTAAATCTCGGGCAATACGTCAATCGCTACCCCATCGATTACGTGGTTAGGACCACCATTTATAATTACACCCTTAACATTTGGCAACGCCTGCAACTCCTTTGCAGTGATGTCGTGTGGGTAAATCTCGCTATATACGCCCAAAGCGCGAATTGCTCTTGCTACTACTGTATTCTCGTGACTGCCCAAGTCCAAGATTACAATCATATCCTGCTTCATAAAAACTTCGTTTTTTAATTGATAATTGATAATTGAAAATTGACAATTATTGGTAAAACGATAAATCGTTTTTGTCTATTTATTATTTTCCTCCTATCAACTATCTGTATTATTTATAAATTAAAATTCCTTTAATTATCAATTGTCAATTGTCAATTGTCAATTTGAATTACTCGCCTCGCGAATAGTTCGGTGTCTCGCGTGTGATGGTGATGTCGTGTGGGTGGTTCTCCACTACGGCTGCCGAGGTGATGCGTACGAAGCGTGCCTTCTGCAACTCCTCAATCGAGCGTGCGCCACAGTAGCCCATACCTGCACGGATACCTCCAACCAACTGATATACAGTCTCTGCCAACGAGCCCTTGAATGGTACGCGACCCACGATGCCCTCCGGCACGAGCTTCATTGCGTTAGCCTCGCCGTCCTGGAAGTAGCGGTCCTTCGAGCCAGCCTTCATTGCGTCGATAGAGCCCATACCACGATAGGTCTTGAACTTACGACCGTTGTAGATGATAGTTTCGCCCGGCGACTCCTCGGTACCTGCAAACATTGAACCGCACATTACGCACGTTCCACCTGCCGACAATGCCTTCACGATGTCGCCCGAGTAGCGCAAACCTCCGTCAGCGATAACGCCTACGCCACTACCCTGTGCCTCCTTAGCGCAGTCGAATATGGCTGTCAACTGCGGTACGCCCACACCTGCAATAATACGGGTGGTGCAGATTGAGCCCGGACCGATACCCACCTTGATACCATCGGCACCATTCTCGATAAGATAGCGTGCTGCCTCGGCTGTAGCGATGTTTCCAACCACTACGTCGAGTTTTGGATATACCTCCTTAATCTTTTTCAACAAACCTACAACGCCCTTCGTGTGTCCGTGTGCCGAGTCGAGAACTACGGCGTCAACGCTCTCGTGTACGAGTGCTGCTACGCGCTCCATAGCGTCAGGCGTAATGCCGATACCTGCTGCTACGCGAAGGCGACCCTTCGAATCTTTGCACGCATTTGGGTGGTCCTGAGCCTTGGTCAAGTCCTTGTAGGTGATGAGTCCCACGAGGTGTCCCTCCTTATCGACTACAGGCAACTTCTCAATCTTGTTCGAGAGCAACACCTCGGCAACGTCGGTGTTCTCGCCCTCGGTGATGGTCACCAGATTCTCGGCGGTCATAACCTCCTCAATCTTGCGAGAGAGATCCTTCTGGAAGCGGAGGTCGCGGTTGGTTACGATGCCCACGAGCATACGATTCTCGTCTACGACTGGAATACCGCCAATCTTGTTCTCGCGCATCATATCGAGCGCATCGCCCACGGTGTTCTCGCGTGCAATGGTTACGGGGTCGTCAATCATACCATTCTCGGCACGCTTAACACGACGCACCTGCGCAGCCTGCTCGGCGATAGACATATTCTTGTGAATCACACCAATACCACCCTCGCGAGCGATTGCAATCGCCATCGGAGCCTCGGTTACGGTGTCCATCGCAGCCGAAACGATAGGGATGTTGAGCGTGATGTTGCGCGAGAAGCGACTCTTGGTGCTAACCTCGCGTGGCAAAACCTCCGAGTATGCCGGTACCAGCAACACATCGTCAAAGGTCAAGCCCTCTTGATAAACTCGTTCATCTAAAAACATAATTACCTATATTTATATTGTTTGTTATTTTGTTCGTCTCTTTTAGGGGTTATAGGATTTTGTAGGATTCGCACCTATGGTGCTTTATGGGATTTGATAGGAAAGCCCTATCTAATCCTATTTCGTCCTATCTAATCCTATCTAATCCTATTCCTTATCGGCTTTTGTAGAAAAGCAAAAAGGTCGCTACACACCCGTGTAATGACCTTTTTTAACCGCACACCGCACACGCTCCCACTCTTTTGAACTCCGAGATTTGCGGAGTCTTGCGTAGTCCTATGTTGTGCAATGCGTACATCTACTCAAACTTTGGGCAAAGATACAATAAAAAACGGAAAACGGAAAGCGGAAAACGGAAAACTTTTTATTTTTTACAAAAAAAAGCGACCCGAAGGTCGCCTTTGATTTGCCGAACGTAGCTAAATTACTTCTTCAAGAACTTTACAGCCGACGAGTACAACTTGTTAGCCTTAACGGTCTTATTTGCGCTGAGAGGCTCAACACCACCGCCCAAGTTCGAGTAGTCATCGAAAGTAACTGGGCCAGTGTAGTCAACCTTCAAAGTCTTGCCCTTGAGAGTTGTGAGGACACCCTTAACTACATAGTTCTCACCCTCCTTCTTAACGGTCAAATTACCGCTAACGATACCGTCGTATACTATGTAAGTCTCAGTTGCCATATCCATCTCTATATAGCCCGAGCCAACGATCTCGTCATCAAACGCAGCTGCGTCGATGTAGGTGTTTGCTGCAAGACCCTCGCCAGTCTCCCAGTTGATGCCTGCAGGACCAAATACGCCCTCGCCTGTCTTGTTGCTGAGTTCGGTCATATACTCAACAAAGAGCATCTTGACGATAAGTTGGCCTGTAGCCTCGTTCGCAAGTGCTGTACCTACTGTGAGGTTGTAGTCGTTGAGACCAACTTCGTAGTAGTCGCCATAGTTCTCAAGCATAACCTCTGATATATATGTCGAGAGTTCGTAGTCTGCTTTAACCTCAGGAGCATCTGGACCTTCAGGGTTGTTAGGCTCGCAAGCCATCATCATTGTTGCGCCAAGCGCCAAAACTGCAAGTAAATACTTTTTCATAATTGTTTAGTTTTAAATTGTTATTAAAATAAGTGTGTTTGCTTTCAATTTTTAATAAAACACCATTTCGTAGCGGTGTACGTGGGTTTTACTCTATTGCAAATTTAAACACAAAAAATGGATTATGCAAATTTTTTAATAAATTTTTCACATTTTTTGCATTTTATTTCGGGATAGATGTTGCGCTGATGTTACATTGTTACACGTGTTACACGGGGGGGGTGCCCTGTAACACGTGTAACAATGTAACAATTTCAATAAAATGTTGATAAATCTGCCGTGAGGTCTTTTTTATATAATAAAAAAAGAGTACCTTTGCGATATGTTTTTGCAGAGAGTACATACTTCCCCATTGGTTGCGCCGCAGCGTCGCAAGAAGTTGCAGCAGCAGATGTTGGGGAGCGTGCGCGAATAAAAAGGCCACTACACGAGTGTGTAGCGGTCTTTTTGCTTTAGGCTATTAGCTGTTAGCCCTTAGCTAGAAAAACAACACAAACAATAATATTAACTAAAAGCCAATGGCCAATGGCTAATGGCTAAAAGCAAAAGTTTTTTTATGAAGGTAGCAGTAGTAATGGGCTCGACAAGCGACTGGGATGTTATGAAGGCGGCTTGTGAGACCCTTGCAGAGTTAGGTATCGAGTACGAGAAGCGTGTAATCAGCGCACACCGTACTCCCGATTTGATGTTTGAGTTTGCGAAGTCGGCGCGTGAGCGTGGCTTTGGTGCTATTATCGCAGGCGCAGGAGGTGCAGCGCACGTTGCAGGTGTAACGGCAGCGATGACCACCGTGCCAGTTATTGGTGTGCCAATCAAGACCTCGGCACTCGGTGGTTTGGACTCGTTGCTCTCGATTGTGCAGATGCCTGGCGGAATACCTGTGGCTACAACTGCAATCAATGGTGCAAAGAATGCGGCTCTTATCGCTGCGCAGATATTTGCATTGACCGATAAGGCTGTCGAGGAGAAACTTCTCGCCTTCCGTGCAAAGCAGACTGCAACAGTTCTTTCGGCTACGCTTCCAGACTTGGAGTAAAATCGTTCTGATTGGCTCTTTTCTCACCAATCGTCGGTAGCCGAAATGCTCACATAGGCCTACTATGCTGCGCTTTCAGTCTCCTAGCTTGGCGAAAAAATAGCTCAATCACCTCCGATTTTGAATTAGTGGAATTTTTAATTTATAAAAAGCCAATGGCTAATGGCTAATGGCTAAGAGCAAAAAATATGAAAAATCACAGAATATTTGTCGAGAAGTACGCTCGCTTTCAGGTCGAGGCCGAGTCGCTCCGTAAGGAGTTGAACGAGAACTTGGGTCTCGCTATCGAGGAGTTGCGTGTACTCAATGTTTATGATTTGTTCGGTTTTAGCGACGAGCTTGTTGAGCGTTGCCGCTACTCCGTATTTGGCGAAATCGTTACCGATAGCGTGTCGGACGAGTGCGACTACGAGCAGAAGAAACACCTCGCTATCGAGTTCTTGCCCGGTCAGTTCGACCAGCGTGCATCGTCGGCTGTGGACTGCGTACACCTGTTGGAGCCTGCCGCCGAGGTTAAAATTCGCTCATCGCGCCTCTACATCTTCGACGATGGCGTTGGCGAGGAGCAGATGGCAAAGATTAAGCACTACCTTATCAACGCTGTGGAGTCGCGCGAGAAGAACCTCGCAATACTCTCGGATGCCGAGCAGGCCGATATCAAGCCTGTACCGGTGTTGGAGGGCTTTATCGATATGAAGGAGGAGGATTTGTTGCCATACTGCAAAGAGAATGGCTTGGCAATGAATGCAGACGATTTGCGTTGCGTGGTGGAGTACTTCCGCAGCGAGCATCGCAACCCTACGCAGACCGAGTTGCGTATCCTCGACACCTACTGGAGTGACCACTGCCGTCACACCACCTTCACAACCGAGATTGAGGAGATAAAGATTGACGACTCGTTTATGAAGGGCGAGTACGAGACTGCGTTGGCAGAGTTCGGCATTATGCGTAAGGAACTCGGTCGTGAGCAGAAGTCGCTGTGCTTGATGGAGTTGGCAACTATCGGCGGTCGCTACCTCCGCAAAATTGGCAAGTTGGACGATATGGAGGTGAGCGAGGAGAACAACGCTTGCTCTATCTTCGTTGATGTAGATATCGAGGGTCAGACAGAGAAGTGGCTCTTGCAGTTCAAAAACGAGACCCACAACCACCCTACCGAGATTGAGCCATTCGGTGGTGCTTCGACCTGCTTGGGTGGCGCAATTCGCGATCCACTCTCTGGTCGTGCATACGTATATCAGGCTATGCGCGTAACGGGCGCGGGCGATATATATAAAGGTGTAGACGAGACTATGGCGGGTAAGTTGCCACAGCGTATCATTTCGCGTAAGGCAGCAGCCGGCTACTCGAGCTACGGAAACCAGATTGGTTTGGCTACAACACACGTGCGCGAGATTTACCACGACGACTACGTGGCAAAGCGTTTGGAGGTTGGAGCAGTCGTTGGTGCGGTTAAGGCTGCGGACGTTCGTCGTGAGAGCCCGGCACCAGGCGACGTGGTACTCTTGCTCGGTGGTCGCACAGGTCGTGATGGCATCGGTGGAGCAACAGGCTCGTCGAAGCAGCACACCACCGCTTCGTTGGAGGAGTGTGGCTCGGAGGTGCAGAAGGGAAATGCTCCCGAGGAGCGCAAGATTCAGCACCTGTTCCGTCGTGGCGACGTAACGCGTCTGATTAAGAAGTCGAACGACTTTGGTGCAGGAGGTGTATCGGTGGCTATCGGCGAGTTGACCGATGGCTTGGATATCTACCTCGACCGCGTACCTGTAAAGTATAACGGCTTGAACGCTACCGAGTTGGCTATTTCGGAGTCGCAGGAGCGTATGTCCGTAGTTGTCGAGAAGAAGGACGTGGAGGCTATGGTGGCACTCTGCCACGAGGAGAACGTCGAGGTTACCCACGTAGCCGACGTTACCGACACGAGCCGTATGCGTATGTTCTACAAGGGCGAGAAGGTGGCAGACCTGAAGCGTGAGTTTATCGACTCGGCAGGTGCAAAGCACTACACCAAGATTGCGTTGGGTGCTATTGAGGAGTGCAACCCATTCCACCGCGACGTAGAGGGTGCAACACTCCGCGAGAAGATGATAAACAACCTCAAAGATAATAACGTCGTATCGCAGCGTGGTTTGTGCGAGATGTTCGACTCGACCATCGGTCGCTCGACCGTGCTGATGCCATTCGGCGGCAAGACGCAGCGCACCGAGACACAGGTGTCGATGCAGACCTTGCCTGTACGCCACGGTAAGACCTCGACAGCGAGTGTTATGGCGTTTGGCTTTAACCCATATATCTCGGCGTGGTCGCCATATCACGGTGCAGAGTACGCCGTAGTGGAGGCTATCGCAAAGGTTGTGGCTTCGGGTGCTTCGTACGAGAAGATGCGCTTCTCGTATCAGGAGTACTTCGAACGTATGACCGATGCTCGCTCGTGGGGCAAGCCTATGTCGGCATTGCTCGGTACTATCCGTATGCAGAAGGCATTCGAGTTGCCATCTATTGGCGGTAAGGACTCGATGAGTGGTACTTTCCAGAACATCAACGTTCCACCAACCCTCATCGCATTCGGTATCACAACGCTCGACGCACGTAAGGCTATCAGCCCAGAGTTTAAGGAGGCAGGCAATGGTTTGTACCTCGTTAAGCATAACCACAATGCCGACTACACTCCAAATACCGAGGAGTTGAAGGCAAACTTTAAGGGGGTTACCGAGGAGATTCACAAGGGCAATATCGTTTCGGCATACGCAATCGGCTTTGGTGGCGTAGCGGAGGCAGTGGCCAAGATGTCGTTCGGTAACGAGATTGGTGCAACGTTGACCTGCGACGAGTCTACCCTATTCGACTACTCTTATGGTTCGATTTTGGTCGAGGCTAAGGAGGCATTCGAGGGTGCAGTTAAGGTGGGCGAAACTGTAGCAGAGAAGTGCGTAGAGGTCTTGGGCGAGAAGTTCTCGTTGGCAGAGTTGTACGACGCAAACACTGCGAAGTTCGAGAAGATATATCCAGCCAAAGGTAAGTCGGGCGAGAAGTGCCGCGAGAGCAACCACACCGCCGTAGCGCCTACATATAAGGGCGAGAAGGTGGAGAAGGTGCAGGTTTACCTCCCTGTATTCCCAGGTACAAACTGCGACTACGACACCGCACGCGCATTCGAGCGTGAGGGTGCCGAGACCCATATCGGTGTGTTCCGCAACCTCACTCCAGAGGACGTATTGCACTCGATTGAGGCGATGGCAAAGGCTATCGACGAGTGTCATATCCTCGTATTGAGTGGCGGTTTCTCGTTGGGTGATGAGCCGGATGGTAGCGGTAAGTTCATCGCAAGCGTTTTGAACAACGCAACCGTTACGAAGGCTGTACACGCTTTGATTGAGCGTGGAGGCTTGATTTTGGGTATCTGCAACGGCTTCCAGGCACTCGTTAAGTCGGGCTTGTTGCCTTATGGTCGCTTGGGTATGATGACCACAGAGTCGCCTACATTGTTCCACAACGACATTCACCGCCACATCTCGCAGATTGTTTCGACCCGTGTCGGCACTACGGCTTCGCCTTGGTTGTCGTCGTTCGAGGTTGGCGACTTGCACTCTATCGCAGTGAGTCACGGCGAGGGTAAGTTCGTGGTTAGCGAGGAGATGGCCGAGGAGTTGTTCGCAAATGGTCAGGTGGCATTCCAGTATGCCGATATGGAGGGCAATGCTACGACCGATGCTCCACACAACCCTAACGGCTCGTCGTATGGTATCGAGGGTATCATCTCGAAGAATGGTCAGATTCTCGGAAAGATGGGACACACGGAGCGTTACGATGATTGCTTGTTCAAGAATATCGCAGGCGAGAAGCGTCAGAATATCTTCGCTAATGCAATTGAATATTTTACAAAATAATAAACATAAAATTAGCCAATGGCTAATGGCTAATGGCTAAAGGTTAAAAGATTATGAGTGTTTTAGCAGTATATAACGTTGAACACGCCTCGTCGTTGGTCTACTATGGATTGCATTCGATGCAGCATCGTGGACAAGAGGGCTGCGGAATGGTTAGCGTGGCAGAAGATGGTCATATGTACCGTCAACGCGGTCACGGACTTGTGCAGGAGGTGTTCAACGAGAGTGTTCTCTCGAAGTTAGAGGGAAAGATGTGTCTTGGACACGTGTTGTACACTACGGCAAATGGTCGCAGCATCGATAATATCGAGCCGTTGTCGTTCCTTCACAATACGGGCTCGTTCGCAGTTGCACACAATGGCAACATTGTGAATGCCAAGCAGATACGCGACTATTTGGAGTCGAAGGGAAGCCTCTTCCAGTCGAATACAAATGCCGAGTTGCTGGCACACCTCATCAAGAAGGAGGCAGACGAACCACGCATCTTTACGATTATGGAGGCGTTGGATTTGTTGGAGGGCTCATTTGCCTTTGTCATTATGACGCAGAACCGCCTCTATGCTTGTCGTGACAAGTATGGCATTCGCCCGTTGGCTATCGGTAAGTTGGGCGACGGCTATGTGGTGTCGAGCGAAACCTGCGCCTTCGATGTTATGGGAGCAGAGTTCGTGCGCGATGTTGCACCGGGTGAGATTGTGACAATCGACCACAATGGCTTGCGTAGTCGCCAGTATTCGCTTACGAGCGAGCATAATATGTGCGCTATGGAGTATATCTACTTCGCACGCCCCGATAGCGATATCGACGGTTGCAACGTGCACGCCTTCCGAAAGGAGTCGGGACGTCGTTTGTGGCACGAGGCTCCAGCCGAGGCGGATATTGTGGTTGGAGTGCCCGATTCGTCGCTTTCGGCTGCTATGGGTTATGCCGAGGCGAGTGGAATACCTTACGAAATGGGACTTATCAAGAATAAGTATATCGGTCGCACCTTCATTCAGCCTTCGCAGGCGTTGCGCGAGAAGGGTGTAAAGATGAAGTTGTCGGCAATACGCTCCATTGTGGATGGCAAGCGTATAGCACTGATTGACGATTCGATAGTTCGCGGAACAACCTCGAAGCGCATTGTGACGATGTTGCGCGAGGCTGGTGCAAAGGAGGTACACGTGCGTATTGTCAGCCCTACGATGAAGTATCCGTGCTGCTATGGCGTCGATACTACAACGCTGGACGAGCTGATTAGCGCAAAGCACTCTGTGGAGGAGACCTGCAAAATTATCGGTGCCGACACATTGGCATTTATGTCTGTCGAGGAGTGTCTGGCATCGTCGAATGGCAAGTGCTCGAAGATGTGCTTTGCCTGCTTCGATGGCAAGTACCCTACCCCAATGACACACGATATTTCGGAAATTAACAAGAAAAAATAGATACAATTATGGCAGTAAATTACGAAAAAGCGGGCGTAAACCTCGAGGCTGGTTACGAGGTTGTTCGCCGAATCAAACAACACGTAGCATCGACCAACCGCCTCGGTACAATGGGCAATATCGGTGCATTTGGTGGAATGTTCGACCTCGCAGCACTCAATATCAAAGAGCCTGTGCTGGTTAGCGGCACCGATGGTGTTGGTACAAAGTTGAAGTTGGCTTTCGCAATGGATAAGCACGATACTATCGGTATCGACGCTGTTGCGATGTGTGTGAACGACGTGTTGGCACAGGGTGCCGAGCCGTTGTTCTTCCTCGACTATGTGGCACTCGGACACAACATTCCTGCAAAGGTCGAGGCTATTGTTGCAGGTGTTGCCGAGGGTTGCCGTCAGGCAGGTTGTGCTTTGATTGGTGGCGAGACTGCCGAGATGCCAGGTATGTATGAGGACGGCGAGTACGATATCGCAGGCTTCACTTGCGGTGTTGTCGAGAAGTCGCAACTCATCGATGGCTCGAAGGTTAAGGTTGGCGACGTTTTGATTGGTATCGCATCGAGCGGTGTTCACTCGAACGGTTTCTCGCTCGTGCGTAAGGTGTTGGCTGACAATAACTTGGACTTGAATGCGAAGTACGAGGAGTTGGGCGACCGCACTCTCGGTGAGGCGTTGCTCTGCCCTACCCGCATCTATGTTAAGCAGGTGTTGGAGGTTGTTCGCAACTGCGACGTTCACGGCATCTGCCACATCACAGGTGGTGGTTTCGACGAGAACATACCACGTATCTTGCACGACGGCCAGGGCTTACACATCAACGAAGGCTCGTGGGAGATATTGGGCGTATTTAAGTTGCTCGAGAAGTATGGCCAGATTCCGCACCGTGAGATGTTTAACATCTTTAATATGGGCGTAGGTATGGTAATCGCACTCGACGAGAGCGAGGCTCAGAAGGCACTCGACATCTTGGCTGCTGCAGGCGAGAAGGCGTCGATTATCGGTTGCGTAACAGCAGAAGAGGGCGTTGTAATTGAATAGAGAGTAGTGAGGAGTTAGTAGAGAGTAGTTGAACGCTAACGCTACTAACGTCTCTAATAAAAAGCCAATGGCTAATGGCCAATGGCTAATAGCAAAGAGTAATAATATATAAGTATAGATATAAGATGAGAGCATTAGTAAGTGTAAGCGACAAGACCGGCTTGGTTGAGTTTGTAAGCGGTTTGCAGTCGCTTGGTTGGGAGATTATCGCTACGGGCGGTACCCAGAGCCTTTTGGAGAAGAATGGCGTAAAGACTATCGGTATCAGCGATGTAACAGGTTTCCCTGAGATTTGTGATGGTCGTGTTAAGACCTTGCACCCAAAAGTTCACGGCGGTTTGTTGGCTCGTCGCGATTTGGAGAGCCACTTGGAAGCGTTGCGTGAGAATGGTATCGAGTTTATCGATATGGTATGCGTAAACCTCTACCCTTTCCGTCAGACTATCGCTAAGGAGGGCGTAGAGATGGCTGAGGCTATCGAGAATATCGACATCGGTGGTCCTTCTATGTTGCGTTCGGCAGCAAAGAACTATAAGGACGTAACCGTAGTTTGCGACCCTGCAGACTATGCGCAGATTCTTGACGAGATTAAGGCTGAGGGCAATACTAAGGTTGAGACTCGTTTGCAACTCTCGGCTAAGGCTTATACCCATACCGCAGAGTACGATATGTGCATCGCAACCTATATGCGCAAGCAGGCTGGTTTGTCGGAGAAACTATTCTTGGAGTTCGACGAGCAACAGTCGTTGCGTTATGGCGAGAACCCTCACCAGTCGGCTAAGTTCTATCGTGACAACTCTACCACTCACTTCTCGTTGGCTTATGCCGAGCAGTTGAATGGTAAGGAGCTTTCGTACAACAACATTCAGGACGCAAATGCAGCGTTGAATATCGTTCGTGAGTTCGACGAGCCATTCTGCGTAGCACTGAAGCACATGAACCCTTGCGGTGCAGCAATCGGAAAGGATGCGTTGGAGGCTTGGACTCGCGCTTACGAGGCGGATACAAAGAGTATCTTTGGCGGTATCGTGGCTCTCAACCGTGAGGTTACCGCAGAGGTGGCACTCGGTATGAAGCCTATATTCTTGGAGATTGTTATGGCTCCATCGTTTACCCCTGAGGCACTCGAGATTCTCTCCGCGAAGAAGAACTTGCGTGTGTTGAAGGTCGATATGACTCGCACAAACGATGTTCAGAATCAGTATATTAGCGTTAATGGCGGATTGCTTGTTCAGCACCTCGACACCACCACTAAGGAGGTTGTTGCAGATATGTGCGTAACCGAGGCGAAGCCTTCGGAGGATGTTTTGACCGACCTTAACTTCGGCTGGCGCATTGTTAAGCACGTTAAGTCGAACGCTATTGCAGTGGTTAAGAATGGCGCAACTTTGGGCGTTGGTGCTGGTCAGATGAACCGTGTAGGCTCGGCTGAGATTGCTCTCAAACAGGCACAGGCAGCGGGTCATACTGAGGGTCTTGTACTCGCTTCGGACGGCTTCCTTCCATTCGACGATACCGTTGCTTTCGCAGCAGAGTATGGCGTAACTGCTATCGTTCAGCCAGGTGGCTCTGTTCGCGACGAGGATTCGATTAAGAAGGCTAACGAGTTGGGTATTACGATGCTCTTTACCGGAATGCGCCACTTCAAACATTAATAACAAAAAAGCCAATGGCCAATGGCTAATGGCTAATAGCTTAAGTAATATGAAAGTTTTAGTCGTTGGCTCGGGAGGTCGTGAGCACGCTATTGTTGATGCGTTGTTCCGTTCGCCGAGTGTAGATAAGATATACTGCGCACCCGGAAATGCGGGTATTGCTCGTCAGGCGGAGTGCGTAGCGATTAAGGAGACCGAGGTCGAAAGGTTGAAGGCGTTTGTTAAGGAAAACGCTATAGATTTGACCGTAGTAGGTCCTGAGGCTGCTTTGGCGGTGGGTATTGCCGATGAGTTCCGCAAGGATGGACTCAAAATATTCGGTCATACCAAGTCGGCTGCGCGTATCGAGACATCGAAGGAGTTTGCCAAAGAGTTGATGGCGAAGTACGAGATTCCGACTGCTGCCTATAAGGCGTTCGAAAACTACGACGAGGCTGTGGCTTATGTCGAGGCTCGTCCATTGCCAGCGGTGCTGAAATACGATGGTTTGGCAGCTGGTAAGGGCGTGGTTATTGCCGAAAGTATGGAGGAGGCTCGCGAGGCTTTGCGCGATATGCTTTTGGATGATAGATTCGGCAAGGGTCGCGTTGTTATAGAGGATTACCTCGAAGGTCCCGAGTTCTCGCTGATGTGCTTTGTGGAGGGCGAGAATGTCTACCCTATGCCTGTAGCGCAGGATCACAAGCGTGCTTTCGATGGCGATAAAGGTCCAAATACTGGCGGTATGGGAGCCTACACCTCGTTGCCATTTATCACCGAGGAGGATCTCGAGTTCGCTATGCAGCGAGTGATGATTCCTACTGCTAAAGCAATGGTTGCAGAGGGTTGTGCGCTTTCGGGAGTTCTTTATGGCGGTTTGATGAAAACTGCTGATGGAGTGAAGGTTATCGAGTTTAATGCTCGCTTTGGTGACCCCGAAACTGAGGTCGTGTTGCCATTGATCGATAGCGATATTGCCAACGTATTCGAGGCTGTTGCAACGGGCGTAAAACCGGCAGAAATCATCTGGAGCAAGGATGTTACCCTCGGTATTGTTCTTGCTTCGAAGGGCTATCCTGGTGACTACGCAAAGGGCTACGTTATTCGTGGTACCGAGAGTGTTGACGGCACCGTATTCCATATGGGTACAGCAGTTAAAGATGGCGAGTTGGTAACCGCAGGAGGTCGTGTATTGTTCGTTGTGGCAAAGGGTGCTACCCTTGCAGACGCGCACCGCAAGGCTAACGAGGAGGTTTCGAAAATTGAGTGTGAGAACCTTTTCCACCGTACAGATATTGGACATAAAGCTTTTAAATAAAATCGTTCTGATAAGTTCTTTTTGCACCTTGCTTGCAGCGTAAATCCTCACATACGCCCAAGTATGCTGCGGTTTCCGCTACTGCGCAACGCACAAAAATAATCTTATCATATTCGATTTTAGTACGCTGAAGAATAAAAACAAAAAAAGCTAATGGCCAATGGCTAATAGCTGATAGCTAAAAAGTTATGGGAAATATAATTGACGGAAAACAACTCTCGTTGCGCTTGAAGGGCGAGATGGCAGAGGAGGTTAAGTCGTTGGCAGCGAAATATGGACGTGTACCATCGTTGGCGGTGATTCTCGTTGGCGAGAACCCTGCGAGTCAGTCGTATGTTCGTGGTAAGATTAAGGCTGCCGAGGAGGTGGGTATTCGCAGCGAACTCATCACTATGCCTGCCGATACTACCGAGGAGGCTCTCTTGGCGGAGATTGACCGTTTGAATGCCGACGCTGTGATTGACGGTGTGCTGGTGCAGTTGCCGCTGCCGAAACATATCGACGAGGAGCGCGTAATTGACGCTATTGCCCTCGAAAAAGATGTCGATGGCTTCCACCCTGCCAATGTTGCTAATTTGTGGCTCGGAAAGCCTTGCATTGTGCCTTGCACACCAAAGGGCATTATGCAGATGATTGCCGAGTGTGGCTTCTCTGTAGCGGGCAAAAAGGCTGTTGTAGTGGGTCGTAGCAACATCGTAGGTAAACCTATCTCGAAGTTGTTGCTCGATGCAAATGCAACGGTTACTATTGCTCACTCGCGTACTGCCGACTTGGGCGCAGTGTGTCGCGAGGCAGATATCTTGGTGGCGGCTGTTGGTCGCAAACACCTTATTACCGCCGATATGATTAAGCCGGGTGCTATCGTTATCGACGTGGGTGTAAATCGTGATGCCGAGACGGGCAAGTTGTGTGGCGATGTTGATACCGCAGCAGCGCAGGAGGTGGCTTCATTCATCACTCCGGTACCCGGTGGCGTAGGCCCTATGACTATCACAATGCTAATGAAAAATACTATCGAATGCTACCTAAACCGAATTATTAAATAAAATCGTTCTGATTGGCTCTTTTTGCACGAATCGGCGGACGCTGAAATGCCCACATAGGCTGACTATGCTCCGCTTTCATCGCCTTGCTTCGCACAAAAATAGCTCAACCATTTACGATTTTTGTAATATGTGTTTGTGCTAAACCGAATTATTAAATAAACTAACATAATATACTATGATTGAAAGATATAGCAGAAAGATTATGCGTGATGTTTGGACCGAGCAGAACAAATTCAACGCATATCTCAAAGTTGAGATTCTCGCTTCGGAGGCTTGGAGCGAGTTGGGCGTAGTGCCAAAGGAGGATGTTCAGAAGTTGTGGGATAAGGCGTCGTTCTCGATTGATCGTATCAAGGAGATTGAGGAGCAGACTCGCCACGATATCGTAGCCTTCACTCGTGCCGTGAGCGAGACTCTCGGCGAGGAGCGTAAGTGGGTACACTACGGCTTGACCTCTACCGACGTTGTAGATACCGCAAACGGCTATCTGCTCCGTCAGGCAAACGAGATTTTGGAGAAGGATTTGGAGGCGTTCTTGGCGGTGCTGAAGCGTCGTGCTTTGGAGTTCCGCAACACCCCTTGCATTGGCCGTACTCACGGTATTCACGCCGACATCACCTGCTTCGGTCTGAAGTGGGCTTTATGGTACGAGGAGATGAAGCGCAATATCGAGCGTTTCCGCGCAGCTGCTCGTGGCGTAGAGGTCGGAAAAATCAGCGGTGCTGTGGGCAACTTCGCCAACATTCCGCCTTCGATTCAGGACTATGTTTGCGAGAAGTTGGGCATCGACAGCGCAAACGTTTCGACTCAGGTTATTCAGCGTGACCGCCACGCCTATTATCTTGCTACATTGGCAGTTATCGCATCGTCATTGGAACAGATGGCCCTCGAGGTGCGCAACTTGCAGCGTACCGAGGTACACGAGGTCGAAGAGGCTTTCGGTAAGGGTCAGAAGGGTTCGAGCGCAATGCCTCACAAACGTAACCCAATCTCGTCGGAGAATATTTGTGGCTGCGCTCGCGTGATGCGTGGTTATATGGCTACTGCGTGCGAGAATGTTGCTTTGTGGCACGAGCGCGATATTTCGCACTCGGCAACCGAGCGTATCATCTTGCCAGACGCTACCGAGTTGTTGGACTATATGCTCAATCGTTTTATGGGTATCTTGGACAACCTCGTAGTGTTCGAGGATGTGATGATGGAGAATATCTATCGCACTCGCAAGGTTATCTTCGCACAGCGCGTTATGAACGCCCTGATTGACAAGGGCTTGTCGCGCGAGGAGGCATACGATACCGTACAGCCTGTGGCTATGCGTGCAATGGCTGAGCGTGCTGACTATCAGGAACTTTTGGCAGAGAACGAGAAGGTGATGTCGAAACTCTCGCGTGAGGAGTTGGACTCGTGCTTCACATTGGAGTACTACCTCAAGAATGTGGACTACATCTTCCGTCGCGCAGGCATTATCGAGTAATTTTCGGAAAATATTTATTGAGAGCGGAGAGTTTTTCTCCGCTCTTTTTTGTGTTATTTTGTAAAAACAAAATAAATCGCTAAATTTGTGAGAATTATATAGCGCAACAAAATAATGAAAAGGTTTCTTGTTTATGTTTTTGCTTTGATATTGCCGTTTACGTCAATGGCGCAGACAGAATATGGACAGAGTCAGAATGGTGGTGATGGTGGCAATGTCCAGCCTTCGCGTCCGCAGTATGTTGTATTTCAGATATATCCTGCAGATGCCTCTTTGATTGTGGAAGGCAAGAGCTGCCCCCTTGATAACGAGGGTATTGCTATGCTGTTGCTTAATAACGGCACTTACAACTATACCATTTCGGCAAAGGATCATCGCGACGAAACAGGCAATTTTGTTGTGAGTGTTGCAAAGATAGAGAAGGTTGTTAAGTTGCGTCCAGCCTACGGCTTTCTGAGCGTCTCGGGCGACGGCATATTGTCGGGCGCAAGCGTCTATGTCGATGACGTGTTACTCGGAAAAGCACCTGTCAAGAGTGGTAAACTCGCGAGTGGCATCCACAAAGTGCGTATCGTGCAGCCGCTCTACAAGATCTATAATGGTGCAGTGATTATCAAAGACGAAGAGACTCTCGATTATGCCCCATCGCTCGTTGCTGACTACGCTACAGTGTCGATTACTGTCAATAGCGACTGCGATATCTATGTCAATAACCGACGTGTCGGCAAGCACACTTGGCGTGGTAACTTGGCTACGGGAAACTATCTATTCGAGGCTCGCAAGGCGGGGCATCGATCTACCTCAATATCGACAACTATTGCAGCGATTCCATCGCAACAGAGTTATACTATTCCTGCGCCGATTGCCATTAAGGGTACGCTGAATGTAGTGAGTACTCCTGCAATGGCAGATGTGTGTATTGATGGCAAGGTTGTGGGTCGTACCCCACTTATAACCGACCTGATTATCGGCACGCACGAGATAATTCTCCGCAAGGGCGAACTTGCAACCAAGAGACAGAGCGTAACTATCGCCGAGGGCAAAACCACAGAGTTGAATTTGACACTGACACAGATACCTACCGAGCAGGAACCTCCAAAGCCAAAACACCAGACTTACATCGAAACCGAGAGAGGCTTAAATATGAAGATGGTCTATGTAGAGGGCGGCACGTTCCAGATGGGTGCAACCTCGGAACAGGGCAACGATGCGTATGATTACGAAAAGCCTGTTCATACGGTAACGCTCGATTCGTACTATATTGCCGAGTGCGAGGTAACTCAAGAGCAATGGCAAAAGATAATGGGCGGTCACTTTACAGGTGCCTATTATTATCCTGTTAGAAACGTTAGCTGGGAGAAAGCCACATTATTCTGTAAAAAGTTGAGTGAGCTCACTGGCAAACGCTATGTATTGCCAACCGAGGCGCAATGGGAGTACGCGGCTCGTGGAGGCAAATATAGCAAGGGTTATAAGTATAACGGTAGCAATACGATAGACAATGTTGCTTGGTATTGGGACAACAGCAGAAACACACCCCACGGAGTCAAGCAGAAGCATCCAAACGAACTCGGACTCTACGATATGAGTGGCAACGTTTGTGAATGGTGTAGCGACTGGTATAGGTATGGGTACCCTTCGAATAGTCAGACCAATCCTACCGGACCATCGTCTGGAAGCGAACGCGTCTTACGCGGTGGTGGTTATGGTGGCGATGCGAGGGACTGTCGTGTGTCTGCTCGTTTCTACGGCATTCCGTCGCACGGCTATGACGACCACGGATTCCGTGTTTGTATGCTCCCTTAGTTTAAAACTGAAAGCGGAAAACGCAAAGACAACAATTAAACAACATAAAAACAACTAAACCAAAACAAACAGTTATGAGAAAACTAATTTTGACTTGTGCTGCGCTTGTCGTAGCGTGTGTAGCAATGGCCACTGAGTGCGTGATTGTTCCTCGTCCGGTATCGTATGAGGCGCAGAAGGGAAAGTGCGCTCTAACCTCTAAGAGTGTAGTCTATGTTGCTGACAAGTCGCTTGTGCGTCCTGCAACCATGTTCTGCAAGTATGTTGCAGAGGAGAAGGAGTTGCAGTTGTCTGTTGTAGAGAGTGCTGCTTCAAGCAAGGGCGCAATTGCTCTCTCGATTGACAAGTTGTACGCAGAGGAGGCTTATGTGCTTGAGATTGCCAAGAGTGGCGTAACAATCAGGGGCGGTAGCGAGAAGGCTGTATTCTACGGCTTGCAGAGCCTTCGTCAAGTGGTATTCCACGCAAAGGCTAAGGGCGAGAAGGTTGAATTGCCATGTATGGTTGTAGAGGATAAGCCTCACTTCGGCTATCGTGGCGGTATGCTCGACGTTTGTCGCTACTTCTTCAGCGTGGACGAGGTAAAGAAGTTTATTGATATCCTCGCCCTGCACAAGATGAATCGTTTCCACTGGCATTTGACCGAGGACCAGGGTTGGCGTATCGAGATTAAGAAGTACCCTAACTTGACAAAGGTTGGCTCGATTCGTAAGGAGACTTTGATTGGTCTTTATGGCAAAAAGTATAGACCTTATAAGTTTGATGGTAAGTCTTACGGTGGCTTCTTCACTCAAGACGAGGTGCGCGAGATTGTTCGCTATGCAACAGAGCGTTACATCGATGTTATCCCTGAGATTGATATGCCTGGTCATATGGTTGCGGCTTTGGCTTCATATCCAGAGCTTGGTTGTACAAAGGGTCCTTACGAGGTGCGTACTACTTGGGGAATCTCTCGAGATGTATTGTGCGCAGGTCGTGAGTCAACATTCGAGTTTGTAGAGGGTGTTCTCGCAGAGATTTTGGAACTCTTCCCATCGAAGTATATCCACGTTGGTGGTGATGAGTGTCCAAAGCATCGTTGGAAGGTTTGCCCAGATTGCCAAAAACGCATCAAGGAGGAGGGTCTGAAGGACGAGTTCGAGTTGCAGAGTTACTTTATGCGTCGCGTAGAGAACTATCTTGCAAAGCACGGTCGCAGCATTATCGGTTGGGACGAGATTCTCGAGGGCGGTATCTCGAAGACTGCAACAATTATGGCTTGGCGAGGTCCACAGCGTGGTATCGAGGCTGCGAAGTTGGGTAACGATGTTATTATGACCCCAAGACACTACTGCTACCTCGACTATGCAAACACCTCGAATCGTGAGAAGAATAACGAGCCTCTCTGCGGTGGTGGTAACGGAAAACTTCCTCTCACTTTGCGTAAGGCTTATTCGTTCAATCCATACGATCAGTTGAACGAGTACGAGCGTCAGTTTATCAAGGGTGTACAGGGTAATATGTGGACCGAGTATGTTCCTACCTTCAGCCACGTTCAGCATATGGTGTTGCCTCGTCTCGCAGCTATTGCCGAGGTAGGTTGGACCTTTGGAGAGAAGGACTACGACGACTTCGCACGCCGTATGCACTTGTTGCGTAAGTTGTACGATAAGTGTGGCTTCAATTATGCACCATACTTCTTTAACGGAATAGAGTAATGAGGATTTCATCACATACAATGCGCTCTATCGTTATGCCTATAAGTATGGCGGTGGGCGCATTGTTGTGTTATCCAATCACTGCGTTTGACGAGTGGAGTGGCGAGGTCTCTACCCCATTCTTCATATTTTCGATGCTATTCTGCACCTTCTGTCGTGTGGATATTCGCGAGATGAAGCCCACGATGTTGCACTTTTGGTTGATGGTGGCACAGATGGCGATGACTTTTGTTGTCTATTACGCGCTTCGACCATTGGGCGATACGGTGGCGCAGGGAGGAATGATTTGCGCACTTACGCCTATGGCTATGGGTGCGATGGTGTTGGCGAGTATGCTCGGTGCAAAGATCGAAACAATGGCTACGCACAGCCTTATTTGCAATGTTGCGATTGCATTTATCGCTCCGCCGTTGCTCTCGGAGTGGGGAAATGGTACTTGTACGGTAACCGAGATTTTGATGCGAGTTACGCCACTTTTGATATTGCCGTTCGTGGTGGCGCAGTTCTGTCGTTTGATTACGCCTAAAATGGCGCAAAAGATTGGCAACAATTCGATGCTTTCGTTCTATCTATGGTTGGGGTCGCTGGTGGTGATAATGGGCAAAACAACCCACTTTATCATCGAGAGTGGCGCCAAGCATATACGAGCAGAGATTTTGTTGGCGGTGGCGGCATTGGCGATTTGTCTGGTGCAGTTTGGCATAGGCAAATGGCTCGGGCGCAGATATGGCGATAAGGTTGCTGGCGCACAGGCTCTCGGGCAAAAGAATACTGTCTTTGCGATATGGCTTTCGCAGTCGTTTCTCAATCCGTTGGCGTGTGTGGCTCCTACGGCGTATATTGTGTGGCAAAATATAGTTAATTCATACCAAATTTATAAGCACCGATGAAGATAGGTGATATTGAGTTTCGTAAGGAGGCGTTGTTTTTGGCTCCGATGGAGGATGTTACCGACCCCTCGTTCCGCTACATCTGCAAGCGGTTTGGCGCGGATATGGTAACGACCGAGTTTATATCGTCGGATGGACTTATTCGCGATGCGTGGAAGTCGCGTGCAAAGTTGAATATCAACGACTTCGAGCGACCTGTGGCGATTCAGATTTATGGCAACCAGATAGAGCCGATGGTCGAGGCGACACGCATTGCCGAGTCGGCTAATCCCGATATTGTCGATATAAACTTCGGCTGTCCGATGAAGAAGATTGCGGGACGTGGTGCAGGCTCGGGAATGATGCGCGATGTGCCGTTGATGGTGGAGATGACCCGACAGATTGTGGAGGCCGTAAAGAAGCCTGTAACCGTAAAAACACGTCTTGGCTGGGACGACGATTCGAAGAATATCGAAGAGATTGCTTTGCGACTGCAAGATGTTGGTATTGCTGCACTTACCATTCACGGACGCACTCGTTGCCAACTCTATAAGGGCGAGGCTGATTGGACGTTGATTGGAAAAGTGAAGAATAATCCGCTTATCAAGATTCCAATTATTGGCAATGGCGATGTCGATTCGGGCGATAAGGCTCGCGAGATGTTCGATCGCTATGGTGTCGACGCAATTATGATTGGTCGTGCAACTTACGGTCGCCCGTGGATATTCCGTGAGGTGCGACACTACCTCGATACAGGCGAGGTGTTGCCACAACCGAGTGTTGTAGAGCGTGTGGCTATTGCGAAGGAGCACTTGGCGAAATCTATCGAAGTGAAGGGCGAGCGTGTGGGCGTATTGGAGATGCGTCGCCACCTCTCGAACTACTTCAAGGGGCTGCCAAACTTCAAGGATACGCGAATGAAGTTGGTTACGCTGAACGACCCGGCGGAGTTGTTCGCAACGATTGATTCGATTGAGGAGCGTTGGGGCGACTTCGATACAGCAGGCTGCATCCCTCCCCCACTTTCACACGATATTTAGTGAAATATAATGACAAACAGATAGATACTATGATTCTAAAATTCAGAATGTTGAGCGACGAGAACAACAATTTCGTTCGCGATTTCGAAGTTGATCCGATGATGAAATTGTCGGAGTTTCACGACTTTATTATTCGCTCGATTGGTTATGACGATTGTATGGCGTCGTTCTTTACGGCAGACGAGGAGTGGCAGCGTTGCCGCGAATTTACCCTTATGGATATGGGCGACACGGGCTACGATGGTGAGGATGCGCCTCTGCCAATGGCAAAGACTACGCTGGCAGAGATAGTCGTGGCTGACTACACACGCCTAATTTACCTATTCGATATGTTTGCCGAGCGTGCTTTCTACATCGAGTTGGTTGGCTCATCCGAGCCCAATGCTTCACTCTCCTATCCTCGTGTGGCGTTCGAGAATGCTCCGGTGCCCGATCAATACGATCCGGATGCGGTAGATTCGAATGCCGGCTCAATCTTCGACGAGATTATGGATGAGTTTGGCGATTTTGATGGCGACAGCGATGGTGATGATGAGTGGTAGAAAGCGACTTATCGTAATCGTCGGAGCAACCGGCTCGGGCAAGACCGATTTGAGTATTGCCGTTGCCGAACACTTCGCTGCGCCGATTATATCGACCGATTCACGCCAGTTCTATCGCGGTATGGCTATTGGAACGGCTCAACCTTCGCGTGAACAGATGGAGCGCGTTGAGCATCACTTGGTTGATTGCTACGATGTGAGCGAGGAGTTTAATTGCGGAGCCTACGAACGTGTGGCGTTGGAGCGACTTGCGGAGTTGTTCGAAAAGCACGACACGGTTGTAGCCGTGGGTGGTTCGGGCTTGTATATAAAGGCGTTATGCGAAGGTATGGACGATTTGCCCGATGCCGAGCCTGCGTTGCGTGAGGAGTTGCTCAAACGGCTCGAAACCGAAGGGCTGGAGTCGCTTGTCGAGCAACTGCGCGAATTGGACGAGGCCTACTATAACGAGGTCGATAGGTGCAACCCACAGCGAGTTCTGAGAGCGTTGGAGGTTTGTTTGACTACCGGACAACCATACTCCTCGTTGCGAAAAGGGGGCGTTAAAAGACGCGATTTCGAGATTGTGAAGGTCGGCATCGATTATCCACGAGAGGAGTTGTACGACCGCATAAATCGCCGTGTAGATATGATGATGGAGGCGGGTTTGGAGGCAGAGGCGCGTGCTATGCTACCCTATCGCCATCTGAATGCTTTGCAGACGGTGGGTTTTAGCGAGATGTTCGACTACTTTGATGGCACAATATCGCGCGAAGAGGCGGTCGAACTTATAAAGCGCAATTCGCGTCGTTACGCCAAGCGACAGATGACGTGGTTCAGGCGTGATAAGGATATTCGATGGTTTGCCAAGCCGACGTCCGAAGATGTTATACAATACTTGGAACAGAGATAGAAAAAATCCCGACTTCAGCGAAGCCGGGATTTGATTTTGCTTATAAACCGTTTAGAACAAGAATCCTAAGTTTGCGGTAACTCCGTGTACGAAATACTTATTAGGGTAAACCTGTGAATCGCCACTGTAGATACGTGCGCCCCAACGATTGTCAATGCGATAACCCACTCCGACGTAGATTGCTGACTTTTGACCAATACGGAAGTTTATACCCAACGACGCTTTACCGAAAATAGTCATCTGATTATATGTCAACTGATGGTTTGGTGTTGGGTGATACTCCTCACGGATAGGCGAAAACTCTGCACCTCCTGTAAGGGCGAAGTATGGTGCAACTTTCGTATCGCGCGACATATTAACCCTGAAGTGAAGGTATGCAGGAATAGAGAAAGTAGCCAACGGTAATGCTCCAATCTCCATTTCAGGATAGTAGTTGTTGTAATTACCACCATTGACATCTGGCATACCCATCTCTTGAAGACCTCCGTCGATATTCCAAATAATACCGGTACCTACACCAAGGAATACAATATTGTTGAAGTTGCAGCCAATAGCATAGTTGAGTGAAAGAGCCATATCGAGAGCCTCGATATTTTGAATATTCTGGGTGGTTGCCATAAATCCAAATTCGAGCATTTGTCCGAAGCGGTTCTTCTTTAGTGGCTTATTTGGCTTCTTCTCCAAAGGTACCATATCCTCATCTTGCGATGCTATATACTCCTTTTTAGGTGCGGTTTGTTGCACTGCGACCTGAGGTTGTGGTTGAGTAACAGGCTGTTGAACTGTTGCTTGAGGAGTAGGTTGTACAACCACTTGTGGTTGAACTGGTTGTGCTACTACTTGCTGTGGTGCAGGTTGTTGCATGGTTGCCTGCTGCTCTGCGAGCAAACGGGCAACTTCTGCTTTGGCTGCTTCCTTTGCCTCTGCAATGATACGAGCGCGCTCCTCCTCTGCTGTTGCTTTGGCTTCGGCGATTATGCGAGCCTTCTCCTGCTCTGCAGCGATACGAGCCTCCTCAGCAGCCTTTGCTTTAGCCTCTGCTGCAAGACGCTCCTTCTCTTGTTCAGCGGCAATACGTGCAGCCTCTTCTGCCTTAGCCTTTTCTGCAGCAATACGCGCCTCCTCGGCAGCCTTTGCTTTTGCTTCGGCAATCAGACGCGCCTTCTCTTGCTCTGCAGCTATACGCGCAGCCTCTTCAGCTTTTGCCTTCTCGGCAGCAACACGTGCCTCCTCTTCAGCCTTTGCTTTAGCCTCTGCAGCAAGACGCTCCTTCTCTTTTTCAGCAGCAATACGTGCAGCCTCTTCGGCTACAGCCTTTTCGGCAGCAACACGTGCCGCCTCCTTCTCTGCTGCTATGCGCATAGCCTCTTTCTCGGCGAGAATACGTGCAGCCTCCTTTTCGGCAGCGATGCGAGCTGCCTCTTTCTCAGCCTCTATACGAGCAGCTTCGGCAACTTTTGCTCGCTCGGCAGCCTCCTTTTGAGCCGCCTTCTCTGCTTTCGCTTTGTTGCTTGCGTACTTCTTGTCAACTTTCAGTCGAAAGATGATCATCGAACCGTCAATCTCAGCCTGGGCAGAAACATATCCCTCGTACGATGCCTCTACATATTTACAATAAGAGGTTACATCGAGCTGGAATGTTCCGTCTGCACCTGCCTTTGTGGAAGCACTCTCGGATACCGCTTGAACAACAGCACCCTGCAACGACTGACCTTCAGCGTCTTGGACATAACCCTTGACGGTGATGGTGCGGGCGTTCTGCTGTTGTGCTACTGCGGAGAGCGAGAATACTCCCAAAATAGCGGTTAAAAGAATAAATCTCTTCATAGTAACCTATTATTTACCCATCAATTTGTCGAAGAATGAGCCACCGCCCGAAGCAGCAGGTACTAACGGCTTTTTCTTGCCTGTGCTGTGAATCTTCGATACCTCGCGCAGATAGTCGTCGCCTGGAGAACGGAAGTTAATATACTTTGCAGGATAGCCTGTTACAGTGATAGACTCGATAGAGCCATTCGCCGAGTACTTAATCTGATGCTCGAGTGCAACCAATACATCGGCATTGCCATTTGCGATGAGAGCCTCGCGAATGGCCGAATTGATAACGTTCTCCGGGCCTGCGCTAACAACGGTCTGGCTTGGAATATAGAAGAATGAAATCTTGTTTGGCGAAACGTCGAGGTCTGCAAACACTGCTGTCACAGGGTCTAAAACGTTTATTTTGTTGTGAGTTGCAGTGTTGGTTAGTTTTGTTGGAACCGAGCAACTAACAAACATAGCCGAAGCCAAAACCGAAAGGATTAAAAACTTTTTCATAATAACTTAAGTTTTTGGGTGCGTACCAGCCTCCAATACGCTGTAAATAAATGGAGAGTGCGAGGCTGTTGCCTTTCCTTTTGAGTTTCGAAAAGTTGGGCACAACACTCTCTGCTGAACTGTATTTGTTGTTATGTATCACAAATTTATGAAATAATTTTTCAATTATCGCATATTTCCAAGAAAATTATACCTTCTATATAAAAATATTTGATTTTTGGGAGATTATATACAATACATTTGGGAATCGAACGGTCGCCGCAGGTTTGCGCAGAGCAAAAGATGGGAGATAGACATTAAAACCAAAGGTTTTTAGAGAGTAAATTAAATAGCAGCAGCCAAATTTATTTTAGATGATGATATTTAATTTTCTATCGTAGTTGCGCAGCAACAATGGCTACCTCTCTGCTTGCAGATAACTCTGCCACACCGCCACCGACTGACTGATTGTCGCGACGAGTACGAAAAAAAAGTCCGCCTTATGAAAGGCGAACTTTTGAAGTACTCGGAGCGGGAATCGAACCCGCACGGCCATTACTGGCCACAGGATTTTAAGTCCGGCGTGTCTACCTATTCCACCATCCGAGCCCTGTTTTGCGTTGCAAATGTAGTGTTTTTTGTCGTATTATCCAAATTATTTACGTCTGGTTGCTACTTTGCGTTGTGCGCGGTGGCTCTTTTTGCGCGACAGCACAATTTTGTGACGAATGTAAAATACGGCTAATGCGCTGAACGACACGATAATAACCACCCATACCCAAAGTGGCACTTCGTCGCCTTTTACTCTTGCCCACATCTCCAGCATTTTAGGTGTGCGGTCGCCCGAGTCGTGCATCATAGCACAACGTGCGATAACCGATTTGTCAGGATACATTATAGGATCCAGCTTTACATTCTCGGCTCCCTCGCCAAAGAAATACGATGCGTCAATACTCTCCTCCAACTCATCATCTATGTAAGATTCCAACACCTCCGGTGTCGCTATAACACTCACATATCCAGTCTCGTTCATATTGCGAACAGCGATATCGGAACGACACATAAAGTTGATAAAGTAGCGTGCAGCCTTTACATTTTTGGCATATTTAGGTATTACCCAACCGTCAAACCACACATTACTACCCTCCTTCGGAACGCGATAGTCGAGCGATACGCCAACCTCTGCAGCCTCCTCGATAGCCCAAACTGCATCGCCACTCCACGATAGGTTGATGTAGGCCTTCTCCTTAGTCATCATCTCCTTGCCAAAATCGGCTTCCCAGCCTGCAACAAGGCGCTTTGCCTTCTTGAGAAACGCCTCGACCTCGGCTATAGATTCGTCCGAAGAGTCGTACATAAGCTCCTCGAGCGTGAATGCACCCGCTGCCAACTCATCCTGTCGCAAATTGATAAGCATAGTGCTGTAAACATCGCGGAATGCATCCTTGATGAAAATCTTCTTCTCAAACTTCTCGTTGTGGAGAGTCGCCCAAGTCGAAGCCTCCTCCTCAGTTACATAGTTGGTGTTGTAGAGAAGACCTGTGGTACCCCACATATAGCCCACCGCGTAGTCGTTAGCATTCTTGCCGTTGCCGTCAATTTTACTGAAGCGATCGATGATATAAGGCGAGATATTCGTCAGATAATTAGGCGTTTGTCCGAAATCCTTACCTATAGGCAAGAGCATATCGTTGCGTAGCATTCTTTCGATGATATACTCCGAAGGACACACTACATCGAAATCCTCTTTGCCCATCTCGATTTTGGCGAGCATAATCTCGTTAATATCAAAGAGTTGGTAGATTATCTCGACCTCTTCGCCGGTCTGCTCCTTGTACCACACCTTGAACTCCTCCAAAGCGCTTTCGTCAATATAGTCTGCCCAGTTGTATATCTTAAGCACCTGTGAGCGAGGAGTCTCCGAGCACGACACTGCCACGAGGCTAATCAACGAAATAAAAATAGAAATTATTCTTTTCATAGTTTAGAGCGCTTGTTTGTTTTTGGCAGCACGATTGGCGCGTACATTTATGATTATGAGTAGCAACAATACCACTGCGAAGATAATTGTAGACAAAGGACGCAACTCGGGTGTCAGACCACCCTTGCGAGCATCGGCATAGATGTATGTCGAAAGTGTCTCCAAGCCTTCGTTGCCCTTTGTAAAGAGCGTTACGGCAAAGTCGTCAATCGAGAGCGTGAAGGCGAGAATAAAGCCCGAAATCATACCTGGACGAATCTCTGGAATGATGATTTTGCAAAGTGCCTGGAATGGCGTAGCACCCAAATCTAACGCCGCCTCGTAGATGTTCGGATTCATCTGACGCAGACGAGGCATAATACTCAACACGACATATGGCGTGCAGAAGGCGATGTGCGACAAAACTACAGTTGTGTAGCCCTGCGAAATGCCCAGACTGACAAAAAGAAGGAACAACGAAATACCCGTTATGATATCGGGGTTGAGCATAGGGATGTTGTTCAATAGGTTGATAGCCTGCTTCTTACGTCCGTGCATATTGTAGATGCCGATTGCTGCAATACTACCCAAAATAGTTGAAGCCGTAGCCGCAATCAGCGCAATGCTCAATGTGTTTTTGATGGCATCTAGCAATGAACGATGCGCACCACCGCTGAAAAGCGAGGTGTAGAGGTCGGTCGAGAAACCGGTCCAGTTGCCCAGCACCTTTGAGTTTGTAAACGAGAATATGGCTATGATGATAATTGGTGCGTAGAGCAACGCCAGCAAGAGCCATAGATAAGTTTGTGCAAAAAATCTCTTCATACCCCTACCCTGCTTAGATTAGGCTATCGCTGTCGCTCTGCTCCTCTCCGCCCGAGAAGAGCGAGGTTGCGCCGATTATGACAAGCATAATAAGCGACAACGCTGCACCATAGTTCCACATTCCGTTGTTTATATTCTCCTGTATGGTCGTACCAAACAGTTTTACGTTGTTCATAGTGAGCAACTCCGCTATTGCGAAGGTCGAAATCGTAGGCATAAACACCATCATAATGCCCGACATTACACCCGGCATCGAGAGCGGTACCGTAACCTTTCGGAACACTTCCGATGGGGTCGCGCCCAAATCCTCGGCAGCCTCAATAAGCGAGTGGTCCATCTTCTGAAGCGTATTATAGATAGGATATATCATAAACGGCAAGAAGTTGTAGACCATACCGAATATCAACGCACCTTCGCCCAATGGCAACTGCACAAAGTCGAAAAGTGCCACCGTAGCAAGCGTTCTAACCAAGATATTTATCCACATAGGTAGGATAAACAGCACGACAGTGACGTTTGAACGGTTGAGACGTTTGTTTGCGAGTATCCACGCAGCCGGATAGCCTAACAGAATGCACAAAATTGTTGTAACCAACGCTACACCAATCGAATAGATGAAGGTGTCGAGAGCCTCGGACTGCTCGATGAAGCGAGTGAAATTAGCCAATGAGAACGCGCCTTCTGCATCCTGAAAGGCATAAATCACAATCAGCACCAAAGGCAGCGCCACGAATATAGCGAGGAATATGGCGTATGGTATCGCCCAGTTCGCTCGTTTATTGAATATTTTCGATATAAAGTTCATTGCTACCCCGCCTAAACTATTTTTGTGATTGTGAGGTCGTTCTTGTTGATGGCGATACCTACAACGTCAAAATTGTCCCATATGTCGTTGGTATCTACATATACGAGATCTCCATCTTCGGTCTTGACAGTGAGATGATAGTGGTCGCCCTTATAGAGAATAAAGTGTATAGAGCCGATGAGTTTACCATCCTCCTTGTGATCGAGCAACTCGATGCGGTTGAACGGAACGCGTACTGTTACCGTATCTCCAACGTTCAACCCCGATTGCTCCTTGCACTCGAACTCGGTATCGAGGAATTTAACGGTTGTAGGCGAGGTCATCACGCCCTGGAACGAGTTGCAGACACGCTCCTTGCGCATAACGTGAATATCCGATGGCTTTATAAACATTCCAACTTCAGCACCCTCCTCAAAGGCGTTGTAGTCCTGAATCATAAGTTCGAATTTGTTGTCCGTCTCTACAAACATTTCGTAGTGAACACCCTTGAATGTGCAGGATTTCACGACACCTGTAAATGCGGCGTTCTCTGTGTTCGAAATAATGTATATATCCTCCGGACGCAACACAACGTCAACCTCTACATTTTCGCCAAAGCCGGCATCCACGCACTCGAATTTGTGACCAATGAACTCCACCTCCTTATCGCGTATCATTCTGCCGTTCAGGATATTACTCTCTCCGATGAAGTCGGCAACAAACGAGTTGACAGGCTCGTTATAAATGTCGGTTGGAGTGCCAATCTGCTGAATTTTACCCTCGCTCATAACCACGATTGTATCGCTCAGTGTCAACGCTTCCTCCTGGTCGTGAGTTACGTATATAAAGGTGATACCGAGAGCCTCGTGCATCTCCTTTAACTCCATCTGCATATCCTTGCGCATCTTCAAATCGAGCGCAGCCAATGGCTCGTCCAGAAGCAAAACTTGCGGTTGGTTGACAATGGCGCGAGCGATAGCAACACGCTGCTGCTGACCACCCGACAGCGAATTGACGTCACGATCCTCGTAGTCGGTCATCGACACCATCTTCAATGCTTTGCGTACTCGCTTCTCAATCTCTTTTGCGTCGACTTTTTTGAGTTTCAGTCCGAATGCAATGTTCTCATATACATCCAAATGAGGAAAGAGAGCATAACGCTGGAAAACCGTATTGAGAGGTCGCTGATGTGGGGGCATACTTAAAATGTCCTTGCCCTCCATCGTTATGGTGCCACCCTCGTCGGGTTGTGTGAAGCCCGCCAACATTCGTAACAGCGTGGTCTTGCCACAGCCCGAAGGACCCAATAAGGTTACGAACTCGCCACGCTTGATGTCGAGGTTGATGTTGTCGAGCACTATCTTGTCGCCAAATGATTTCGACAAGTTCTCGATTTTGATGATAGTTTCACTCTTTTTTGCCATCTCTACTTTTTGCGGTTATTCAAAATGGTTTGGGTTAGATTAAAATGATATGTTGCGCCGACCATTATCGACACGCTGTTTGCAAAGTTGTTGTAGGCCGCTACGGCGTGCAATCGCAAATCGCGACTCTCGCGCAATGGGAAGTAGTGCACTCCACCGCCCACATACCAATATCTTGGGCAGAATGAGTTGTCGGTTGGAACAAAGAGTTCGTCCTCGTAGGCGAAGAGGTCGCTGTTGTAGTTCTCGTAGCCACCCTTAGCGAACACCTCAATCTTATCCTTGTGGTTATAAAGGAGTTGCGCTCCTACGGAAAACTCCTGGTTGAAGAATCGCTTAACCGAGGTTGCACGATTCATATAGTCCAGCTCGAGCGTGAAATCGCCCATCGAGAAGGCGTTGCCGAGTGCTATGATATTGACAAATTTGCCACGCTCGTACTCGATGAAATTCACCGACCAGATAGGCGAATAGAAACCATATTCAGCGTGCAAATCGAGCGAATAGGCGAACATCTTCGAGCCAAAGAGCTTTGTGCTGAATGGCGAAGTGCAGAATTGGAAACGGAGATTAGTACTCTCGTCCTTGGTGGTGTAGTCCACCGATGCACCCCAATGGTAGATGGAGAGCTTGTGCCAGAATGGCGAAGCAAGCGAGGTGTGTACATCCACATCGTAGTAATCCAACTCCCAAGTGCCTATAGCGAGGGTATCTTTACCAACGGTAAAACCGAAGCGCCCCACCTGATATGACAAGGCGAGCCAGTCGATAAAGTCATCTTCGTTAGGGTTTGTGAAGTTGTTGTAGAGCGCTTTTGTTGAATCCCAATCACTCGCAAACCAATGGTTGCAGAGCGAGTAGGAGAAGTTGCCTACCGAACCGTCTAAGAATGTGTAGAGTGATGAGTTTCCAAAATCGAAACCTTTGTAACCGCTCTTGATAGGTGCGTACGGATTAACATCGAAACGAGGTGTTACGATAAACTCGGGGATGTTGCTTTCGGCCTTAGCCTCTTGCGAATAGGTACAGAAGTAGCAAAGTATTGCTACAAGCAGTGCAAGTCCTCTTTTCATCTTCCATACAAAAAATCAAATGGTTCAGGGTACAAATATAGACAAAAATTCATAATTCAAAATGCAAAATGCAAAATTGTGGGGTAAAAATTATAAATTTTTAGTGGCTATTAGCCATTAGCCATTTTCAGTGGCGCAATTTTTAGAGGTTGTTAAAGGATATTAAAGGTTGTTAGAGGTTATTAGAGGTTATTAGAGAGCGCCACTCTAACTCCCCTTAACCACTCTTAACTACCGCTAATAACATCTATTTTCTTGGCGCACTTTTTGCACTTTCGGAAATAAGTTGCTATATTTGTGGTGCAGTCCTCGGATTGCAGACATATTATTAGTGAAAGTGTTTCGCAAACCTTGACGATAAAATTTGGCGATTTTACAAAGAGCAAGGATAAGCAACAGCACTCTACACCGCATTTGGTATATCATTTTCTACATATACCATTCGGTGTGAGGTATTGTTTATTTGCTCTTGGGCCACGCCAAATGCCTATCGTCAGATAAACGAACAGCCTCACACTTTCTTTTTATTTTAACCGCACATTCGGGGCAGGTGGGCAAACAAAAAAAACATTTGTTATGAAGAAGCTATTAACAATCATTATTCTTGCAAGTCTATTAACGTCGTGTAACTCGGAACGGAAATATGAGAAATTAGCCAACGAGTATCTGCAAAAGAATAAAATTCCTGCCGAGAGGGTTATTGCATCGTTACCAAATAAGGAGTATCATGCCTTGTACTTTATTGAGTATGCAGAACTTGGTCGTATGACCGAGCTTGGTGATAAGTGTCATAACATTATTAAGTATGACCTCAAAACAAGAGAACGCACTACCATATTAAGCGCAAAGAATCTGCCTCAGGAGTTAGACAAAGGTGCAGGTTTTATCACGATTGACCATTTCGGCGTTGATAACGATTTTATATACATTACCTCCTATATCGATGTAGGATATTATGATATCGCCTTGTATAGTATGAGTTATAACCTTTGGTTATATGTAGATAGTGCCTATGTTGATGAGATATCTATGTCTAATTGGGAACTAACTGTAAGGGGTACCGATATTGACTTTCCGGCAGCCGAGTGCTTTGGCAATCTTATTTGGACGAAAAAGTATAATATATCGACAGATTGTATAGAGAATACTCTGTATGATACAAATCTTTACAAATACTATGATGGTGAAAGACTTATAGAGAAAGAGGATATATACTATATTCAACGGATGATACAAGAGAATTGTGTTGAATATCTTAGGAAAATATCTGTTTCAAGTGTTGAGTTACTACAAGAATTTGAGGAGAATCAGGCTGCTTGTGACGCTAAATATAGAGGAAAGGCTCTATTCTTCTATATAGATAATATACACGAAATAGGCAATGTCCAAGATGATTATGTATACAAATACGAATATGCTGATTACAGATATTATGTTAAAGGCTTAGGTAATTTCCCTTATTCCATATATTGTTTCTCAAACGATCCTGCCGTCGTTTCAATGATAAAAGATGATGCTTGTGTCTTTTATGGAGAATATGTAAGTTCAACAAGCCAATATGAGATGCACATGGTTAATTGCCGGACTCTCGACAAAGAGATTATGGACTATGTTTTCAACTCTCTTTATCTTCCATACATAGCAAGTTTGAAAGGTAACTAAAAATTGTTGCTACGAACCTAAGGGCTCTCGCAATGACAAAATGCTTTGCACCCTCCGCAATTGCGGAGGGTGTTTTTGCTAATATAATTTAGTTTTCCGCTTTCCGTTTTCCGTTAAAACCTTGCTCAGATACTTCGCTGTGTGGCTCTGTTCGCATTTGACAACCTCGCTTGGAGTGCCCGTTGCGATGATTTCGCCACCATCCTCGCCACCCTCTGGACCGAGGTCGATGATGTGGTCGGCAACCTTTATAACGTCGAGGTTGTGTTCAATAACTATTACTGTGTTGCCACGGTCTACCAACTTGTTCAAAACCTCGATCAGACAGCGTATATCCTCGAAATGTAAGCCCGTGGTTGGCTCATCGAGGATGTAGAGCGTGTTTCCGGTGTCACGTTTCGATAGCTCGGCAGATAGTTTTATACGCTGGCTCTCGCCACCCGACAATGTGGTGCAAGGTTGTCCGAGCGTGAGGTATCCCAAGCCGACGTCCTGAATTGCTTTCAGCTTCTGATGAATGGTCGGAATATGTTCGAAGAAATCGACCGCAATGTTTACGGTCATATTTAGTACATCGTTGATACTCTTACCTTTATAGCGCACTTCCAGTGTCTCTTTGTTGTAGCGGTTACCTCCGCACGCCTTACATTGCACATAGACATCGGGTAAAAAGTTCATCTCAATAGTCTGCACACCCGCACCACGACACTCCTCGCAGCGTCCACCCTTCACATTGAACGAGAATCTACCAGCCTTAAAACCACGCACTTGCGCATCTGGCGTAGCTTCAAACAATTTGCGAATATCGGCAAATACATTCGAATATGTTGCCGGATTTGAGCGCGGAGTGCGACCAATAGGCGATTGGTCAACAACGACCAACTTGTCGATATTCTCTAGCCCCTCAATCGCATCGTATGGTAGCGGTTGAGCGTATGAGCGATAGAGCTTGTGCGAGAGAATTGGCACAAGTGTTCCGTTTATAAGCGACGATTTTCCCGAGCCACTGACACCCGTTATGCAGATAAGTTTTCCGAGCGGAAACTCCACATCTACGCCTTTGAGATTGTTGCCTCGTGCGCCAATGATTTTGAGC
Organism: Alistipes sp.; assembly: GCA_045653565.1. Classification (GTDB taxonomy): domain Bacteria; phylum Bacteroidota; class Bacteroidia; order Bacteroidales; family Rikenellaceae; genus Alistipes. Next base: position 55,345 of record JAZOMA010000012.1, read on the forward strand.
GATTCTCCACTACCCTTTCGCAACTCCTGCGGAATCTCTATACTGCGGCGACCTGCCAGATAATCAGCAGTATAGCCCGTTGCACCTACAATTTCACTATATGTGCCTTGCGCTACAATATGTCCACCTCTTCTACCCGCCTTTGGACCGATGTCTACGATGTAGTCCGCCTCGCGCATCATCTCCTCGTCGTGCTCCACCACAATTACCGAATTACCGGCATCGCGTAACGCCTTCAGGGTGTTGATTAGTCGCTCGTTGTCGCGTTGATGCAAGCCAATACTTGGCTCGTCAAGAATATAAAGCACATTAACCAACTTCGAGCCAATCTGCGTGGCAAGTCGTATGCGCTGACTCTCGCCACCCGAGAGTGTGCGTGATGCACGACCAAGCGATAGATAGCCCAAGCCTACGTCGGTCAAAAAGCGCAATCTCTCGCGTATCTCTTTGACTATCTCGCGAGCAATTTTCAACTCTTTGGTTGTGAGTTGCTCCTCTATGCCATCGAACCATTCGCGCAGTGAGGCGATTGACATTGCAGAGAGTTCTGCTATGTTTTTGCCTGCAATGCGGAAGTATAACGCATTCTCTTTCAGACGGCTACCGTTGCAAAGTGAGCATTTGTGATACGCCACAAACTGCTCTTTCCACTTCTCGCCTTTGCGGGCGGTGTCATCCTCCTTTTTGGAGTTGATATACTCGGCTACGCCCTCCCACGAGCGCATTTGGCGACCTCGGCTAAACTGCTCCGAAACCTCCACCAACATAGGCTCGTCGTCGCCATAAAGAATGGCATTTAGACCCTCCTCCGAAATTGTTCCGATGGGGTCATCGAGCGAGAAGTCGTATCGTTTGCCGAGAGCCTCGAGTATTGCAAAGAGCGTATTTTCACGACCCTTGCCGAGTGGCGCTACACCACCCTCTCGCAACGAAAGTGTATTGTCGGGGATAACTTTTTCTATGTCGTATACCGCCTCCTCGCCAATGCCGTTGCATCGTGGGCAAGCACCCTTTGGCGAGTTGAACGAGAAAGTGAATGGTTCTGGGTCTTCGAATGCAATGCCTGTAGTTCGACACATTAAGTGGCGTGAGTAGTGACGCAACTCGCCAGTATCGTAGTCGTGTATTGCCATCTGACCTTTTCCCTGTCGCATAGCCTCCTGTAGCGAGGTCATAATGCGGTCGCGAGCATCCTCACGGGCTGTCATCCTATCAACCACCAACTCTATAGAGTGTGTCTTGTAGCGGTCGAGTTGCACGCCACCTGTGAAGTCGCGAACTACGCCGTCTATGCGGGCATAGATGTAGCCTTTGCGGAGTAGCGAGTCGAAAAGTTCGCGGTAGTGACCCTTGCGCTCTCGGACTATAGGTGCGAGAATTGCTATCTTTTTACCGTTGTAGTCGCGCAGAATCAAATCTACAATTTGCTCGTCCGAATAGTGCGCCATCTCCTCGTTTGTTGCAGGAGAGTATGCGCGAGATGCACGAGCAAATAGAAGTCGCAGAAAATCAGCGATTTCGGTTACAGTACCTACTGTCGAACGAGGGTTGCGGTTTGTGGTTTTTTGCTCGATGGCTACAACGGGCGAAAGACCTGTGATTTTCTCAACATCAGGTCGCTCCATTGTACCAATATACTGTCGTGCGTAGGTCGAGAGGGTCTCCATATAGCGACGCTGTCCCTCGGCGTAGATGGTGTCGAATGCGAGTGACGACTTGCCCGAGCCCGAAAGTCCAGTAATCACAACCAGCGCATTGCGAGGTATCTCGAGATCTATATTCTTGAGGTTGTGGACTTTTGCGCCCACGATTTTGATTTTCTCCTCCATCGCACTACTCCTTAATAGACATAATTGAGTAGAAAAAATCGTGCAACGATATCCACTCCATCAAATCGGCGAAACATATGGCGACAATAACTGCCATAAATATTTTTATGAAATTCTTGCCCCATCCTGCCATATAGTGCGAAGCAATAAACGAGCCTATCATATTGCCGACGCCGTGGATAAGTCCAAATGTGTAGTCTACATTGCCCATAATCATAAATACTGCCAGCGAGAATGGCGTGGCGAGCAGAATTACGAAGCCTTTTATGGCGTTGGCTGTAACCAAATCCATACGCATAATCCACAGCGTGATAGCGAGAATTAGGTATCCAATACCGATGTAGATGTAGCCCCCGTAGAAACCAATCAGGAAGAACCAGAGATAGTGCAACGGCTTGATTTCGATGCGATTTCCGGCCTTTATTTTGATATGGCTATCGAATAAAAGATAGACCATAATCACGAGCAAAATTACTCCGAAGCATATTTTGAAAACCCACTCGTTGATGTACGACGCAACGAACGAACCCGCTATGTTTCCTAAAATTACGGGTATCGAAAGGAGTAAGCCGTGCTTGAGGTCGAATGTCTTTTTGCGGATGAATGTGATGGATGCAGCGAGATTTTGCATCAATACGGCGATGCGGTTTGTGCCGTTGGCAACATTTATGGGCAGGCCAAAAGCCATAAGCATAGTCATAGTTATAATCGAACCACCTCCTGCGAGGGTGTTGATTATGCCGACAAGTGTTCCCGAAAGAAGCAGAACTACAACTATGTGCCAATCCATCATTTTCCTAACTTTTGCTATTAAGGTCACAAAGTTAGGTAAATTTATGAATTTTTAATTAAGAATTATGAATTATTTTTTTCGGACTTCACAATTCTTTGTTCTAAAACCTCTTTTAGAATCTCGCTACCGGCGCGGCATCGAGAGTCGAAAACTCCTCGTTCAAATATTTGTAGTATCCCGCCACTGCAATCATTGCTGCATTGTCGGTTGTGAAGCGACGCTCGGGGATGAAAGTGCGCCAACCGCGCTTCTCTCCTTCGGCTGCAACGCGCTCTCGTAGGAGCGAATTTGCTGCCACTCCACCACCTATTGCTATGTCTGAAATGCGATAGTGCTTGGCTGCCTTCACCAGTCGCTCGACGAGTATGTCGACAACCGTGTGAAGTATTGCTGCACAGAGGTCTGTCTTACGTTCCTCTATGAAATTAGGGTTTTGAGCAACCTCGTCGCGCAGAGTGTAAAGGAAAGAGGTCTTTAATCCCGAAAACGAGAAATCGAACTCACCAATGCGTGGCTTTGCAAACTTGAAAGCGTCAGGATTACCCTCTTTTGCGAGGGCGTCGATAACGGGCCCTCCAGGGTATGGCAACCCCATAACTTTGGCGCATTTATCGAGTGCTTCGCCTGCTGCGTCGTCGATGGTCGAGCCAACGATCTCCATATCGAATGGCGAGTTGACCTTTACGATTTGGGTATGTCCACCACTAACCAAAAGGCAAAGGAATGGGAAGTTTGGATGCTCGCACTCCTTATCGGGCATATCCACAAAGTGTGAAAGGATATGTCCGTGAAGATGATTGACCTCGACAAGTGGGATGTTGTTTGCTATGGCTAAGCCTTTGGCAAACGAGGTGCCAACCATCAACGAGCCAAGCAAACCTGGTCCACGAGTAAAGGCGATGGCGTCGATTTTGTCGGGTGTGACGCCAGCATCTCGGAGCGCCGCATCTACCACAGGCACAATGTTTTGCTGGTGCGCACGTGAAGCAAGTTCTGGGATAACTCCGCCGTATCGTTCGTGGACAGCCTGCGATGCTATAACGCTCGAAAGAAGGGTTGTATTTCGCAATACAGCAGCCGATGTGTCGTCGCAAGATGACTCAATTCCCAAAATGATAATTTCGTTGTTCATATTTTAATTTTATTTTTCGTTCAATTTTTTTGGTTCTTTGTTTGCAAGTTCGACAAAATATGACTACTTTTGTAAGTTATTATATAACTTATGCGGCATAAAGTGCCGAAAATGAGAACAAAACCGTGCGCAAAGTTACAAAAATATTGTTAAGCGTGTTATCTGCAATCATTTTATTGCTGATAATTTTGCCTTTGACTCTATCTTTGACGCTCTCGGTTCCTTCGGTGCAAAACTACGCTATAGACAGGGCTGCCACCTGGGCTGGCGATAAACTCGGCACCAATGTTAGCATCGGAAAAATCACTATAGGTCTTTTCAATCGTGTTACGGTCCGCGATTTCTATGTTTCGGATTGGGACAACGATACCCTACTTTATGTTAAGCGTGCAGATGCCTATATTTCGTCGTTGGCATCGTTGGCGAAAAAGAATTTGGTTATCAACTACGGAAATGTGAGTGGCGGTAAGTTGGTTGTGCGAGAGACCGAACGTGGTACATATGCAATCAAAGAGATTACTGACCAACTCGTAAGACGTGATCGCAAGAGTGATTTTGTGTTGAACATCAACTCGTTGGATGCTTCGGGTGTGGAGTTCCAGCTGCTGCGCAGAGTGCCAAAGCGTGAGCAAGGAATAGACTTTGGCGATATGCAACTCTTCGATATCGCGGCGCATCTGTACGACTTTTCGGTTGACAGGGGTGCAGTTGAGTCGATGATAGAAAATCTGTCGTTTGTGGAGCGTAGTGGTTTCGAGTTGACCAAGATGGATGGACACTTCTATGTTTACGAAGGTCAAATCATAGTGGACAACTCTCGCTTCGAAACGGCGCAGAGTCGTATAAATCTCGACTATCTCCACCTCGACGGCAAAGATTGGTTGGAGTATCGCGACTACATAAATGTAGTGCAGATGGATTGCCGTGTTAGCGATTGCACGCTCACGTCGGACGATTTAGGCTACTTCGGTCCTGCAATGTGGCGTTGGAATACATCTATACACAACGCTACAATGTCGATGAAGGGTACGGTGGCAGACTTTGAGGGTCGAGTTGTGAGTGCTTCGCTCGAGGATGGTGGCGTAATAAAGGCTACGGGACGAGTTAAAGGCCTAATCGATGTTGAAAAGACACGATTTGATATAAATATAGATAGAGTTAAGGCTTCGACTCACGAACTGGTTAAAGTTGTCGGAAATATTGCGGACCTCTCGCTCGGCGAGAATGTAATGCAGTATGTAGATCGCGTGCGAGGAATTGATGCTACGGGCAAGTTTCGAGGCACCATTCGCAACTTCGAGGCGAAAGCCAACACTCATTTACTCTGCGGTGGAGATGTAAAGTTGAAGTGCGAAATGCAGAACCCTGCCAATGAGCGTAAGAGCGTGGATGCAACGGTGCAGGCTACAAACCTCGATTTATCGAAAATTCTGGCTACATCGGTGGTTGGCAAAACCTCGTTGTCTGCCGATGTTGTAATGTCGCTTGGCGAGGATGCTCCGCTCGAGTTGGTGGGTACCGGTCAGGTGGATAGTTTGATGCTCAATGGCTACAACTACAGCAATTTGAGTGTTTCGGCAGAGATTAAGGACAACAACATAGCCGGAGTTCTGTCGGCAGATGATAAGGCGTTAAAGTTCGATGCACAAGCGTTGCTCGCCCTCGAGGATAAATCGTTGCCTCGCTACGATGCCGTGATGACCATAGAGCGTGCAGATCTCCACGCTATGAACATAAATAAACGTGATTCAATCTCTGTGCTGAACTGTAACGTCGGTTTGACGGCGGAAGGAAAAACGCTGGATGAGATGAATGGCGTGCTGCAAATTGCGGATGCGGAGTACGAAACTGTTGGTGGTCGTGGTTGTAATGCCGACTTAATCAAACTCTCGATTTTGAGCGATGAGGATGCGCGAACATTGGCTCTTGAGTCAGATTTTGCCGATGCAGTTTTCGAGAGTCGCACTCCGTACAAAGATGTGCTATACTATCTGAAGAACCTTTTGGTGCAGTATACCCCACTTTTGTACGACGAGAAGGCGCGTCAGAATATCGATATGCAGGTTGCGAAAATTGGCGACGAGATTGCGATTTTGTCGGTCACAACAAAGGATATCGATTCATTGCTCGGATGTATCACCGATGGTTTGGAGATGGCTGAAGGCTCTACGGTAGAGTTATTAGTAAGTCCATCGGACAATCGCTTCTTGATGCACGCATCGTCCGAGTATCTGATGCACTCGAACTATCTCGCTACAAATATTGATGTGAAGGCGAGCAATGAGGGCGATTCGCTCTCGATGTCTATGGCGGCGAAAGATCTCTATGCTGGAGCATTTCACTTCTCGGGTGTAGATGTTAACGGTGCAGCAAAGGATAATAAGATATCGTTGGATGCTATGTTTGCCGACTCGTTGTGTGATTTGCAAGGAGAACTCTCGGCTTCGGCACAGATATCACGAAAGAATAACGCGCGCAGTCTGCTCGTGAACCTCAATAAATCGTCGGTACGCAGTGGTGATGCCGAGTGGGATATCACTACTGATGGTATCGAGATGGATTCGGCAAAGATTGATATCCGTCGTTTTGCCGTACGTAGCGATTCGCAAGAGTTGTATATAAATGGTATTGCTTCGCGTAGCGACAAAGATTCGGTCTATATGAATCTACGAAACTTCTCGCTGGCTCCATTCACGCAGATAACCAATCAAATCGGATATGTCGTAGATGGCCGTACAAGCGGATATGCAACGGTACACTCGGCTTTGAAGGCCTCTCGCATAGATGCCCGCATCGAAATGGATAGCGTGAGCGTCAGCGGCATCGATGTACCAGATTTATTGCTCGTTTCGCAATGGGACTTTGGCCGTAGTCGTGCAACGCTGGATATTACTACAAGAAAGGATAACAAGCGTGTTATTCAGGGCTATTTTGCTCCGTCGCAGATGCGTTATTACGCCCGTATGAATACCGATGGTGTAAAGATGAGTCTTTTGGATCCTGTGTTGAAGGGAATAATCTCCGATACTGCGGGCGAGGCATCGGTGGATATAAACATCAGCGGCGTAGGTCGTATGGCGGAGTTGAAGGGCGAAATTGAGGTTGACAGCCTCGCCACGACGATTGACTACACCCGTTGTCGCTACTTTGCACCGAAAGCAACCGTTAGTGTTCACAACAATCGCCTCATCGCAAAGAATGTGGCTATATCGGATAGACACGGTCACAAGGGCGAGATGTCGATGGATGTGTCGTTGGCTCACCTCTCGAATATTGAGTACAATATCGACGTTCAGGCTCGCAATATGGAGGTGTTGAACACTACCGAGCGCGATAATTCGATGTTCTATGGCTCGATATTCGCCACTGGTACAGGTACGGTGCGTGGCGATAAGGCTGGCGTAAAGATGGACTTTGTGGCGCACAGCGACGACAACTCCAAACTCTATATGCCACTGACCGACAATAGCGACATCTCGACGGCAGACTTCGTGAAGTTTGCAACCAAAGAGCGTGATACAACATCGTACCTCGCTCGCAAGAAGATGCAGTTCGAGAATAGACAGAAACGACGCACTTCGAGTGGTGGCGCAATGGATATAACTCTCTCGTTGGATATTCGTCCAAATGCTGAGATGCAGTTGGTTATCGACCCAACCGTTGGCGATATTATTAAGGGTTCGGGCGAAGGTCAACTCAATATGCGAATCAACCCAACGGCCAACATATTCGAGATGTATGGCGACTATACCATCACAAAAGGTAGTTACCTCTTCACGTTGCAGAGCGTAATCAATAAGTGGTTTGATATTGAGCCGGGCTCGACTATTCAGTGGTCGGGCGATCCGTTGGATGCGATATTGAATATTGACGCCGTCTACAAACTTAAGGCGTCGTTGCAACCGCTTTTGGAGGGCTCGCTCACCGAGAGCAACCGCTCAACCCGTGCGGTGCCAGTCGAGTGCTTTATACATTTGACTGATAGATTGATGCAGCCTACGGTAACATTCGATATCGTTGTGCCGAGTGCCGATTCGGAGGTACAAAGCCTTATCGCAAGTGCGTTGGCTACCCCGGAGAGTAAGTCGCAGCAATTCCTCTATTTGATTGTGGCAAATAGTTTTATATCGGAGTCTTCGAACGCTATGTCCTCGACAATGGGTGCCTCGGCAACTGCTGCAACGGGATTTGAGATGTTGTCTAACCAGTTTAGCAACTGGCTTTCGAGCGACGACTACAAGATTGTCCTCCGCTACCGCCCTCGCACCGAGCAGATGAGCGACGAGGTAGACTTCGGCTTCTCGAAGGGTTTGGTTGACAATCGCCTTCTGATTGAGTTGGAGGGTAACTATATTGTGGATAAGACGCAGGTTGTAAATGCTAACTCCAACTTTACAGGCGAGGCATATCTGACCTGGTTGATAGACCGCGCTGGAACGCTTCGTTTGAAGGGCTTTACCCACACGATAGACCGCTTTGACGAAAACCAAGGTTTGCAGGAGACAGGTATCGGAATCTACTTTAAGGAGGATTTCAACAATGCTAAAGATTTGCGTATGCGTCTGAAAAACCGATTCAAACGCGATAAGAGACGCGAAGATGAAAATTCGACAAAACTGAAAGACAAACAAAAAGATAATAAACAATTAAAAAAGAAAAGATTATGATTAAACTTTTGAGTGCGAATCTCACCGATTCGTTGAATGTTGCAGCAGAAAAAGCAACCGAGAAGGCTGCCGAAATGTCACTTTGGGACCTATTCAATGGCGGAGGTTGGTTGATGTGGGTGCTTTTGATATTGGGAGGCGCCACAATCTTCATCTTCGTCGAGCGTTTTGTTGCTATACACCGCGCACAGCGTCTTGATATGAACTTTATGAATCGTATCAGAGCCTTTGTTGTTGACGGCAAGGTTAAGGAGGCTATCGCATACTGCCACAAAGTTGACACCCCTATTGCTCGAATGGTTGAGAAGGGCTTGGAGCGTTTGGGTCGTCCGATGAGCGATGTTCAGAGCGCAATCGAGAATGTTGCAAATTTGGAGGTTTCGAAGTTGGAGAATGGTCTTCCATTCCTCGCAACCATTGCCGGAGGTGCGCCAATGATTGGTTTTTTGGGTACTGTTCTCGGTATGGTGCGTACATTTATGGATATGTCTGCTGCTGGTGGTACCGTCGATATGGCGTTGCTTTCGGGTGGTATGTATGTGGCTATGGTTACAACCGTTGGTGGTCTTATCGTGGGTATTCCTGCATACTTCGGCTACAACTACTTGGTGGCTCGTATCGAGAAGTTGGTATTCCGTATGGAGTCTAACTCAATCGCATTTATGGATATTCTAAACCAACCTGCTCAAAAATAGTGAATTATGGCAATTAAGAGAGGTTCAAAAGTCGATAAGTCGTTCTCATCTTCGGCGATGACCGACCTGATGTTCCTTTTGCTGATATTTATGCTCATAGCAACCACTCTCATCAACCCAAATGCGTTGAAGTTAGAGTTGCCCAAGAGTTCGAATCAGTTGAAGGATAAGGCTGTTACGACCGTTTCGATTGAGCAGAAGGGTGCGAAGTATCTCTACTATGTAGAGCTCGAGCCTGTGGCTACAATCGCCGATGTGGAGAGTTTGTTGAAGGCTCGTTTGCAAGGTCAGGAGTCCCCTACCGTTTCGTTGCATTGCGATAAGAAAGTGGCAGTAGACGAGGTGGTTAAGGTTATGAACATCGCCAAAGATAATGGCTATAAGTTGATTCTCGCAACACAGGCAAATTAAGAGGGTATGAATTCTAAAATTTACGCTTTCATATTTTCAGCTTTGTATGTGGCGTCGTTAGTAGTGTCTTTTGTCTGCGTTAGTGTTCCTATCGAGCCAGCAGAGAAGTCCGCAAGCGACATCATATACATAGAGTATGTGAAGCCGGAACCCCCTCCACCACCAAAGCCAAAGCCTGTGCCAAAGGTTACGCAGGCTCCCAAGCACGAAAAACTGGCACCTAAGGATAATATGCAACAAACCGAGGGTAAAGCCGAGGAGACTCGTACCGTAAACAAACGCGCGTTGTTTCAGCAGTCGAAAGCGGGTGTGGATAAGGCAGAGAATATCGGCAACGACAGAGCAAAGCAAGATACCGTTTTGACGGCATCGGGCGTTGGTCGTGGGTTGAATCCGATTGGAAATGTAGAACTCGACGAGGGTTTGCAAGGTCGTGGTATTATTGGCGATTTGCCTGCTCCAAGCAATGCCAATGTAACTCGCTCGGGCAAAATTGTCATTAGAGTGGTGGTAGATAAGACCGGAAAGGTTCTTTCTGCAACATACGAGCCAAAAGGCTCGACCATTCAAGATAGCAAGATGGTAGAGGATTCGCAGGCTGCGGCAAAAAAGACAATATTTGCAGAGGCCGAAGCATATACCCAAGGTGGCATCATTACCTATAAGTTTAATTTGAAATAGAGTATGCGATTTTTGTCGGCAATAGTATGTTGTGCGATGGTGATATTGCCTTTGTGCGCCGAGGGACAAACAAAGGTTGATGGTGCGCATATTCGATTTGCCCACTCGGAGTGGGATTTTAAGAACATTCAACTTGGAGGAGAAAACCCCGTTTGCACATTTCGCTTCGTGAACGATGGAACGGAGCCGTTGGTTGTTTTTGCTACGGCGACGACGTGCAAATGCGTGCAGACCGAATTTTCGCGAAAACCTATTGCTGTGGGAGAGAGTGGCGAGATAAGGGTGATAATCGACACAAAGAAATTGGATAAAGGGGTCTTTCGTCGTGTGATTCAAGTTCGTTCCAACTCGGTTGGAGGAGTGGAGAATTTGACGATAGAAGGCGTAGCAAAAGAGTAAAATTATGAGCGTTGTAATTCGTTTTTCGGGCGATTCGGGCGATGGAATGCAGATGGTAGGCAATCTCTTTTCGGAGAGTGCAGCATTTGCGGGCTATGGAGTCTTTACCTTCCCCGACTACCCTGCCGAAGTTCGCGCACCTCAAGGTACGGTTGCGGGAGTTTCGGGCTTTCAAGTGCATTTCGATTCGCATATGGTTGCTCACGAGGGCGACAAGTGTTCGATATTGGTGGCTATGAACCCTGCGGCATTGGTGGCGCATCGCAAGTATGCAACCGCTACGGCTACAATACTACTCGATAGTGACAACTTTACGAAAGAGTCGGTCGAGAAGTTGGGCTACAACATCGAAACCATCGTTGAAGAGTTGAGTATGACTGAGTGCAACATCGTGGAGGCACCAATTACACAGATGACGCTCGATGCAGTTGCGGAGTTCGGAATGGATCGAAAGTCGGCACTGAAGTGTCGCAATATGGTTGTGCTGGGCGTAACGCTCGGAATGTACGACATATCGACAGAGTATGCCGAGAAGTTCTTGGTAAAGAAGTTTGCTGCGAAGAATGAAGTGGTTTGCAAGGCAAATATTGCGGCATTGCACGCTGGCGAGAACTACGCCAAGAACACTCATTTGGTGGGCGAACAACACCAGAAATCTGGCGTAAGTGCGCTCGAAAAAGGTGTTTACCGCTCCATCAACGGCAATCAGGCGGTTGCGTGGGGCTTTATCGCTGCGGCAGAAAAGAGTGGACGACCACTATTTTGTGGCTCCTACCCTATCACACCCGCAACGGGCATATTGGAGGAGTTGGCAAAGCATAAAGCCTTGGGTGTAAAGACCGTGCAGGCAGAGGACGAGATTGCAGGTATATGTACCGCTATTGGTGCATCGTTCGGTGGTGCGTTGGCGGTAACTACTACATCGGGTCCGGGCTTGGCTCTTAAGAGCGAGGCGTTGGGCTTGGCGGTTATGGCACAGATTCCGTTGGTAGTGGTTGACGTTCAGCGAGGCGGACCTTCGACGGGCTTGCCTACAAAGAGCGAGCAGGCGGATTTGTTGCAGGCTATGTATGGTCGCAATGGCGATAGCCCACTGGTCGTGTTGGCGGCGCACTCCCCTGCCGACTGCTTCGAGAAGGCTTATTTGGCGGCGAAGATTGCATTGGAACGAATGATGCCGGTGGTGCTGTTGACCGATGGTAACTTGGCAAACGGAACAGAGCCTTGGCTCGTGAAGCGTGTTGCCGATATGCCGAAAATCACATCTCCTATCGTAACTCGCGAGGAGTTGGCGCAGAAGGCGGAGTGTTTCAACGACAGAGGTCTGTTCAACCCATACTCGTCGAACGAGAATTTAGCGCGCTATTGGGCAGTACCTGGTACCGAGGGGCTTGAGCATCGCCTCGGTGGACTCGAAAAACAGCAGATAACAGGTGTTATATCTTACTCTCCTGCCGACCACGCTGCAATGGGTGCATTGCGTGCAGAGCGCGTTGAGAGAGTGGCGGAGATGGTTATGCCTGTAATTTCGGAGGGCGCGCAAGGTGGAGATATGCTCGTTTTGGCTTGGGGCAGCAATGCCGGAAAGGTGAGGGAGGCTGTCGCACAACTCCGTAACGAAAAGCAGGAGATTGCCTACGCTACCATAGATTTGATAAAACCTCTTCAGAGTGGCTTGGTTGACAGAATTACGATGTACGACCGCATCTTAGTCTGCGAGAGTAATAGCGGACAGCTCGCGTCGTATCTGCGCTCGACGACCAATCACCCTGATATTCGCTCGGTGGCAAGTATGGAGGCTAAACCTTTCGAGGTGGAGGCGTTGAAGGAGGTAATCTATTCACACATAATTCAGCATTAATATGGCAAAGAGAGAATATACCCCAAACGATTTTCGTAACGGCAATGCTGTGAAGTGGTGTGCCGGATGCGGCGACCACGCCATATTTAATTCGGTGTTGAAGGCACTGCCCGAGGTGGCTGAACGATTGGATATCCCACGCGAAAATTTCGTCTTTATCTCGGGAATCGGTTGTTCGTCGCGCTTTGTGTACTATATGAATACGTATGGCTTCCACACTATTCACGGACGTGCTGCCGCTATTGCTACAGGTCTGAAAACGGCTCGCCCCGACCTCTCGGTGTGGGTTTGCTCGGGCGATGGCGACTCGTTGGCGATTGGTGGTAACCACTTTATACACGCGTGCCGTAGAAATATCGACCTTAATTTGATTTTGTTCAACAACGAGATATATGGCTTGACCAAAGGTCAGTACTCCCCTACTTCGAAGTTGGGCAAGGTAACCAAGACCTCGCCTTTCGGCACTATCGAGGAACCATTCTCGCCTGCGGTGTTGGCTATTGGCGCAAAGGCTTCGTTCGTGGCTCGCACCATTGATATGGAGTTGGATTTGACCAAAGATATGCTGGTTGCAGGTGCTTGCCACAAAGGTATGGCAGTTACAGAGGCGTTGGTAAACTGCGTGATTTTCAACCATAAGACACACGCTGATTATGCTGAGTCGAAGGCTATTCGCGAGGAGCGTACTATATGGCTTATTCACGGCGAGAAGATGCTCTTTGGTGCGAATAAGGAGAAGGGTCTGGTGCTCGACGGCTTGCGACTGAAGGTCGTGACGGTTGGCGAGGATGGCTACACGATTGATGATGTGCTGACACACGATGCACACACGGAGGATACCGCTTTGCATACGATGCTGGCTTCGATGCGCTATCCGGAGTTTCCGGTGGCTGTGGGCATTATTCGCGATGTTGTGCGTCCGACCTATGACAGCGAGGTTGCCCGCCAAATTGCTGAGCAGCAGGAGCGTGAGCCAAATAAATGCGCCGACGATTTGTTCTTAGGTGGAGAAACGTGGACGGTAAAGTAAAGAGAAAAGATTATGAGAATTGGAGAGATACAAACTCTGCGCGTGGCGCGAGTATCGGAATTTGGTCTATATCTGGTAGACGACGAGGGCAACGAGGTGTTGCTTCCAAACCGCTATGTGTCGCTGACGCAGAAGGTTGATGATGAGGTGGAGGTGTTCGTATATCACGACTCGGAGGATAGAATCGTGGCAACTACCGAAACTCCAAAAATTACCGCAGGCAAGTGCGCCTACCTGAAGGTTGTAGATAAGAATATCCACGGTGCTTTTCTCGATTGGGGCATCACGGGTAAGGATTTGTTCCTTCCGAACCGCAATCAGCAGGGCGGCGTTGTCGTAGGCTCGTATAAGGCGGTGTATCTATATGTGGATAACATTACCGACCGATGCGTAGCAACGTCGAAGTTGAAGCAGTATGTTAATAATGAGGATATAATCACCCTCTCGCCACGCCAGAAGGTCGAGGCGTTGATTGTGTCGGAGAGCGAGATTGGCTACCGTGCTATCGTCGAAAATCGCCATTGGGGAATGATTTACAAGAATCAACTCTTCCGCGATGTGCAGCTGGGCGACAAGGTCGAGGCGTATGTAAGCCGCATAACTGACGATAACCGTATCGATTTATCGCTACAGCAGAAGGGCTTTGCTCAGGTTAAGGACTCGGCAGAGGTGTTGTATGACGCTATCGTAGCGGCAGGAGGTTCGCTTGCACTTACGGACAATAGTTCGCCCGAGGAGATCCGCGAGCAGTTGAATATGAGCAAAAAGTTGTTCAAACGCTCTCTCGGCGTGCTTATGAGCCACAACCGCGTGGTTTGCACGGACGATGCAATTCAGGTTAAAAGTTAAAAGTGCAGAGTAGAAAGTTGGGCTTTAAGTGAAATTAGAGAAATTAGGGAGTTTAGCGAAACGCTATTCTCCCTATTCTCATTAAATTCCTTATACTCTCAGCACATCTATCTATAGGTATCGATTTTAAATCGATACCTATAGATAGGAGATAAACATTTAGTAGCATAAGGCGCACGGAGATTTACCCCTTCGTTCTGCCTCTTGTTTTGTTATCTTTACAATATTTGCTTTGCAATTCCCCAAGCCTTTACAACCTTTGTATCTGTGATACTTTGTTGCATATTTTCCTGTACATACATATACATATGAATCTTGAGTTTGCGAATGCAGTGTGGCATTATAGCTGCTGTTAAATGCAAATATTGCACAGCAAAAAATAACTAATATAAATCCGATAATCTTTTTCACAACGATACAGCTTTTTATTAGTCAAATAACCAAATAGCAAGTTGGATAGTCAGATAGATACCAAGCAGCCATAATGCAATTTGCCCAATAACTGCCGCTGAACCGAATGCTCCAGCAAGACATCCACCGAGTGCTCCTTCTCCTGCTGAATCATCTTTGTTAGCGATAGCACCAATTATAGCACCGATTACTGCGACAACAACAATGACAATAAGCCAAGTCATAATATTTTAAGTTTTTAGGGTTGCCCACCGACCTCGAACGAGCAGTTATTATAAAAAGAAAGTGTGAGGTCGATTAGTTTATCTTTCGGAGGCTCTGGAATGCCCTATCACAAATAAACAATACCCCACACTCGTATCTATCTACAAGAATGGGGCTAAACACCCCTTTTGAAGAGTCAATACGGAGTGACGAGTGTGATTGCTTCCCTTGTGATATAGAAATTTTCCAGATTTCCGAAAGGGATAAAAGCTAATACACTTTCATCAAAATATGTTTGCAACCTTGCGATTGCAGTCACAAATTTAGAAATAATTTTTGAGAGTTGCGGAATTGTGCGCAAAAATTTTTATTTTTGCGGTAGGAAATTTGCGCCAATTAATAAAGGCTATTAAGGGTTAGTAACGGCAAGTAAGGGATAATAAGGTAGGCGCAAAAGAGAAAATCTCTAACGCCCCTAAAATAGCCAATGGCTAAAAGCTAAAAAGTATGTCGAAAATCGCAACTGCTGAGCGTGTGTCGCTCGATAAATCGGATAACTACGTGTTCCAACGCTCTGCGTTGGCATATCATCACGCTGCGACTATTGTCAAGGGCGATATCCTCGAAATAGGCACCGGAATGGGCTATGGCGTGGAGATTATAGCACCTGTGGCAAAGCGTTTTATCTCTATAGATAAGGAGTTGCAGCAGGATATACCGCAACTCAGCAATGTCGAATATTACGATATGGAGGTTCCTCCTATCGATTTCGAGAACTGTAGTTTTGATGCTGTGGTATCGTTTCAGGTTATCGAGCATATAGAGAACGATATGGAGTTTGTGCGCGAGGTGGCGCGAGTACTTCGTCCAGGCGGTATGTTTGTAGTCTCGACCCCCAATAAGCCTATGTCGCTAACACGCAACCCTTGGCACGTGCGCGAATACAACGCCGACGAGTTGCGCAATATTCTGGAGTGCAACTTCTCGGATGTTAAGGCGTATGGTGTTGTGGGTAACGAGAAAATTATGGAGTACTATCGTAAAAACAAACGTAGCGTACGCCGAATCGCTCGCTTCGATTTCCTCGATTTGCAGCATCGCCTACCGCGTAAGATGTTGCAGTGGCCATACGATGTGCTAAATCGCTTAAATCGCCGATTACTCCACAAACATAACACCAAACTCACAGACTCAATAACGATGGAGGACTACTCTATTGTTCCCTATACCGAGGGATTGGAGTGCTTCGACCTTTTCTTTGTCGCGACTAAGTAGTTGTTCGAAACATAGTAAAACAATAACGGCAGCCCATTGGACTGCCGTTTTGTGACTCCGCCAGGATTCAAACCTGGAACCGCTTGATCCGTAGTCAAGTACTCTATTCAGTTGAGCTACGGAGCCGAATTGCGAGTGCAAATATAAGGGCTTTTTTCGGACTGTGCAAGTATTTTGCGAAAAATTTTTAATTTTTTTATAAAATTGTTCGGTATTACCTACTTTTTCTCTTTTTCTTCGTTATTGTCACTCCACTTTCGATGGTGCCGAGGTATCGCATTACCCCTTCGGGTGTGACCAGAGCAAGTCTGGTCTGCCCGGTGATGTTCGACAGAAATATCTCGGCGAGCCATCGTTCCGAACCATTCATAAACGAGAAGGTTATGCGCCAATTCGAGTCGTTAAGTGTTGCAACATATCCTTCGATATACGAATCTAAATTGACCGTATCGATGACATACGATGTGAACTCCACAGGGATATGCAGCACCAGTTTGTCACCCGAAACTCCCATAAACAGATAGTAGGCAAATACCGAGCGTGTATTCCCCGTAACGACATTTTGCATCGTTATGGGACGGAAGATATAGTTGCGCGACCTGACAATATCGTCTATCTCCGCAGCATAAGCCTCCTTGCGCGCCTCACGCTCGGATTTTGCCTTCGACATCTCTTCTTTTTGCGATGTTGTTTCGCCGACATCTGCGCGTGCTACTGTGCTTAATAGAAGCATTGCAGCAAGTAATAGCGTACGCATCACCATTAGTTAATACCTGAAATTCCACCAATATATTGAACATCGGGATACCAGGGCGATGCAATGGTTAGTGTTGCGCTACCTGACGACGTGTAGATCTCGAGCGAGAAATCGTAGTCCGAACCCGAAAAGAGCGAGGAGGTGAAAGTTATGAGCCACCCCTCTTGAGTCTGCTCGGTAACGTATTTATTGACCGACGGCATCGTGTAGTTGAGCATTACCGTATAGTATGGAGGTGTTACGCCCTTTATGTAGGGCAGAAAGATGTCAACCTCACTACCCCACACCTGTAGGTTGAAGTTGGGGTTGTTCAGCAGGCGCATCTGCCCGGCGGGTTGCTGCTGCATAGATTGCGGAGTGAACTGAAAATTGCGGGCGAGAACGATAGAGTCAATATATTTCTCGTACTCGGCTTGCCGTTGCGCTCTGCGTTTTTCGCGTTCTATGTGGCGTTGCTCACGCTGTTGTGCGCGCTCGGCAGAGGTTTTGTTCGTTGCTTGCGTGTAACCTATAATACACACGCCCACAGCAAAGAAAATAGATGCAGTAATTAAAATTTTGCGTTTCATATGCAGTAGTTTTGTTACGTATGGCATTGAGGCAAATATCGTGCAATCAACGAGCGTAGTTCCAATATTCCATCGAATATTGACAAGATGAAGAATATTTTTATTACCTTTGTTTTATCTGCGGAGTGTAGAGAAGCCTAAAGCAAACATAAAATAGAGATAATAGAGATATGAAACACTATGTATTTGGAAAAATAAAGGATGAGGTTTTTGATGAAACCTATAAATGTGTTGTTGTTGATGCACCAACCAAAACCAATTACTCAAAGATAGAGGAACAAGCAGAAAAGGAAAATGATGGTTTTAGTGCATTTGAGGTGGTAACAAAGAACTGGGCAAAACTATATAACAAATATTCTAAACTATGGGTTAAATGTTGCCTAAATGATTTATTTGATGATGATGAGTTATATGAAGAAATTAATGGACATAGTATAACGGAAAGAGCATTGTGTGATTGTCTATATATTTGTGTTGATGATTACAATGATACTACTATACCTATCTATTATCTTAATGAGGTAGAATTTGACAAGGTAGTTGATATGTTGGATACATTGGTCGAGGCAAATAAAAAGATGGCAAAAAGATAATAAGTTGTTGCGCCGTAAGTATTAAAAGAATAACCACCTTCGTGCGAGGGTGGTTATTTGTATTTGGAATAATGACTTGTGCCATACCGCCACCGACTGACCGAGTCCCCCGCGCACAAAAAAAAACGAAAGAGTCGCCTTTTGAGCGACTCTTGCGGTGCGTAGGGGACTCGAACCCCTGACCCCGTGCGTGACAGGCACGTATTCTAACCAGCTGAACTAACGCACCATTCATTTGCTGATTGCGAGTGCAAATATAGGGCATTTTTTTTGTTCTGCAAAATTTTTTGTAACTTTTTTTACAAAAAAATGCTATTTTTTGAAGAACGAAAATTGCACACTTCCGTAACTCCTTAATTGCCAAAAATATGGGTGATTCGAAAAATCGTATTTGTCGGAGTGTTCAAATATGAAAATACCACCCTCTCGCAGCAATTCACCCTCCAAAACCAACGGTACAATCTCCTCGAGTCCCTCTAAATCGTATGGCGCATCCGAGAAAACTATGTCGAACTGCTTGGGACAACTACGCAAATAGAGGAAAGCGTTTGCCTTAACCACAAACATATTCTCGGCACCGAGTTCTTTGGCTGTACGACGAATGAAGGCGTGGTGAATGGCATTTATCTCCACAGATGTGACGCTGCGTGCGCCACGCGAAGCAAACTCGTAACTAACCGAGCCTGTGCCGGCAAAGAGATCCAAAACGTCGCACTCCTCGAAATCAACCAGATTGTTCAGAACATTAAATAGGTTCTCTTTTGCAAAATCCGTAGTAGGTCTTGCTCGAAGATTGCGTGGAGGATTAATCGCTCTGCCCTTGAATTTACCGCTTATTATTCGCATACAACTCTTTTGTAGTATTTACGCAACAACTTTGCTGTTGCTTTATTCCCCTTAATATATATAGGTGTATTGCGCTCGTTACCGAGCCACTTGACAACCAAATATAGCACATCCTCGGCAGTTGTTGCGTTGTAAGCCTCGGCGCGTTGCAACCCGTTGTTGAAAAGGCGTAGATAGCAGACGTGGTCGGATGTGTCGATTGTTAGCGCAGCGGTGTCGCTGTGGCGCATATCCAAAAGCGGCGAAGTAAAAGATGCTCGACTACCCCACTTATCCAGAATCGTGGCGAGGGCGTTGCTGTCTATCGCCATAACGGCTACGATATCATCCTGCAACTCGCTACAGACGCTCTGCTCGTTGATACGGCACGGCTTACCAACAATCGAAAGTAGTTCCGATGCGCCATCGAGCGACATCTCGCTACGAGGTGCGAGCGTAACACGCGGTGTGTCTACGACAATCTGAACCTGCTCTGATGCTGCAACGTCCAAATTGTCTGCAGAAAAAGAGCGTCCACCCAATTTTACTTGAATGGACACCTTTTTGTTTGTATCAAAGGAATTACTCCCAGTTACCTGCCTCATTGCTACCTCTGTTCAAATCGCCGAACTTGATGCCCGGATACTTGTTCAAATTATTCTGAAGGTTGTCTACGAGGTTGATCACTTGCTGACGATACTTTACGGTGTCGAGGAATGCGATGTAAGGAACGCGACACTCAACAACAGGAATGACAACTTTCGACTCGGTTGCGAGCATCTGAGCCTCGAGTTTGTACTCTGTTTGGTTGTTGGTAAATGGCACGTAGCGCAAATCCTTAACCTCCTGCTCGGTGAGGTGCTTGAACAACGAGTCCTTAACCGAGAAAGAGAACTTCTCAACATTCTTGAACTTCTTGCCGTACTTTTTCTTTGCCATTGCCATTGCTACCGAGTCATCCTCGTCAATCAACTTACGCTCGCCCTCCATAGTCTCGGTGAGAACGAAGTTGATAAGGGTGTCGAAATCGGCAGTAAAGTGCTGATACTTAATCTTGAATGTGCGCTCAGCGGTACGAATGTCCTTGATGCGCTTGATTACGAGCTCCTCGCGAGCCTCCAAATCCTTCTCGAACTGGATAGGTGTTGAGATGAGTGAATATACCCACCAGATTGATGCTATAATCGCTACCGCCAAAACGACCTGAATAACGATTAATGTAGTTTTTCTTTTCATTCTAATATTTTATTGTTAAGTTTGTACAAAATTAAGCGACAATAATGAATATCTCAAATATTGCGAGCCAAATTTACGCAAAATTATTGTATCTACCAACGAATAATCAAAAAAAAATCGTTGAAGCCTTTGCCGAGTATCTTTCGGAGGGGGATGCGTCGTCTATTTTTGTGCTGAACGGATACGCCGGAACGGGTAAAACTACGCTTGTGGCGGCAATAGTTGCTGCGCTGAAAAGCGTTGGTATTCGCTCTGTGCTGTTGGCTCCTACGGGGCGTGCAGCGAAGGTGTTGTCGCACTACTCGGGCGAGAAGGCTCTGACCATTCACAAACATATCTATCGCGAACGAACAAATGCCTCGTACGAATCTAAATTTTCACTTAATATAAACCGAGATAAAGATGTGATTTACATCGTGGACGAGGCTTCGATGTTGTCCACTCATTCGGCGTCGGATGGGGTTAAATTCGGTAGCGGCTCGCTACTGGAAGATTTGGTGCAATATGTCCGTTCGGGTAAGAATTGCCGTCTTGTGTTGGTGGGCGATAATGCGCAGTTACCACCCGTTGGTGCCGACTTTTCGCCTGCACTTGATGCGGTCGAAATGAGCCAATTCGGCGATGTAGTCTATGGCTCGATGGACGAGGTTGTGCGACAGGAACAAAATTCGGGTATTTTATTTAATGCTACGCTTGTGCGTTGTATGCTTGAGAACAAAATCTACGAGATTCCGAAATTCGACCTCGGCTACGACGATGTGCAGTCGGTTGGTGGTTCCGATTTGTTGGAGGCTTTGCAAGATTGTTACGACCGCTATGGCCGCGATGAGACGATTGTGATCACTCGTTCAAATAAGCGTGCAAATCGCTATAACGATGGTATTCGCCGCATAAATCTGATGGCAGAGGAGGAGTTGGAAAGTGGTGATATACTGATGGTTGCCAAGAATAACTATCACTATACCGAGCGTATCGAGAATTGCCCGATAAGTTTTATAGCCAATGGCGATATTGCCCGTCTGAAACGACTTCGACGTATTGAGGAGTTCTACGGCTTCCGCTTTGCTACGGCTACCCTATCGTTTGGCGATTACGACGACACCGAGATTGAGTGCAAAGTGTTGCTCGATACCCTTCACTCCGAGTCGCCATCGCTTACGCGCGAGGAGAGTGAACGTCTGTTCTGCGAGGTCGAGAAGGACTATTTAGACGTTAAGAGTAAAATTAAGCGATTGCAGGAGATTCGCGAGAACGACTATTTTAATGCTCTACAAATTAAATTTGCCTATGCTGTAACCTGCCACAAGGCGCAGGGCGGACAGTGGAAGGCAGTATTTGTCGATAGGTGCATCTTTGGCGACGAGCCTATGACAAAAGATATGCTGCGCTGGCTCTATACCGCAATGACTCGTGCTACGGAACGCCTCTACTTTGTCAATTTCGATGAACGATTCTTCGAGGATGCCGACAAAGCTTAAATCCATTCCTGTATATGAAGAAAATTTGTCCTCGCTGCAAAGCCTCTTTTGATTGTATGCACGACCAGGATATGAGTCGTTGCCATTGTTCGTCTGTTACGCTTACCTCAAATCAGCGCGATAAGATAAAAGCCCTCTATAACGACTGTTTGTGTCGTAGATGCCTTCTGCATTTTAGCGAAGAGTAATTTTTTGAGGCTGTATTTAACCTTTGGGGGCAAAACGTTATCTCTTATATCGTAATTGAATAACAGTTAACGAGATGAAAAACTTTGTAAAACTTCTTATTTTTGCGTTCTTGTTGCCCGCTTTGGCTGTGGCGCAGACTCCGTCCCGCATAGTCTGCGATGAGACGTGTAAAATCGAGTCGGGCGCAACTGCTGTCAAGGGAGATGGCTTTGCTGTTGTATCGCCCGTAGGTCGTGGTACGGTCAAAATGATTGAGATGGCTCCTCGCCTCTCAACGCTTGACGGTAAGACAATAGCTATCGTAGGCGGTAGTTTTATGGCTCGCGTAACACACCCCGAACTAAAGCGACTTTTCGAGAAGAACTACCCTACTTGTCGTATTATTCTGCTCGACGAGATAGGCTCGGCAGGTGTCTACCCCGCTCCAAATGTTACTCGTCGCTCGAAAGATGAGTTCCAAGAGAAGCTGCGCTCAATGCGCGTAGATGCTGTGATTTCGGGTAATTGCGGTTGTGGATTGTGTACTCCTAAGGAGGTAGGTTCGTGTATCGCAGCCGAGTATATCGGTATTCCTGCGGTGGCGATTGCAGGTCCGACCTTTACCGAGCAGGTATTTTATACCTCGACTAACAATGGCGTGCCGGCACCGCGTGTGGCGGAGTATCCTGGGGCATTTGCTTCGCATACGACCGACGAGTTGATAAAAAATACGCGAGAGGTGTTGTATCCTCAAATCGTAAAGGCCCTGACAACACCAATCACAGCCGAGGAGTTGGCTCGCAGTGCAAAGAGCAATCAAGGAGGAGTTCGCGATGATGTATTTTTCGGTACATATCAAGAGGTGAACGACTACTTCCGCGAGATGAATTGGTCGGACGGCTTGCCGATTGTGCCTCCAACATTCGATAAGGTTAGCGAGTTCTTGCGTTATACCGATAAACCGTGGGACGAAACGGTCGCTGTGCTTCCTGTCGCTCATCGCAATACAACGGTGTGGCACGTGGCAGTAAATGGTGCGATGGCTGGTTGTAAGCCTGAATATATGCCGATACTTATCGCTATGACAAAGGCGATGGGTGCAGGCTCGTTTCGTCGAACATTGGCGAGCACTCACGCTTGGGTGCCATACTCTTGGTTAAATGGTCCTGTGGCGCGACAACTCGGAATAGATTGCGGTCAGGGCGAAATAAATGAGGCTGCGAACGCTTCGATAGGTCGCTTTATGAATCTTGCGTTGATGAATTTAGCGGGCTACTACGTAAAGCAAAATCGTATGGGAACATTCGGTTATCCGATGCCGTGGTGTTTGGTGGAAGATGAAGTGGCTTGCCGTGAGATAGGCTGGAAGCCATATCACGCTCGTCTTGGTTATAGAATGAATGACAATACCATAACCACCTGCTCTACATTGCTTTGGGGTAATAATATGACACCTTCAACCACCAATCCGCAGAAACTTATGGAACTATTGGCGTGGGATATAACCGAGCGTTGTCAGTTTGCGCTCGGTAGTGGCAAGCAGTTTACCTATCGCACAATACTTTTGACAAAGCCTATTGCGAAGAACCTCGCTGCGAAATATCACACTCCGTTTGCGCTCGAACAAGACCTTATTCGCACGGCACGTCGTTCGCTCAACGAGCGAGTGTTCGCGAACTATTACGCCAACCCGGGTAGTAATCCCGAGGAGCGCCACCCTATCCGTAATTGGAAGGGGCATCTGACCCGCACCGAAGGTGCTTCGATGACACCAACGCCAGTTTGGTACGACACGCCCGAAACCGAAATGATGACAATTCCGACTATGCAGGAGGAGATGACCGCCTTTCTGATAACAGGCGATTCGAGTCGCAACAAGGTGCAGATAATGCCAGGCGGAGGTTTTGAAACGGTCTACATAGAGTTGCCGCGTGAGTGGGACAAACTGATGCAGGAGAAAGGCTACAGACCTATTTCGGAGTTTTACATCAAGTAGCGGAATGGCGATTGGCAGAAATGTCAATCGCTTTTCTTATTTTCTAAAATAAAATCGCTATATTTGCGCGATTATTATAAACAAAAGCTAATAGCTAAAGGCTAATGGCTAAAAGCCCCCAAAATTAATGGCACGAACAAAGAATAACGGCGAAAGTACACCTGCAAACAGCGGCAAGACGGGTGTAATGGTGCAATATGACAACGTGAAGGCACAACACCCGGACGCAATAGTGTTGTTTCGAATGGGCGACTTCTACGAAACATTTGGCGCGGACGCTATCGAGACGAGTGCGATACTCGGAATTACGCTTACACGTCGTGCCAATGGCGGCGCTGCAATGGTCGAACTCGCCGGCTTCCCGCATCACGCTATCGACGCCTACCTTCCACGTTTGGTGCGTGCCGGCAAGCGTGTGGCTATCTGCGAACAACTCGAGGATCCGAAACAAGCAAAGGGTGTCGTAAAACGTGGAGTTGTGGAGGTTGTAACGCCCGGTGTGGTACTCGAAAATAACGTTGTAGAGCAGCGCGAAAATCACTATCTTGCATCGGTTTTCTTTGGTCAATCATCTACCGGTGTAGCATTCTTAGATCTCACTACGGGCGAGTTCTCGGTTGCCGAAGGCGACGACCGCTACATCGAGAAGTTGCTCTCGTCGTTTGCTCCAAAGGAGATTGTCTATCAGCGTGGACTGAAGGAGCGTTTTGTGGCGGCATTTGGCTCACGCTACTATACATATTGCCTGGAGGATTGGGTGTTCTCCTACGATGTAAACTACGATAAGCTAAAGACGCACTTCTCGGTGCCTACCCTCAAAGGCTTTGGCGTGGAGGGTATGCGCAATGCTATAGCAGCAGCGGGATCAATACTCTACTATCTCGAATTTACGCAGCACAACGACATAGCCCACATTTCGAATCTTTCGCGATTAGATCGTGAGGAGTATGTTTGGATTGACAAATTCACTTCGCGCAACCTTGAACTCTTTGCGTCGAACGGTGGCGATACAAACTTTTCGCTTGCACGAACACTCGACAGAACACGCACAGCAATGGGTGCGCGACTATTGCGTCGTTGGATAGCGATGCCGATACTCGATTTGAAACGCATAGAGGATCGTCAAAATATGGTCGAGGTGTTTGTCAAAGATGCATCGATGCGCTCCAGCGTAAACGAGCACCTCTCGGCTACGGGCGACATCGAGCGTATCGGCTCGCGTGTGGCGTCGTTGCGAGTGCTGCCTCGCGAGATGATACAACTGAAAAACTCGTTGCAGGCAATCGAACTATTAAAGGCCGCATTGGAGTCGTCCGATAGCGATGTATTGCATATGGCAGCATCGAAGATAGACCCTTTGACCGAACTTTCGCAACGCATAGCGCAGACCATCTATCCCGACCCTGCTACCAATCAGATTCAGAAAGGTGGCATCATAGCCGATGGCGTGTCGGCCGAGTTGGACGATTTGCGTCGTGTGGCATTGCACGGCAAGGAGGTGCTGCAAAAGATTCAGGAGCAAGAGAGCGAACTCACGGGCATACCGTCGCTCAAAATAGGATACAACAACGTATTTGGCTACTACATAGAGGTGCGCAACACCCACAAAGATAAGGTGCCAGAGCGTTGGATTCGCAAGCAGACATTGGCGGCAGCCGAGCGATATATCACTGAGGAGTTGAAGGAGTACGAACAGAAGATTCTCGGTGCCGAGGAACGCATTTTGCAGTTGGAACAGCAGATTTACAACGATTTGATTGCTTACGTAATGCGTTATCTGCGCGATATCCAGATGAATGCGCAGATTGTTGCTCGCATCGACTGCCTCTACTCGTTGGCTGTTGTAGCGGTTGAGCGTAAGTATGTGCGACCTCTGCTCAACGACTCCACCACCATAAATTTGAAGGCTGCGCGCCATCCTGTTATCGAGACGCTGATGAAGGTTGGCGAGCAGTATATCCCGAACGATGTGATGCTCGATACCACCTCGCAGCAGATTATGATGATTACCGGACCCAATATGTCGGGTAAATCGGCTTTGTTGCGACAAACGGCATTGATTGTGCTGATGGCGCAGATGGGTTCGTTTGTGCCGGCTTCGAAAGCGGAGATTGGTTTGGTCGACAAAATTTTCACGCGCGTTGGTGCTTCGGACAATATCTCGCAAGGCGAATCAACCTTTATGGTCGAGATGCTCGAGTCGGCAAGCATCCTGAATAATATCTCGGAGCGTAGTTTGGTGTTGCTCGACGAGATTGGACGAGGAACAAGCACCTACGATGGTATCTCGATAGCGTGGGCTATGGTTGAGTATCTGCACAACCACCCTACCGCTCATCCTCGCACACTCTTTGCAACGCACTACCACGAGTTGAACGATATGGAGCAGGTGTGTCAACGTGTGAAGAACTTCCATGTTTCTGTTAAGGAGATTGATGGCACGGTGGTATTTTTGCGAAAATTGGAGCGTGGTGGCACAGAACACTCGTTCGGTATTCACGTGGCACGCTTGGCAGGTATGCCGACAACGATTGTTGAACGCGCAACGGCGATACTCGAAGCGCTCGAAAAGGCGTATGGCAATAGCGATATGGTACCGAAGGGCGAACTGCGCAAACGCGGTAAGAAGATGTCGGCACAAGGCGTGGCGGACGTTGCCGAGTCGGTGCGCCCTGCCGAGATGCAGTTGTCGATGTTCCAACTCGACGACCCTGTACTGATTCAAATTCGCGACCAAATCAAAGGTTTGGATATCAACTCGCTCACTCCATTGGAGGCACTGAACAAACTCAACGAAATCAAGAAAATAACAGGAATATAACAAACGGAAATCGGAAAACTTTTGGCTTTTAGTAAGATTAGAGAAAATAGGGAGTTTAGCGATGCTATTCTCCCTATTCTCGTTAAATTCACTACACTCTCCAAACTCCCTAAATTCCTCTGTTCTCTACTGCTGGATATGATTTTTAATACCCACGAGGGCGAGTTGGTTAGATTTTTTTATTTTTTCAAACTCTCGGCTTTCTCTTTTGCTCCTGTTACAGACATTTCAGCCGCCTTTTCATAAAAGGCTATCGCCAACTTTAAATTTTGCTGTATGGAGAAATTACCTTGGCGTAAACCGGTTTCATAATAAGTAGCCAAAAGATAAAATGCATCTGGCTCATTTTGTTTAGCGCCAAGATAATAGCATAAAAATGCACGCTTAACATCATCCTCTCCTTTTGCGTTTATATAAGAATCACCAAGAGCTGTGTATGTAGTGCTTACCTTTTCAATTTTTACCGAGTTTAGTTTTGAGATATTTGATTCTATGCATGATTGGATAAGATCCTGAGGTTTATCATCTTTCAGAACTGGTGAAACAATTGCAACATTGTTATTTTTAGGTGCAATAGATTCTTCGCTTGGGGCAAACTCTATTACCGTACCTGCCGTGTGAACTGTTCTAACCCCTACGAATGGAAATACAGCAATTCGTGATTCGGAAGTAACATTGATAATCGCTTGATTTGATTTCAGTTGTGCATTGTACACCATATCTTTATAGGAAGAGTCATTTAATGTTTTAGCACTCTCAGATAATCCTCCGAAACCTAATACATACACAGCTTTGGCTTTGCCAGAAACATATTTGATTACTTTGTACTCTTCCGAATTAACTCTTTTATCGAGATTAAATCTCGCATAATCGTGCCCCTTATACCCAAGAGTCATTGTGTGACTACAGCTGCAAAGTACAAATGATGTAAAAATTGACAACCATAAATAAATTTGTTTCATAGTATTTGAGTTTTTGCCCACCAACCTCGAATAAAGCGGTTAATATAAAAAGAAAGTGTGAGGTTGTTTTCGTCTATCTCAAAGAAGGTTCTGACAAAACCTAAACAACAATAAACGATGCAATATCCCCACACTTGAATAGTATGGGAATGTGCAAAGAGTATGCACTGCCACATAGCTATACAAGAAATGAGTGCAATTCGTTCGCCCTGTTGTTTTGGAAAACTGTCAGATTTTCTTTGAAGAGCTTCGAAAAACACTTTCGTAATATGTCTGCAACCTTGCGATTGCGTTACAAATATAGCAATTTATTTCTGAAAGTCCAAAAAATAGATTAACCGTCATTGCGAAGGAGTGTAACGACTGCGGCAATCTCCCATTTTGATCTTAACAACAATAAGGAAGATTCCTACGAGCCTAATGGCTCTCGGAATGACGATTTTAGCTAATGGCCAATGGCTAATGGCTAAAAGCCATAAAAAATAGATAGTTTTCCGCTTTCCGTTTTCCGTTTTCCGTTCTTTTTCTTATTTTTGCAAAAAATAAGGAACACTATGGAGATTAAGTCGTTCGTATTCAATCCGATTCAGGAGAATACATACGTCCTTTGGGACGAAACAAAGGAGTGTGTCGTTGTCGATGCAGGCAATATGTCGGCGCGTGAGGATCGTGTGCTGGCTGACTTTATCGCCGAGAATGGTTTGAAACCCGTGCTGGCGATAAACACCCACTGCCACTTCGACCATATTCTTGGTGTGGAGTTCTTGCGCGAGACTTACGGAGTGAAGTTCGCTGCATCGTCGGCAGACCTCGAACTCCTCAAAAACGGTCGTGCAAGCGGTGCGATGTTTGGTATGGAGTTGGGTGCGTTGCCCGAGGCGATAGATATCGACCTTGCAACAACCGAGGAGATAAAGTTCGGAAATACTACGCTGCGAGTTATCGCAACACCCGGGCATTCGAAGGGTTGCGTGTCGTTCCTGCACGATGAGTCGAAATCGCTCTTTACGGGCGATACGCTATTCCGCGAGAGTATCGGTCGTACCGACCTTCCGGGTGGCGACTACCCTACCATTATGCGCTCTATTTTGGACAAGATTTTGCCTTTGGGCGACGAGGTAACCATCTACCCCGGCCACAGCGATAAGAGCAGTATCGGCCACGAGTCATTGTATAACCCATTCGTTGTCGAGGTATTGAACAACGAGGTTAATTGCTTGTAAATTATGCGTATAGATATATTGACAGTTGTACCAGAACTTTTGGTATCGCCTCTTAATGAGTCGATATTGAAGCGTGCGCAGGAGGGCGGTTACGCCGAGATTCATATCCACAATATCCGCGACTATTCGGAGGATAAGCACCATAAGGTTGACGACTACCCATTCGGTGGCGAGGCAGGTATGGTGATGAAGATTGAGCCTGTATTCCGTTGCATCGAGAAACTCAAGAGCGAGCGCCATTACGACGAGATTATCTTCACCTCGCCCGACGGCATTCGCTACGATCAGCACGAGGCAAACCGACTCTCGACACTCGAAAATATAATTATCCTCTGCGGACACTACAAGGGTATCGACTACCGTATCCGTGAGCATTTGATTACTCGCGAGATTTCTGTTGGCGACTACGTGCTTACGGGTGGCGAGTTGGCTGCCGCGATTATTACCGACTCGGTGGTACGCCTTCTTCCCGGCGCGATTGGCGACGAGGCTTCGGCACTTACCGACTGCTTTCAAGACGATTTGCTCGCACCGCCGGTATACACTCGCCCTGCGGAGTTTAATGGTTGGAAGGTGCCAGATGTGCTTTTGTCGGGCAACTTTGCCGAGATAGCCAAGTGGCAAGACGAGCAGGCGTATGCTCGAACAAAGGCGTTGCGCCCCGACTTGTTGGAGAAGTAAAATCGTTCTGATTAGTTCTTTTTGCACGATGCTTCGGATAACGAAATGCTCACATACGCCCGAGTATGCTCCGCTTCCGTTCCCTCGCCCCGCACAAAAATAATCTAATCATTGACGATTTTAGTGGCTAAGATAGGCTTCTAAATTGAATTTTGACAATTAAAGATGTCGCCGAGCAGATTTTTCCGCTCGGCGATATCTTTAATAACCCGAAGGTTGTTTGTATCCACAGTTGTTGCACCTGTATCGTGCGGTTATAGAATGTAACTCCATTTTCCTTCCACAGCGAGGACAAATATTACGTCCACTAGCTTTGCCATCTTTATCAATTGATGAATGCAACCAAATTAACAGAATGACGCCTATAATAATTATTATTACGAATACCATAAATATTATATTATTGGATGTCCTCCTCTATTAACGATGTTGATAGAGGCTTGCTCTAAAATGGATAGAAACTCGTAGTACATAATCTTTCGACCTCTATATTTCACATCCAAACATTTCCTAGATTCCTCGGATAATTTCTGTGCAGAAATAATCATATCGCGAACCTCATTACGAATAGCAGTACTCAAACCTTTGATGGTCGGTAAATCGTATGTCCTATCCATTTGCTGTAATCC
>JAZOMA010000013.1:0-8603 GCA_045653565.1 Alistipes sp.
TCGACTTGAATGTGAGGATAGAGTTAATCCACTCCTCCTTACCGATGATAACACCTACACGCCATCCGGCCATCGAGTGACCCTTCGACAACGAGTTCATCTCCATTGCAACATCCTTTGCTCCCTCGATTGCGAGGATAGACATAGGCTTGTCGTTGTTACGGATGAACGAGTATGGGTTGTCGTGGATGATGAGAATGTTGTGCTTGCGACCGAATGCAACGATCTCCTCAAAGAGTTCCTTGGTTGGAGTCTGACCTGTCGGCATACCTGGGAAGTTTGCAAACATAATCTTTACGCCCTCTACACCGGCAGCCTCGATAGCTGCGAAGTCAGGCTTAAAGCCATTCTCCTTGTTGAGCGAATATGGGAGCATCACACCGCCTGTCATAGTTACAGCAGCCTTGTATGCAGCGTAACCAGGGTTTGGCACGAGTACCTTATCGCCAGGGTTGATGAAGGTCTGGCAGATGTGCATAATGCCCTCCTTCGAGCCAATGAGTGGCAACACCTCGGTGTTGTAGTCCACCTCTACGCCGTACCACTTGCCGTACCAATCGGCAAAAGCCTTACGCAATACAGGCTCGCCCTTGAACGACATATACTTGTGAACATCTGGGCGAAGAGCCTCCTTCGAAAGACGCTCCACAACCGATGGGTGTGGTGGAAGGTCGGGGCTTCCCATAGCCAACTTAATAATCTGACGACCTGTAGTCGCCTCAATCTCTGCAATCTCGCGAAGACGGCGCGAGAAGTAGTACTCGCCAGTGCCATCCATTCGATGCGCGCGCTCGATAGTAACCTTGCTCATAATCTATTTTATAGTATTTGGATTTCTTTGGTGCAAAGATAGAAAAAAGATAGGAGATAGAGGGCTGTGGTTGGGAGTTTTTTCAACAAAAAGTTAATATTGGGAGAGAGTGGCTAATAGCCCTAACTAAAAAAAAGGAGCAGTTTCCTGCTCCTTTTCGTTAAAACGCCTTCACCGCTCGGGCAAGGGTTGTAAAACCTTTGCTGGCGTGGTTTGGAGCGCCACCCATCATACTGACATAGTAGGCATAATCTTCGTCTTTCGACTCCGATGACCAATAGAATGTCGCCTTAATATCCTCTGCGCCAAGACCTTCGAGCGTTTTATTTATAGTTCCGACAACACCGTATATTGCGGCCAATTCGTCGATATTAGGGCAGTACCAGCCCTCGCCCAAACCTTTGCACCACAAGTTTGCGGTTCTCCAATCCACCTTCTCGGCGGTCTCCACTACGCTTACGATTTTGCCGTGAATGCCACCCTCCGAAATTGTGAATACAACGCCCTGCACGCCATCAGCATCATATACATCGCCTATGGCATATTTGGGCAAATTCTCGTTGCCACCCTCATTGTTGTCGCACGCTACGGCAACCAGTACCACGCATATTGCTAAAAACAAGCGCTTCATAGCCATAAAGTTTTAGAAGTCGTAACCAAAAATATTCAAATCTTCCCAATAGTCTGCCCACCTATAAGATGAGAGCGATGCTTCTGGCACATATATTGGGGCGTTGATGTCTCCGCTTGTATTAAACGCTTTCCAATTTCCATTACCATCTGCTACTGCAGTAGGTGGAGTTGTCGGCTTGCAATAGACCTGCTCTAATTTACAGAAGCGAAATGCTTCAAATTCGATAGTGGTTACATTCTCCGGAATTGTAATTGTCGTTAATCCGCAGTCTCTAAAAGCATAACTACAGATACTCTTAAGCGAGTTAGGCAATGAAATTTCTTTTAGAGTTTTACAACCGCTGAATGCAGAATTTTCAATCGTTTCAACACTGTTACCAATCGTAACATTTGATAGATTTCCACAACTGCTGAATGCTTTATATCCAATCGTTTCAACGCTGTTACCAATCGTAACATTTGATAGATTTCCACAAGCGATGAATGCATTAGATCCAATCGAAGTAACGCTATCAGGAATTGTTACACTTGTCAGGCTACTGCAATTATAGAATGTATAATTCATAATTGTAGTAATATCCGATGGGATGGTTAGTTCTGTAATTTCCTTACCATTAAGATGAATTTTTTTCGCATAGCATAATGGATTTGCATTATAACTATCAAAATCAATCTTACACCAAGCCGACAAGTCTGTAATATATACACTTGTCAAACTGCGGCAAGAATCGAAAGCGTAAAGCCCAATCTCACTAACGTTATTGCCGATTGTAACACTTGTCAGAGTGCTAAAATTACAGAATGCGTATGATCCAATTTTTGTTATACTATCGCCAAATGTTAATTTTGTAAATTTACTACCAGAGAGCCAAGTGCTAGTATTACTATTCATTGGATAGTCGTTTGATGCGTAATCTTTTTCAACAAGTGCTTTATTGTCGATTATTAACTCTCCCGTAGAATCTTGGAAAACGTACGTCTTAATCTCAGTAACACTATTAGGAATTGTAATACTTGTCAGACTACTGCAACCAGAGAATGCGTAATACCCAATCTTAGTAACGCTATTAGGAACGTAGACACTTTTCAAACCGGTGCATTCACTGAATGCATTCCTTTCAATCGAAGTGACGCCATCAGGGATTGTTACACTTGTCAGACTGCTGAACTTATAGAATGCGTATGATCCAATTTTTGTTATATTCTCACCAAATGTCAATTTTGTAAATTTACTAAGATACAACCAACTATTCGATGGATAATTACTAGATGTATAATCTTTTCCAACAAGTGCTTTATTGTCGATTATTAACTCTCCCGTACAACTTTGGAAAGCGTACGACTTAATCTCAGTAACACTATTAGGAATTGTAATACTTGTCAGACTACTGCAACCAGAGAATGCCTCCTTTCCAATCGAAGTAACGCCATCAGGGATTGTTACACTTGTCAGTGAAAGGCAATTACAGAATGTAAAATTATGTATCTCGGTAATATTCGATGGAATAGTCAATTCGGTAACCTTATTTCCTTTAAGATAGAGATCGCTTCCTGTATTGAGAGGGTTTGCTTCGGAATTAGGAAATTCAATCTTACACCAAGCCGACAAATCGGAGATATCTACTCTTCTCAACGAGTAGCAATATTCGAATGCATCCTTTCCAATCGAAGTTAGACTGCCGGGAATTTTTATGCTTTGCAAATTACCGCACCCGTAAAATGCATTCTCTCCAATCGAGGCGAGACCTTTGCCTATACTTACATCCGTTAATTGACCACACTGATAGAATGCGTTGGAACCGATTCTGCTACTTCCTTTATCCGAATCAATTATCGTTACAGTTTTCAATGTATAATTATTTTTGAACGCGTTGTCTTCTATGCTGGTATTCGCATAAAAGGTAAGATTTTCCACTTTTGAGTTCTGGAAAACAGCGCCTCTAATACCCATTACCTCCTTCGGTATTGTGACATTTGTTAGTCCGGGAACAACAGCCATTAACTCTCCATTATATATAAACATATAGTAGTTGGTAGAGTTCGGGCTGATGATATATTTGAGGTTGGTGCAGCCCTCGAATGCGTCGGGAGCGATATAGGTAACACCCTCCGGCAAATAGATGCTCTCCAAAGTGGTGCAGTCCTTAAATGCCTTTGATGGAATAGAGGTAACATAGTTATCGAAGCGAATAGAGCCGTAACCCTTCTCCGTATCATAGGAGTGGCTGATAAGGTTGCCACCAAAGCCATTCTGATTGTAGGGTTGGATTTGGGTATCGAAAACGGTGGTGTAGAGCACCTCGTTAGCAGCAACCGTGAGTTGCATAATGCCAGCGTTAGGGTCTTGTGTAACCTTAATCTCGTAGGACTTGTTGTTTTTTGACTTGATAGCCACCACGCCACTGCGCTCCTTGTCGTTAGGGTTGCTTTCAGCGGTGATAAAGAAGCTGTTTTCGCCCTTTTCGCCCGATGATTTCGAGGTCGAGAGCCAATCGGCATAGCAGGTTACTGTCCAATCTGTCTTGGCGATAAATGTAATTTGCACAGTACCGCCACCATACTCCATATGAGGTGCGGTGTTGGTGTTGTTGATAAACTCGATATCGTCGCCATCGGCATTGAACGACTGCTTGACGGTGATTTCGTAAGACTTGTGGTTGCTCAACTTGATAGCCACAACGCCTTTGCGCTCCTTGTTGCCATCGTTAGCCTCGGCAGTGATTACAAAACTACCACTGCCTGCCTCGCCCTCATCCTCCGACACCGAGAGCCAGTCGGCGTAAACCGATACTGTCCACGCCATCGACGTAGTGAACGAAATTCTCGCAGTTCCACCCTCGTGCGAAATTTCGGGAGTTGTGTCAGTGTTGTTCGTAAAGGTCAAATCCTCGTCGCTAACTGGTCCATCCGGGTCAGGATTGTCGATTGAAGGATTGTTGTTGTCATCGGTCGGGGTGTCGGTGCATCCGTATGCAACCATTCCGACAAGCGCAAGTAAAAGTAACAACTTTTTCATAGCATTTGATTTTATGGGTTAAACAATAATTTGCAACTAATTGAGTATCAACGAAATACCCCCCCCCGAAAAGTCGGGGAGGGGTATTTGTTATACCCTTATTAAAATATGTATTTCACCTTATTTGGCTTTTGTTCTTTACAAAGATAATAATTTATTTTTAGATTTGCGTATAAATATTGAGAAAATATCGAGTTTATTTGCTCTTGGGGAGCGTGCAACCACTCCGGGCGTCATTGCGATAGCCGTTAGGCTTGTGACAATATCCGAGCATAAAGGCAATAGTTGAAAGCCAAATAATTCTACATTTTGCATTTTGCATTTTGAATTTTTCTTACCTTTGCGCCATCTTTTACAAGAAGCTGATTTTATGGAGTTTTTCAGAGAGTTTATATTCGGAGCAGGCATCGCTCACTCGATATTTGTGTTGGCAATAACGATTGCCATAGGTACTTTGCTCGCCAAAATCAAAGTCGGAGGCATATCGCTTGGTGCCACGTGGACACTCTTTGCAGGTATCGTAGCCAGCCATTTCGGTATGAGCCTACACACCGATACGCTCAACTTTGTACGCGATTTCGGTCTTACGCTGTTCGTCTTTTCGATAGGTTTGCAGATTGGACCATCATTTTTCTCGTCGTTGCGACAGGGTGGACTCCGACAAGCGTGGTTGGCAATTCTGACAATGCTTTTCGGCGGCGTTGTTGCCTATTTGCTATTCCTCGCCACCGATACACCTCTGCAAACGATGGTGGGCGTTATGGATGGCGCTGTAGCCAACACTCCGGCGATGGGTGCTACACAACAAGCCTATCTCGACCTTACCAGCATTGACGACAAGAGCATCCCTATGGGCTTTGCTGTTGCATATCCTATTGGTGTAGTGGCTGTTATTCTCGCCTTTATGTTGCTGAAGCGAATACTGCGTATTGATATCGCAAAGGAGCGCGAAAGTGTCGCTTCGACTTTGGTCGGCAACAAGCCGGCATCGAAATTCTCCATCGAGGTAACCAACTCGCAAATCAATGGTAAAACAGTAGGGGAGATACGACAAATCATTGCTCGTCAGTTTGTTATATCGCGCATCTCGCACGATGGTAACAAGGCGTTTATAGCCGACTCGACAAGCAACATATATTGTGGCGACAAGATATTTGTTGTTAGCAACGCCGAGGACAAAGAGGCTATTTTGGCATTTTTGGGTCACGAAGTAGAGATGTTAGAGAAGGAGTGGGGCGAATTCGAAGGTCAGCTCGTATCGCGTCGAATTGTTGTTACACAGCAGAATATCAACGGCAAACGCTTCGTAGATTTGCGTCTACGCACCAAGTATGGCATCAACATAACTCGCGTCAATCGTGCGGGTGTGGATATTATTCCGCATCAAGATATGGAGTTGCAGATTGGCGATAAGGTGATGGTCGTAGGTTCGGAGGAGGCGATTAACGAGGTTTCAAAACTGCTCGGCAATTCGCTGAAGAAACTCCACGAACCGCACATATTCACCCTCTTTATCGGCATTGCGATGGGTGTTTTGATCGGCTCAATTCCGCTTATTGATGCACCACAACCAATAAAACTCGGTTTGGCTGCGGGTCCAATGCTTATGGCGATTATTATCGGACGCTTCGGTACTCACTGGCACCTAATTACCTACACCACATTGAGCGCAAATCTGATGTTGCGTGAGGTTGGTTTGGCAATGTTTCTCGCCTCGGTGGGTTTGGCGTCGGGCAACGGTTTTGTCGATGCAGTTGCCGCTGGAGGATATGTGTGGTTGCTCTATGCACTGATTATCGCAACCATTCCGCTGCTTATCGTCGGCATCTACGCTCGTCTGCGCTACAAGATGGACTTCTTTACGATTATGGGAATGCTGTCGGGTAGTATGACAAACCCTATAGCTCTGAACTATGCCAACTCGTTGGCTGGCAGCGATATGCCCGCAATCAGTTACGCTACGGTATACCCGTTGGCGATGTTCCTGCGCGTCGTTATTGCACAAGCAATGATTCTTTTGCTGCTGTAGCGATAGGGGACTACCTTACCTGGAAATCGAGCATATTTGTCTCGCCGAACGACACCGAGATACCCTCGCCAATAGCAATCTGGGCTGGCTCTGTGGCTGCAACATAGACTATGTCGCCTGTTTTGAGCGTAAGCAATTCGGATGCTCGCGCAACAGCCTCATCAAGCGAGATTTTCAGGTCGTTCAGTGCAAAAACCGAGATAGGCGAACCCTCTCGCTCTGTTTTGCAAAATCCCTCGCCAAAGTTGCTCTTTTCGACGGAATCGGTCGATACGGCTATCGACTTATCAAAACAGTACGCCTCGTCACAAGGACGCCCAATAGCGCAATTTCGCTTTACTATGTCGTGAGCGGTGAAGGCAACTGCCACTCCCACAGCCTCGTAGCAACGCGAAGCAAACCCTTTGTTAACCCACTTTGCCAGGCGTGTAATACGCAGCATATAACCCACTGTGTAGCGCATATCCTGCGAGAACGAAGGCATATAGAAGGCGTCGTTATTGCGCAAAACTGACGAGTCGGAACGAACGCTTAAACATAAATCATCTGCGCTATGCAGAGCATTGTCTATGCAAACTATCTTCATCTTTTTCTCAACGTTTTAACAATATCTTTTGCGACGCGATGGCTCGAGCCCTCGCCTCCCATCATTGTCTGGAGTTCGGCAAAGTCGGCAAGCATCTTCGCACGTGCCGAGCCTCCCTCCAAAATGGAGCGCAACTCGTCGCTCACCGCAGCAACATCAATTTTGTTCACTACAATCTCGCGCACGCACTCTCTGCCGAGGTTTATATTCACGAGCGAGATATACGGAATTTTCAGCACGATAGGGCGCAACCACTCATACAACTTCGGCACGTGGTAAAGCACTATTTCGGGCGTATTCATCAATGCCGTTTCGAGAGTTGCCGTACCAGAGGTTACGATGGCGGCCTCGGCATAAACCAAAGTGTCGTACGTTCTGTTACACACCACTTTAACACCAGACTCCTCAAGTATCTTTGTATATAACTCACGCTCGAGCCACGGCACCGCTGCTACTACAAACTGATAATCGGGGAAGTTGCGCGAAATGGCAATCATATCCGCCAAATTATCCTTTATCTCGGAACGGCGGCTACCAGCCAACAAAGCAACAATGGGGCGTTCGTCAAGCCCATTTTCACGCAAGAACGCCTCTTTGGATGACATCTGCGCCTTATGCTGAGCAATGGCATCGCAGAGCGGATTACCGCAGAATATAGGCTCTATGCCCTTTGAACGAAAGTAGCCTGTTTCGAACGGGAAAATCGTGTAGAGCCTGTCGACATACTTGCGAATCTCTTTGACACGCCACTCCTTCCACGCCCACACCTTTGGAGCGATGTAGTAGTAGACCTTCGTACCGCGCGCTTTTGCCCACTTGGCGATGCGCATATTGAAACTAGGGTAGTCTATAAGTATCACTACATCGGGGTTGAACGCCTCGATATCGCGCTTGCACTCGTCAATCTGTCCGAATATGGTTTTCAGATTGCGCAGCACCTGAAAGATGCCGAAAAACGACGTTTCGCGGTAGTGCTTCGCCAAATTCTCGGCACCACCTACCTCCGCCATCTTATCGCCACCCCAGAATCGAAATTGCGCCTCGGAATCCTCCGCCACAATTCCCTTCATCAGATTGCTACCGTGCAAATCTCCCGAAGGCTCCCCAACGATTATATAATATTTCATATTATAATTCAAAATGCAGAATGCAAAATTATTTTTCTTATGCGCCTGTCATTAAGCAGTCGTTAGACTGCGCTGCCATTCCAATGCCATTAAGGGCGTAGCCCGAATGCCATTCAATGCCACCTGATTGGCGCAACTTTCCGCAAAATTAAAAATTTTTGCCGACAATACCGCAACTCTCGAAAATAAATTTTAGGGCTTTTAGCTGTTAGCCATTAGCCATTGGCTTTTTAAGGTATTTTTTGTTGATTTAAGAAATTATTTCTAAATTTGTGGTGCAGTCCTCGGATTGCAGACATATTTTGATGAAAGTGTATTAGCTTTTATCCTTGAACTGAAACCTAGGAAATTTCATTACCACAAGGAGAGCAACGCACTCGTCACCGTGTATTTGGTGTTAT
>JAZOMA010000014.1:0-22797 GCA_045653565.1 Alistipes sp.
TGTCGCGTGCCAATGGACGCTCGCCCTGGCATACGTTAATCTCAACCGATGGCTGATTGTCGGCAGCGGTAGAGAACACCTCGCTCTTGCGGGTAGGGATGGTGGTGTTAGCCTCAATCAACTTTGTGAATACACCGCCCAAAGTCTCGATACCGAGCGAAAGCGGAGTAACGTCGAGCAACAATACATCCTTAACCTCGCCGGTAAGCACGCCACCCTGAATCGAAGCACCTACAGCAACAACCTCATCAGGATTTACGCTCTTGTTAGGGGTCTTACCGAAGAAATCCTCTACAACCTTCTGGATGGCTGGGATACGGGTCGAACCGCCCACCAAGATAACCTCGTCAATCTGCGAAGCCGACAAACCTGCATCGCGCAAAGCGTTGCGGCAAGGCTCGATAGTCTTCTGTACGAGATGGTCGCACAACTGCTCAAACTTAGCACGTGTGAGAGTCATCACGAGGTGCTGTGGAATACCATTGATTGGCATAATGTATGGCAAGTTAATCTCGGTAGACTGCGAAGCCGAAAGTTCAATCTTTGCCTTCTCGGCAGCCTCCTTCAAACGCTGCAAAGCCATAGGGTCGTGGCGCAAATCAACACCGTGCTCAGCCTTGAACGCCTCTGCCATATAGACAATCAACACGTGGTCGAAGTCATCACCTCCGAGGTGAGTGTCGCCATTTGTAGACTTAACCCCGAATACGCCGTCGCCCAACTCCAAAATAGAGATATCGAAGGTACCACCACCGAGGTCGTATACGGCAATCTTCATATCCTTATTCTTCTTGTCCATACCATAAGCCAATGCTGCTGCAGTAGGCTCGTTGATGATACGACGCACCTTCAAACCTGCAATCTCGCCAGCCTCCTTAGTTGCCTGACGCTGCGAGTCTGAGAAGTATGCCGGAACTGTGATAACAGCCTCGGTAACCTCCTGACCGAGATAGTCCTCAGCGGTCTTTTTCATCTTCTGCAAGATGATAGCCGAAATCTCCTGTGGAGTGTACTGACGACCATCAATATCTACACGAGGAGTGTTGTTTGGACCCTTCACAATAGCGTATGGAGCGCGCTCGATGTCGCCCTGAACCTTGTCGTACTGCTCACCCATAAAACGTTTGATAGAGAAGACTGTACGCTTTGGGTTGGTGATAGCCTGACGCTTTGCAGGGTCGCCCACCTTACGCTCACCACCATCGGTAAAAGCAACAATCGAAGGAGTGGTGCGATGACCCTCCGAGTTTGGAATAACAACGGGCTCCGAGCCCTCCATAACGGCAACGCACGAGTTTGTGGTTCCCAAGTCAATACCAATAATCTTTCCCATAATTCTTTTTTTTATTTGTTTGTTAAAATTTTGTTCTGTTTTGGTTTCGCTTTTTTGTAGAGCAAACCTTCTGCCAAACCTATTTTTAGCGAAAAAATTTGATTTTTCTGCCAAAAACGACACTTTATGCCGAAAAAAGTGTGACAAAATGGCACTTGTGGCACAGAATGACACTCAATGTCCACCAAAAAAATCAGAGATGATTGAGGGAATTTTGTGCCAAACAAAAAGCGAGTCCGCAGCATACTGCACAGCTACTAAAATTGGAATTTAAGCAGATGGTTGCAAGGCAAACAAGGAGCCGAGTGCGCAGCATACTAAGGCGTATGTGAGCAACTCGGCTCCCGAAGTTTAACGCAGCAAACGCTGCTTAAAAACAATTTTATTTTATCTTGTGTTTTTTGAGAATTTTAAGAATCGGCTTCTCGATTGCCTGCGCCCAACGGTGATAACCATAAGAGTATGGGTGAGTTCCGTCGGCTGAGGTTATGTGATCGGTACCGGTCTGGTTTGGAACATTCACAAAATATACATCTTTGTACTCCTTAACAACCTCGGCGAGAACGCGCTCTACGCAGTCGATACGGCTCTGCTCCTTCTTGTCGTATGAAGGGCGGAAGTTGCGATGCTCACGATAGATTGTATTCAGGAAAATGATAGGTATATTCGGATTGTTCTTGCGCACAGCCTCGATAAATGGGCGGATACGGGTTTCAATCTGCTTAATCGAAGGGTTTGAGAAGGCATCGCAAATGAGTGCCTCTGCTTCGGTCTTTCCGAATACATCGCCGAGATAGGATTGCAACTTACTATTGCCCGACATTCCGAACGAGCAGAGGTGCAAACCTGTTGAGCGTGAAAGAAATGCAGGCCAAGTCAAACCTGCACCCGAAGCGCACGAGCCGTGGGTAAAACTCGAGCCAAACACCGCAATATTGCGACGGAATGGGTTCTGAAGTGGAGCAATCTCCGCTCCTTCATCAACACCAATCTCCAACGAAAGCAACTCCGAATAGAGTGGCAGATAGAGCAGACACTCCTTCTCGCCCTTCAGCAGACCGCTGATAATCTGCAATGGAGCAGCCATCTTCTCGAAATTATCCTTTGTAGGAGTAATCTTATGCACCCTCGATGCAGCCCAAGTCCACTCGCCCTCGCCATCCTTGATGAAGAGGTTAAAGCCCGTGGTCGAAGTCAAAGGGGCACTCGGATTCCACGATGAAGCGGGACCATACTGCGCCTTTACCCAAATCGACTTAGCGTTGGTTTTGAACACAATAGCCAAACCCGACGACATCTTCAGCAGGTTTGCCTCGGTCTTGGTAATACCCTCAACATTTGCCACCTCGACACGATGATATGGGTTCGAAGTTTGGCACAACTTTCCAATCATGGTAAGTTTAGTTGCATCAACATAGTCAACCTTTGGCGTTTTCTTTGTTTGTGCGGTGGAGGTAAGCACCATTACCACGCACGATAGTGCTAATAAAAAGCGTTTCATAATAGTCTAAATTTACAAAAATAGGGTTGTTCACAACTGGAACAACCCCTTAAATCGAACAATAAGAATTATTTCTCCAACTCGTTCAAAATGCGCATTGCAGCATCGAGAATAGTGGTATCGTCGAGCGTTACAACGCCACCGTCCGGACCCTGCTCAAAGTGAACACCTACCGAACCCTTTGCGTCGAAATGCTTTCCGCCGAAATAGTTACGCACGGTCTCTACGTCGAGACCCAACTCATCTGCAATACGCTGTGAACTGCCGCTTGGAAGTCTATCCTTGATACGGCGCAACTCGTTAAATGTAATAATCATAGAAGTGAAAATTTTAAGTGTTATTTCTTCGATTGTTATTCTTTCGTACCACTAAATTAAGTATTTTTTCTCAATCCGCCAAATTTTCACTCAAAATTTTTCTCTTTTTTAACGAAAATCTATCAATTCGAACCCTTTGTATCGCTCTTTGGAGAATATAGGAAGTTGTTCGTCACTCTTTTTGCTCTCGTTTACGCGCACCTCTACGCGACCCTCGCCTACCCCATATTGCAACCTCGCAACACTCTTTCCGTCGGGGGCAGTAATAATATATATAGGTTCGCCCGATTGCTTGGGTGTTAGTCGTACGGCAACGCTACCCTCCATATCACACTCCTCGATTGTAAAGTCGGCGGCAATAGCCGAAAAGCCGTTTAACGAGTTGAGAAGTTCCTTTTCGTAGGCATCTGCCCTATCCACAACTATCTCTTTGCTATCGCCTCGCACCTCGTAGCGCAACGAGTCTACCACAAAAACCTCCATATTGGCAACTTTGAGATAGGAGTTCTTGCCATCCACCAGCATCACACCCCTCTGCTCTCCGTCGCCCGCACGAAGCGTGAACGACACAGAATAGCGACCTAACGAAGCGTAGTGGCGCGAAATAGCATCGAGTCGAGCCTCGCCACGCTCTTGCGCCATAGCCGAGAAGGCTATACAGAGCATCAATATGATTAAAACTCGCTTCATTATCTACTCCACTCCGAGTGATTGCAACAACGCCTCCAACTCCATCAAATCGTGAATGCGGGCATCACGCGGTTTCGAGCCATTTGCCGGACCTACAATACCAGCCTTCTCCAACTGGCGTGTGATGCGACCTGCACGATTGAAGCCCACTCCGTAGACGCTCTGTATTGACGAAGTAGATAGTTTTCCGCTTGCCACAGCATCACGTGCCACCGCAGCAAAATACTCATCGAACTGACGTGGCACACCGCTCTCGCTACCGAAGTTCGCCTCGCCACCGCTCGTAGCGTTCGCATCCTCGTAATCCGGCAAGAGATATGTGCCGGTAGGG
The DNA here is from genome assembly GCA_045653565.1 of Alistipes sp. Lineage (GTDB taxonomy): Bacteria > Bacteroidota > Bacteroidia > Bacteroidales > Rikenellaceae > Alistipes. Next base: position 4,173 of record JAZOMA010000014.1, read on the forward strand.
AATGGCATTGGCTGTTTGGCAACATGTTTAACTATATCTCGCACCTCTGGTGTATCCACAAATGCACACTGAATACGGGTGAGTTCGCCATTTACCGACATCAGCATATCGCCACGACCAATAAGGTGCTGTGCGCCCATCTGGTCGAGAATTGTACGCGAGTCGATACCCTGCATAACACGGAACGCAATACGCGCAGGGAAATTCGCCTTAATCGTACCTGTGATAACCTTAACATCAGGACGCTGTGTTGCCACAATGAGATGAATACCTACGGCACGAGCCTTCTGCGCTAGACGCATCACTGGTCGCTCGACCTCTTTTGCCGCCATAATCAAGTCGGCATACTCATCTATTACAACCACGATGTATGGCATAACCTCATTCTCGCCCTCTACGTTGTGTTTGCGAATCTCCTCGTTGTACTCCACAATATTTCGCACACCTATCTTACCGCACTTGGCAAGTCGGTTCTCCATCTCTATACATAGAGAGTTAAGCGTATAGAGAGCCTTCTTCGGATCCTTAACAATGGCATCATCCTCCGACTCCATCTTTGCCAAGAAGTGATTTTCCAGCTCCTCGTAGAGTGAGAACTCTACGGTCTTCGGGTCAATAAGCACAAACTTCAACTGCGAAGGGTCTTTGCGATAGAGCAACGACGCAATAATAGCGTTCAAACCTACAGACTTACCCTGTCCCGTAGCACCGGCAACGAGCAGGTGAGGCATCTTTGCCAAATCGAATACGTAGTTCTCGTTCTGAATAGTACGACCAATTACCACAGGCAGTTCCGCCTTGAAATTCTGGAAACGTTCCGACTGAATGGCCGAACGCATAGATACGGTTTCACGCTCGGTGTTAGGCACCTCGATACCGATAGTACCCTTGCCTGGAATTGGTGCAATAATACGTATTCCGTGCGCCTTCAACGACTGCGCAATATCCTTATCCAAATGCTGCACACGCGAGATTTTTACACCAGCCTGCTGCACAATCTCGTACAACGTAACAGTTGGACCAACCGTTGCTGTCATCGATTCGATTGGCACGCCAAAGTTGCCCAAAGTCTCCTCGATGCGCTGTTTCTTCTGCTCTATCTCCTCGTTCGATACCTCAGCACCGTTCTCGTGCTTTTTCAGATACTCTACCTTCGGGAAAACATAGTCAGGTGTACTCTCAGGGTCGTAGGCACGACGCTTATCAATCTCTGCTGTAGAGAGTTTTCCATCCTCGTGTTCAAATACAGGCACAACCTTAATATTCGACGTTTTAGGCGCATCTTGTGATGGTTCCTCGCCATTGGTCGTTGGCTTTACATCGTCAACAGCAACATCTTCCACATCGTCCGTCGGCTGTTTGTCGTCCACATCGAAAGGCAGTGGAGCAGGCTCCTTGACCTCCGGCGCTTCCTCGCCAATGGTACGGATAGTATCGCTGGCAGGTGTTGCATCGTCAGCGAGTTTTTCCGCCTCCTTGCGAGCAAGATACTCATCGCGTTTTCTCGAAACAAACTCTTTGAAAGTGTCCCACAAACTACTGCCGTGTTCAACACCACTTGCCGTAGTTCGTTGCAATATCTCTATAAAGTTAGGCACGACAACCACTCCCGTAAGGAGCCAGCCAACGATAAGGGTCATCGTTACACCCATAACACCCGCTTTTGCATCCAAAAGTTCGACTATTTCGATGCCGAATGCGCCACCCAAACCGCTGCCATAGACACCTTCGCCCCACGGAAGTGCTGCCAAGGTGCAAGAGCCACAGATGGTCAAAAACATTATTGAGAGCGAGGTGTGCCAAGGTGTCTTCATCGACTTCAAGCAGAGCGACAGTCCCAACAATATGCCAATGAGTGGAACAAACAGTCCGAATAAACCGAACGCCTTACCAATCAACGAATCGGCCAACACTGCGCCCAATGGTCCGCAGATGTTATCTATCTTTGCCGTATCGCTAAAGGCTCCCTGTGCCACATACGAAACATCGTTACGCCAACAGAAAAGGTGCGCAAATGCAGCGACGAGCAGAAACAACGACGCCAAGAATACTATAGCACCCACAATCAAACGCGTTTGCTCCAACGCACTACGATTCTCGACCTTAGCAGCAGTTCGTTTGGTTGCACGCTTCTTATCCTCGCGCAAAACTGTTTTACTATTTTTCTCCATATCTTTCTCTTTTTTTTATCTCTTTTGAAAAGCCTTCTCTCGCAACTTCTCGGCATACTCATCGTCGGCAAAGGTCAAAAATTTATACTCCGCCTTCGCTCCCTCGTCTGCCGCCAAATCGTTCTCCGAGAGCAACGACATAACACGACGAGCCACAGCCTCCGACGAATCTATAATCTCAATCGCATCGCCCACTTCACGTGCTATTACATCGCGCAAAAATGGATAGTGCGTGCATCCCAGCACAATCTTATCTGCCCCAGCATCTACGATAGGTCGTACGGCACGGCGTACCAACTCTGCGGTTTTGGCGGTATGCTCCTCGCTATTTTCGACCGCCTCAACAAAACCCTCGCCTACGGCTTTTATAATCTTCACTTCGGCTCCATACTTCGCTTCGGCTCGGCGGAAATGGTCACCCTCGAGCGAACGTGCCGTAGCCAAGACTCCGATAATTCCCGTTTTGGTCGTGAGAGCAGCCGGTTTCACAGCCGGCTCCAACCCCACAAACAATACCGAAGGATACTCCTCGCGCAGATGAGAAATTGCCATTGCCGTTGCCGTATTGCAGGCAATAACTATCATTTTGCACCCTTCATCCAATAGTCGCTCGACAGCCTCCTCGGTAAAACGAAGCACCTCCTGACGACTGCGCGAACCATAGGGGCAACGCGCTCCATCGCCGAGGTATATCAACGACTCGTTTGGCAGTGCATCGTACAACGCCTGCCACACCGAGACTCCGCCCATACCCGAGTCAAATATACCTATCGGCCGCTCCATTTGCCACTCTTTATATATTCGCACAAACTATCCACAATCTCCTCGTCGCTCATCTCGGAGCAATCAATCACAATATCCGCCTTTGCGTATATCGGCTCGCGCTCGGCTATGCCGTCGCGCATAACCATCAACAACTCCTCGTCGTTAAGCCCACGCAACTTCGGGCGTTTATATCGTCCGTATGGCGACAATCGCGAAATTATCTGCTCGGGGGTGCGCTTCAAATAGACCGAGACTCCATATTCGGCAATCTTCGCCTGATTATCGTTCCACACCGGCAGTCCCCCACCCGTCGAAACAACGGCACTCGCCTCTCTCGCAGTCTTTTCGAGCGCAGCACGCTCTGCCTTACGGAAATACTCCTCGCCGGCATAGGTTATAATATCAGCAACCTCGGCACCCTCAGCCTCTTCGACCATCTTATCGGTGTCGAGAAATGGCAACTCGGTGCGTTTGGCAACCTTACGACCAATGGTACTCTTACCGGTACCCATATAACCTATTAAGTAGAGGCGCATAGTTTTTTATCGCTTTATCTACTGATTTCCTTATTGTTAAAACAAATTCAGTTGCTCGCCGCTATTACTCTCGTCGATGTCGTTGCGGACAATCTCTATCGGAGTTCCGCTATTGTCCACCGGAATAATGGTATTTGTACCCTCGGCAGCATCAGTGGTACTCTCAGACGACTCAACATCCGCATCATCATCTACACCTGCAGGCTCCTCCGGCTCTACGATTTCTGGCTCGATAAACGTAAGCGTTGCAACATCGAAAGTGGTCAATCGCTTACCCTTTGCCTTGCACGACTTAATGCCTACAAACTCCTCTACATCGACCAAATCGGCCGGACGATTCTCGTGCGCACCCTTATAGGTTATCTGCAACTGGGCACCCTTCGCTCCCGAGATGCACTCGAAACGACACGAGCCATCTTCGTCGAGGAAATACTGCGTCTTATCGGTCTGCTCCAACTGGAAACGCTTCATATAGTAATAACCCTGCTCCTTATCGAAGTAGCAGAGGTTGTACACCCTACCTGCAACATATCGCTCAACACGTACCGTGTCGTCAGGGAAGTGCTGTTGCGTGTCGAAGCCAGTGATGTAGGCGAGGTTCTTTGCTGTCCACACCACAATCTTGTCGTTGCCCTTGAACTCGCCGAGCAACACACCTCGACCATCGATATTCAAACGGCGAACATCCTCATCCCACCAGATATCTTGTCCGGCGAGTGTAGATACACCCTTCTCCTTCAGCACAATCTTGTTGATTGGGTAGCGCGAGAATAGGTTTCCTTGCGACTGACGTCCCTTGATTGCCAAAGTCGAGAAGTCCAAATCGGAGATCATCTTCTTGAGGCGTGGACGTGGGCGGAAGTATATCTTCAGCACCTCAGCCTCGCCATTCGGATTGACCGAAAGGTAGAGAATCTCGCTCTTGTCGGTTCCCTTTGTCAAATCGTACTCCTTATCGCGTGTGATACCCTTGATGGCGCATCGCTTCATCATAATTGGACCTCCCCTGCCATCACGATAGAGGATATTGTATATGGTGCGCTCATCGTTACGCTTGAACACACCTATATAATATATGTTCTTGTCGACAAACTTCTTGTCTGCCACCTTTGTGATGATGTAGCGACCATCCTTCAAAATCACAATCACATCGTCGATATCCGAGCAGTCGCAAACAAACTCCGCATCCTTCATCGACTTGCCAATACCAAAGAAGCCCTCGGCTCTGTCAACATAGAGTTTTGCATTCGATACCGCCACCTTCGTAGCCTCGATAGAGTCAAACTCGCGAATCTCGGTCTGGCGCTCCTTGCCCTTACCGTACTTCTCGCGGATATGCTCGAAATAGGCAATCGCATACTCGGTAAGGTGTGCCAAATCGTGCTTAACCTGCTTGATATCCTTCTCAATCTGCTTAATCTCGTTGTCTGCCTTATCCGAGTCGAAACGCGAGATACGGATGAACTTCAACTCTGTCAAACGCTGCACATCTTCGATTGTAACCTCGCGACGCAGCAACTTCTTAAACGGCTCCAAACCATTATCAACGGCTGTGTACGCCTCCTCGCGCGACTTGCAGCCCTCGATGAGCTGGTAGAGTTTATTCTCGATAAAGATTCGCTCCAACGACGCAGCGTGCCAAGCCTCGTTATGTTCGGCTAAGGCTATCTCCAACTCCTTCTTCAGAAGTTCCTTCGTATGCTCTGCCGAGTGGCGCAAAATATCGCTCACGCCCATAAAGGCAGGTTTATCGTCCTTAATAACGCAGGCATTTGGCGAAATCGAAACCTCGCACAGAGTGAAGGCATAGAGCGCATCGATAGTCTTGTCACACGACTCGCCTGCAGCCACCTGAACGATAATCTCCGCCTTGCGAGCAGTATTGTCATCCACACGACGTATCTTAATCTTACCCTTCTGGTTCGCCTTCAATATGGAGTCTTTGATACTCTCGGTTGTTGTCGAGAACGGAATCTCGGTGATTGCCAAAGTATTCTTATCCAACTTCGAGATTTTGGCACGTACCTTCACTGCACCACCACGCAAACCATCGTTGTAGCGCGATACATCAATCATACCGCCCGTTGGAAAGTCGGGATAGAGTTGAAACTCCTCGCCTCGCAAATAGGCGATAGATGCCGAAATCAACTCGTTGAAGTTGTGTGGCAGAATCTTCGACGCCAAACCTACAGCAATACCCTCGGCTCCCTGCGCCAACAGTAACGGGAACTTAACAGGCAAAGTCACAGGCTCCTCCTTACGACCATCGTATGCCAACATCCACTCGGTAGTCTTTTTGTTGTAGACCACCTCCAACGCAAACTTCGACAGACGAGCCTCAATATATCGGGCTGCCGCTGCATCGTCGCCCGTGAGGATATTACCCCAGTTACCCTGACAGTCAATCAGCAACTCCTTCTGGCCTAGTTGCACCAATGCATCTTTAATCGAAGCATCGCCGTGTGGGTGATACTGCATAGTCTGTCCCACGAGGTTTGCCACCTTATTCAACTTGCCATCGTCAACAACCTTCATTGCGTGAAGGATACGACGCTGCACCGGCTTCAAACCGTCCTCGATATGAGGCACTGCACGCTCCAAAATCACATACGAGGCGTAGTCCAAGAACCAATTCTTGTACATACCCGTCAGTCGTTTGGCACTCTGCTCCGCCATCAAAGCGTCGTACTTACCAGGCTCCGAAGCGACAATCTCCTCCTCGTTCAACAACTCCTCTTGTATATCTTTCTCTTCCATAGTCTTAGCCATTAGCCTTTGGCCGTTAGCCATTAGCTTTTTTATTTTTGTTTCCAACTCCTAAAATTAGGAGATGATTATGCCTCTACTTTATCCTCCTCGATACGCAAATTGCTCACAATAAACTGCTGACGGTCGTAGGTATTCTTACCCATATAGAAGGTCAGCATATCCGAAATAGGATCATCTTTGGTCAGGCGTACCTTATCCAAACGAATCTGCTCGCCAATAAAGCCCTCGAACTCGTCTGGCGAAATCTCTCCCAAACCTTTGAATCGGGTAATCTCGGCTGTTGCACCACACTTCTCGATTGCAGCAACTCGCTCCTCCTCCGAGTAGCAGTAGAAGGTCTCCTTCTTGTTACGCACACGGAACAAAGGCGTCTGCATAATGAATAGGTGTCCTCGGCGAATCAAATCGGGGAAGAACTGCAAGAAGAAGGTCAGAAGCAACAGACGGATATGCATACCATCGACATCGGCATCGGTTGCTATAACCACCTTATTGTAGCGGAGGTTATCCAGATCATCCTCGATATTCAACGCTGCCTGCAGATAGTTGAACTCATCGTTCCTGTAGACGATAGTTTTCTTCATTCCGAACGAGTTGAGCGGCTTACCTCGAAGCGAGAATACCGCCTGCGTAAGTGGGTTACGGCTCTTGGTGATTGAGCCCGAAGCCGAATTACCCTCGGTCAAAAATATCATTGTCTGCTCTGCCAACTCGTGTTTGTCGGTGCGATGAATCTTGCAATCGCGCAAATTCTTATTGTTGAGCAACGCCTTCTTTGCGGTCTCGCGCGCCTTCTTCTGTACGCCGGCAATCTCCTTGCGCTCCTTCTCGTTCTCTACAATCTTGCGCTGAATAGCCTGTGCAACCTCGGGGTTCTTGTGGAGGTAGTTATCCAACGCCGTCGCGAGAAACTCGCCCACAAATTGACGAATTGTTGGTCCGCCATTCCACATATCCTTCGAGCCGAGTTTAATCTTGGTCTGCGACTCGAACAACGGCTTCGACACCTTCAACGAGATAGCCGCAATAATCGACGAGCGGATATCCGACGGATCGTAGTCCTTGTGATAGAACTCCTTCAACGTCTTAACTACTGCCTCGCGAAATGCCGCTTGGTGCGTACCTCCTTGCGAGGTGTACTGACCATTTACAAACGAGTAGTAGGTTTCGCCATAACTATTTCCGTGGGTAATAACTACCTCGATATCCTCGCCCGAGATGTGAATTGGAGCATAGCAAGGCTCTTGCGAAAGGTTGTCATTAACCAAATCGAGCAATCCATTTTTCGAGACATACTGCGTACCGTTCAACGATATCACTAACCCTTTATTGAGGTAGGTGTAGTTGCGAAGCAGTTGCTCGACAAACTCCAAGTTGTAGTTATACTTGCCGAAAACCTCCTCATCGACGCGGAACTGGATGAATGTACCATTCTTCTCCTTTACGCCACTCTCCCACTTCTCGTCGATTTGGATACCTTTGGCAAAGACCACCGTATGTGCCTCGCCATCACGCACCGAACGAGCCATAAACTCACTCGAAAGGTAGTTCACAGCCTTCACGCCGACACCATTCAGACCTACGGTCTTTTTGCCATCCTCCTCGTAGTTGCTACCCGTGTTCATCACACTAACCGCTGCAGCCAACGCTCCGAGCGGAATACCACGACCATAGTCGCGTACCGACACTACATTATCCTCGATGGTAATCTCCACTCGACTACCATAGCCATTCATAAACTCGTCAATCGAGTTATCGGTAACCTCCTTAATCAGCACGTAAATACCATCGTCCGACATTGTGCCATCGCCGAGTTTTCCGATATACATACCGGGACGCAGACGAACGTGCTCACGCGGTGTGAGCGTCTTTATCGAATCTTCGTCGTATGTCAACGGTGATTTAATCAATTCTGCCATATTTCTGTTTGCTGTTAGCCGTTAGCAATTAGCCATTAGCCTTTTTATATTTTTAGTTTTTGTTTTTACGAATTTCGGCGAGAGTCTCGACCATCATCGACTGCACCTCTTGAGCCATCTCGGTAGGCTCTGTTGCAGCAACCTTCTCTGCCGGAATTGGAGGCAACACCTTCAATGTCAGACAATGCTTCCAATTAAAGAATACGCTCTTCGGACGGAAAATCTCGGTAGTACCATCCATCACAACAGGCAGGATATCAACGCCAGCCTCCTTTGCCAAAACAAATGCACCGCCTTTGAAACGCTGTATCTCGCCATCCTTCGAACGTGTTCCTTCTGGGAAAATCGCAACTGACACGCCACGACCGAGCCACATCTTACCATCGCGGATAACCTTCTTCATAGACTCGGTTGCTCGACCACGCTGGATGGCAATATCGCCGTGCATCCACAACATTGGGCCAATAAATGGGATGCGGAACACCTCCTGCTTCGACACCCAACGGAAGTTCAAACGCACGAAATAGAGCGAGATGATATCCACCATCGAGTTGTGGTTGATAACAATCACATAAGGTTTGTTCTTGTCAACATTCTCCAGTCCCGAAATCTTGCGTTTCCAAGTAAACGGCACATACCACCAGAAGAAACACAACCAGCGCGAAATCTCGTGAACCACACGACGACGCTTGTCGAACGGATAACATACGATCAAAGCCACAAACGACAATGTCGTGAAAACTGTCAAAATGACGAGTGTGTAAATTGCAAAAATCAGCGTAAGCATATCTTCAATTTAAGTTTTTAAGGGTTATTTTGCACCTCTGCGGAGCCTAACAACCGCACATTCTACCAATCTTTGCAAAAATACACTTTTTTCTGATTTTGCAACATATTTCGTAGAAATATTTATCAACAATTTCTTTACCACCACCCAAACACCCAGATATTACAATCTCAATAGAGATTGATAGTTACAACACAAAAAAAGAGTGCTGGAGCAGATTTACGCCACCCCAGCACCGACGAACACAATCAAAAAAAACACAACTATCTACTTTCGGAATTATTCACAATCTTCGTCAAATCATCAACTGCGGGCTGCATAGTCTCGTTATACATCTCGGGAAAAAGGCGCATATAGTACTCCTGACTAACACATCGCACAAAGACCGTATCAAACATCGCCTCAGTGCGATTTAACGCCGCAACAACCTCCGGAGTTGCGGTGGCTCTCAGCGGCAACGATTTTTGATGGAAATCGGTGCGCGCATTCTGCAAAATATGCCAATACTCAGCCGCTATATCCCTCGGAAAACTCGGCTCAAAGCGAGCCCCAACCTCTGCACCCCAGTCGCAACAATTTGGACGATAGTAGCCTTCGCGCAACTCGCACCACTCGACTGAGGAGTAGTTCGAATAACCCGAAATTGACTCTACAAACTCGCTCTTTACATCGGCACAACCAACCAGCAACCAAGCCATTGCAGCCAATACAATTTTTCGCATAACACTCTATTTATTAGTTAGTTCTGCCATTTTTACTATCTTTGCAGGAATAGTCACATCATAGGCTCCGTCCATCATACAAAAAACCTCCGGATCAAAATAGAGATAATCTAAATATATGGTCTGTATGGTCTCGATATCTGCCGTTTGCAAATAGTCCGTCAACCAACCCCAAAAATGATCCTCAACACTCTCGGCTTCCTCATCGTATCCACGCTCCGAGTAACCGCAATTCGCCCTGCAATAGTCAATCAGTTCCTCCTCGTCATAATCACAACCAGACCTTGCACCTTTCATCCAATGCAGTGCATTCACGCGATACGCCACAGCGCCCTCCGCATCCGACAGTTTCGCATATATTTCAGACAGAGTATCTTCGAGCTCCAACTCGTAAGAATCGCTCGTATTACGCTCTTGCATCAACGCAACGAGTTGCTGCACATCCTCATCGTTCAACTCTACACTTCCCTTACCACTCTCGTAGACTCCTGCACCATTGCAGCGACATCCCATACACACTCTAACCTTAAAATCGTACTTTGCCATAATCTTATCTCTTTATTTTAGATTCAACCTCTCTCCGCAACGAATCGACCATAGCCCCAACATCTCGTTTAACCTCGGTCAAATAAATCGCATAAGTTCCGACCACACCATCCGAGTAGAGAGTATCCTCAACATCCCACTTTATCTTGTAGAATATATCGCCGACATCATCGTCATCGACGTTTACACCCGAGTTGGTATTAAACATCTGCCACTGCAACAGACGAAGATAGTCGTCACTGATACGCACCCGAAGTGAACGAATATCTGGCGTCGCGTGAAAATCGCAGTTATCAAACTCCGCCACCTCAACCTCATAGGTGTAGTAAGGTGTAGGCTCGCATCCGGGATTACTCTCATAGTTTGGCTCACGTCGCTTCTTCGCGAAGTATTCGTGCACCAAATTCGCCACCAAAATTCTCTGTTCGATACTCTCCATACGCTCTTTTTTTGCAACTTTTCGGTCTTGCACTTTCGGGCGAGTTTTTGTCGCATCCGAAATGTGAACACAAAGGTAAGTCAAACTTTTTTTATTACATAGAAAATTATATGTATAAAAAATTTGCTTTTTCCGGCTTTTTGTGTATTTTTACTAATATGTGTCTCTTTTTGCTACTCTCGCGTATATAATAATATATGTATACTGATTTTCAGCAATTTATGCGTTTAAAATTTGGAAAATTCAAAAATTTTTCTCACCTTTGCACTCAGAAAATCAACCAAAAACCGAGCAGCCGTATGACCATCCAAAAACACCTAAATAATCCGCTCAATCTCGACGCATTTTCCATCTGCTTTTTGGCAGACGAAAACACCGGTGCCGAGCAGACGGAAATGGTGTTGGGTTTGGGGCGTTTTCACACCTTCACATACGGTCTATACCACTATGTTGTCAGTCACAGAAATTTGACAGCAAAAGGGAACGAGAATCTTCCAGAGGAGTTGATTCATCAGCTCAAGACAAACAACATCGTAGCGCGTCTCATTGACGACACGAAAGGCAAGACTACATACCTATTCGACAAAATCGAAATTCGCGAAGACAAGAAGAACTTCTATCTCGATATTGCCGCCTTTGTTGCTCGAGTTGCACACGCCGACCTCAATTTCGTCGAGAGCAGCATAAAGTTGCTAAAGAGGCTCAACAAAAGGGAGAACAGGGCAAGAATTATGGAGTTGAATACTCTAAAGATGGTTCTCGACGGAGGAATCAAATACGTCACTGCAAAATCGTCGTGGCAGGAGATAAACCTTCTGACTCTCGACCCTATAATGCAGAGCAGGAGTAGCCGCGAGAAGTTCTTCTACGTTACCGATATGCTCGGCGAAAATGGCATCCCATCACTGAAGGCGGTGCCATTGGCAAAGCACCTGATAGAGTTTCTCTCTGCGCCCGTCAGCACTCCAAGTATTGAGATTCAAGCAGGAGAGAGCAACGCCACCGAAGCGACAAACATCTCGATACGAATCGAGAAGGTGGCAGCGAAATGGGGAAACAAGAGCGTATCGAAGTACGGAATAGTCGTTGTTATCGGCAAGCACGAGGTGCCAATATGTTTCAACTGCATAGACCAGACGATGCTCTACATAACGGCGTTGATTCGTCATCAGATGGGCGAGCCGCTCTATGTTCACGAACTCTACAACAACTCGAAAGGGCTGAACTCTCTGCACAAGCGAGAACGCTCGTACCCGTGGCTAAACGCCATATTCAACACCCTATTCAAGCGCGAGAAGGGCAGTTTCAAGAGTTGGATATTGAAGATTCAGAGCAAATACAGCAAGGGAAGGGCCCTGTATCAAGCAAAGTCGCAATCAAAGCGTATCATAGGCGAACGACTGAAAATATGGCCCGAGGTGGCGCGCCAGTGCGAGATAACACTCGGACACGACAGCCAGGGCGACAGTTACTACACATTTGGATGTGAGCCTTCGAGCATTTCGATATGCAGCGAATTGCAGGAAATACTAAATCAGACCCACTTATAAAGGGTTAATTTTCAACATCATACACAATAGGAGCAGAATGCACTACTCGACGTAGTGCAGGCCTACTCTACCCCTTCAACCGAACGGAAGTAAAACTTAAAAAAAACAGACAGCGATATGAGAAGTAGAATAGTAAGAGAGGAGACGAATCGCATTCCGGAGATCGACAACGAGGTGGAACTCACCCTTCACAAAGCAATCGAGCAGATTGCAGAAGTAGCCTACCAGTCGAAGTTAAACAGCGCCACCCTGGATATTGCTGCACGTCCTATCGCCTACATCTCGGAGCGTTTTGGTATCAGCGAGATGCAGAGCATATTATTGGTGGCAATGGTTAGTATGTACTACGACCGCCAAACCGATATGACCGATATCGCAAGGTGGCTGAACATCACAACAATAATGGCGATACCACTGCTGAACGATATAGACCACCTATGCCACCTGCGCTACGTTCAGTGCCGAATGGTGAAGGGTGTGAAGGTATTTTGGGTTTCATCTTTGGTGTTGAACGCCATACAGCACAACACCGACACCTGTACCCACAACACAAAATGCCAGGACGACCGCTCGTGGTTTATGGCATTGGACGCCCTATTCACATCGCGAATGCGTGGCGAGATAGACTACTCGATGCTCTGTGACGAGATTGAGTTCCTCGTGCAAGACAACACCGACATCACATTTGTGAAGCAGATGAACACACTCTGCCCCGAACTGAATGGTGACAACCGCACACTCTTTCTTTTCTTCTGTAATATGCTCGTATCGGACAATGTGCAGCAGATTACTCCAAGCCATTACAGAGGTCTATTCGAGTTGACATCCGAACATATCTCGCACAGCAGCGCACTGGTCAACCGCAGCCACAAATTGCACTCCCTCGGGCTTGTGCAGAACACAAACAGTGGAGGTGCGAGCATCCGTGACGCCTTCGAGTTGACCCCGATGGTCGTAAAGGATATGCTCACCGAGATAGAGGTAGATTACGACGAGTGTGACACAAAGAACATTATTCGCTACACCGACATCGTAGAGAAGAGCCTATTCTACAATCCTGCCGAAGCGCAGCAGATAGATAGGTTAACCAAACTACTGAAGGAGGAGCAGTTTGCCGAGATTCGCACCAAACTCAAAGATAAAGGTTTTAGAAGTGGCTTTGCCTGCCTGTTTTACGGCGCACCGGGAACCGGCAAGACCGAGACCGTATTGCAGTTGGCACGCACAACGGGACGCAACCTTATCGAAGTGAATGTCGAAGAGATTAAGAGCAAGTGGGTAGGCGAAAGCGAGAAGAATATCCGCGAAATATTCAAGCACTACCGCTCCACCGTAGAGAATTCTGACGTGGCACCGATACTATTTTTCAACGAGGCAGACGCCATATTTGGTAAACGCATCGAGAATAGTGTACGTTCGGTGGACAAGATGGAGAACTCCATTCAGAACATCATTCTCGAGGAGTTGGAGAACCTCGATGGCATTGTCATCGCCACGACAAACCTCACCTGCAACCTCGACAAAGCATTCGAGCGTCGATTCATCTACAAGATTGAATTCACCCAACCTGCCGTCGAAGCAAAGATGGCAATTTGGCGGTCGATGATTCCGGAATTGACCTGCGAGGAGGCGTCGATGCTCGCCGAACGTTACAACTTCAGCGGCGGTCAAATAGAGAATATCGCCCGCAAGAATGTCGTAGACAGCATAATCGGCATTGAGGAGTTGTCGATCGAGAGCATTTGCAGACACTGCAACGCCGAGGTTATTGGCGGCGCACAACGACCAATAGGATTTTAGATATAACAAACAGAATAAACAGAGATATGGTAGCAAGCAGTCGTGTAATAGAGCGTTATTTCAAGGAGTACAACAAGTTGTACTTCAACAACAAGTTGCCGCTTTGCAGTTTTTACATCCACACATCATACAAGATGTTGGGCTACTTCAACTGCTACAAAAACCTGCATAAACCGGGGAAATACCACCGTATGAGCATAACCATAACAGACCGTTACGACTTTACCGAGGAGCAGTTCCGCATCGTATTGTTGCACGAGATGATCCATCTCTACCTCGTGCATACAAAGTCGGCGATAGAGGGCAATCTCGATCACGGGGAGTTGTTCATCAGGACTATGAAGGAGTTCAACAAAAAGTTCGACCTCAACATTCAGGTTGCCTACAACATCCCGCTAAAGAGAGCGCCATACACCTCGCGACTACTCTACTGGATGTTCAACCAGTCCAAATAGCAGAAGCAAATAACTATTGTTTAACTTTAAAATATTAGACTTATGAATGAATTAAAATGTCCACATTGCAACACCCCATTCGTAATTGACGAGTCGGGTTACGCTTCGATTGTTAATCAGGTTAAGGATCAGGCGTTTGAACAAGAACTACAACGTCGCATCGCCGAGATTGATGCTCGCGTAAAGGCTGAGCAGAAGGCCATCATCGCCAAGGGCGAGCAGGAGTTGCAAGCACAATTAAGCCTGCGCGACAAAGAGATGAGCGCAAAAGAGCAGGAGATTGTCCGCCTTCGCGAGCAGCTGGATATCGCCGGCGAGAAGAAGGCTATGGAGATGCAGAGCGAGATTGTAAAGCGCGAGCAGCAGATTAGCGAGTTGCGCAGCAAACTCGAGAGCATCGAGGATGCCACCAAGGTAGCCATTATGACCGAGCAGACCAAGGCTCTCAACTCTATTCACGAGAAGGAACAGGAGATTTCGGAGTTGCGCAATCAACTCTACACCGAGCAGAAGCAAGCCCATATGCGCGAAACTGCACTCAAGGAGCAGCACTCAACCGAGATGCGCGTAGCCGAGGAGATGATTGAGCGTTATCGCGATATGCGTAGCAGACTCTCGACCAAGATGCTTGGCGAAACTCTCGAGGAGCATTGCCGCGTAGAGTACGAGCGCTCGCTTCGCGCATTGATTCCGGAGGCCACATTCGAGAAGGATAACGAGGTTGCCGAAGGTAGCAAGGGCGACTTCATCTTCCGCGCCAAAGATGGTGACAGAGAGTACATCTCGATTATGTTCGATATGAAGAACGAGGAGGATTGTTCGGCAAACAAAAAGAAGAACGAGGATCATCTCAAGAAGCTCGATGCCGACCGTAAAAAGAAGGGTTGCGAGTATGCCGTTTTGGTTTCGACATTGGAGGCTGAGAGCGAACTCTACAATATGGGTATCGTGGATGTTTCGCACCGCTACGAGAAGATGTATGTCGTTCGCCCTCAATTCTTTGTGCCAATCATCACATTGTTGACACAGGCGGCACGCAAGAGTCTCTCCTACCAGCGCGAGTTGGCAGAGATACGCAGTCAGTCGGTCGATATTTCGAACTTCGAGGATAACCTCACTTCGTTCAAGGAGGACATCTTCCGCAACGTGTCACTCGCACACGGTCACTACGAGGATGCGATAAAGTCTATCGACGAGTCGATCAAGCAGTTGGAGAAGGTGAAGGAGGCGCTGCGTCTTTCGGGCAAGAACCTGCGCATCGCCAACAACAAGGCGCAGAAGGTCACAATTCGCACCCTCACGGCAAACAACCCAACGATGCAGCAGATGTTTGACGAGATCCACCGCGACGACAACGGCGAGTAATCGTCTGCAGTCAGCATCTAAACCGAAAGAGTGTGTCCAAAAACCGTTGGACACACTCTTTTTGTCGGAAGTCGTATAACAAGTTGATTTCTGCGTTATGCAGGCGTCAACTATCTCGCACCTTTTATACGATTGCATCTTTTGCACAACATCTGGCAGTTATCTGCCGTCGTCGTACCACCCTCAACCCACGGCGTAATATGGTCTGCCTCCATTTCCGAAATATTGAAGTGCTCTTCGCAATGGCAACATATACCACCCTGTCGCTCGTATGCCTCACGCTTTTGCTTGTCATCAAAGGATCTGAAACTCAAATCTCGAATATCGCCACTCAACACATAACGATAAATTCCCGATTTTTTCTGTATCTCGTTATCCTCCATCAACGAATGAATTTGTCGCTCCAACTCGTCTGTGTCGTAGTTATTCTGACCAAACTTTTCATACATTTCGCCCCAGTTCAATCCTTTCATTTCACGGCGATAGTTCGTAAATGTTGCTTCCACCCACGCTATTATCTGCTGAAAATAGAGCCACAGGCTATTAGCATTTTGGTCACCTCTATGAAGAGCCATATAGGTTTCAACGTTGGTTTTATCACGGTGTGCAGCCCACTGCAGAGCCTTGGCTAAATACGCCTGCTCGATAGGTACACCATTAACATATTTGTTCGCCAACTTATAAGCCGCACAGCCCGTCTTCGAGAAATAGCGACGAGCATCGCTCACAAAAGGACCCGTATAGAGAGCATTCAACAACTCTTGATCCAACAACTTCTCGCCAGCGATATTGATAACCCTAAACCACTCCAACTTTTCGGGAAGAGTGCCTTCGCAAATATAAACCATCAATTCGTAGTCGAGGAACTCGTTTTGTTCATCCTCGGTCAAACCATCAAAATAGACAACAACACCTCTATCCTGATCGTAGACATTGAAATCGTGATTCACAAAACCGCAAATTGACAACGTTCTTTGCTGTCCGTCAATCATTTCATATGTACCATCTGCCTCTTTGCTCCAATACATAATATTAAGCGGAAACTTCTTGCGGATGGTATCCACAACCTTTTTCTGCTGGTTTTCGCTATAACGAAACTCTCGTTGGTAAGGTGGTCGAATATTCAACTTACCTCCATAACCAAACACACCCTCGTCTGCGTTCTCTCTAAACCCGTTAACGAGATCGCGAATCTTAATAAAATGAAGTTCAATTTTCATAATTGTAGTTATTTTTTGATTTTTCGAATTAAAATACGTGCATATTTTCTCACACCATCAACAAATGGATAACCAAAATTGTAGTCATCCACATTAGTATTTGCCATTTGACCCACTATCTCAAACTGCTTTGGGTTATATTTATCCAAAAATGTAATCGGCACGCCCATAACACCATCGTAGTCATAAGGTATTTCGGACACCTTCGAAACCTCTATTGCATCGTAGTTATCATACACTGGATACTCCTCTGAAGCATATGTTTTATACAACACAATCTCCTCATTTCGTTTGCTGTGTTCCAAATTGGTATACCAGCCAATATTACCAAACGTTTGTTTTTCGCCCCCTGGCTTTAGAAATGTTGTAACATTGCCCACTCCTATCCACATTTTATTGTCCTTCAAGAGAGGGAAAATTTCTTTATACGTAATTGCATTTTTGCTTCCAATTATTAAGAATTTCTTATCGTACTCAATAAGTTGGGCAACATACTCACGGAATAGAGAAAACGGCGGGTTAGTCACCACAATGTCCGCCTGTTTCAGCAACTCAATACACTCTGCCGAACGAAAATCGCCATCGCCCTCGAAATAGTGGACACCTATCTCGTCGGGGTTGGGAACCCTGTCGCCATTTTTATCCCCAAAATACTCCAGCCAAATTGCCTGCTCGCTGCTTTGCGAACTAAATAAATCGGCATCTTTGCTTTTGTAGCAGGTCGTAATTAACCTTTTAAGTCCGAGATGTTCAAAATTGTGGGCGAAGTAGATGAAAAAGTTAGAGATTCGAGGATCATCGCAGTTGCACAACACGGTCTTACCACGAAAGTGGTCACGATAATGGCGCAACTCAGCATTAATATCCTCTAACCGAGTATAAAACTCGTCATTTTTCGCCTTCTTGGCTTGGTGTAGGTTAGAATTTTTCTTTGCCATAGGTCTGAGGTTTTGAAGTTGCGGCTTCCAACCCTTAGAACCCATAAGCAAAAGAAAAAGCGCGAATCCATTCGTTTGCTTATCTAACTCCGATAGCCGACCAAAGCATAGTAGGTAGATAAGTACGAACGGTTCACGCCCTTCAGACGCGAACCCTCGCTACTCATTCTCTCCTACTTATAAAATTTGGTCGTTTACGGAGTCGAGAACAAGAGCTAAAAGCTCAATTAGTTAATATGTAAAATCAAAAATTCTTCTCTCTATTTTTCAGTTTTTGTTGTTTGTGTACCACAAAATTAACTATTTTTTTCGATTAAGCAAGCGTTTTCAAACTCTTATTTGCACCCTCGCCCACCGCAAACAGCCCTTACTTACCCTTAATAACCTCGGTTTTGCAACGGCAAAGGGAGCGTTTCAAAAGATTTTTAAGATTTTTTGAGTAAAAAATTTGCAGAATAAAATATTTGCGCTACCTTTGCACTCGCAAAACCCTTCGGGGCGTAGCAAATAGGAGGTGCCATAGCTCAGTTGGTAGAGCAAAGGACTGAAAATCCTTGTGTCCCCGGTTCGATTCCTGGTGGCACCACTTGAAGAAAACGACAAATTAGTCAAAACGCTGTATTTCAACAAAATACGGCGTTTT
>JAZOMA010000015.1:0-3365 GCA_045653565.1 Alistipes sp.
GATAGTTGTTAAGGTCTTCGCTGAGGGTAATGGCATTGTACTTTTTAATCCAACTATCAGCAAACTTGAAACTATAACTGTCCGAGCCACGAAGTGATTCGTAGCCAAGTTCACCAACTAACTCAATCTCTTTGAGCCAATCAAAATCGGCATATACATACAACTTTTTCATAGCACATTACTCCTTTTTAGATGCCCTTTCACGCTGGGGCAAATTCATATCTTGCAACGCCCTGCCGAGTTCATCATCTTTTGCCAAAGAGAGAATATCATCATCAAGTTGCAGGGCATACAACACACGCAGATAGATGCCTATCGCCACTGTGGGGACACCTTTCTCTATGCGTGACACCGTAAGAGGTGAACAAGTTGCACGCTCCGCCACCTGTGCAACACTCAAATTACGACGCAAACGAGCAAGCTTTATTTGCTCGCCAACAACCTGCATTTTTTGCTCCAACTTTGGGGGTAATTTTGTCCCCATTGTACTCTTTGCCATAACCTCAATATATCATATAATATGCAAAGATAATACTTTTTCTTTATTTTATGATAGGTTGAACAAAAAAATATATGATTGCAACTATAAAGAAAAGCTTGACAGTTCAAAACAAACGAACCCACAAGATTGATTTGCGAGTTCGCTAATATTATAGATACCTTTTTAAACAACTATCAACTGGGTGCCGACTAGGTTCCGACTGGGTGCCAACTTAGTTCTATCTTAGTGCCTACTTAGTGCCATCATGAGCAGTTCATGAGCACTTGCGGTACAACGATAAAACTATTTATGAATTTGAAACTATCATCAACGTATGCACATAAATACTTGTATCGCCACACCTCTTGCTCAATATCAAATTCAGGGAACACTCCTCTCATACATTGTGCTGTTGGTCTCGGTCATATCCTAAATGTTATTGTCACTCCACATTTCGCATTGGGTCATAATGGTTTCTAGGGCAGCCTCCTGACCCTCGGGCGGATATTTGTACTTTTTGAGCAGTCGTTTCACAATGCGGCGCATACCGGCACGGGCACTCTCCTTCATCGTCCAATCAATGGTCTTATTTGTTCGGAGCGCGTCTGTGAGTTCGCGCGTAATGGCGATAAGTTGCTCGTTGGTATAGAAGTCCTGCACCGCCTCGGGCTTGGTTATAGCATCGTAGAATGCCAACTCCTCGGTCGAGAGATTGAGTTTCTTGCTCTCCTCCTCACCACTGACGATCGCTCGTGCGGTCTTCAACAGTTCCTCAATAACCTCCTCATTGGTGAGCAAACCTTTGAGGTAGTTGCTCATTGCATTTGCCAAAATCTCGGAGAACTTCTCGGCACGCACGGTGTTCGTACGCTGATAAACCCTTATCTGCTCGGCGATCAGCTTGCGCAGTAACTCCACAGCAAAGTTCTTCTGCTTCATCTGCGCTATCTCCTCCAAGAACTTCGGGTCGAAAATCGAGAACTCCTCTTTGATGTCCGAGAAGAGGTTTATCACGCCCTCGCTCTTGATGCTCTGTTTGAGCAGTTCGTTTATGCGCTCGTTAATCTCTCTGAACGAAATCTTGCCCTTACCTTCAACACGGGTCAGCAATGTGCGTACCGCCTCGAAATAGGCCGCTTCCAATCGTTCCTCGCGTTGCAGAAGACTCTGACACAGCGACAACGACTGACGCAGCAACAACGCCTCCTTGATATATAGTTTCTTTGTTTCTTCTCGTTTGGGATCTTGCAGGAAATCAACACCACCCGCAATCGCCGCAGCGCGTGCCATATCCGACCCACCGTAGAATGCCGAGTAGTTGAAGCCGTGCAACAAGTCGCGGCACACCTCCAACTTCTTTTGGAATTCGGGATATGCGGTCTTTGAAATATCGGTGTCACCGTAGTTCTTGCGGTCACGAATGGTGTAGTCATTCATTGCCTGCTTCAAAGCGGAAGCAATTCCCACATAATCGACCACCAAACCGCCCTGCTTGTCGCCAAATACACGATTTACACGGGCGATAGCCTGCATCAAGTTGTGCCCCGACATCGGCTTATAGACATACATCGTCGAGAGCGACGGCACATCAAATCCCGTGAGCCACATATCCACCACAATCACCACTTTCAGCGGACTGTCGTTATCCTTAAATCGCTTTTCGAGCTCCTTTTTGTGGGCGTCATTGCCGATTATTTCGCGCCACTCCTCGGGGTCTTTGTTGCCCGAGGTCATCACCACCGCCAACTTCTCCGTCCACGCAGGTCGCAACTCCAAGATGCGACGGTATATTTTCATCGCTATCGGGCGTGAGTAGGCGACAATCATCGCCTTACCCGTCTGCTCATATTGGCGGTAGTTCTCGTAGTGGTCGAGAATATCGCCCACAAGCGAATCTATCGTTTCGTCTGCGCCAAGTATTGAGTCAAGACGACCTAACTCGCGCTTGCTCTTTTCGATTGCGTACTCCTCCGCCTCACCAGCCATCGCCTCGTACTCGTCATCTATGCGGCGGAGCGTTGCCTCATCGAGGTGCAGATTTATCACTCGGCTCTCGTAGAACACAGGGCGTGTAGCACCATCTGCCACCGCTTGCGTCATATCGTAAACATCTATGTAGTCGCCAAACACCTCTCTTGTCGAGCGGTCTTTCTGCGAAATCGGCGTACCCGTAAAGCCTATGTATGTGGCATTTGGCAGCGAGTTACGTACTCGGCGTGCTGCTCCCACCTTCACTCGACCTTCGCTGTCGATTTTCTCGGTCAGTCCGTATTGGCTGCGATGTGCCTCATCGGCAATTACTACGATGTTGCGGCGTGTCGAGAGGGGCTCTTCGCTCTCCTCGATGTAGTTGTTAAGCTCGGTTGATTTACGGCTTTTGCCCCTTGCACACTCCTTAGCCTGGTTCCACGATACAGGCTCAATACTTTTACGGATGTTTGTCTCAACTCTTGCGCCATTGACTGTGATGCGCATACATACTGAAGCCTCACCGTTCTTCAGCAGCTTGGTTTTCTTGATAAAGAAAAGCACATTAAATGAATCTCGTCTCATTTTCTCCTACTTTTAAGTTAAACATTAGTTCGACAAATGTAGGAATCCGAGCCCGTTTTGATACTATGCAAAATATTGTGAATCAGCGAAAAACGTCCTTTTAAGGTGGAGATGTTTGGAATACCTGTTTGCTCCACCTCTTGCTCCACCAAAGGCGGTCGTGAACCGCACTTTTTTGCGTTTTGGGGGAAAATAAAAAATCCCGATTTTCGTTGAAAATCAGGATTTTACGTTGTTTTGCTTTTCTTTGCTGTGGTGCCACCAGGAATCGAACCGGGGACACAAGGATTTTCAGTCCTTTGCTCTACCAACTGAGCTATGGCACCATCAT
>JAZOMA010000016.1:0-2825 GCA_045653565.1 Alistipes sp.
TCAATCGGTTGAGAGGGCTATGACGATAGCCAAGTATTAACTTAAAAAGGACGAATAAAATGAACCAAATTATTGTAACCACGCCCGAAGAGTTAAGGGCTATCGTAAGCGAAACCGTTTCGCAGACATTGGCAGGTCTTAACCATACTCAAAAAGAGCTGCCCGACAATCTCACTCCCGATGCCGCAGTCGAGGCATTGGAGCAGCACGGATTCCTAATCTCCAAAGCACGCTTGTATAAACTTACGGCAAAGGGTGAAGTGCCATTCCGCAAGTATGGCAACAAACTTCTCTTTTCGCGTAAGGAGCTTCTTTCGTGGGCTGATAATCTCGCTCGTAGAGTGAACGATAAGAGCGATGCTGCATTGACCATTGCCAAGAGTGCTAATCGTAAATTGCGTAACTATGGAAAATAATAGAGCATCGACACCCAAGCCCCAGATGGCAGATGATGAGTTTGCTGCTATCTGGCGAAGCGTTCATCTGAAAGTTACCGACACTTACGACACACCGCCCGAAATACTATGGGTGAATGGCTCGACCATAGGCACACTGGGTAATTTCAGTGCCTCGACAGGCAAGGCAAAGAGCAAAAAGACCTTTAATATCTCGGCAATCGTGGCTGCTGCACTACGAAACAGTGAGGTTTTGCAATACTCGGCATATCTGCCACAAGAGAAACGCAAGATTCTCTATGTGGATACCGAGCAGAGTTTCTACCATTGCCATAAGGTGCTCAAACGCATTATGCGATTGGCAGGGTGCGATATTGAGCAAAACAGCAAAGATTTTCTCTTCATAGTCTTGCGTGAGCATACTCCCGAAAGGCGTAGAGAGATTATCGGCGAGACCTTGCGAAGAGTAAAGGGTATCGGGCTTGTGATTATTGACGGCATCAGAGATTTGATGTACGATATAAACTCCCCAAGCGAATCAGCAGAGATTATCAACTTGTTGATGCGTTGGTCGAGCGAGTATAATCTACATATCCATACGGTACTACACCTGAACAAAGGCGATGACAACACCCGAGGGCATATCGGAACAGAACTCAACAATAAGGCAGAAACGGTGCTGCAAGTAACCAAAAGCACGCAGGATGCCAATATCAGTGAGGTCAAGGCTATGCACATTCGAGATAGGGATTTCTCCCCGTTTGCTTTCCGCATCAATGATGATGCTCTACCCGAATTGGTCAGGGATTACACCTTTGACCAGCCACGCAAAGATCGCACATTCCCATTGAATGAGCTTAGCGAGCAGGAGCACCGCCAAGCATTGGAAGCTGCTTTCGGCAATAATGTGATACAGGGCTACCCGAATATCATTGCAGCACTGAAAACGGGCTATGCGAGTATCGGTTATGAACGAGGTCGCAATAAGCTTGTGGATTTGAGGAAATTCCTCGAAAATAAACGGATGATAATCCCAGATGGCAAAGGGTGGCGATACAATCCCGACTTCGTATTCTAATGTAGGTTTAGTTTAGTTCGGGTGTATATGATTCGTACTTATAAACCTAAATAGTAAAACTTGAAGCCGATTGAGTGACTGCACAACATCACTCAATCGGTATATCAACCAATCAATTAACTTGTAAAAACTGAAACAATATGAACATCAATGAAATAAAGAAAATCAAGTTGGCAGACTATCTGCAAAGTTTGGGTTATACGCCTGTTAAGCAACAAGGCAGGAGCCTATGGTATAAATCACCACTGAGGAACGAAACAGATGCTTCGTTCAAGGTAAATACCGAGTTAAACCAATGGTACGACTTCGGTATCGGCAAGGGTGGCAACATCATCGCATTGGCAGCAGAACTATACCATAGCGACAATGTAGCCTATCTGTTGGAGCGCATAGCAGAGCGAACACCTTACATTCGCCCGGCATCATTCTCTTTTGGCGAGCAGAAGACACATAGCAGCAGTTTTCAAGGTGTACAGGTTGGCGAATTATCTTCTCTAGCCCTTATCGACTATCTGCGAGGACGAGGAATAAACATCGAACTCGCCAAAAGAGAGTGTAAGGAGTTGCGATATGAGTATGAGGGCAAAACCTACTTCGTTGTAGGCTTTCCCAATATCTCAGGTGGCTATGAACTCCGTAACCGCTACTTCAAAGGTTGTCTTGCTCCAAAGGATATTACCCATATCCGACAGCAGGGCGAGCAGCGAGATGTGTGTTACCTCTTCGAGGGCTTTATGGATTATCTCTCATTCCTTACAATCCGAGAAAACAATAATCCCGAAGAACCTCGCACAAGCGAGCAGGATTATATGGTACTGAACTCCGTTACCAACCTCTCAAAAGCTGAACAACTGCTACGTCCATATTCCCGAATAGGTAGTTTTCTTGATAACGACCAAGCAGGGCAAAGAGCGTATGAGAATCTGAAAAAGATGTTCGGAAACAGGCTGCAAGATATGTCGCACCACTACGCAGGACACAAGGATTTGAACGACTACTTATGCCACAGAATCCAAGCAAAACAAGCAGAGAAAAAATCGCAAGTCCAATCCGCAAGACGGATGCCACAACCGCAGCCGAAGAAGAAACGAGGCTTCAGGTTATAGCCCACTATAACTACACGCTTCGCTTAAAGTAGTTGTGGGCTCTACCGAGGGTGCAGAGTGACCTCTCTGCACTCCGCTTATGGGCTTCGCCCCTAAGAACCCCAAGTGGTAGCGAGCAAACAAACAACCTAATTGTAACCAATAAAATCAAAGACCTATGGCAGTAAAAAGCAGCATACATATCAAGCCTTGCAATATATCATCAAGCGAAGCTCACAACCTCAGAACTCCCGAGTATATGCGTAA
>JAZOMA010000017.1:0-68333 GCA_045653565.1 Alistipes sp.
GACTAAAATAAACGATACAATGCCCCACACCTGTATATAGCTATACATTGGCATAGAACATACCAATCGCATATATACAAGAAATAGGTGTTGTTCGTTATCCCTTAGTCAATTGAAAACTACCACATTTCCATCTTAGGACTGCGAAAACACTTTCATCAAAATATGTCTGCAATCCGAGGACTGCACCACAAATTTAGAAATTATTTTCGAAAGTTGTGAATTTGTGAGCAAAAAATTGTTAAATTTGCAATATGTTGCGCCGGCATAAAGGCTATTAAAGGGAGTTAAAGGATATTAAGGGATATTAGGGGTGGCGCAAACAAAAACATTAACAACCCTTAATAGCCGCTAATAACCCTTAACAACCTTTATAAGAAATATAGAAAGAACCTAAAACAACATAACAACTATGAAAACAACCGTATTCACTAAGTATCACATTGCAAATGGTGCCAAGATGGCGGAGTTTGCGGGTTACAATATGCCTATCGAGTTTTCGGGCATCAACGACGAGCATATGACCGTACGCAACGGCGCAGGCGTATTCGATGTGAGCCATATGGGCGAGATTTGGGTTAAGGGCGAGAACGCCACAGCCCTCTTGCAGCGAATAGGCACAAACGATGTAACAAAACTCTACGACGGCAAGGCTCAATACTCGTGTATGCCTAACGGCAAGGGCGGTATCGTGGACGACATCATCATTTATCGCTACTCGGAGCAGAAGTACCTCATCTGCGTAAATGCAGCCAATATCGACAAAGATTGGGCTCACATCTTGGAGCAGGGCAAGGCATTCGGTATGCGCGAGGGTGTGGAGTTGGAGAACGCCTCCGACCGCATCTCGCAGTTGGCAGTGCAGGGCCCTCTCGCAATGAAAATCGTGCAGAAGATGTGCGAGGAGGAGGTTGAGAATATGGAGTACTACACATTCAAGCAGTTGCAGTTGGCAGGTTGCGAGGTGATACTCTCGATGACCGGCTACACCGGCTCGGGTGGTTGCGAGATATATATGCACAACGAGGATGCCGATCACATCTGGGAGGAGTTGTGGAAAGCCGGCGAGGAATACGGTTTGAAGAATATCGGCTTGGGTGCGCGCGACACTCTCCGCTTGGAGAAGGGTTTCTGCCTCTATGGCGACGAGATTGACGACACAACTTCGCCTATCGAGGCGGGCTTGGGTTGGATTACCAAATTTGTGGATGGTAAAGATTTTATCGACCGAGAGTTCCTCGCCGAGCAGAAGGCAAATGGCGTGGAGAAGAAGTTGGTAGGTCTGAAGATGATTGACAGAGGCATTCCTCGTCACGAGTATAAGGTGGCAGATACGGAGGGTAACGAGATTGGACACATCACCTCGGGAACAATGTCGCCTTGTTTGAAGGTAGGCATCGGTATGGCATATGTTAAGACCGAGTTTGCGAAGGTTGGCACCGTGGTATGCGTGGTTATACGCGACCGTCTTTTGAGAGCCGAGGTGGTTAAGTTACCATTTGTGTAGCGAAACTTAGAATGCAAATAGAAAGAAAATAGATAATTTTTAAGTCTTAATTTTTAATTTTTAATTTTAATTTCTATCTTTGCACTCGCAAAAAGGTTTAGGACCCATAGCTCAGTTGGTTAGAGCAGCGGACTCATAATCCGAAGGTCGTGGGATCATGCCCCTCTGGGTCCACATTTTAGAGAGCATCTGTGAAATTCACAGATGCTTTTCTTATGTATATATTGTAAATATAAATTAAATGTGATACATTTGTAGTTGGAAACACCTATCTAAAAATAACTATTTATGAAAAAATCAATTATTGCTCTTCTATTCATTGCGCTCGCTACAGCAGTAAGCGCGCAGCAGTGGGAGGATGCCAGTCTGAAAGAGGTAAAGCCTCAAGGCTGGATTATGGAGTACTTACAGACCCAGAAGGCTGGACTTACAGGACACCCCGAGGCTCTATCCTACCCTTACACCACAAAGTTATGGGACGGCGAGATTCCACGAATGGGTAAGCACGGCCGCGACTGGTGGCGCTATGAGCAGACAGCCTACTACACCGATGGACTTATTCGTTTGGGCTACCTTATCGACGACGAAGCGATGATTGAGAAGGCAATGGCCGGCATACGCTACACCTTGGCAAACCCTCTACCCGATGGCACGCTCGGCTCGCCAAAGGTCGATATTTCGTGGCCTACGGCAGTATTCTTCCGCGCAATGCAGGCTGCCTACAACGCCAATCCGACGAAGGAGATGCTGCAGGCTTTGGAACGCAACTACGAGGCATACACAATCGAACACCTCACCTACCGACGCAACATAATCTCACTCGAAGGTCTGCTCTGGACTGCGGCAAGAACAGGCAATAAGAAGCTCATCGAGAAGGCAGATTATGTACTCCGCAACCGCAAAGACTATGTTGGTGGCGACCAGAAGCACCGCGACTCGCGCGTAACTATCGAGTGGCTCTCTGCCGAGAAGCCTTACGAGATGCACGGAGTAACAATGTGTGAATTTTTGAAGTTGCCGATTATGCTCTATGAGGCTACGGGCAACCCATACTACAAACACCTCGGCGTAACCTCGCTGGAGCGTCTTTTCCACGAGAACGAGCTTCCTGACGGACTCTTCACCTCGTCGGAGTGGACCAGAGGTCGTGGTATTATGCATAGCCACGAGACTTGCGATGCGGTGGATATGAGTTGGACCCTCGGCTACTACCTCGAAATATTGAAGGAGGCAAAGTATGCCGATATGCTCGAAAAAATTGTATTCAATGCAGGTATGGGAGCCATTGCCAACGATTTCAAGTCGTTGCAATACTACTCCTCGGTAAATCAGTTCATCTGCACAGGAACATCAAACCACAACAAAGACAACTACTGTTCGACCTGGATGGCATACCGCCCTACTCACCAAACCGAGTGTTGCGCCGGACAGATTCATCGCCTTATGCCAAACTACGTTGCGCGAATGTGGCTTCGCAGCAAAGATGGCGTTGTAGCGGCACTCTATGGCCCGTCGACATTCAAGTACGACAAAGATGTGTCGTTTATTCAGCAGACATCGTATCCATACGACGAGCGCGTAACAATTAGCGTAGAGGCAAAGAAGGCGAAGAAGTTTGCGCTTCATCTCCGCATACCAACTTGGTGCGAGGGTGCTACGCTTTCGGTAAATGGTAAGAAGGTTGAGGAGGAGTTAGTTGCCGGCTCGTTCTTTACCCTTAACCGAAAGTTCGTTGATGGCGATAAAATCGTTCTCGATTTGCCTATGAAGAGTGTACGCAAAACCGCTCACGGTGGTGGCGTATGGTTCGAGCGTGGTCCGCTTGTATACACCTATGCAATACCTGAGAAGTGGGAGAAGGACACTGTTCGCTACGCAAATATGAATGGTAAGTATCCGGCTGACGACAACGCCTTCCCGTGCTGGAGCATCACTCCTACAGGTGACTGGAATTATGCCGTAGCAGCCGATGCAGAGGTAAAGGCTGTGATGACCAAAAATGGTCCTCGCCTTCGCGTCAAGGCATACCCTATTGATTGGGAGTTGGCAAAGGGCCCTAAGGGCGAACTTTTGACCCCGAATTTGCCTGTAGCCCCTACGGCAACAGGTCGGGGCAAAGAGATAGAACTCACACCTTACGGACTTACGCAGTTGCGACTGACGGTGTTCCCAGTACTCTATAAGAAATAGCGAAAAAGAGCGACCCCGAGGTCGCTCTTTTCTCTTTCTCATCTCTTTCTTATCCTCTAATACTTGAATGCACTGCCACCTACGAACTCTCGAAGCACAGAGGTAGGGGGAATCTCGTCGGTCACGAGAGGATGGAAATTATCCAGGAATTTCAACATACCTTGCGCTGTAGCGTACTCGGGACGGGTGTTCGGTATGGCGCGCAACAACGGCTCGGCAAACGGCTTCAGCACCGCAATTTCGTAGAATAGCGACGAGTTGAACATCACATCAGCCTCCTCTTGATATGGGAATATATTGCGCTCCTCGCCACGACGCACGCTTGGCCAGCGAGCAATCGTATCGGCAGCACTAATACCTCGCGTAGCGTTGTCACGAATCATACGGCGCAACAGACGATTGTCGGTGGTGTGTATGCGCGAGGTGTTATCCATTGCCACCGACGTAAAGCACGAAGCATATAGGCGGAACTTTGCCGCATCGGGAATGCTCGGCGTAAGTCGAGGATTGAGCGAGTGTATACCCTCCATAATAAGTATCGAGCGGTCGTCGAGTTGAAGTGGGTTGTCGTGCCACTTGCGAGTGCCACTAATGAAGTCGAAGCGTGGAATCTCTACACTCTCGCCAGCCATCAATCGTCCGAGGTCCTCGTTGAGTCGCGCCAAATCTATCGCCTCCAACGCCTCGAAATCGTAATCGCCATTCTCGTCGCGAGGGGTATCCTCTCGATTTACGAAGTAGTCATCCGTAGATATAAGCACCGGGTGCAAACCGAGTACTCGCAGCTGCACTCCGAGTCGCTTCGACGTGGTGGTCTTACCACTCGACGATGGGCCCGAGATAAGCACCAGTCGCAAACCTCGTTCACGATTTGCCTCGGCTATGGTGTCGGCAATTCGAGCGAGTCGCTTCTCGTGCAGAGCCTCGGCAATCTGAATCAACTCGCTTGCATCGCCCTGCTCTATACGCTTGTTGAGTTTGCCTACGGTTGCCACACCCATAATCTCCACCCACTCGCTATATCCATCGAATATGGAGAACATCTTTTGCAGATTTGGAGCAGGTGCTATCACATCGGGTGCCGTGCGCGATGGCATCGAAATATAGAAGCCATTGCGGTATGGGTGTATCTCGAAGCGATCCACATAGCGAGTCGAAGGTATCAACGCTCCAAAGAAATATCCAACCTCGTCGCCCAATCTGTAGATGGTGCTATATAGTCGTTGGCGAGTTTGGAGCAGGTCTATTTTGTCGTCAAAACCACGTTGCTCAAACTCCTTAACTACCTCCTCGGTCGGAAGTTTCTCGCTTGTGATAGGGATATCCGCCTTCACAATCTCATACGCAGCGTTGTAGAGCGTTTGGCACTCCTCTGCCGAAAATTCGCTCTTCCCCTCAACCTCGCAATAGATGCTGTCGCCTATGGCGTGGCGTGCGTGGAACTTCTGCTGTGGGTACAACTTCGACACCACAGCCTGCATAATAAATATCAGCGAACGTTGGTAAACACGGAATCCGGCAAGCAGAGTAATGTCGAAAAACTCCACATTCGCCGGAGTGTAGACCTTGTAGTTCAACTCCTTCAACTTGTTGTTCACAAAGGCTGCGAGGAAGGGGTATTTACCCTTCAGATTTATATTCTCGAGCAACTCCACCAACGACGTACCCATCTCAACTTCGATGGAGGTGTTGGTATTCACACAATGTATTTTTACAATATTTCGCACGGCGCGTACATTTTTTAAGTGATAATCACTACTCTTCATTTTTGCAGACAAGGTTTCTGTCGCCATAGCCGTTGTCGATTTTCGTCACATATGGGAAGAACTTCGAACGTGCAACCCACGCCAACGGGAAGGCAGCCTCGTGGCGAGAGTATGGGTGCGACCACTCGCCAGCAATCTCCTCGGCAATATGCGGTGCATTTGCCACCACATTGTCCGCCTCGCCATTGATAGCCTCAGCCTCACGCTTAATCTGCACCAACGCCTCGATAAAGCGATCCATCTCCTCCTTTGGCTCCGACTCGGTAGGCTCGACCATCAACGTTTCGTGAACAGGGAACGAGAGCGTAGGCGCGTGGAAGCCATAGTCCATAAGTCTGTGTGCTACATCGCCGCAATCTACGCCATAGTCGCGTTTGAAGTTGGTCAAATCGAGAATCATCTCGTGACCTACACGTCCCGTCTCGCCCGAGTAGTAGGTGCGGAACTCATCTTTGATTGCCGAAGCCATATAGTTGGCATTCACGATAGCCATTTCGGTTGCTCTGCGCAGTCCCTCCTCGCCGAGCATCTTTATATATCCGTATGTTATAGGCAGTAACATTGCCGAACCCCAAGGCGATGACGACACGGCTGTAATGCCCTCGTCGCCACCTGTCGCCACTACCGAGTGCGATGGGAGGAATGGCGCGAGGTGCGAAGCCACGCAGATAGGGCCAACGCCCGGACCACCGCCACCGTGTGGCATTGCGAAGGTCTTGTGGAGGTTAAGGTGGCATACATCGGCTCCGATAAAGCCTGGATTTGTCAAGCCAACCTGTGCATTCATATTTGCACCGTCCATATATACCTCGCCACCGGCGTCGTGAATGGTGTCAACAATCTCACGAATGCGGCTCTCGAATACGCCGTGTGTCGAAGGGTAGGTAACCATCAATGCGCACAACTCCGACGAGTACTGCTCCGCCTTAGCCTTCAAATCCTCAACGTCGATATTTCCGTGTTCGTCGCACGCTACGGTTACAATTTTCATACCTGCCATAGCCGCCGATGCTGGATTTGTACCGTGTGCCGATGCAGGAATCAAAACGATGTTGCGGTAGCCCTGATTGCGACTCTGGTGGTATGCACGTATAACCATCAAACCCGAATACTCGCCCGCTGCGCCCGAATTTGGCTGTACCGAGCAGGCAGCAAAACCTGTGATAGTTGCCAAGTCGTGCTCCAACTCCTCGATGAGTGCGGTGTATCCTTCGCGCTGAGTGGCAGGAGCAAATGGGTGGATATTCTGGAAACCAGCCAACGAGAGAGGTTGCATCAACGATGCGGCGTTCAACTTCATGGTGCAAGAGCCGAGCGAAATCATCGAGTTTGCCAACGAGATATCGCGCAATTCGAGTTGTTTGATGTAGCGCATCAACTCGCTCTCCGAGCGGTAGCGATTGAATACAGGCTCGGCGAGATATGCCGATTTACGCTCCATAAAGTGTTGCGGCTCGGTTGCGTGGTGTACCTTCTTCGCCTTCTTGCCCTTTGCCTCGGCGAAGATTGCTATAACCTCCTCAACCTCCTGTGGTGTAGTTACATCGTCGAACGAGAGGCGCACACGGAACTCCGATGGATAGTAGAAGTTTATGTGGTGCTCCTCCGCCACCGACTCCACGACCGAAGCCTCTGCCTCGATATCGAGTGTGTCGAAGAAATTTGAGCAAGATAGTTTGTAGCCGAGAGCCTCGATACCCTTCGCTGCGGTTAAAGCGGCGAGGTGGGCTGTCAGGGCAGCACGGTGCAATCCCTCGGCTCCGTTATATACGCAGTGGAAACCAACAATCGAAGCCATCAAAGCCGATGCTGTACATATATTCGATGTTGCGCGTTCACGCTTGATGTGCTGCTCACGCATCTGCAGCGACATACGCAACGCACGACGACCAAGTCTATCTACCGAAACGCCGATAATGCGACCCGGCATATTGCGCTTGTAGGCATCCTTCGTAGCCATATAGCCTGCCGATGGGCCACCAAAGCCCATTGGACAGCCCAAACGCTGAGTTGTACCTACAGCGATATCTGCGCCCCACTCGGCAGGCGGAGCAAGCAATGCCAACGAGAGAAGGTCGGCGTCGGCAGTTACGAGTGCGCCCACAGCGTGTGCCGAAGCAACAA
This sequence comes from Alistipes sp., assembly GCA_045653565.1. GTDB lineage: Bacteria > Bacteroidota > Bacteroidia > Bacteroidales > Rikenellaceae > Alistipes. The sequence continues at coordinate 7,588 of JAZOMA010000017.1, forward strand.
AGTCGCTATAGTCGCGTACCTCGCCATTTGCAGCAGGATACTGCACGATTGCACCAAACTCCTTGCCCGAGAATATGTAGTCGGCATAGTTATCCACAACCAACTCTATACCAAACGGCTCGCTGCGAGTGAGCAATACATCGAGTGTCTGTGGGAAGATGTTTTCGTCAACAAAAAGGACATTGCGACCCTCCTTCACAGCCTCGCGAGAGCGAAGTGCAAACATCATCGCCATAGCCTCGGCTGCGGCAGTACCCTCGTCGAGCAACGAGCAGTTAGCAATCTCCATTCCCGTAAGCGAGATTATCGCAGTCTGGTAGTTGAGCAACGCTTCCAGACGGCCTTGCGAAATCTCCGCCTGATATGGAGTGTAGGAGGTATACCACGCAGGGTTCTCGAATACGTTGCGCATAATGGCTGCCGATACGGCATTTGGATAGTAGCCCATACCTATGAACGAGCGGAACTGCTGATTGCGCGCAGCCAACTCTTGAATGTGCGCCGAAAACTCATACTCGCTCATAGCCTCGGACAAAGCCAACGGCCTATTGAGGCGGATATCTGCGGGAATCACCTGCGAAATAAGTTCATCTACCGACCCTACACCAATGGTGTCGAGCATCGCTTTCAGCGTATCGGGGTTATTGCATCCGACGTGACGATTTACAAATTGGTCAAACATAGTAGTGTTAGTTTTAAGTTATCAATTACTACAAAGATACGAAAAAAACGTAAAACACAAAACGAAAAAACTAAAAACTTAATAGTTTTTACGCCAGAACCTCGCACTCGGTAAAAATGCGTAAATTAATCGAAAAACGAAATTATTATGCCATAATCGTCAATATTTCACTACATTTGCACCACAAAACAAACTAAACACGACTATGAAAAGAGTTTTCAAATTGGGCGTTTTCGCGCTCGCGATGTTGTTCACAACAACCGCATTTGCACAGGATGCAGCAGACAAAATTCTCGGTATCTATCAGGTTGAGGAGGATGGAAACCTCTCGAAAGTGCGCTTCACAAAGTGCGAGAATGGAACATATCAGGGTCAAATCATCTGGCTTTCACAACCAAATCACCCTAACGGAGAGCGCAAGATGGACCTCAAAAACCCAAACCCCGAGTTGCGTAAAGTACCTAGCGATCAAATCGTTATCGTTTATGGCATTCACTACAATGCCAAAGATAAGTGCTGGGAGGGCGGCAAAGTATACAAGCCAACAAATGGCAAGATATACAACGTAGAGTGTTCGTTCGATGACGAGAACACACTGCGTGTGAAGGGCTCGTGGGGACCTATCTCGCTTTCGCGCTACTGGAAGAAACTCGAGTAGGCGACTCCACCAACCAAGTCTTAACAAAACGGGTAAACTCGCAAAGTTTATCCGTTCTTTTATTTCAAAGATGGTAGTTTTCGCAAAATTTCACTATCTTTGCAAGAAGATTTGCAAGAAGATTAAGTATCACAATTCAATTTATATAAAGTATGAAAGTAGAGAATACAAAATTTGTTGCGGTAAACTACACACTTACCGTTGATGGTCAGGTAGCAGACAAGAACCCAGAGGGTCAGCCACTCGAGTTCGTATGCGGCGCAGGTATGTTGCTCCCTAAGTTCGAGGGTGCGCTCATCGGCAAGGAGCCTGGCGATAAGGTTTCGTTCACTTTGGAGCCAGCAGATGGCTACGGCGAGTTGATTCCGGAGGCTATCGTTGAGTTGCCAAAGACAATCTTTATGATTGACGGCAAGGTTGTCGAGGAGATGCTCTTCGTAGGCAACGTAGTGCCTATGAGCGACGCCGAGGGACACCGTATGAACGGTATCATCAAGGAGGTTAAGGAGGAGACCATCATTATGGACTTCAATCACCCAATGGCTGGTAAGACCCTGAACTTCGACGTTGAGGTTGTTGAGGTACGCGACGTTACCCCAGAGGATTTGGCTCCAAAGGGCGGTTGCTCGTGCGGTTGCGACCACGACCACTGTGGCGATGGCTGCGAGGGTTGTGGCGATGACCACCACTGCGGTTGCGGTGACGATGAATGCGTTCACAGTGCCGATGAAAATGTATGCGGTGCGGATGAGTGTGTCAAAGGTGCATAAGCACCACTGCGGCGAGGGCGATTGCCACTGCCACTAATTAAAAGCTATATGAAGAGATAGCAGAAAGTTAAGGCTTTAATGCTTGGGGAGGTTGTCGGTAATGCGACGACCTCCCTTGCTTTTAATTAGTGGCTATGCCACCTTGTGTGTTACCTATCCCCCAAACCCCCTTTCTGTAAAGGGGGCTTGGTTTTGCGTGGCAAAATAAAAATCGTCATTCCGAAAGAGCGTAGCGACTGTGGGAACGCTGCGATTAAGCCGAGGGCAGAGCCAAACTTGTTTGGGCTATGCCAAGGCGAAGCAGCGAAGACCGAAGGTCAATCTTCCTTATTGTTTTTAATTGAAAAGCGGGAGATTGCCACGGCTTGTGCCAAGCCTCGCAATGACGGATTGTTTTTTTTTGGGGGGGGGCATTAGCCATTGACTGTTGGCTTTTTGGCGCAGTAAAATGGCATGCGCTCCCGTTGGTCGCTAAATGGCAACAAATGGCAATCGCTCGTTACACTCGCTGAATGGCAAAGCGCCCGTCATTAAGCACTCCTTTGGAGTGCGCTGCCATTAAATGCCATTAAGGGCTGAAAGCCCGAATGCCATTCAATGCCATCATTCTTGGCGCACATTTTTGCTCAATAAAAAATAATTTCTTAATTTTGTAGTGCAATCCTCGGATTGCAGACATAATTACGCAGAAAGTGTAAGTTTATTCTCGTTAAGCGAATCTGGAAAATTCAAGAGAGGGAATGGGCTAACATCTTCTTGCGTCATACCATTTGGTATGGCGTGGAGTTGTTGCTTATTTTTCTCGAAGGTATTCCAGAACCTGCTTAACAAAAATAAGTTTCCAGCACCACGCTTTCTTTTAATTGTATTATTCCGATAGGTGCTGGTGGAAGGCAAAAACTAATATATTATGAGAGTAACTAGACTTATTGTAATGTGCGTTGTGGCTAGCATTTTAACATCGTGTACAATTACTTGCTATCAAGTTTTTTCGACAAAGCCGACTAATAGAGATATTGCAATAAATGAAAAAGAGATGGTGTATTCAGATGGAATATGCGTTATCAAATATAATTTTTGGAGCAATGGAGGAAACCCTGGATTCCTTGTATACAATAACACCAATGAGAAACTATACATAAATCTCAAAGAGTCATTTTTCACCCTTAATGGTATCGCATATGATTATTACGAAAAAGGCTCCAGTTTTTCAGCATATAGCCACACTCGAACAAAGACCGTTAGTAAAACAATATCAGATATTGAGCATAAGCCTTTCTCTGTTTTTAGGGTAGGACAAGTCTCTTCAAATATTGAGAGTGGTTCATATTCGGAGATGCACACCGTAGGTAATCAAACTGAAAATATTGACATTGTTTGCATACCACCTCAGTCGGCAAAATACATAGCAAAATTTGCTATAGCATCTCTACCAATTCATAAATCAACAAAAGACGTTGAGTATTCAGAAGCAGATACGCCAATAAGATTTGCTAATTACATTAGCTATTATACAGAGTCGAACAAAGAGAAGTCTACCCTTATGAAAAATGAGTTCTATGTTGATAAAACCAATATATTATACGAAATGAAAAGAAAGCATAAGCCAAATGAATTTTATGTAACATACACAATTAAACAATCCAACGACCCTTATGCATTTATATATTGGTAGCAATAAAGAAGACTTGCCTATTTACTCCAATAAAGTTATACCTTAGAGTACAATATATTAAGGGGTATATGAAAAAGTAATCGGGTAATGAGACTTATCGTATATGCAAGGCTTTCTCTTCGGGGAAGGCCTTTTTTCTTGGCTTTTAGCCATTGGCTAAATTAAAAATTACTCGCTACTCACTAAATAAAAAGTTTTCAGTGCACCCTTAATAACCCTTAATAACCCTTAATAACCCTTAACAACCCTTAATAACCTTTAATAACCTTTAACAGCCTTTAATTTTCTGCACAAAAAAAACCTACCTCCCGGTAGGCTTTTTTTTAGATGTCGAAATCGGAGTTATCGTCTGCAGGATCGTCGTCCGAGTCGTCGTTTGCCAACTCGTCGGCACCCTTCAAATCGTCGTCGTAGTAATCCTTATCGTCATCATCGTGCGAAGCGTCATCAATCTTCACATCAATCTTCACGAGATAACTAATCTCCTCTGTTTCGAACGGAACTGCAAAGAAAAACTCTCCATTTGGCTTTGGTATACGCATCATATAGTCAGCGAAACCAGCCGGATAAGCAGCCTTAACCTCCTCTTGCAACTCGGGGGTCATATTGTTAAGGCTCACAACTAATCTTTTTTTGGTGCTTGGTGCCATCTATCTTTTTTTTTATTTTTGTTATATGGATTTGTAACCACTGCGAGAGTGCGGCATAAAGCCCTTCTAACGCTCAATTACGGCACAAATATATGGTAAGGAAATGAGTGCAACAAATTTTATTCATCTTTTTTTTCAACAATTCAAAATTTCGCTGTATCTTTATGCGATGATATATAAATAGAGGTATGGTTTTATCTGTTTACGACGAAATAGTTGGTCTGCGAGAGGCTCTGCACCACCACAACCGCAAATATTATGTGGAGAATGCACCCGAGATTTCCGATTACGAATTTGACCAAATGATGCAGCGTCTTATCGAGTTGGAGGCGGCTCACCCCGAGTATGCCGACGAGAACTCGCCAACGATGCGCGTAGGTAGCGACAAAACCTCCGAGTTCCAAAACGTAAAGCACCGCTACCCTATGCTCTCGCTATCGAACACCTATTCGATTGAGAGTCTAAACGAGTTTATCGACCGCATCGAGAAGGAGGAGGGCGAGACGGAGTTTGTCTGCGAGTTGAAGTTCGACGGAACAGCCATATCGCTAACCTACGAAGAGGGACGACTGGTGCGAGCCGTGACTCGTGGCGACGGTGAGAGTGGCGACGATGTCACCGCCAATGTGCGCACCATCGGTTCGATTCCATTGACCCTCACAGCAGACTACCCTGCCGAGTTTGAAATTCGAGGAGAGATTTTTATGCCATACGCCTCGTTCGAGCGATTGAATGCCGAGCGTGAAGCTGCAGGCGAGCAACTCTTTGCCAACCCTCGCAACGCTGCGGCAGGAACACTCAAGCAGCAACAATCGTCCATCGTAGCAAAGCGTGGTTTGGACTGCACTTTATATCAGATTGCCTCGCGAGAGTTGCCATTCTCAACCCATTGGGAAGCATTAGAGTCGGCGCGTCGTTGGGGATTCAAGGTGTCGGAACACGCCCGCATTTGTCGTTCAGCCGAGGAGGTGCGAGCATTCATCGAACATTGGGACACCGCACGTAAGGAGCTACCATTCCCAACCGATGGCGTAGTAATCAAAGTTAACGACTTTGCAAAGCGTCGTCGTTTGGGCTTCACGAGCAAATCGCCACGCTGGGCTGTAGCGTATAAGTTCAAGGCAGAGCAGGCCCTGACCCGCCTTGTGAGTGTCGATTTTCAGGTCGGCAGAACGGGTGCTATTACCCCTGTGGCAAACCTCGAGCCTGTATTGCTGGCGGGTACGGTCGTGAAGCGAGCCACACTCCACAATGCCGAACAGATTGAGGCGTTGGATATCCGACTGGGCGATATGGTCTATGTGGAGAAGGGTGGCGAGATTATACCGAAAATCACAGAGGTGGAGTTGTCGGAGCGCAGTGCCGACAGCGTACCATTCGAATATATCACCGTGTGTCCGGAGTGTAAAACCCCACTTGTGCGTTACGAGGGCGAGGCTAAGCACTACTGCTCAAATCAGGGCGGTTGCCGTCCGCAGATTTTGGGACGCATAGTTCACTTCATTCGCCGCAAGGCTCTCGACATCGATGGCTTGGGCAACGAGACCGTCGAGTTGTTGCACGAGAGCGGACTGTTGAACAACATCGCCGACATCTACGACTTGAAGGCGGTAGATTTGGCTGCGCTACATCGTTTGGGCGAGAAGTCGGCAGACAACATCATTCGCAGCATCAACACTTCGAAAAGCGTTCCGTTTGCTCGTGTGTTGTTTGGTTTGGGCATCCGTTTCGTAGGCGAAACCACAGCCAAATATCTGGCGGCACACTTCAAGAGTCTGGACGCAGTGATGAGTGCCTCGAAAGAGCAACTGCTCGAAGCGGAGGAGGTGGGCGACAAGATTGCCGATGCAATTATTGAGTACTTTTCGGACGAGCATAATCGTGCCATCGTGGAGCGTCTACGCAAGGCGGGACTACAGTTCGAGGAGGAGGCGAAGGAGTTACACTCCAACTGTTTGGAGGGCAAGAATATCGTTATCTCGGGCAAATTCCTCGACCACACTCGCGACGAGTTGAAGGAGTTGATCGAGTTGCACGGAGGCAAGAACCAATCGGGCGTATCTGCCAACACCGACTTCATCGTAGCGGGCGAGAATATGGGACCTGCAAAGTTGCAAAAGGCGGAGAAGTTGGGCGTAAAGATTCTCTCGGAGAGCGACTTTATAGCACTCATCGGAGGAGAAAATGGAGCAAAAGAGAATAATATAGCCGAAAAATTCGTTTCGGATATAGAGGATAAAAAAGAGAGTAATGTAATACAGGGTACCCTGTTTTAAGCAACGACAATATGGATAGAGCATATTTTCACGGAGTTGGCGTGGCATTGGTAACGCCATTTACAGAGAATGGAGCCATCGATTTTGCTGCCGTAGCAAAGATTGTAGACAATCTGGTTGCGGGAGGTGTAAACTATATACTCGTGCTTGGCACTACAGGCGAAACACCAACCCTCACCACCGACGAGCGTAAGGCTTTGATTCGCTTTGTTCGCGACCGCGTGGCTGGTCGCACAAAGTTGATTGTGGGCATTGGCGGCAACTGCACACGCGAGGTTGTGGCGTGTTTGCGAGGTTGGGATTTGAGTGGCTACGATGCAGTTTTGAGTGTCAACCCATACTACAACAAGCCCAATCAAGAGGGTCTGTATCAACACTTTAAGGCGATTGCCGAGGCGTCGCCACTACCCGTTTTGCTCTACAACATTCCGGGCAGAACAGGCGTAAATATGACACCCGAGACGATTGCTCGCCTGGCAAAAGATTGCCAGAACATCATCGGCGTAAAGGAGGCTTCGGGTAATTTGGAGCAGATGGAGCAGATTCGGGCTAATACTCCTGACGACTTCCTACTTATCTCCGGCGACGACGGTCTGACCGTAGAGGTGATAAAGCGAGGTGGCGTGGGCGTCATCTCGGTATTGGCAAACGCCTATCCTGCCGAGACGGTGGAGGTTGTAAATCTCGCACTCAACGGCAATATCGAGGAGGCTGAAGAGAAGTTGAACGCACTCAACGACATAATCTCGGCACTCTTCGAGGAGGGCAACCCAGTGGGTGTAAAGACAGCACTAAATGCGAAAGGCGTATGCTCCAACACTATGCGTCTGCCACTTGTTCCGGGCAGCGAGGCGTTGCAACAGAAGATGAAAAAGTTGATTGCCGAGTACGAAAAGTAGTAGGCTAAGCGTTAATAGGTCGATATGAAGCGTATCTTAATAATACTTGCTGCACTATTCGTGGTTTTGTCGGCATCGGCAAAGACCCCGAACAACGACCTTATTTTCGCAAACATCAGCGATGTAGACTCCCCTTTCTACTATCCAAATTTGATACTTCGATACAAGGAGTGCAGGTCGCTGTCGGACGAGGAGTATCACCACCTCTACTACGGCTACGCATTTCAGCCGTCGTACAAACCGCTGGAGGTAAACCCATCGATGAGTCGCGTGCAGGAGATTATGGCTCGCATATCCATCGACACCCCTTCGGTAAACGATATTGACGAATTGATTGCGGCGGGTATCGCAGCGATGGAGCACGACCCATTCTCGCCCACGTTGCTCAACATTTTGGTCTACGCCTATGGTGCCTCGGGCGACAAGGCACGAGAGGCGGCGTACGCCAAACACCTAAACGGCATTTTGCGCTGCATAGAGCAGTCGGGCGATGGATTGAAAGAGAAGAGTCCGATGCACATAATAATGTTCTCGCACGGCACAGACTATATTGCTTCGAAAAACATAAAGTTTTTGAAGGGACAGATTATGAGCCGCACGGTCGAATTTGTACCGTTCGACTTCCCGCGCAACAAGGTGAAGGGTTACTATTTCGACTATAGTCGCATCTATTGGAACAAGCCGGACAACTACACCTTCAAGCGTGAGCGAACCTGGCAATTCAACAACCTCAAACCACGAGAGTACAAGTAGAATTTATGAAGAGATTTACCATATTAGCGATAGCACTCCTCTCACTCATAGCGAGTTGCACCCCCGACGGACCCAGGGCAAATGTAGGCGACTTACAGTTGGTCTCGGGCATTCGCGACCGCAAACTCATATTGGAGGGTAGCGAGGGCTACGAAACCACCTTCTCGTTCCACGCCAAGCACGATTGGACAATCATCGACTATCGTGGTTTCTCGTGCGACCCATCGAGTGGAAGCAAGTGCACAGATGGCGAAAATGTTGTAGTGACCGCAAAGCCACTAAAGTCGAACAACACCGCCGACACCATATTTTTGAGTGATTTGAACTTCAAGTTGCTCTCCACTCGCTTTGTAGGCATCTCGGCTTATCAGTTGCCACAAGTACGTATGCCAAAGGGTAATGTGGTGTATGTAGAAGCATTGAACGAGTCGCGTGGCTCGATAGTTATTGTTTCGAGTAGCGACGATATTTCACTCGTCACCGAGGGCGATATTGTAGCAGAATTGGACAAAAAGAACGATAGAAGCGAGTATAAAATTTCGATTACAGCAACCACCGACAACAACACCGCCGAGAACCAGAAGATTGGTACTATAGGGTTTGAGATTGGAGGCGTAAGGCAGGAGAGCGAGATTGAGGTCATACAGATTTCGGCAATAGTGTTGGATCGTAGCGAGGTTATTCTTCCAAGTAAGGCAGGCGGACAAAACATCTTCGAGGTGGAGAGTAATTTCGAGGTGGAGGTTTCGAGCAATTCCGAAGAGTTTACAACAACTCGCACCGGCAACACCATTACGCTCACAGCATTGAGGGCAAACGAAGGTGCGAATATGGCCTCCTTGGGCTTCATCGAAGTTTCGTTAAAGGACAACCCCAACTGCAAGACCACTATTGAGGTTAAGCAGCGCGGCGGAAAGGCTCCGCAGACCATCATCGTAAACTTCATCGGCACCTCGCTCAAGCACTACTTTGACCAGAACGTAAAGAAGATTCTCGAAGCGTTGAATAGCGACATTCAGGGCAATTCGCAGGTTGTAATTATCGCCACCGAAGCGACAAACCAAGCCACTTTATATGAGGTGCGCTACGACCACAATTTAGGCAAGTCGGTACAGGAGAAGGTGAAGAGATTGGAGTTGCCGACTCCTTACGATTCGGAACTTTTCGAGCGCAATCTCCGCGAGGCCTTGGAGTTTGCTCCTGCCGAGAAATACGCTTTGGTAATTGGCTCACACGGATTGGCGTGGGTGCCAAAAATCGAGTCGTACAGCACGGCACTTCGCCTATCAAAGATGGGCATTCGACCAAGCGACCTCTGGTTACGTAACAAAAATGCCGAAACGACTCGTCATTTGGGCGATAATCCCGACCTTACGCGTTACGACATTGGCGAAGTTGCCGCAGCAATCAAGGCGAACAACGTAAAGTTCGACTACATACTCTTCGATGCCTGCTTTATGGGCAATGTCGAGAGTCTGTACGAACTCCGCAACACCGCAAAGTATATTATCGGCTCGCCGTGCGAGGTTATGGGATACGGCTTCCCATATGGCCGCATAATGAAATATATGCTCGCCGAGAATGGTACTTCGTACAACCTCGATAAGATTTGTAGTGAATATGTCGACTACTACAAAACCGACGCTACAACCCACTCGGGCTGCGTTGCGCTGACCACAACCGCCGAGTTGGAGGCGTTGGCGCAGGCTATGAAGGAGGTGAACAATGCAGGCATAAAGAGCGATTTCTCGCTCGACAAAGTGCAGTACTACGAAGGGCAGGCGACACACTCGTTCTACGATTTAGGGCATATGGTCGAACTATCGTGCGCGAATGCTACGGTAGCAGCGCAATTCAAAGCGCAGTTGGATAAGACCGTCACCTCGCGCTACCATACGGATACGTTCTACTCGGTATATGGCAGCGATAACCAGTTCTATCACGAGATAAAATATTATACCGGCATAACCACATCGGCAATGGTCGAACACTACGAATACGATTGGCAGCAGACCGAGTGGTATAAGGCGACGCACTAAAAAAAGTGGAGATTTTTCTCCACTTTTTTTAGTGCATATGTTCTATCAAAATTTTAACTCCTATCGCAATCAACACCACCCCACCGGTAATCTCGGCACCCCGCTTATAGCGCGAGCCAAACATATTGCCGAGTCGCAAACCGAAGGCAGAGAATAGTGCAGTAGTTGCACCTATAAAAGTCACAGCCGACCATATATCTACCTTAAGCACCGCCAACGAAACGCCTACGGCGAGAGCGTCGATACTGGTCGCTACCGCCAGTAGCAACATAGTCTTGAAGTTGTAACTTGCTCCCATATTATCCTCCTCGTCGCCCGATATCGTGTCGTAGAGCATCTTACTTCCAATTATAGCCAACAGTACAAAGGCTATCCAGTGGTCGTAGTTCTCGACTATGGAGATGAAATTCACGCCGACAAAGTAGCCAACGAGCGGCATCAACGCCTGAAAACCTCCAAACCACACCGCTACCGAGAGGTAGTGCTTCGGACGTACGCACGGTGTAGCCAGTCCCTTGGCAATAGAGACCGCAAAGGCGTCCATCGAAACACCTACGGCGAGTAATATAAGGTCAAAAATTGTCATTCTATCACAACTTATTGCACAACAATACCCTGCACGAGTTCTATGCCGAGCTTTTTGTTTATGGAGCGAACCAACGCCTCGCGCTGCATCATCAACTCGTTACGCAAAACGCTCGACGAGATGTGAACATAGAGCGTTCCTCGCACAAAGCGTACTTGGCGCGTGGCAGATGCCACAACATCGCCCGTAACCTCGCGCCATACGTGAGGCAACGACCCCTCGGCAATCTTTTTTGCCACGTTCGGACTCTTGAACAGAGAGTCGAGCAGTTCCCCTATCGATTGGGCATTCGTTCTCTTCATCGCTACTGATCTAACACTGTGCCGTACGACACATTAAACAACTTGTAACTGCAATTTGCTCTGCCGAGAATGCCACCCATACGTTCGCCATTGCAATCTGTGATAATCACTTGACCAAACTCATCGCCCTTGACCAATTCGATAAGGCGCGACACGCGATTCTCATCGAGTTTGTCGAACAGATCGTCGAGCAACAAAATCGGCTTCTCGCCACACGCCTGCGCTACGATACGATACTGGGCGAGTTTCAACGCTATAAGGAAGGACTTCTGCTGTCCCTGCGAACCATATTTGCGAAGCGTATGCCCACCTATCGTAAAGTGCAAATCGTCACGTTGCACACCACAAGTGGTGTAACCCATAACTCTATCGCGCTCACGCGAAGCGAGCAGCAACTCCTCGAGCGATGCGGTATTCAACTCGGAGCGATACTCCAACTCCACCTGCTCGTGATCGTCAGACAATGCACGATAATATTCGCATACCAACGGATAGAGCGATTCGGTGATATCGAGGCGAGATTTGTGTATCTTCGCAGCCACCGGAGCCATCTGCTGATCGTAGATACTCAACATCGCCTCGTCGGAGCCAATCTTCAGATAGCTGTTGCGATTGGCGAGAGCGGTGTTGTAGCGCATCACAGCCTCGAGATAACTCTTGTCCAACTGCGAAATAAAGGCGTTGAGATAGCGGCGACGCTCATCTGCCGAATCGCTAATGAGAGCGGCATCGGCAGGCGAAACTATAACCACCGGCACCAAACCTATGTGATCTGCCAATCGTTCGTAGACCTTATCGTTACGCTTTACGACCTTCGCAGAGCCACGCTGATAGGAGCATACCACCCTTTCGTGACGTCCTTGGTCGTTGCGATAGTCGCCCTCCAAAACGAAAAACTTCTCGCCGTGACGTACGCACTGCGTATCGCTCATTGCGAGCGACGATTTACACATTGAGAGGTAGTAGACCGCATCGATGATATTGGTCTTGCAGGTGCCATTATCTCCAACGAAGCAGTTGAAGCCCTCGTCGAGATGCAACTCCTCCTGTTCGAGATTCTTGAAATTGAGTAACGATAGTCGCGAAAGGTACATTTTTTCCAAATTTTCTACTGCGAAGTTACGAATAATTGAGGGGAGAACAAAAAATTTCTCCATTTTTGTGGTTTATTGCATAAAAAATAGTATTTTTGTCGTTTGTAAAGGGCATTGTGCGCCCACAAATATGCGAAGGCGACAGAGAACGCCAACGCCTAAACACAGAGATACAAACTAAAAAAAATAAAATTATGTCACAGAAGGTTCAGAACGAGGTTGCAACCGAGATCGCTCTCAGCGCAACCGAGAAATTTTTCGAGAAGTACGGCAAGGCTATCGTAATTACCCTGCTTACGCTTTTGGTAGTTGCAGTTTGCAGCTTCTCTATCAAGCACTACGTGTTGGATAAGAACGAGGTTGCTGCACAGGAGCTTATCGTTGTTGCACAGGGTCACCTCGACAACCAAGACCCAGACTACAAACTCGCTCTCGAGGGCGACGAGAATGGTGCCGGTTTCCTCGATGTTATCGAGCAGTATGGTTCGACCGATGCAGGCAACATCGCAAAGCACTACGCTGGTGTTTGCTACCTCCACCTCGGCGATTTGGAGAATGCAGAGAAGTATTTGAAGGAGTACGACTTGGTGCGTGGCTCTGTTTTGGCTCAGATTATCAACGCGCAGAACCTCGGTTTGCAGGGAGATGTAGCAGTTGAGTTGGGCAACTACGAGGAGGCTGCAAAGTTGTTCGAGGAGGCTGTTGAGGCTTCGCACAACGACTACACCACCCCATACTACCTCTACAAGCAAGCCCTCGCACTCAATGCCATTGGTAAGACTGCCGAGGCAAAGGAGTGTTGCGAGGCTATCCTCAAGTCGTTCCCTAACTCGATGGAGGCACGCGAGGCAGACAAGTTGCTCTACTAAAAGAGGATTTGAACAATCACACAGGGCAGTCCACCGAGGCTGCCCTTAATTTTACCGATACTATGATTGCGATTGCAGATATTAAGGTTGGAGTGTTGACACTGGCAGAGTCGCCGAGCGAATTCGAGGCGACACAGGGGCTCGTTTTGTGTGGCGTTGCCCGCGAGAACATCGAAATCAAACATATACCATCGGCAGCCAAGGCTCCGTTGGCAGCCCTATTTTTCGCAGAGTACACCGATGTAGATTGCGTATATGTGGCTATGCCCGAGGGGCTGGAGGCGGTGCGCGAGCGGCTCGCCGAATTGGAGTTGCAGTGCCGTATGCCGATAGGCACCTCGCTTTCGGGACTGGAGGATATGCGCGATATGCTCGAAATGGTGCAACTGCAAAGCACTATGGTTGCCAAAGCCGAAATGGAGCAACGCGAAATCTCGAATTTCCACCTAAACTAACACCACATAATCTCTGCTTATACTACTATAAAAATTATCAATTTGACAGATATCTAAAATTGTATTATATTTGCAGTAGGTAAACAGAAAATATAAACCTTAAAACAATACTACTATGTTAAGCGAGAGATTACACGCAGCAATTAACGATCAAATCAACGCAGAGTTGTGGTCGGCTTACCTCTACCTTTCTATGTCGATGGACGCCGAGTCGAAAGGTTACAAAGGTGTGGCAAACTGGTTCTATGTTCAGTGGCTCGAAGAGCAGGACCACGCCCACATTCTGATGAACTATCTCAACTCGCGCGATGCAAAGGTTGAGTTGAAGCCTATCGCCGAGGTGCAGACCGAGTGGGAGTCGGTGCAGGAGATGTTCCACCACACATTGAAGCACGAGAAGGTCGTAACAAGCCTTATCAACAACCTTGCAGCTATCGCTCACGAGGATCGCGACTTCGCTTCGTCGAATATGTTGATTTGGTTTATCGACGAGCAAATCGAAGAGGAGGAGCACGCTCGCGATATGATATTTGCAGCAGAGGCTGTCGAGAACGACAAGTACGGAATGTATCAGCTCGACAAAGAGTTGGCAACACGAGTTTATACTCAGGCCTCGCCACTCGCATCGTCGGCCGAGTAACAAAAGATATACTTCTGGCAACTAAAAAATGCTGAGCGACTTGCTCAGCATTTTTTAGTTTACGAATACCGTTTTGAAGTATTGCTCGAAGAGGTTTTTCGCTCGGTCGAGTTGTTCTGGAGTATTCTCCTTCACGCCCTTGAGTTTGTACTCCTGCCCCATAACCTCGTACTTGTGGACTCCGAGGGTGTGGTATGGCAACACCTCAACGCGTTCAACCATCTTGAATTTGCCCAAGTGTTCGCCCAAAGCGCGAATATCCGCTTCGCTATCGCTATACCCAGGCACCAACACATAGCGCAACCAGAATGGCTTACCATTAGCCTCCAGCCACTCCGCCGTACGCAATGTCTGCTCGTTGCTGCGCTCGGTCAAAAGGAGGTGCTGTGCTGCGTTGTGCTGCTTCACATCGAGCAACACCAAATCGACCAACGAGAATAACTCCTCGACATACTCGTTCCAGATAGAGCCGTTGGTGTCGATACAGACGTGTATGCCCTGCTCCTTCAAACGCTTAACAAGTGGAATCAACGCCTTAGCCTGAACGGTAGGCTCGCCACCGCTGAAGGTTACGCCGCCACGCTTGCCAAAGAATGGCTTTTCGCTTACCGCCTGCTCAACGATATGCTCCAAGTCGGTCTCCTTCGCTTCGCCACAAAGATCGATAGTGTCGGGGTTGGCGCAATAGAGGCAACGGAAGTTGCAACCCTGCAAAAATACCACCAATCGCAAACCCGGACCATCGAATGTTCCGAGCGACTCGTATGAATGAACATTTAGTTTCATAAATGCAAAATGCAAAATGCAGAATTATATTTTAGAATTAAAGGCTGTCAAGGGTATAAACACTAACTACCCCTAACAACCTCTAATATCCTCTAATAACCTCTATCGAGATTACATTCTCTCGTGGAACGAACGCGAGATAACCTCAAGCTGATGCTCACGGCTCAACTTGGTGAAGTTTACAGCGTAACCCGATACACGAATTGTGAGCTGTGGATACTTCTCTGGGTGCTCCATGGCGTCCATCAACATCTCGCGGTTCAACACATTCACATTGAGGTGGTGCGCACCCTTAGTGAAGTAGCCGTCCATCATTGTTACGAGGTTCTCTACGCGAGTTGCCTCATCAACACCGAGCGACTTAGGAACAATCGAGAAGGTGTTCGAGATACCGTCCTGCGAGTCGCGGTAGCGCAACTTAGCAACCGACGAGAGCGATGCTACAGCACCACACTTATCACGTCCGTGCATTGGGTTTGCACCCGGAGCAAATGCGATACCCTTCACACGACCATCAGGTGTAGCACCAGTCTTCTTACCGTACATTACGTTCGAAGTGATGGTCAAGAGCGACAATGTTGGCTTCGCGCCCTTGTAGATTGGGTGCTTCTTCAACTCCTCATTGAAGAAGTATACGAGGTCTACGCCGAGGTGGTCAACCTTATCGTCGTTGTTACCGAACATTGGGAACTCCTTCTCAATCTCGAACGACTCGGTGAGTCCCATCTCGTTACGCTTAACTGTTACCTTACCGTACTTAATTGCCGACAACGAGTCCAATACAATCGACAAACCTGCAACACCATAAGCGAGGTTGATGCGAGGGTTGGTGTCGATGAGAGCCATCTGCGCCTTCTCGTAGTAGTACTTGTCGTGCATATAGTGGATAATGTTCATCGCATCGTTGTAGACACGTGCAATCTCCGAAAGCACCTTCTTATAGTTCGAGAGCACCTCCTCGTAGTTGAGCAAATCGCCCATCAAGGTTGGGATACCCTTAACCATCTGTGTACCGGTAATCTCGCAACGACCGCCGTTGATAGCCAACAACAACGCTTTAGCGAGGTTGCAACGAGCGCCGAAGAACTGAATCTGCTTACCGATAGCCTGGTACGATACGCAGCAAGCGATACCGTAGTCGTCGCAGAAGCGTACCTCACGCATCAAGTCGTCGTTCTCGTACTGTACCGACGAAGTGTCGATCGAAACCTTTGCGCAGAACTCCTTGAAGCCCTCTGGCAACTCTGGACTCCAAAGCACAGTCATATTTGGCTCTGGCGATGGGCCGAGGTTGTAGAGTGTCTGCAAGAAACGGAACGAGGTCTTGGTAACCTTTGTACGACCATCGTTGAAGCGACCACCGATAGCCTCGGTAATCCAAGTTGGATCGCCTGCGAAGATATCGTTGTACGACTGCATACGGAGGTGGCGAACCATACGCAACTTGATTACGAACTGGTCGATCAACTCCTGAGCAAACTCCTCGGTGATATTGTTGTGGTCGAGATCGTACTGGATATAGATATCGAGGAACGACGAAACGTTACCGAGCGACATCGCTGCTCCATCCTGCTCCTTAACTGCTGCGAGGTATGCCATATACACCCACTGCACAGCCTCCTGTGCCGATGTTGCTGGGCGGCTCAAGTCCAATCCGTAGTACTCGCCCATAACGAGCATATCCTTCAACGCCTTAATCTGATCGGCAACCTCCTCGCGAAGACGAATTGTAGCGTCCGACATTGGAGAGGTGAGATTCTTCAAATCCTCCTGCTTAGCCTCGATAAGACGATTTACACCGTACAACGCCATACGACGATAGTCGCCAATGATACGACCACGCGCGTAGTTATCTGGCAAACCTGTAAGGAAGCCTAATGAACGGAATGTACGAATCTCCTCGGGATATACATCGAATACACCTTCGTTGTGAGTCTTGCGATAGTGGGTAAAAATCTCCTTCACCTTATCGTCAACATCTACGCCCTGCTCCTTGCAAGCACGCGACACGACGTTGATACCACCGAAAGGCTTAATTGCACGCTTGAGCAACTCATCGGTCTGCAAACCTACGATAAGCTCGTTCTCGCGGTCGATGTAACCAGCCTTATGTGAAGTGATTGTCGAAACGGTCTTATTATCGAGCGAGCGAACACCGCCATTAGCACGCTCATCTTCGAGTGCCTCGAGGCACTTATTCCAAACCTTTTTTGTACGCTCCGATGGTCCTACCAAAAACGAAGCATCGCCATAGTATGGCGTGATGTTGGTCTGCACAAAATTGGCAACATCGATTGTTGTCTGCCACAGACCACCGTTAAACTGCTTGTGTATCTCCATAACTAACTCAAATATATTTATATATTTATCCTCTTATTTTTCGGGCGCAAAGATACAAAAAAAGTGGCGCATTTTATAACTTTTACCACTATTTTTTTCACTATTTCCCTTTCGTGTATTATCTTTGTTGCTCATAAACCACACTATATCAACCAACAAAAGATGAAAAAATTATATTTATTGTTTGCTGTTGCAGCACTTGTGGCGAGTTGCCAAAACGACATCTCGGACGACACCATCGTCAACAATAGCGACAACACCTTACACATTTCGCTCACGTCCACGCGCACGTCGTTGGGCGAAAAGAGTGGCGACACCTACCCTAACTATTGGTGCGAGGGCGATAGAATTGCAGTAAACGGAGTTGTTTCGAACGAGGTAATAATCAGCCAGAGCAACCCCTCCGCTGCCAAGTTTGTCATAAATGACAAAATAGGTTACCCTTATTGCATAACCTACCCCTACAACCCATCGTCAACTGCCGAGCAAGCCATTGTCACATTCCCTGCCGAGCAGCAATACGTCGAAGGTTCATTTATGTCGGGAAGCGCACCTATGTGCAGTTATCTCGAGAGCGGAAACAACGCTACATTATCACACCTCGCTGCCGTACTGCACTTCTCCGTAAAGAGCAAAACCGAGGATGTAACACTAAAAAAGATTGTGGTAAAGTCGGCTTCAGATATAGCCATAGCGGGCGACTTCGAGGTGGATTGCAAGAGTGCGACAATCACACCAACACAAGATGTGCAAGCGACGATAACCTATACCCTACCCGACAATTTCACACTCTCGACAAGCAACGAGAGCGACTTTTTCATCTCGTTAGCAGCCGTAAAGACAGGTAGTTGCATCATCGAATTCATAGAGGCTTCGGGCAGAAAGATGTCGGCGATATGGAGTCCAAGCAAACCACTCGCAAAAGGCGTAGTGCGCGAGTTCAAGAATATTCTCTACGCGCCAAATACCATTGCCGAACTATCACCTCTCGATAGCGAGGCGGACGAGTTGACAATATTCTACAAGAACATAAGCGGTCACGTCAAGTATAGCGACGGAACACCCATTTCGAATGTTGGCGTAAGCGATGGTTTCCGAGTTGTCAAGACCGACAAGAACGGCTACTATGAACTCAACGGCGTAACCCCGGAGACGTGGTACATCTACTGCTCGCTGCCAGCCGACGTAGAGGTGCCGATAAACGAACTCGGGCAACCGGCGTATTTCAAAAAATACCCATCCGGCACTTCGCAGTACGACTTTACATTCAACAAGTTAGCCGGCGGTAAGGAGAACAGATTCGCAATCTTTGCGGTGGCAGATACCCAACCTACAAACACCACCATTATCGACCGTTTTAAGATTCAGGCAGCACCCGAAATCAAGTCCTATTCGCACTCACTCGGCGTTGCGTGCTACGGCGTGGTGCTGGGCGATTTGGTAGGCAGCGTCCCATCGTTGATGCCCCCTATGCGCGATGCGTTGGCAGCAGATAAGATGGGTATGCCTATGTTCGCCGTTATGGGCAACCACGACCACATAGAGTACAGCGAATCGAAACCAGTACTCGCCGACGAAAGAAACGGTGGCTACAACATCAAGATTCAGCGAGGCTTCGAAGAGTGTTTCGGACCGGTAAACTTCTCGTTCAACCGTGGAGATGTGCATATCATCGGTATGAGAAATGTACAGCACAAAAACAACACTCACGTTGCCAACTACTACACAGGCTTCTCGGAGCGTCAGTTCGAGTGGTTGAAGCAAGATTTGGCACTCGTACCGAAGGATAAGATGGTGATACTCTGCGTGCATATCCCTATGCTGAATGGTGGCAAAGTGAGCGATGGTACCTATTGCCAGGAGGTGCTGAATCTGTTGGACGAGTATGCCGAGGCTCACATATTCTCGGGTCACACCCACTATATGCGTCCGTACGACCACGTTTGGCACAAGACAGGTCATAAAATCTACGAACACTGCATAGCCTCGACACGCCCGGACAACCTCGCAACAAACATTCACCGCGACGGCTCGCCGTGCGGTTATGCGGTGCATCACATCGAGGGAAATAGCATCGTTGATTGGTACTACAAGGGTTGTGCAGTAGGTCTAAATTCGCGCGATCAGCAGATACGCATCTACCGAGGCGACTTCATTACGGGAGCAGAGCCTACGGGCTCCAACACCTACGGGACAATGGGCTTCTACCAGTTCCCATACTCGAGCAATATGATTTTGGCGAACATACTCTCGTCCGACCCGGGCTGGAATGTGGAGGTTTACGAAGATGGCGTATATTCGGGCAACATGACCCATTTCACCAATATCGCAGACTCCGAATACGATAAGTTGCAGGGCGATGGTACATACGAAAACCCTCGTCGAGTAAAAGATGGCTTGGAGTGCAGCCGCGACTGGTGGGCAATAGGCATTCTCTTTGGTCGTTTGGGTGGCAGCATAGGTAACAACTACAACACCTGCCACACGATGTGGAAATACACCCTAAAGAACCCCGATGCCGAGGTTATCGAGGTGCGAGCAACCGACCGTTTCGGCACGACATATAAGTGTAGCAAAATAGAGAACAACGACGATTTGGGCTACGCTATGTTCGACGAGAGCCACTACACTACGGCTCAATAGCAAACAACACAAAGAAAAACCTACCCGCCGGGGTAGGTTTTTTCTTTTCATATGTTCAGGAACTACTCCTCTGCAAAACCGCTTCTTTTCTCCTTCAAGTCTGCTACATAGGTCTTCTCGATATCGTTCTCGAAGTGGCGGTTAATCGCATCGGCAATGGTCTTGGCGATAGCGATATAGCGCGAATCCCACAAACATACGCTCCACGCCGTACGCAAAACAATGTTATTCTTGGAACCCTTACCCTCGCTATACTTGCGAGCAAAGACATTATGACTCGAAACGTTGTGGTAGCGTTGATGGTCAGACGTCAAACCATACTTCTGCTCCAACTCGGCAGTGACATCGTCGTAGAATGCACGATACGCCGCCATATTCTCAACTATGAGGTTCTCTCCCTCGAAGCTCTCATCGCCCTTCTTACCACCAGCCGAGAAGTGAAACTGCGTAGGATACGATGGCTCGTTGGCACCACTCGCCACGAGCGAAGTGATAGTCCAACTACCCTCGCGCGAAGTGAGGCGCTCCAAATCCTCCATATACAACGGCAGATTCTCCTCTTGCTCATAACGATCCTCAAAAACATAGTACGAGCGGTATGGGCGTAACTCGCCAACCTCGCGGCTTATATAGTTAAAACCACCTATCAACGCTATATAATAGGCAAAATTGCCAGTACACGGATCGACCAAACTTGCAGGTGCGATAACTGTCACCTTCGAGCCACGGTCAATACAGCAACCATATGGACGGTTGATGATAAAATGTTCCACGGCGAGTTTATCTTGCGGATGTTCATCCACGGTCTGCGTTGCAGCGAGATTTACGAGACGGAAATTCGGAGAGTCCTCCACCGCATCCATAATATCATCCACCTTCAAACCCATACGCGCCTGAATATCGCAGATGGAGAGGAATGGTGGCACCACCTGAAAACCAGTAGGACGATCCAACTTACGAGAGAAGGCCTTGCGTAGTTTCTTGATATTATCGTTCACAACCTCTTTGTGCAACTCCTCCTCCATAGCCTCGGAGAATCCTGCACCTATGAGTCCGGCAGGCACAGCAAAGAGAGCAATACCCAACAGACCAATTATACAGGCGATGATGCGTCCAACCAATGTCACAGGCGGGGTGTCAGCAAAGCCTCCCGGGTCACCAATATACTGCGCAAATGCCCAAACAACAGATGTTACACCGTTATCATAGACATCGGGCTGAGCTGCGTGCTCGTAGAAGAACAGGATAAACGAGAGTATCAGTGTGATAATCACGAGAAACTGCAACGAAATCAGCATCTCCTTCGACTTGCTCGAAAAGGCCTGTTGCAACATACGGAATGAGCGCAAATAGCGGAACACTCGCAACAGACGAGCCACACGCAACACTTTAAGCATAGCGTACGGAAGTGGAATGAAAAATGCCACATAGAATGTGTAGGTGGACAATATGTCGATGAGTCCGTAGAACGAGAAGCAATACTTCACGCGTCCCCAGAAGCCCTTATACTCGGGGTCACTCTCGTCTGCTGCCCAAATACGCAACGACACCTCGATGGTGAAAATCACCACCGTAACAATATCGAAAACATTCAATACCTGCTGAAATGCCGGCGATACATCGAATGTTGAAATGAACACCGAGAGTGTACTCAACACAATCAGTCCAATGATGATGTAGTCGGGAATGTTTTCCCACTGCTTAGTACGCAAATCGCTATCGAAAATGAGGCATATCCTCTAAAGACAATATCTGTATCAGTCTTGTTGACAATATATGCGCTACCCTCATTCCCAGGAAATAATGCCCAATCGGGATCACAAGCAGTAGTGAATATTCCGACAAACAATAGTAGTAATACAATTCGTTTCATAGCGCACAACGATTTTTGTTAGTACAAAATTAGCAATTAAATTCGAGAAAGTTTTCTTACACAAGCACTTTCTTAAACAAAATAGCTATCTTTGTAGTGGTGTACTTTAGTTAGAAGTAGAATATGAGAAATCTCTCTATTATCATAATCATTGCAGCGTGCCTATTCGGTTGCGGTCATAATTCGACCATGCAACAAGCAGAGTCCACCAATCAGGGAAATCTGCGCTTTGAGAAAAATCGCTTGATTGTCAGTGCGATGTTGGCAGATTCGACTGCCATGGAGTTCGAATTCGATAGCGGATGTATCAATGGATATGCAAACATTGATAGCGCAACTTTGGAAAGAATCTCAAAACTCCAAACTCGACCAAATACCTCCAAGCAAATCGCTTTGCAAATCGATGGACGCAATCTTTCATACAAATATTTTATAAATCAGCATACCAAGCCGTTGATTGGTCTGAATTGCAAAGACTCTTTGAGGCGTTGGGCTATTAATCTCTCCCAAAATAAACTCGACATTATTCCAGACGACAGCCTCGTTAATACGGATAAATACTGCGCTATACCTATTCGTATCAAATACGGATTGTTGCCTATTGCAGAACTACCGATAACCTTCTATAAGAACGGGCAAGCCTATTCGTTCAAACGCTCATTTCTAGTTGATACGGGAACTCCAATGGCATTTTGTATTATGGATCCCGACGGCGAATTGATGGCTTTTGTCAATTCTATACCGCATTGTCAATATGACGATGCACTGACCGAAATGTTTAATCGCCAAGGTCGTGCAAGAGAGCATATAAAATTTATACTGGATAGTGTGGTAGTTCAATCGTTTGTTGTGGGGCAAGCAAGTTGCGATATTGATGTGGGTGTGCGTTCTACTCGCAAGGAGTTTGGCGATGATGTTATTGGCACAATCGGAATGGGCATACTGAAAAACTTTGATATGGTATTCGACTATCGCGATTCGCAGTTGCTTATAGCACCGCACGGTATAGAGATGCCGTACTATGAGCAAGCCGAGGGCGGTTTAGGGTTTACTTACAGCAAAAGCCTGCGAGTGTCGTTTGTTCAACGAGGACATAATGCTCATAAAGCGGGTTTGCGCCCAGGAGATGAGATTGTGACGATAAATAGCATTCCGCATGACAGACTGCTTGATTCAAAAGTGATGGATTCGTTGCGAATGCTACCAGATAATACTCCGCTGAATTTGAAGATTATACGCAATGACAAAATAGTAGAGATTGAATATCTAACTCTTAATAGATTGAAATAGGAGCTGATATCTAAAATTATTTACAAATGACAATGGCGACTGCTCGGTGAGTGGTCGCCATTATTTTCAGAGTCTATTTACATCATCTTCATCACCGCCTTACGAATCTGTGTTTGTGATAGGCGGGCGTAGACCTGCGTGCGGGTTACTGATTTGTGACCAAGAAGGGTGGCGATAGTGTAGATGTCCACGCCATTTCCCAGAAGACGCATAGCGAATGTGTGTCTAAAACAGTGGAAGGTGATGTGCTTCTCAATCTTGGCGAGTTTGAGGAGTCGGGGAATGTAGAAACTCAATTTATAACCCGTCAAATCGGGAAACACCAAGCCTCTCTTTTTGTGTTTACCTAGTAGTTCGATTGCCGCAGGCGATAGCGGTAGTTTTACAGCAGTCCGTGTCTTGTGGATGACTATATCGAGGTACGACCTTTTCTTGGAGCTGATGTGCACACTCTTCCAATCGAGCGCAAGTATATCGCTTCGGCGCAGTCCTGTGTAAATAGATAGTAGGCACGCTCGTTGGATATCGGGATATTCAGTAAATTCCACTCGTTCGAGTCGGCGAATCTCCTTCTCGTCGAGATACTCTTTTGCGGTATCGTGTTTCCAATGTATGCGAGATATCTTGGCGTTTATATCCGTCTTTATAATGCCGTCTTGATGGGCGAGATTCACGATGCTCATAAAGGCGTTAAAATATGCCGAGGCGGTATTCTGACTCAACTTTGCTCGTCTATGCAATCCTTTTGTGTTGGAGAGAAAACCTTTGAATCGTTCACAGAAACTGACCGATACATCCTTAAAGCTACACTCTCCCTTACAGAATCTGTGGAGATATTTTAGGCTGACTTTGAACTTAATGCCACGATACACGATATTGCGGTGAAAGTATTCCAGGAAATCATCGTTTATGCGGCTCTTAGATAGAAACTCGTAGTCCTTATGAACAAGGCTGATATATCGCTCACAACGAATCGCATCGGCAATATCATCAATGCTCTTATTAAACTTTTGTTGCGCCTCGTTTGCGGGTGTTGTGTATTTCTCAAGATCGAGAAACTCATAGCGTACTTGCTTGCCACTATTATCCGTAAATGGAGGACAGAATTCAAGATATACCGACAACATCGTTCCTTGGCACTTTTTCTTTGTGCGGATTACTACTCTTCCCATTGCTTTAACTCTTTTAATTGTTTGACATCCTTCACATTTACCAGTACCTTTGTATCTTTACATTTGATGCGAACTCTCTTACTTGCTGTAGCAGAAAGTAAAATATCACTCTCTATCGCGTATTCTTTGACCGCTTTTTCTATGGTTATCCATTGCGGATTGGCAGTCAGTTCAACAGCCCACGCAGCGATGCAATCTTCATAATTAAAGCGACGAGAATTACCCAAGTAATAGGATCGGATGTTGTATCTTTCGACAAAAAGCAGTACCCAACAACGCCCCATTTTAGTGTAGTCCATTAACCCAACAAGCGAGAACGAAGCAGGGCAAAGATGGCAATCTTTGTTTGATGGGAGTTTTGCAAACCACGCTCGTAGATGGCGATACTTAATGCGTGTAACGCCATCTAATACACAGTAGCGTAGAAAATTAGTTTTTGTTAGACGATAGATAAATTGCTTTGTGAATCCCGAAAGCTGCGCAGCGTCGCTTACCGTTAGCATCTCTTCATAGTGATCTTGCGCTCGCAAATCGAGTGGAGGAAGACCTCGTTTTTGTTGTGTAATTTTTGTCATATTTTATTAAATCATTTGGTTGAACGACTTAATAAATATAACGCATAGTAAACACTCTGAAATACGAGTATCGCCTGAGTATCAACTTAATTTTTCACCCTCGTTGTAAGGCCTTGAGAGTGCGACTTATTTTTAGCACAAATTATCACTTTGGGGGTGAAATAGGGCGAAAAAATAGGATTTTGCAAAATTATGCAAAATCCTTAAAGTGTTAATTATCAACTATTTAATGTGTAAATCTACTTAATTTTACTTTCTATCTAGATAAGTGGTAACTTATTGATATTCAGTGTGTTATAAAGGGTTATTTGCCGATGCAGAAAGTGGCGAATATGTTTTTGAGGATATCGTCGCTGGTGATGCGGCCGGTGATTTCGGCAAGGGCATCAATCGCGCTGCGGATATCCTCCGACAAAAGTTCCTCCGACACGCCCATCGCAAGTGCCGAGAGTGCCGCAGAAAGTGCAAAATGCGCTCGGCTCAGTGCATCGAAGTGACGCATATTCGACACCACAACCTCGCCCCTATACAAACCCTCGGTATCTACCGTCGAGCGAAGTGCCTTACGCAGCGTATCGACCCCCTCGCCATCGCGTGCCGAGATGTAGATTGCCCCCTCAACATCTCGTGCCGACGACGTATCCATCTTATTGACAACCAACAACATAGTCTGCTCCGCCGAGAGCGTAGGCAGTTCCAACTCGCGTTGCGAAGGTTCTGTCATATATAGCACAATCTGTGCCTGGCGTATAGCCCTTTCGGTGCGTTCGATACCCATCTTTTCGAGTCTGTCGTCCGTATCGTGCAGACCCGCCGTATCAACAAAGCGGAAGCGAATATCGTCAATCACGACGCTCTCCTCAATCGTATCGCGCGTAGTACCCGCAATATCCGATACCATAGCCCTATCGTCGCCCACGAGGCGATTCAACAGCGTACTCTTGCCAACATTCGGACGTCCAACAATAGCCACCGAAACACCCTCACGAATGGCATTTCCAACTTTGAACGACTCCATAAGTCGCTCAACCACGCCATCTGTATGTTCAAGCATCTGCTGCAATCGTGTGCGGTCGGCAAACTCGACATCCTCCTCCGAGAAGTCGAGTTCGAGTTCGAGCAGAGTGGTCACACTCAGCAGTTCCGAGCGCAGTTGTTCGAGCATCTCGGAGTACCCTCCTCGCATCTGCGTAGCGGCCACAGCGTGTGCTGCACGCGACTCGGCAGCAATCAAATCGGCCACTGCCTCTGCTTGCGAGAGGTCTATTCGTCCCGACGCCAATGCACGCTGCGAGAACTCGCCAGCCTCCGCCATACGCGCTCCCTGCTCGCACAAAAGGCGGATAACCTCCGAGGCGATATAGCGTGAGCCGTGAATCGAAATCTCAACCGACTCCTCGCCCGTATAGGAGTGTGGCGCACGGAAAATAGCCACCACAACATCATCCACCACGCGTTCGCCATCGCAGATAGTGCCATAGTGTATGGTGTGCGACTTAGCCTCTGAAAGCGGTTTACGCCCCTTGAATATGCGGTCACACAGAGCCACCGAGCCTTCGCCACTTGTGCGAATTACGGCAATCGCACCACCCAACGCCGTCGCCGGCGCAACAATAATTGAATTATCTACCATAACTATCGCAAAGGTACAAAAAAATATACAGACAATGCATATTGTCTGTATATTTTATTTGCTCATCGCTTATTAGTTGCCAGCAACCACGATAGTCGCCAAGCCGGCAATAAAGAGCAGGAACATAAGGCCGAGCAACCAATTTGTCTTTTTGTCGGCACCCTTAAACTCTTTCCAGATAAACACCCCCCAAAAAGCCGCAATCATAGGGGCGCCCTGACCAAGTGCATACGATACAGCCGCGCCAGCCTTACCTGCTGCAATATATGAAAATGCTGTACCAAGGCACCAAATCATACCTCCGAGTATTCCAACGAGGTGGGTCGACAAAGAACCCTTAAAGTACTCGCTATACGATACAGGTGCACCAACAAAAGGCTTCTTCATAACCAAAGTATTGAACACAAAGTTCGAGAGGAGCACACCTACCGAGAATATGAAAATTGCTGAATAAGGGGTAAGTTTACCAACCTCAGGCGATACGAAGTTGTCGATATCCATACCCTTCACCACAAAGCGATAGAAGGTAGACATCAACAAACCTGCAACAATAGCAAGTATGATACCCTTCTTACTATCCTTGCTGCTCTCGCCACCCTTCGACACACGACCTGCTGCAATACCATTGCAAACAACCGCTACAACGACAAGCAAAACGCCCAAGCCGAGCAATATAGGGTTACCCTTAGCCTGCTCCAAGTAGTTGTTAATAACACCCAATACAAGAGCCAAGCCACAGCCAAGTGGAAATGCCACTGCCATACCTGCCAATGATGTCGAGGCAGAGAGGAGGATGTTCGATGCATTGAAGATTACACCACCAAGAAT
The DNA here is from genome assembly GCA_045653565.1 of Alistipes sp. Taxonomy (GTDB): domain Bacteria; phylum Bacteroidota; class Bacteroidia; order Bacteroidales; family Rikenellaceae; genus Alistipes. Next base: position 35,076 of record JAZOMA010000017.1, read on the forward strand.
AACCCACAGAATACTTTGGTAGTTTGCTTGCGATAGGTCGGCAACAAAACCGCGACCTTCGGTGCCAATGCTACCCATTGTAAAGCCAAGCAGGAGCGTGAAAAGCACCATACCAATAACATAGTCCCAATAGAAGAGCTCGTAACGCCAAGTCTTACCTGCGAGTTTTTGGGTGTTACCCCACGAGCCCCAACACAACATTGTGATAAAGCAGAATACTACTGCCAATGTGTAACTACTGATAATAAACATAATGTATAAGTTAGTTAGAAGTTAAAAGTTAGATTGTTTTTTTAGAAATTATCGACCTCCTCACGCGAAGGAATTGATGGTTGTGCGCCTACTCGCGATACCGAAATAGCAGATGCCTTTGTCGCAAAACGCAGCGCATCGCGCAACGACATACCCTCTGCCAAGGCAGCACACATAGCGCCATTATAGACATCGCCCGCAGCCGTAGTATCTACGGCATTGACCTTATGTGCCGGAATAATCTCGGCTTTGCCCTCTTCATAGAGCATAGCTCCATCGCTACCCATTGTGATTACAACCTTCTTCACACCAAGACGGCACAACTCCTCGGCTGCCAAACGCGCTGTAATTTCATTCTTAACCTCCACGCCCGTAAGAATCTCCGCCTCGGTCTGATTTGGAGTTATAAGGTAGAGTTTCGAAAGAGCCGACTCGCTAACCTTTGCCGCAGGAGCAGGATTTAGTATCACGCGCGCACCCTTTGCCGCGGCTACACCGATGCACGCCTCAACTGTTGTCATCGGAATTTCGAGTTGCAACAACACTATGTCGCCCTCTTCAATAGTGTCAAGTGCCGGCATAACATCCTCTATCATCAACTCGCTGTTTGCTCCGAGAGCCACCGAGATAGAATTCTGTGCAGATGAATCTACCAAAATAAGTGCAACACCCGAAGGGGTATCTTTCTGAACAATATACGAGGTGTCGATACCATACGATTGGTATCGTGCCACGGCTTCATTGCCAAAGATATCCTTACCAACAGCCGCTGCAAAGATTACAGGGTGTCCCATCTTTGCTACCGCCACCGCCTGGTTTGCACCTTTGCCACCTCCGGCCATCATAAATCCACCACCCAACACTGTTTCACCTGGGCGTGGAAGGTGTTCTGAGCGAACGACCATATCGGTATTTGAGCTACCAATAACAATAATTTTTTTCATATCGATGAATATACATTTTTTCAAGATTAGTACAAAAAAAGAGCCATTCATTTTTGCGAATGACCCTTTTACTAAGATTATCTACCTTGCGCCTAAATGGGATTTTAAGCAGATGATAGTAAGGCAAACAAGGAGCCGAGTGCGCAACATAGTAAGCCTATGTGAGCAACTCGGCTACCGAAGTTTTACGCAGTTATCGCCACTTAGAATTCCATTTTCGAATGGCGAAGATATGTATTATATCTCCACTTAGCATTCTCCTCTGCTGCTGCATACAACTCCTCTGCTTCCTGCGGGAAGGTCTTCTGGAGTGATGTGTAGCGCACCTCTTTCAAGAGGAAGTCGCGGAACTTCGACCAATCTGGCTCCTTCGAGTCGAGAACGAATGGATTCTTGCCCTCCTCCTCGAGAAGTGGGTTGTAGTGCCACAAGTGCCAGTAACCGCACTCTACAGCCTGCTTACCGATAGTCTGCGTGCGAGTCATACCGCCCTTGATACCGTGATTGATACAAGGTGCATATGCGATGATGAGCGATGGTCCAGGATAAGCCTCAGCCTCCTTCAAAACATTGAAGAGTTGAGTCTGCGATGCACCAATCGACACCTGTGCAACATATACATATCCATAAGTCATTGCGATTGCGCCCAAATCCTTCTTGCGAATACGCTTACCCATCGAAGCGAACTTAGCAACAGCACCCACAGGGGTAGACTTCGACGACTGACCACCGGTATTCGAGTAAACCTCGGTATCAACAACGAGGATATTCACATCCTCGCCCGAAGCCAAGACGTGATCGACACCACCGAAGCCGATATCGTAGCCCCAGCCGTCGCCACCGATAATCCACTGCGACTTCTTCACGAGGAAGTCCTTATGCTCGAGAATAGCCTTGCACTTATCACAACCGCACGCCTCGCACAACTCGATAACGCGTGGAGCAACCTCTGCCGACTTAGCAGCGAGGTGGCGAACATCCAACCACTCCTGCAGCACAGCCTTCAACTCGTCCGAGCACTTCTCGCACGAGAGGGCCTCCTTAACGATAGAAGCCAAATTCTCGCGAATCTTCTCGTTACCGATGTGCATACCGAGACCAAACTCGGCGTTATCCTCGAACAACGAGTTTGCCCAAGCCGGACCCTGACCCTGCGAGTTCGTGCAGTATGGAGTCGACGGAGCCGAAGCCGAGTAGATAGAGGTACAGCCTGTAGCATTAGCCACCATCATACGCTCGCCAAAGAGTTGTGTAATAGTCTTGATGTATGGTGTCTCGCCACAACCAGCGCACGCACCCGAGAACTCGAACAATGGCTGCATAAACTGCGAATTCTTAACTGTCTTCTCGCGCTCGATATTCTTGTAACCAACGGTGTGGTGCATATAGTTCCACTTCTCTACCTCGCCCATCTGCGATGCGAGTGGCTGCATAACGAGAGCCTTGCCCTTAGGCGCAGGACAAACGTCAACACAGTTGCCACAACCTGTACAGTCGAGTGGCGAAACTTGAATGCGGAACTTATACTCCTTGGTGTTACCTATACCCTGCTTGAACTCTGTTCCCTCTGGTGCTGCAGCAGCCTGCTCCTCGGTTGCGAGGAATGGACGAATTGCTGCGTGAGGGCAGACATAAGCACACTGATTACACTGGATACAGGTATCGAGACTCCACTGCGGAACATTTACCGCAATACCACGCTTCTCCCAAGCGGCAGTACCATTGTCCCAAGTACCATCCTCGCGACCCTCAAATGCCGAAACCGGAAGCAAATCGCCCTTCAATGCGTTGATTGGGTCAACCACCTTACGAACGAACTCCGGACGCGACAAATCAACCAATGCCGAAGCCTCCTCAACAACGAGCGAAGCCCACTCGGCAGGAATCTCCACCTTCTCTACAGCGGTAGCACCTGCATCGACAGCGGCGTAGTTCATATTTACGACATCCTCGCCCTTCTTGCCGTAAGACTTGTAGATAGCCTTCTTCATCTCCTCAACAGCCTTCTCGAACGGAATAACCTCCGCAATCTTGAAGAATGCCGACTGCATAATGGTATTGGTGCGGTTGCCCAAACCCAACTCTGCTGCAATCTTTGTTGCGTTGATAATGTAGAAGTTGATATTATTCTTTGCGAGGTAAACCTTCATATGAGTTGGCAACGATGCGCAAGTAGCCTCAGCATCAAGCACCGAGTTCAACAAGAACGAGCCACCAGGCTTCAAGCCCTTCAAAACATCGTACTTATCCACGTACGATGGCACGTGGCAAGCAATGAAGTCAGGCGTAGTTACCAAATATGGAGAGGTGATTGGCTTATCACCAAAACGGAGGTGCGACGAGGTGTAGCCACCCGACTTCTTCGAGTCGTACGAGAAGTAAGCCTGGCAATACTTATCGGTCGAGCCGCCGATAATTTTAATCGAGTTCTTGTTAGCACCAACGGTACCATCTGCGCCCAAACCGAAGAACAACGCCTCGAAAGTACCAGCCTTCGCCATCGAGATTTCCTCGCCCACAGGCAACGAGAGATTTGTAACGTCATCGACAATACCCACAGTAAAGTGGTTCTTTGGGGTTGTAAGAGCCATATTAGCAAATACTGCCAACATCTGCGCAGGTGTAGTATCCTTCGACGAAAGACCATAGCGACCACCGATAATCTGTGGCTGCAACTCCGAGCCGTAGAATGCATCTACGATATCGAGGTACAAAGGCTCGCCATTTGCGCCAGGCTCCTTCGTGCGATCCAAAACGCAAACAGTCTTAACTGTCTTTGGCAATACGTTGAAGAGGTATTTTGCCGAGAATGGACGGTAGAGGTGAACAGTTACTACACCCACCTTCTCGCCACGCTCGTTCAAGAAATCTACACACTCACGCAATGTCTCGGTTACCGAACCCATAGCCACAACTACGCGGTCGGCATCCTCTGCTCCGTAATATACGAATGGCTTGTACTCACGACCTGTGATTTTCGAAATCTCAGCCATAGTCTCAGCCACCATATCAGGCACTGCATCGTAGAACTTGTTGGCAGCCTCACGAGTCTGGAAGTAGATGTCAGGGTTCTGCGCTGTACCACGAGTTACTGGCTTCTCAGGGTTGAGAGCGCGCTCGCGGAACTGCTTCAAAGCCTCACGGTCGAACAACGCTGTGAGCGAAGCCTCGTCCATCAACTCCACCTTCTGAATCTCGTGCGATGTGCGGAAGCCGTCGAAGAAGTGAAGGAATGGAACGCGCGACTTCAAAGCCACGATGTGAGCCACACCTGCCAAGTCCATAACCTCCTGAACAGACGACGTTGCCAACTGTGCGAAGCCGGTCTGACGAGCAGCCATAACATCCTGATGGTCGCCAAAGATTGAGAGCGACTGTGCAGCCAAAGCACGTGCCGACACGTGAAATACGCCTGGGAGTAACTCGCCCGAAATTTTGTACATATTCGGAATCATCAGCAACAAACCTTGCGAAGCGGTGAAGGTCGATGTCAAAGCACCACCCTGCAACGAGCCGTGAACGGCACCTGCAGCACCAGCCTCCGACTGCATCTCGACAACCTTTACAATCTCGCCGAAGATATTCTTACGGCCCTGTGCTGCCCACTCATCGACATACTCTGCCATAGTCGACGATGGCGTGATAGGATAGATGGCAGCAACCTCCGAGAACATATACGCAATATGCGCTGCGGCGTAGTTACCATCACAAGTGATAAATTTCTTTTCTGCCATAGTTTTTAGATTTTTATATTTTGTTGTTTGTCTTTCTCTTAGCTTTTAGCCATTGTTTTTCGCCTTCACAACTCAAAATCGTCAATGATGAGATTATTTTTGTGCGATGCTAGGCGACAACTCCGCAGCATACTTGGGCGTATGTGAGGAATTTGGCGACCGACGCACTCGTGCAAAAAGAACTCATCAGAACGATTTTAACTTGCAAATACCTCGCAAAACAAGGTCGATTCGGACGAAACCGCATTTCACCCATACAAATTTACGAATAGTAAATGAACAAAACAAAAAAATGCCCTGTTAGTTTACTAACAGAGCAAAAATTTGCTGTTAACCATTGGCTTTTTTAGTGAGTTTAGAGAATTTAATGAATTTAGGGATTATGCATCGTTAAACTCGCTACTCTCCTCGAGCTCACTACCTCTTGCACGCTTTCCACGCCACTTTGCGTGCCTGTTTGGCGAGAGCAGGTGTATTTTCTACCTTTATCAAATCGGTTGTACCGCGGTCGCCCGTAAGTTGTGCGTCCTTCGAATACTTTGGATAGAAGGTCACATCCTCCTGCTTGATATCGAGCAGAGTATAAGCATAGGCAAGGCTCGCGATATACATAGCTAAACCCTCCGAAAGATGAGTATTATTTTGCGAACGTTGCAGCTTGTAGCCCGACTTCGAGAGGTGCTTATGCTGGCGACCGAGATAGATTGCCTGGCCAACATTTACATAGAACTCGCAATTCTTGCCCATCGAGGCACCAAGTTCGTAAATTTCCTTTTGAATAAGGTGGTGATGTCGCTTGTAGATGGCGTCCCACTCCGCTTGATTAGCAGGTTTCACACCATCGTTATACCAATCGTAGAGTGCTTTGCGATAGTCGGTATTGCCCTCGGGGTAGGCAAATGGCACCATCAAACCGCAGCGCACCTTTGCTGCCACCTCGGGCTTCATCATCTTTTTGATGCGCTCGACCAAAAGATTGAGGTCGAATGTTCCGCCATAAGCCTTGATATAGCGACGCACAATGCCTTCGGGCTGAAAAACCACAACCTCCCACGGCTTATCCGTCACTACGCTTTCGAGCGTAACACCAATGCCGGCAAGACCATTCTTATACCCCTTCGATGGCGTTTTCTTTGGGTTCTCGCTACAATCGTAGAGCCAATATTGATAGGTATTGTGTACCACTTGGTCTATATTGCGATGTTTGTAGGTAAACGAGCAATCGTCGATGCCCTTATACTGCTGTTCGAGGGTGGAGCCACCGAGGTAGGCGTGACCTACAACTACAGGACGATCGACACTCTTGGCGATAGCACTCAACCAGCGCATCGCATCGCGCGTCCAACTATTACCCACACCCAAAACATAGAGCGTATCACTCTTTGCAGTCGGCTCTGCAGCCTGCAAAGGAGCAGCACCGAGTATCGCACATACAACAATTAGAATAACTCTTTTCATATACTTTTTAGGTCTATTATCTATTCTCTGCCACCCACTTTGTCAACTCTACAAAGTCGGCAACCGACAACTGCTCGGCACGCTTGGTAAAGAATGGATGCTCAGCACCGCCGAAGTCGCCAAATGCCGAACGCAGCGAGTTGCGCAACATCTTGCGACGCTGTCCAAACGACGCCTTAACAACCTTTACAAAGAGTTGCTCGTCGCAGTCGAGCGAGGCGGTGGCATTGCGTTTGAGGCGAATAACGGCACTCTTAACCTTTGGTGGCGGGTTGAACACCTTCTCCGAAACAGTGAAGAGATACTCGATATCGTACCACGCCTGCAACAACACGCTCAATATGCCGTAGGTCTTCGAGCCCTCCTTCTCGGCGATGCGCTCGGCAACCTCCTTCTGAATCATTCCTACGCACTCGGGAACGAGGTTGCGATGCTCGATAATCTTGAAAAATATCTGCGAGGATATGTTGTAGGGGAAGTTTCCGATAACCTTAACACCCTCGGGAAAGTACTCCGCAAGATCCATCTTCAGAAAATCGCCCTCACGCAATCGTGGAGCAAAATCGGGATAATGGACGTGCAGATAGGCGATACTCTCGGTGTCGATATCCACGCCATAGGTTACGATGTCGTCGCGACGGAGCAGGTACTGCGTGAGCACGCCCATTCCGCAACCGACCTCCAACACCTTATCGGGCGTTTCGGCTGTTCCGCCCGAGAGCGAGTTGCAGATTTTCTGCGCTATATTCAAATCGGTCAGAAAGTGCTGACCCAACGCCTTTTTTGCTCTAACTTGTTCCATAGGTGCAAAGGTAATAACTAAATAGATTTCAAAAATGCGCGACGACGCTTATGTTGTATATGCTGAAAATCGGCGAAGTTGGCAAGACTCTTATGGTTGGTTTCGAGTATCGAGGTCGTTTCGACTCTCTGTATGCCATACCTCACAAAATGCGGTGTCATCTCGTTAAAGATAAGCGCAGTAAGTCCCTTATCCTGATAGTCGGGACGCACAGCAATAAGGAGCAGGTCGAAGTCGGTCATCTGCTTGGCCTTAAGTGCTTTGATGAGGTGATACCAACCAAACGGGAACAGGTGTCCTCCGCACTTTCGCAACGCTGCCGAAAGCGACGGCATACCCAAACCCACCGCCACAATCTCGTCCTTCTCGTTTGCCACCATAGTCACAAAGTCGAAGTTGAGAATCGGGAAATACATCTGGCAGTAGTACTTCTTTTGGCGATCCGTCATCGGCTGATAGTTGTACAACTTCTGATACGCTGCATCCAAAACATCGAAATAGGTGTAGCCGTAGCGTCTTTTCAACTCGCGCACACTCTTGACCTTCACGGTATGGAGGTTGTATCGCTTCTCGACAATCTGCGCCACTCGTCGCATCTTCTCGGGAGCCTCAGCCGGAGGCGTAATCTGATACTCTATCCAATCCGCCTCTTTTTGCAAACCATAGCGTTCGTAGTGAGCAACATAGTAAGGGTGAGTATAAAGGCTCGCCATAGGCGCGCTGTGGTCAAAACCCTCAATCAACAATCCCTGTTTATCGAAGTCGGTAAAGCCAACAGGTCCATTTAGGTGAGTCATACCCCGCTCTCTACCCCACTCCGCCACTCTATCGAGCAGCGCTTTGAACACCTCGTAATCATCCACAAACTCGAACCATCCGAAGCGACACTTCTTGACCTTCCACGCCTCGTTGGCACGATGGTTGATGATTCCGACTATGCGTCCCACAATCTCGTTGTTGCGGTACGCCATATAGATAACAAAATCGCACACCTCGAGTGCTGGATTACGTTTTGGGTCGAAGGTGTTCAACTCGTCAAAAAATATTGGTGGACAGTAGTTGGGATTCCCCTTATATAAATCTATTCCGAACTGCACAAAGCGACGCAACTCACGCTTTGTCACAACCTCTTTAACTTCTACTTGGTTTGGGTTCATCGTTACAAAATCGTACGTTTAATAGTCACAAAGATATAAAAACTCGGCAAAGTGAGCAAAGAAAATAGACAATTTTACCATCATAACTGTTCTCGGTTGCGTTTTTTTACTAACTTTGCTAAACAAAATCAACGATTGATGGCTGCGACCCCAAAATACGACTACCTAATTGTCGGTGCCGGACTTTTCGGTGCTGTGGTGGCACATTGCGCGCATAAGGCCGGCAAGCGAGTGCTTGTCGTGGATAGGCGCAACCACATCGGAGGCAACCTCTACTGCGAGGAGCAGGATGGCATATTTGTCCACAAATATGGCGCACACATATTCCACACCTCCAACAAAGAGGTTTGGGAGTTCGTGAATCAATTTGTAGAGTTCACACCCTTCACCCACTCGCCACTGGCAAACTACAAAGGCGAGATATATCCGTTGCCATTCAACCTCAACACCTTCGAGACGTTATGGGGTGTTAAGAGTGGCGAGGAGGCACAGGCAAAGATCGAGGAGCAACGACTACACCTCGACCGAGAGCCTCGCAATCTGGAGGAGCAGGCCCTCTCGCTCGTCGGCACAGATATATTCGAAAAGTTGATTAAGGGCTATACCGAAAAGCAGTGGGGACGCAGTTGCAGCGAGTTGCCGGCGTGGATAATTCGTCGATTGCCACTCCGCTTCGAGCGCAACAACAACTACTTCAACGACACCTATCAGGGCATACCCGTAGGTAGTTATAACCCACTGATTGAGGGGCTTCTAAAGGGTATTGATGTTCAACTCGGTGTCGACTATATCGCCGTTCGCGAAGAGTTGGATGCGCAGGCAGAGAAGGTTGTCTACACAGGCGAGTTGGATCGTTTCTACAACTACTGCTTTGGACGACTGGAGTACCGCTCGCTACGTTTCGAGGAACAACGCCTCGCGCAGAACGATTTTCAGGGGGTAGCCGTGATGAACTACACCGATGCAGAGACCCCTTACACGCGCATAATAGAACATAAGTATTTCGAGGATAGAGGTACCAACCACACCATCATCACACGCGAGTACCCTATGGAGTGGCACGAGGGGGCGGAGCCATACTACCCTATCAACGACGAACGCAACAGTTCGCTCTATGCCCAATATCGCGCACTTGCAGATGCCGAGACGAAATATCTGTTTGGTGGACGCTTGGCGGACTACCGCTACTACGATATGCACGAGGTGGTGGAGAAAGCACTAAAATTGCTTTAGCGAAGCCATTTTACCCTATTCGGCAACGGTTTTTAGGGGTAAATTCACATTTTTTAAGTTTTTTTTGCAGAAAAATTTGCAGATTAAATTTTTTGCACTACCTTTGCACTCGCAATACAGCAATGGTGGATTCATCTAAGGGCTAGGATACCTGCCTCTCACGCAGGACATAGGGGTTCGAATCCCCTATCCACTACAAAGAACTAACGAAGCAAAAAGATGTCAAGTTTGACATCTTTTGTTTTTTTATATTCTGTGACGCAAATTTTATTTGCAGACACAAGATTAAAAAAACGAAGGTGTTGATTTATCAACTTTTGCGGAGTGCAGTTCTTTGTGAAGGCCCCTGCGGCGAGCAGAGGGGAAAGGCGTTAAGCGGAGCGAGCATAAGCGAGCGCAGTAGCCAATCCCCTATCCACTACAAAGAAGGAACGCAACAGCGTTCCTTTTCTTTTTTCGGATATTATTTATAACTTTGTCAGAGCAATAACACTCCCGATTTAAGAATGATAAAAATTTCACAAAAAGATATGAAACGATTTATAACCACTCTTTGTGCCATATTGGCTATATGGACCTCCGGAGCACAATCACACGACAACACCTCTACCAACGCTGGCCCATTCTGTCTTGTATGGGGCGAGTACTATTTGACGGTAGACGAAAACCTGAATATCTCATTTTGTGACAAAAATAGCATCTCCGAAAGTTGCTACTGGTCTGTTGATGCCAACGGCAAATTATATTGCCTAAAGTATGGTCGAGATATGAGTATCACGCCAGACAACAAACTACACAAGGAGGGAAATGCCATCATAGAGAATGGCTACATCCTACTCCACAACCCTACCACCAACACCAAGGTTGCACTTTTCAGCAACAACCCACAGTTCGCTACCGTGTCGGTAATTGGCAAAGCAACGGCTCTATCCTCGATGTCTGCTCAAGCCGATTCAGGTAGTGGCAACAATGTATTTATTTCATCGAACAGCGCTGCAAACACCAAATTGTACAACATTGCTCAAAAAGATCTTATTCTCGATATTTTGAAAAAATATGGCACCGATCTCGCTTCGCAGCTTATAGCAATAACCAAGGTGCTATGGGAAGAAAAACAAACTCTCAACACTCTTTTGGCGGAAGCGAAAAATAGCAGCGAAAATCACGTATCAAAAGGCGATGCGATCCCATATTGTGATGGGTCGATTTATCTAGAAGAAAATCTATTCTACTACTCGGAGGGATACTACCACTGCAAGACGGAGACTAAAGGATTTTACTGCACAAAGTATCTAGATTTTCCAAATGATATGTATAGTCAACCTTTTGAAACCTGCATAGGACAGCCAACATCTGACTGGTACTATAAGCTGAGTAAGGACTATTGGGTGATTGAGGTAACCGAGCAAGAGCAGGTCGAACCGGTCATAACCATCAAGAACGATCACGCTGCCTACCAAGATGAACACGTTCCTGAGAAACCAAAAGAGGTTTTAGATATAGAAAAAATAGTATACAATGCAAACGGAAGCGAAGCGCATACTGCATTCAAAATTGGTACATACGATACCTACGTGAGATTGTGGGAGTGGCGTATTCCGGTCAACATAACCTGTTCGCGCAAGATGTGGCCAACACCACGAACCCAAAAATACGCCAGCACTGGCGGTGCAGCACTCAGCAACTACGCTGACCCATATTGCCCGTGGCGTGTTCGTCAGAAGTTGACCATACGCATAGATTTCAATAAGTTGTCGCAAACGCTGAAAATGTCCAAGTTCGATATACAATGCAAATTCTTAACGTATGCTCTCAAAGATTTAAGGGGTTACGGCTATTACGCGGTACCTGCAATTATATATAGACTATACGGAAAGTCTATGTTTGCGACAGCCAATACAAAATACCAGAATGCACTCGCAGCAAAAAAATATATAGAAGCACTCAAATGGGCGCACCTTCTGGAGATAGACGAGACGAAAAAGGGGGAGATATGCGCCCTATTGTTCAACGAGTGTAAGGATTTGGACACACTGCTAAATACCTTCAAAAAGGCTATGGCAACTATGTACCCGAATGCCGAGCATCTCGAAAAAGAACTTTTAATAGATGTATTCTTTGATGGTATAAAAATCGATGAACATACCTCTTCGTATGAAACACCCACAGTGTTGTATGGCGCAAACAATGAGCGCAAACACATTATGGCTCCGTTCGTAGAACAGCGTAACAGACTGCTACACGAAGCAAATCCTTGCAAGAGCTTGGTACAATAGGACGTTTCGCTCGCTCCGCTAAATCTGTTTGCGAAGTCGTGCAACAGGAATATCCAACATTTCACGATATTTGGCGACCGTACGACGTGCAATGCAGTAGCCTTTGTCGTTGAGAATGTTCATCAACTGCTCGTCGGTGAGTGGTTTGCGCTTATTCTCCGAGGCGATAGCCTCCTGTAAGATGTTCTTAACCTCGTACGACGACACCTCCTCGCCACTCTGCGTCTGCATAGCCTCCGAGAATAGCGATTTTAGCAGAATTATGCCAAATTGTGTCTGGACATATTTGCTGTTTACCACACGCGAAATGGTCGAGACATCCAGCCCCGTACGGTCGGCAATATCTTTGAGAATCATCGGGCGCAGTTTGCTTCTATCGCCATCGCGGAAGTAGTCGCGCTGATAGTCGAGAATGGTCTGCATCGTACGCATAAGGGTGTCGTGACGCTGCTTTATCGCCGACATAAACCACTTCGCAGAGTCAATCTTACTCTTTATAAACTGTATCGCCTCCTTGTCGCTCTCGCTCTTTTCGCCCTTCGAGGTCGCCATATCGCGAATCATATCGGCATAGTGGCGATTGATGCGCAACTCGGGTATGTTGTAGGAGTTGAGCGCGAGGTCGAACTGACCATCGTGGTAGTCGAGCAGAAAGTCGGGAATGATGTATGGCGCAGCATCTGTCCCCTCCTCCGAAAATAGATTGCCAGGTTTTGGCGAGAGGTGCTGTATCTCCTGCACCGCAGCGCGAAACTCCTCCTCCGTAACCGAAAGGCGCGCGATGAGTCGCTCGTAGTGCTTTTTGACAAACTCCTCGAAATGATTTTCCAATATTCTGTGTGCCAAGATACGCTCAGGGGTGTCGAGAGGCTGTGACTCAATCTGCAACATCAACGACTCGCGCAAATCGCGTGCGCCAACACCTACAGGCTCCAGATGCTGAATTACCGACAATAGTTGTTCTAACTTCGACGTCGAGACATCAATGCCGAGTGAGAAGGCTATATCGTCGGACAACGAAGCGAGGTCGCGACGAAGGTAGCCATCGCTATCGATGCTGCCGATAAGGAAAATGGCGAGTTGTTTCTCGCTATCGGAGAGATTTTTGTAGCCCAACTGCTCGATAAGCGACTCCTGCAACGAGCGACCACCCGAGATTTGAACATTTCGGGGTTGGTCATCCTTGGAGTAGTGATTTAGGCGGCTCTTGTAGGCGGGAGTATCGTCCTCACGCAGATACTCCTCTACAGATATCTGCTGCGGCTCCTCCTCACCCTCTGCAGAGTGTTCTTCCTCGAGAACAACATTCTCCTCAATCTCCTCCTTTATGCGCTGTTCGAGCATAACGGTAGGCAGCTCCAGAAGTTTAATCATCTGAATCTGTTGCGGTGAGAGTTTCTGCTGCTGCAAGAGCAGTTGTGCGTTTGATAATTTCATAGCGGTCAAAAAGTTCAACTGCAACCTTTTACCGATTCTTCATTTAAGTAAAACAGAGTCTATGGTTGCGGCCATAGACTCTGTTTTGGCTATTAGCCATTAGCCATTGGCCATTAGCTTTTGTTTTATCCTTTAATCTCGAAAATTGCTTATGATGAGATTATCACAACAATTTTCTACAACCAAAATCGGATATAATTTTCATATCCCAATCTTCCCCGAAAATTGTTTATGAGTGAGAAAATTTTGTGCGAAGCTAGGTAGCGAGAGCGGAGCATACTCAATCGTATGTGAGCATCTCGCTATCCGACGATTCGTGCAAAATTTGCCGCTCAGAACAATTTTCCTAGAACTCGGCGTTCTTAGGAGTACGCGGGAACGGAATCACGTCGCGAATGTTGCTCATACCTGTAACGAAGAGCAAAAGACGCTCGAAGCCGAGTCCGAAGCCAGAGTGTGGTGCAGAGCCCCAACGGCGTGTATCGAGGTACCACCACATATCCTTCTCTGGAATGTTAAGCTCCTTGATACGTGCAGATAGTTTGCCATAGTCTGCCTCACGCTCCGAACCGCCTATAATCTCGCCGATTTTTGGGAAGGGAACATCCATAGCACGAACGGTCTTACCGTCCTCGTTCTGCTTCATATAGAACGCCTTGATATCCTTTGGATAGTTGATGAGAATAACCGGTTTCTTGAAATGCTCCTCTACGAGATAACGCTCGTGCTCGCTCTGGAGGTCGCAACCCCACTCGCACGGGAACTCGAACTTCTTGCCCGAAGCCTTCAGGATGTTGATACCCTCGGTATAGTCGAGGCGCACGAAGTCGTTCTCCAACACGAAGTTAAGACGCTCGAGCAACTCGTTGTCCCACATCTTATTCATAAACTCGAGATCCTCCTTACAGTTCTCCAAAGCGTAGCGGATAAGGTATTTGAGGAACTCCTCTGCCATATCCATATTGTCCTGAAGGTCGAAGAAGGCAACCTCCGGCTCAATCATCCAGAACTCTGCCAAGTGGCGTGGGGTATTCGAATTCTCGGCGCGGAAAGTAGGACCGAAGGTGTAGATTTGTCCCATAGACAACGCACCCAACTCGCCCTCCAACTGTCCCGACACGGTAAGGCTGCAAGGCTTGCCGAAGAAGTCCTGTGCAAAATCTATTGCGCCCTCCTCGGTGCGTGGAAGGTTGTTCAAATCCATCGTAGTAACCTGGAACATCTCGCCAGCACCCTCGCAGTCCGAAGCGGTGATGAGCGGAGTGTGGAGATAGTAGAAGCCCTTATCGTTGAAGTACTTGTGGATAGCGTACGCCATAGCGTGACGGATGCGCAAGATAGCACCGAAGGTGTTGGTGCGAGGACGAAGGTATGCAATCTCGCGGAGGAACTCCAACGAGTGACCCTTCTTCTGCAACGGATAGGTTGCAGGGTCAGCAGTGCCATAGACCTCGATAGTGTCGGCCTGAACCTCAACTCCCTGACCTGCGCCGAGCGACTCGACAAGGGTACCCTCGACAGCCACACAAGCACCTGTAGTTACGGGTTTCAACTCCTCCTCCGAGATTTTCGCCAGGTCGGCAACAATCTGAATGTTGGCAACGCACGAGCCGTCGTTCAATGCGAGGAACGCAACATTTTTGTTGCCACGCTTTGTACGCACCCAACCCTTTACGGTAACCTTTGTTCCGTAATCGGTAGATTTCAATAATTGAGCAATTCTCATATCTGTATAGTTTTATTTGTATTTTCGTTTCTAACTCGCAAAGGTAACGATTTTTTCGGGATAATGGCTTTTTTAACATCAAATAATTGTCTAAAATGGTCCAAAATCGATTATTTTTATGAATCATTATCAATTCTCTATGCTATTCTACTGCGTATTAATTTTCAAATTCCAACTTTTTTATATAATTTTGCGCCGTGAAACAGCTGATAAAATACAATAGATTTATCTCCTATCTGCTTGCAGTGCTGATGATTTTGGCATACTCGAGCAGGCTGTATCTCACTCACGATCACGACTTTAACAAATTCTGCGACAAGACCGAGCACTCCACTTCGTGCAACAACGAATGGGTTAGTTGTAACTGTCCAATCTGCCACGCCGAAGACGCGGTGGCTACCCAAGCAGAATCATTCAAATACGACCCATTTCTCACAACCATATCCTACGAGTTTGCCGTATGTCCAACAGCAAAAGCAAACGATTTCGTAGCACTATCCTCGCAGCGAGGACCCCCATTCTTATCGTAATACAATAACAACAACTTTGCACATCCACATAATGTGCAACTACTATTATTGATTAACGATAAAAATAGCAACCCAAAATGAGAAAAATATTTATAGCAGCTGTTATTGCGCTTGCATTGTGTGCAACCGCCACAGCGCAACATCACGGACATCACGGACACAAAATTCACCACGAAAATGGCCACAGCCATTCGGTTGCCGAGCAGTGCGAAGCCACAATACACGGACACGTAACAGATTCGCGCACAAAGGAGCATATACCTTATATTACCGTAACAATCGACGGAACAACCGTAGGAACAACAACCGATGCAACGGGACACTTCACGCTCTACCACGCCCCAGTCGGAAAGTTGGCGGTTACCGTTTCGGCTATCGGCTATGCCAGCAAGACCAAGGAGGTAAACGTGGAGTGCGGTTCGGACATTGTATTGAATTTCGAGACCACAGAGGAGCAGATTTCGGTGGATGCCATTGTCGTTTCGGCAAACCGCAACGCCACAAAGCGCAGCGAGGCTCCAACGCTCGTAAATATCGTTGACTCCGACCTTTTGAACAAGGTTTCGGCACCAACTTTGGCTGAAGGACTCTCGTTCCAGCCGGGTGTGCGTGTTGAGAACTCGTGCCAGAACTGCGGCTTTGCACAGGTACGCATCAATGGTTTGTCGGGACAATACTCGCAGATTCTTATCAACTCTCGCCCCGTATTCTCGGCTTTGGCGGGCGTCTACGGCTTGGAGCATATTCCAGCAAATATGGTGGAGCGCATCGAGGTGGTGCGCGGTGGCGGTTCGGCTCTCTTCGGCTCGTCGGCCATAGGTGGAACAATCAACATCATCACCAAGGAGCCATTGCGTAACTCGGGCGAGTTGGCGCACACGCTCACTTCGATTGGAGTATCGGGCGCACTCGACAACAACACAACATTGAACGCCTCGCTCGTGACTGACGACCGCAAGGCAGGTTTGACTATTTACGGTCAAAGTCGTGTTCGTGACGCATACGACCACGATGGAGATGGCTTTGTCGAGATTCCTGTCATCAAGTCGCAGACTATCGGAACACAAGCCTACATCAAGACCAGCGCATATAGCAAGTTGACGCTCGACTACCACGCTACAAACGAGTATCGTCGTGGTGGCGATAGACTCGACCTTCCTCCACACGAGGCTCTGATTGCCGAGACTACCGATCACCTTATTCATAGCGGAGGTCTTTCGTTCGATGGCACATCGAAGAACTCACGCCACCGCTATAGTGCCTTCGCTTCGGCACAAGCCACAAATCGCGAGAGTTACTACGGCGCAGGTCAAGACCCTAATGCCTACGGCAAGACCAAGGGCGTAACTGCTGTTGTAGGAGGTCAGTACCTCTATCGTCTGCGAATATTCGAACTCACAGCCGGTGCTGAGTACAACTACGACTATCTCTACGACAACCCTATCGGATATGTCGCACAGGGCTACACCTCGATGATTACCAAGCAGCACATTCACAATGCCAGCATATATGCACAGGGCGAGTTCAAGTTCAATAAGTGGGGCTTCCTCGTTGGAGGTCGTTTGGACAACTGGTACAACGCCACGGCAAAGCGTTTCCTTTGCATACCTTCGCCTCGCGTAACATTGCGCTACAACCCTACGCACAACATCAACCTCCGCGCAACCTACGGCTCGGGCTTCCGTGCGCCACAGGCATTCGACGAGGATTTACACATCCTCATCGTAGGTGGCGAGCGTACACGCATCCGCCTGGCAGACAATTTGCGCGAGGAGCGTTCTCACTCGTTCACCCTCTCGGCAGATATGTATAAGACCGTAGGTCGTGTACAG
The DNA here is from genome assembly GCA_045653565.1 of Alistipes sp. GTDB lineage: Bacteria > Bacteroidota > Bacteroidia > Bacteroidales > Rikenellaceae > Alistipes. The sequence goes on from JAZOMA010000017.1 coordinate 52,457, forward strand.
ATGAACCTCCTCGTCGAAGGCTTCTACACTATGCTTAATGGTGTATTTGCCCTTCGTGAAACGGGTGAGATTGGCGAGGACCACGCCACAATCTACGAGCGATATAATGGCTCGGGCGCAAATGTTATGGGCGCAAATGTAGAGGGTAAAATTGCTTATGCTCCTTGGGTCGAGGCTTCGGCAGGTGTAACTTTGCAGCGTAGCAAATATAACAAACCGGAGTACTGGAGCGACGACGATACCGTTGAGCCTACCACCAATATGTTCCGCTCGCCAAATGTGTATGGCTACTTCACAGTAACAACACAGCCTGTCAAGAACTTCAAGATTGACCTCTCGGGTAACTATATGGGCAGAATGTATGTTGAGCACTTCGCCGGAGGTATGTTGCCTGACGGCTCGACACTTCCGAAGGATCGTATCGAGCATACCAATCCATTCTTCGACCTCGGTATTAAGTTGTCGTACGACTTTAAGGTTTGGAAGGCAATCGGCTTGCAGGTAAATGCAGGTGTTCGCAACATCTGCAACTCCTACCAGCGCGACTTCGACCGTGGTGAGAATCGTGACTCGGGCTATATCTATGGTCCATCACTCCCTCGCTCAATATTCGTAGGTGCGAAGCTGTCGTTCTAACATCCTGAGAAAGATGATACAAAAAGCGTGTTCGATTATATATCGAACACGCTTTTTTGCTTCGTTACCTATGTGAGCACTTCTGCGTCTAAACCTATGTGGGCATTTCAGCGTCCGACGCATTCGTGCAAAAAGAGTCAATCAGAACCACTACCCTAAAAATCGATTATGATTAGGCTATTTTTGTGCGATGTTAGGCGATGAAAGCGGAGCATAGTAAACCTATGTGAGTATTTCAGCGTCCGACGCATTCGTGCAAAAAGAGTCAATCAGAACGATTTTTTACTTGCTAAGTTTAATTATAGCGTAAATCGGATAATGATCCGAAACATAGGTTATACCATTATAGGCATCGATAATAGTGTAGTACTCAGGGGACTTTAAGTAGTCGCTATAGTAGATGTGGTCAATCTGCTTACGCGACGAGCTATCACCAAAGCCATTGATGGTCGCGTTGTTATCTTTGACTGTAGCATAGTTGCGAGCGTTACGCATAAACTTTCTTACACCATCTAACACATTGTCAGTAGAGATCACATTGAAGTCGCCGGTAAGGTAGAGCGGATAGTCATCATAATACTCCAAGAGCTTCGCCTCGATAAGCTTCATACCCTCTTTCTTCGCTTGCTCAGGGTCGTCAAGACTATCATTCTTGAGAGGAAGGTGAGTGTTCAGAAAGAAGAATTTCTGACCTGTAGCGATGTGCTCGAACAAACCCCAGGTAGCCGTTCTATTCATACTCATACCCCAACTTCTCGATGGCTTATCAGGGGTCTCCGAGAGCCAGAATGTACCAACCTCAATCTTTTTAACGACATCGGTATTCCACAATATGCCGACTACCTCACCCGAACCAGACTCTGTGCCGTCCGAACGACTTAGGCCATAGCCATCATAGCCGACACTCTTCAACTGATCCTTCAAATAGGTCCACTGCGACTTATATTGAGCCTCCTGGACGCCCAAAATATCAGGCATATGATCCTTGATAAGCGCAATGCAAGCTGGCTTGCATAATGCAAGCTGGCTTGCGGCTGTCCCAAGCTTTAACACCTTTATCGTTGCTGGTGTTGGTGCGAATATTGAAGCTCATAACCTTAATCTCGCCCTCGCCTGCGTGCTTCTTGTACTTCGAAGTTGGCGGCTTCGGAGTTGGTGTTTCGTTGCCACCACAACTTACTGCGAACATCACAATCGCAATTACAAATAGAAATTTTTTCATAGTTAAATAGTTTTATTGGGTTTTGTTATTTTTCTTGAAGAAGTACGCCTTCTGCTTGCGTTTGTCATCTTGCGAACGAGCCACAAAGACCTTCTCGTGAGTGTATGGGTTTTCGCCTGTGTAGAACATCACCGACGAGAGCGTCATTGGCGTAGGGGTCAAATCTTGCACCTGCTCCAATGTGAAGTTCAGCTTGCCGAGCACTCGCTGCGACAAAGCCCTCATATCCACCTCGCGACAGCCCGGGTGCGAGGAGATAAAGTAAGGTATGAGTTGATAGCGCAACCCATTGTCACGGCAAATCTTTTGAAACTTGCGGTTCAACTCCTCGAACAGCGAGAATGACGGTTTACGCATAAGTTTGAGAACGCCATCCTCCGTATGTTCGGGGGCAACCTTCAACCTGCCCGACGTGTGATGCACCACCACCTCGCGCAGATAGTCCGAATCGTCGAACAAATCGTAGCGAATACCACTACCTATGTAGGCGTGTTTAACACCTTTGAAGGTGCGAATCTTCTTGTAGAGGTCGAGCAGTGGGCGGTGGTCATTATTCAAATTCGGACACATCTTCGGGTGCAGGCACGATGGGCGCACGCACTTGGCGCAAATAGTCTTGTTCTTGCCACCCAAACCATACATATTTGCCGAAGGGCCTCCGATGTCGGTGATTGTACCGTGAAAGTCGGGCATCTTGGTTACTGCCTCCACCTCGCGCATAATCGAGGCCTCGCTACGCGACGAAATAAACTTGCCCTGATGTGCCGATATGGTGCAGAATGAACAACCTCCGAAGCAGCCACGATGAATATTCACCGAGTGCTTAATCATCTCCCACGCCGGTATGTCGCCACGTCCCTTGTAGCGTGGATGTGGCGCACGCATATATGGAAGGTCGAACGCCGAGTCCAACTCCTCGCTCGAAAGTGTCGAGTGCATAGGGTTGATAACGACATAGTCGTCGCCCGTGCGCTCTACCAGTATATTTTCGCTTTCGAGGCGGTTGCTCTCCACCTCCTCCTTCGTGAAGTTCTCGCCAAAGGCTCGCTTATCCCTACGGCACTGCTCGTAGGAGTGGAGCATTATCGTTTTATCGCTTGGCAGGGCCTCCACAAACTTTTTATCCGCCACGAAGCCCACCTGCTTCAGACCTCGCAACAACTTGGCATTGTAGCCGTTACGCATTGCGCGTGCCACCTCGCGAATAACCCTCTCGCCCATTCCGTAGAGCAGAAAATCGGCTCCACTCTCGACCAAAATAGAAGGTTTCAACCCATCCTGCCAATAGTCGTAGTGGGTGAGTCGGCGCAACGACGCCTCGATACCACCAATCAGCACAGGGGTCGAAGGAAACAACTTTTTGAGAATCTGCGTATAGGTCGTAACCGCATAGTCGGGACGAAAGCCAGCCGCTCCGCCTGCAGTATAAGCGTCGTTCGAGCGCAATCGCTTGTTGGCAGTGTAGTGGTTTACCATCGAATCCATCACGCCCGCCGTAACGCAGAAACAGAGGCGTGGAGTGCCAAACTTCTTGAAGTCGCGCAGGTCATCTCGCCAATTCGGTTGCGGCACAACAGCCACACGCAACCCCTCATCTTCGAAGAGGCGCGACACCACCGCCGTACCAAACGACGGATGGTCGATGTAGGCATCACCCGAGAAGAAAACTATATCGACATAGTCCCACCCGAGTGCGCGCATCTCCTTAACTGTTGTTGGCAAGAAAGACATAATTTTTCGCTTTTTATCGAGGTTCCGCCTACTTTTCGAATATATTAAATCGTCGCAAATGAGGATTGCGGCGGTCGAGCAACAACCCTTCGAGCAGAAGCAACGCAAACACCACCCACAATATCCAGATAAACTGCTCGTTGTGTTCATCGAAATGGAGCGTTACGAGTTCGCCCTTATCCATCTTTGCTATCGCATCCACAATCTCGGAGAGTCCGAACTCGGCATTCGAGGCGCGAACATAGGCACCATTACCCTTCTCGGCAATCTGTTGCAGAAGTTGCTCATTCAAACGCGAAACCACCATCTCGCCCTTCTCGTCCTTAACAAAGTCTCCACCAATCTTTATTGGCGCACCCTTAGGAGAGCCTATACCTATCGTAAAGATTGCTATTCCTCGCTGTGCCGCACGTTCGGCAGCAGCCAACGCATCGCTGTCGTGCGCCTCGCCATCGGTAATGAGAATCATCACACGACTAACGCCCTCTCGCTGCGAGAAGGAGAGCGACGCCAAATCTATTGCATCCGACAGATCGGTTCCCTGCACCTCGACGAGCGACGGCGAGAGTCGTTTTGTAAAGTTGCGTGCCATACGGTAGTCGGTGGTGATTGGCAACTGCACCTTCGCCTCGCCCGCAAAAACAACCATACCTACCCTATCCTGCTGCATCTGCGAGAATAGTTTATCTATGGCGTAGCGTGTTCTGTCCAATCTATTTGGCGTGAAATCCTCTGCCAGCATCGAGTTCGACACATCCACCACAAACATCATCTCCACGCCCTCGCCCTTATCCTCGCGCAACTTTGCGCCAAACTGTGGGCGTGCAGCAGCAAACACCAACACAGCATAGGCGAGCGTAAAGAGTATGAATTTGGCGTGTACTCGCCACGACGACACATCGCGCAACAGCGACGACACCGTAGCGAGATTACCGAAACGTTGCAGAGCTTGCCTACGCAGGCGGAGGAGTATCGCAAAGGCGATAATCATCACAGGCACCGCTGCGAGCAACCACAATAGTTGAGGGTTTGCAAATCTGAACATTACGGTATTCGTTTTAACACTATATACTTAATCACAAACTCGGCGAGAAGCAGAGCCAAAGCGACCAACACAAAGCGCAGATACTCCTCGTGTACGCGGGTAATATCAAACCTCTCGACATTCGACTTCTCCATCTTGTCTATCTGCGCATAGATGCGAGCCAACGATGTTTTGTCGGTTGCACGGAAGTACTCGCCGCCCGTCTTTTCGGCTATCTCGCGGAGAATCTTTTCGTCTATCTCCACATTCGCCTCAACCACATCCACAACTCGTCCCAACTCGTCGAATATCGGATATGGAGCCGTTCCATTACGACCAACACCAATGGTGTAGACCTTAATGCCTTGCTCGGCAGCTATCTCTGCAGCGGTAATCGGTGTAATCTGACCTCGATTGTTCACACCATCGGTCAGCAAAATCACAACCTTACTCTTCGAATCGCTCTCTCGCAGTCGGTTTATCGCCGTAGCCAAACCATTACCTATGGCTGTGCCATCCTCGATAACACCGCTACGCAGACGTCCGAGCAGAGTCTGCAACGACGATTGGTCGGTAGTGATTGGCGACTGCGTATACGCCTCACCGGCAAATACCACCAAACCTATTCTGTCGCCCTGACGATTGGCAACAAATTGTGCTGCTACCTCCTTCGATGCGGTCAATCTATCGGGCTTGAAGTCGCGTGCGAGCATCGAAGTAGAAACATCGACTGCCAACACTATATCGATACCCTCTGTTATTGTTCGCGACTCCTTGTCGATGGTTTGAGGGCGTGCTAACGCCACAACAATAAGTACCAACGCCACCACACGCAACACGGCTGGCAGATGGCGCAGATAGTAGCGGAAGGTGCGAGGCGCACTACGCACCGCATCCACCGAGGATATGAGTATGGAGGCACCGCCCTGCATCGAGCGCCATACATAGTATGCCACCCACAGTGCAACCGCCACCAACAACCACAATATTTTAGGGTTTGCAAACTCCATTGCTACCAATTTTTGTTGCCACGAACAATTACTGCGGCCTTCTCCTTTAGTTTATCCTGAGTCTTATCCTCCTCTGCCTGAATGGCTTGCAAAAGCGCCTTCTGCTGTTCGGGACTCATAGCACCCTCGGGGCGTTTATCTCCCTCTTGCTCGCGATTGTCGCCACCCTGAGATTGATTCTGGCTTTGATTATTATCTTGTCCATTCTCGCCCTCTTTGCCATTCTGCTGATTCTGCTGATTCTCGTCTTGGTTTTCCTCCTTATTCTGCTGATTCTGCTCCTGATTTTGTTGCTCTTGCTGCTGGAGCATTCGCTTTACGAAGGCATAGTTGTACTTCGCATCCTCGTCGTCGGGGTTGTAGCGCATAGCCAAACGATACGACGCCAACGCCTCCTTCAACTTCTTTTGCGCAAACTGAACATTGCCGAGGTTGTACGCCACCTCGCCACGCTCCACCTCGCTACGTCTCTCGTCATCGAGCATTGCCGAGAGTGTCTGCTCCGCCTTCTCGAAACGCTCGGCACGGCACAAAGCCGATGCCAGATTGAACTTCGCCTCGAAGCAGGTGGTGTCGTACTTCAAAGCACTCTTATATCGTTCAATACTCTGGTCATACTCGCTCTTTTCGTAGCGACGGTTACCCTTTCGCACCTCGCCACGCTCCTTCATCCACTGTGCCGAAGCCTCGCTACAACAGAGCAACAGCACCACAATCGCCAAATATTTCGCTATCGCTCTCATCGTTGCTCCTCCTCGTAGTTTTTGGTTGGCTCATCCTCCTCTGCCTCGCTTGGCTCAACAGGCTTGGTATTCTCGACAAAGTAGTAGGCACGATGATACGCCAACTCGTTCTCCTCCGCCGCGGGAATCATCTTGGCAAACTTTACCAAATCGGCATCGCGCAACACCGTCAGCAAATTCATCTTCTGCTTCTGCTCTATCTCCACATTGCACAACGCCGACACAATCTCGTCGGTAGTCATCTCCATAGCACCAATCTCGAATCGTCCGTCGAGATAGGTACGCAGGATATCGCTCAACGAAGAGTAGTAGTGTTTATGCTTGTTGTTTTGCCACAACTTCTCGTTGTGCAACTTCTCGAGCGCATCCAACGCCACGACGTGAGCCGGTGGCAGAGGTGCCGGTTTGAACAGATCGGCAATACTCCTTCCTCGCTTGTCCAGATAGCGAGCGAGCAGATATGCACCCAAAGCCAAAAGCAGCAACACACCCAGACCTATGGATATATATCCGATATGCTCCACAGGGTGCCACTTCAGCCGCTTTTGAGGTTTCAACTCGCGCACCGTAGTCATCGTCGTATCTATCGGCATCGTAAGCACTACGACTTGCTCCTCCCTATCGGCAAAGATTGTATCGACAATATTCTTATCTAGATACAACACCTGTGCTTTGCCCATATTGTAGATACCCTCGTCGTAGAGAGCCATCTCGTAGCGTTTGCGCAGACGCTCACGTCGTCCCTCTTTCGCAATGGTATCAACCTCGAAATCGTTTACTACCTCTACGCTTTCGATGGCCTCGTTCTCCTTTGCAAAGTTGAACGTCGGGAATATAATCTGTTGCATCACATCCTTATCGACCTCGATGGTAAGGGTTACCCTATCGCCAATGCGAATGCTATCGGCCGAGATATGCGAAGTTATGGTCGGCGGCACCACCTGCGCCACCGCCATCTGCACCGCACAGAGTGCAACAACAACCACTATATTGCGTAGGCGTTTCATCGCTGTTTGAACAATTTTATAAGTTCGGCAACATAGTCCGAATCGGTCGAGATATCCGCCACATCGATACGGTTGCGAAGTAGCAACTCTCGCATACTCGTCTCTCGCTCCCTCCACACCGTAGCGTAGTGGTCGCGCACCTGCTTTGACGAGGTATCTACCCACACCTTTCGTCCCGTTTCGGCATCTTGCAGCTCGACAATTCCGACATCTACCATCTCCTTCTCACGAGGGTCCGAAACCTTCAGCGCAATGATATCGTGACGAGCCGAGGCTATCTTCAGAGCATCGTCCAACGCCTCGTCGTCACGCTTCGAGTTCAAACAGTCGGACAACAAAAATGCAGTACAACGCTTTTTGTTCACACCCGTAAGGTAGCGCACCGCCTCCGACATAGCCGTACCATTCGACTGCGGAACAAAACCCAACAATTCACGAATAATCATAAGAATGTGGCTACGACCCTTCTTGGCAGGAATAAACTTTTCGACCTTATCCGAAAAGAATATACAACCCACCTTATCGCCCGTCTGCGATGCCGAGAATGCCAGTACGGCTGCCAACTCCGTAATTATGCTTTTTTTGAGCAGGTCGGTCGTACCAAACATTCGCGAGCCGCTGACATCGACCATAAGCATCATTGTCAGTTCTCGCTCCTCTTCGTAGACCTTGATATGCGGTTTGCTCGAACGAGCAGTAACATTCCAATCGATATCTCGCACATCGTCGCCAATGCGATACTCGCGCACCTCGGCAAACGACATACCACGCCCCTTGAATGCCGTATGATACTTTCCTGCGAAAATCTCATTCGACAAACCTCGCGTCTTGATTTCGATTTTGCGGACGCGCTTTAAAATATCGTTCTCGGTCTGCTCCATTAAGGAACTATAACGTTATTAAGAATCTCGGTGATGATATCCTCCGAAGTGATATTCTCCGCCTCTGCCTCGTAGGTAAGACCAATACGGTGGCGTAAAACGTCGTGACAAACGGCACGCACATCCTCCGGAATAACATATCCGCGACGACGGATAAAGGCGTATGCTCGGGCAGCCTTCGCCAACGAGATACTTGCACGAGGCGAGCCTCCGTAGGCAATCAACGACTGCAACTTCTCGAGGTTGTATGATGCAGGCTCACGCGTTGCAAAGATTATATCGACAATATATTTCTCGATCTTCTCGTCCATATAGACATCCTCAACCACCTTGCGAGCCTTTACAATATCCTCGGGCGAGATAATCTTGTTAGGCTCGGGCATACCGGCGCCCGAAAGATTCATTCGCACAATATCACGCTCCTCCTCTTTGCGAGGGTAGGTAATCTTCACCTTCAACATAAAACGGTCTACCTGCGCCTCGGGCAGTGGATAGGTACCCTCCTGCTCCAAAGGGTTCTGGGTTGCTAACACGAGAAATGGCTCGGGCAAACGGTAGGTATTGTCACCGATAGTCACTTGTCGCTCCTGCATAGCCTCCAAGAGAGCCGACTGCACCTTTGCTGGCGAGCGATTAATCTCATCCGCCAACACGAAGTTCGCAAATACGGGTCCCTTCTTTACGGTGAAATCCTCCGCCTTCTGCGAGTATATCAAAGTACCCACAATATCGGCTGGCAACAAATCGGGCGTAAACTGAATACGCGAGAAGTCGGCATCGACAGCCTTTGCCAATGTTGTTATTGCCAAAGTCTTAGCCAAACCTGGCACACCCTCCAACAAAATGTGTCCGTTGGACAGGAGTCCAATTAAGAGGGTATCTATCAGGTGCTGCTGACCCACGATAACCTTGCCCATCTCCGCACGTAGCGTATCCACAAAGAGACTCTCGCGCTCGATGCGCTCGTTCAACTCTTTGATGTTGATTGTATTACTCATATGCTTATCGGTTAATTTCTACTCCTTATTAACGCAATGTTTCTCGTTTTATTGTTCACTCTCCTGCTCCTGACGCAGACGAAGGAAGCAGTGACGGCATACCGGCTCGTAGGTATCCTTCTCGCCGAGCATCACCAATTTTTCGCTCTTTGCCAAGCGGTGCGAATGCTGTGCAGGGTTACCACAATGTACGCAAATAGCGTGCACCTTATCGACATACTCGGCAATCGCCATCAACGCCGGCATAGGACCGAACGGCTTGCCGAGAAAGTCCATATCCAAACCAGCCACGATTACTCGCACGCCTCGATTTGCCAACTCACGACACACATCGATAATACTCTCGTCGAAGAACTGCGCCTCGTCGATGCCCACAACATCGACCTCAGACGACATCAGCAGAATCTGCTGTGGCGACTCCACCGGTGTCGAACGAATTGACGAATGGTTGTGCGACACAACCTCATCCTCCGAATAACGAACATCAATTTGTGGCTTAAAAATCTCGACGCGCTGATGCGCAAACTCGGCACGACGAAGTCGGCGAATCAACTCCTCGGTCTTACCCGAGAACATCGAACCACATACAACCTCTATCCAACCTTTCTGTGTAGAATTTTCCAAAAACATTGCTATACCTATTTTTATTATATTTTTTGCAAAAATAAAAAAAGAACAGAAATATTACAATTTTTCTCGCCTCCGATTGCATTGTTTCAACAATTTTTACTACTTTCGTGTAGTTAATTCAACCAAATACGAAATGAAAAAGATTCTTATCGTAGGTGCAGGTGGTCAAATCGGCTCGGAACTGGTGCCGTACCTGCGCAACATTTATGGCATCAGCAACGTTGTAGCAACCGATGTTCGCGAGTGCAAAGGGTTGGCCGAGGAGGGTCCATTCGAGGTTCTCGATGCACTAAACCCTACAAGTATGGCTTCGGCTGTGGCTCGCCACAACATCGACACTATATTCAACCTCGTGGCGTTGCTCTCGGCTGTGGGCGAGCGCAATCCTCAAATGGCGTGGAATATAAATATGAATGCGCTATTCAACTCGTTGGAGGTGGCACGCCAGCACCATTGTGCCGTATTCACTCCATCGTCAATCGGCGCTTTTGGACCTACCTCGCCAAAGGATATGACACCACAAGATACCATTATGCAGCCTACGACAATCTACGGCATATGCAAGGTTACGGGCGAGTTGCTCTCGAACTACTACAATCAGAAATATGGTATTGACACCCGTTCAATTCGTTTCCCGGGCATCATCTCGAACAAAACGCTTCCGGGCGGTGGCACTACCGACTACGCCGTAGAGATATACTACGAGGCGATTCGCAACGGACGCTACACCTGCGCCGTACCACGCGACGTATATATGGATATGATTTATATGCCAGATGCTCTGCGTTCTATCGTAGAGTTGATGGAGGCAGACCCATCGAAGTTGAAGCATCGCAACTCGTTCAATGTTGCTTCGATGAGTTTTACACCCGACATCCTTGCAGCCGAGATTCGCAAACGAATGCCAAATTTCGAGATTGACTACAACATCGATCCAGTGAAGGAGGCTATCGCTAATAGTTGGCCAAATCAGTTGGACGACACCTGCGCACGCGAGGAGTGGGGTTGGAAACCACAGTGGGATATCTCGTCGATGACCGACGATATGTTGGCAGCAGTCGCAAAGAAACTTAAATAGCCAAAGTGGCGTATACGGATAGGACGGGGGCATAGCAAAACTATAGCCTCCGTTTTTTTTGCGAAATTACGATTTTTTTGCAACTTTCTGACGTTTTGACAAGAGTTGTCAAAATAGACCTCTACCTTTGCACTATCAAAAAACTTAAAACAGTAGAGTTATGATAGATTTTATTATTTCGGTAGGGGAAGTTTTGGCAAACATCTCGGCGGTAGTATTTATCATCGGTTCGTCGTTGGCTATTTATTTGTCCGAGCAAAAACAATAGCACCTATGTTTGCGATTTTGGTATTTATTGGTATGCTCGCCAATGTACTCGGTACGATTACAGGGGGCAGCGATAATTGGAGTCGATAGTTATGTGGTTTCTTGCGATACTCTTTATAGGGGCGATTATTGCGGCTGTGGCAAAGAGTGGCTCTGGTGACTCCCTCGACGACCATTTCGTTTGTCCGCACGGCTACGACGATTTTGGTTGCCAGCCCGAATGTCCGCTCTATGCAGAGTGCTGGGGTAATCAGCCAGACACCAACCGACACCCACAGAGCAGCGGGATATTCAATCCGACCATCCCGCCTCGCATAAATGAGGATGGAGATTGGCGCACAGTATGGTTGGACGATGAGCGTTATGACGAGAGAGAGGAGGATGAACTATTCGATGAGGATAGAGAGGATAATGCTTGGTAAAAACAAGGTGAGCGTGTTACAGTAACACGCTCACTCTGTTTTACTCCATAGGAAAAATCCTCACTTCACAAACCCCATCGAGCAACTTCACTAACGCATCGATATCGGTTTTCTCGTCGACCTGTCCGTAGTGGTAAGGGTAGAAAATTGTAGGTTTAATCGCATTAACCGCCCGTACGGCTTGCGCTACGGTCATTGTATACGGCTGATTTACAGGCAAAAATGCGATATCAATACCACTCAACGAGAGTACATCATCATTGTCCTCCGTATCGCCCGCAACATAGATTGTTGTGCCACCCAGAGTAAGCACATAGCCACAATCCTCGCGTGCTTGAGGGTGAAAATCGGTGTGTCCCTCGCTAATGTTATACGCAGGAACAGCCCTCACCGACAACGACTCGAAAGGCTCTGCCACACCGCCCGGCAACATCGTGGTGCAGTCGTGCTCGAACGCCTCGGCAGTGGTCTTATCGCAGAGAATGGCGCAACCCTCGCCGGCAATCTTCTCGATGGTCGCCATCTCGAAGTGATCGTAGTGCGAGTGGGTAACGAGTATTGCATCTGCCTTCGGCAATTTATCCCACGCAAAGTTGCCCACAGGGTCGATATAGATATGCTTGCCGTTGTGTTCAATAGCGAACGAGGCGTGTGCAAAGAATGTAAAGACAATCTCCGAGCCATCCTTCGCCACTACCCTATCTTGTGGATATGCAGGGGCTTTCTTTCCGCAACCAAAAAGCGACAGTAATCCCATAGCGACAATCAGTAGTTTTCTCATTGCTAAATCGACATCAACGAAGTTACCGGAGCAATCTTCTCCAGACGTGCTTTGCCATTAATCTCCTCAATCTCGACGAGGAATACAAACTCCTTAATCTTTACGTTGTAAGGTTTGTTGTCGCGGTAGATTGTGAGTTTTTCGAGCGACTCGGCAATGCCGAGAGCCGTACCACCCGTAGCGAGTACGTCGTCGAGGATGGTCACATAAAAGGTATCGCCCTCGGGAACGCCCGCTGCGATATCGCTCAAACGGTAGTACAACTTATCGAAGCCGTACTCCTTCTCGATGCAGACCTCTATCAAATCGCCATCATTGAATGGCAACTTACCACTCTTGCGCATCGGGATAACATTCTCGACAATACCCTCCTCCGAGAGAAGTGGTGCGGTAAAGAGGAATGCTCGAGCCTCAGGAGCTGCCACATTTGGTGCAGTGGTAGCCGCCTTCAACGCCTCGACAACCTCGCGGAAAGCCTTCTTCGACTGTAGGAAAGGGATGATATCAATGAAATTGATGCCCTCCTTTGGAAAATTCTTGTAAAATTTAAGTGTCTCTATCATAATATTGTGCTTTGTTGCCTACAAATATAATACAAAAAGTTGAAAGTTGTACTAATAAATAGATACCGATGAGTTATCATATTTCGCCCAAGTCGGTTCCGCCATATATATTGCCCTGTTTGGTACGTCTATATAGTAGTACAATGGGCTTAAGTCGTGAACTGTAGGGAATGGAGTAGCAGCTAATTTAGGTGGTGTAGTAGGTTTGCAAACGACACAGGTTGTGCTCTTGTATTGCCCCAATCCAAAACTACTTCCTTTAAACGCATAAGCACCTATTGATGATACACTTGACCCGATTGTTACCTTACCCAACGAGGAGCAGAAGGCAAAAGCATACGCTCCAATTTCATTAACATTGTCAGGAATTACAACCTCGGACAGCGCGTCACAATAGGAGAAGGCATATTTATCTATCAATACGACATTCTCGCCAATGGTTACTTTTCCGAGCGAGGTGCAGTGTTGAAAGGCATAACTACCAATATTCGTAACACTGTTCGGGATATCAATCTCCGACAGTGATTCACATTTGCAGAAGGCTAATTCATCGATAATCTTTAACGAAGAGCCGACTGCCTCACTATGTTTGTCGCCAAACTCTACACTCTTCAACGATTTACAGTTTTGAAATGCGCTGGCACCTATTATAACAGCGTTGAGTGTGACTATTCCATTGTAACCTTTCAGCGATTCGCAGTCTTGGAATGCGGACTCACCGATTTCGGTGGCGTATCCAGAATTATTTACCACTTCCAATTTTGTACACCCATAGAATGTAGACTCGCCTATTGTGTGACGAGACTCCGGAAGTGCAACCAATTCCAAATTACCACACTCAGAAAAAGCCTCTTTCTCAATGCGCGACACGCTTTTGGGTAGCTGAATAGCCTTGAGCCTCACGCTATTTTTGAATTTGCCTTCGTCGATGGTTGTGATAGGCTTATTGCAGACGATTACGCCCATATTCCCGTTGTAGATATTTGCCACAACATTTGCATCTCCAAGCACATTACCCTCAACCCTAATGGTGTTTTTATCGGTGGTTTCATAGAGAATTTTCTGCTCCGCACTCGCACCCATAGCATCGACATACTCCTCTGCCGTTTCGTAGCCAATAATCTTTTCGCCACACGCCGACAACACCAACAGGCACGATATAAAATATAGTATCTTCTTCATACTCTGCTACTTGATTAGAATGTTACACCAATATGGATATCTACGCCATAGCCAAATTTATACTTAATGGTTGCGTTATATGGCGAGAACGCTACGCAGTGCGGTTCCGAGAAACCATTGAAACCTACAGCGCAATAGACACTGCTGCTGGTTGTAGTGCGGAAGTTTACGCCCAACTGCGTATTGGCAAAGAGCGAACTTGTGCCATACTTGGCATCCAACAAATCGAGGTGCATAGTCTGCTTACCCGAAATTCTACCACCTGCTGCCAATGCAAAGAATGGCGAGCAACGACGATTGAGGAAGTTAGCTCGGAAATAGGCATATATCGGCACCGACACAACAAATGAATTGAGCGCACTCTCTGTATATGCGAAGCCCGAAACTCGAGATTCTGCACCTGCGCCCATATTGTAGTCAAGACCTGCGCCACCACCAACATACAAAAGGTTGCTCAAACGGTATCCGGCTGTATAGGTGACACCCATATGCGATTGACCACCAAAGCCTATAAGGTAGGAGAGATCCACCATAGACTCGAAACCCTTCTGCTGCTCGGCGTACAACTTTTTGCGCTCCTCGGCGGCTATCTTTGCTTGGCGTGCAGCCTCCTGTCGCTCCTGCTCTTTTTGCTCAGCGAGCCTACGCTCCTGCTCCGCCTTCGCCTTTGCCGCAGCCTCCTTCTCGGCGGCTATGCGGGCGCGCTCCTGGGCTTCGACTTTGGCTGCTGCCTCCCTCTCTGCTGCAATGCGGGCAGACTCCTCGGCGGCTTTGCGCTCCGCCTCCACCTTAGCCTTGTTGTCGGCATATTTCTTATCTACCTTCAGACGAATAATAAGCGACGAGCCATCTATCTCGGCTTGCGCACTAAAGTAGCCCTCGCACGACACCTCGATCATCTTAGCGTATGGCGAAACGGCCATCTCGAACACTCCACCCGTAGTCGATGTAGTAGAAGCCGATTCGTGCAGCGCAACAACTTTGGCTCCGACGATTGGCTCACCCTCACTACCGAAGACATATCCTCGCACAATGCGATTGTTCTGCGCGAATGCCACCAAAGCAAACATCACAAACATCGCAGTAGTTAATATTTTACGCATATTCCAAAAAAAATTTACAACTCTATGATGACGTAAATCAACCACAAAGGTAGAAATTTTATGCTAAAAATAAAATTATTTTGTGCGAATGTGTGCCATTCTCGAAAAAAGTTCTTACCTTTGCGGGCTATGTTTAACTAATTTAATTTTTTACGATTATGCCAAAGATGAAAACTAATGCCGCTGCAAAGAAGCGTTTTTCTTTCACCGGCACAGGTAAGATCAAGCGTAAGCACGCTTATCACAGTCACATCCTGACCAAAAAGACTACAAAGCAAAAGCGTAACCTCTGCCACTCGGGCATTGTTTCGAGCGTAGACGAGCCTAAGCTTTTGAAGTTGTTGGTTAAATAATTTTTAATCACAACACTTTTAATTAACACAATTTATTAACCGAGGTGACACAGCCCTAAAGAGTACGAGAGAATCGTGCCGCTGTTAATCTCATCAAAAACTTTTAACTATGCCACGTTCAGTAAATGCTGTCGCATCACGCGCAAGAAGAAAAAAGGTTTTGAAGCTTGCCAAAGGTAACTTTGGTTCAAGGGGAAACGTTTGGACAGTAGCGAAAAACACTGTCGAGAAGGGTTTGCAGTATGC
>JAZOMA010000018.1:0-14763 GCA_045653565.1 Alistipes sp.
GGTGGTCATTATCAATAACTTTAACATTCTGCATCGGCAAATAGAAAATGATTATCACTATCTATTTGCCCTATGCTCTATTTAAGTCTCAACCGAAATTTGAAGTCACAACTCCTTTGTCGGACAAATCGCTGTAATTCAGTTTGTTCAGTTGTAAAAATAAGGGTCGCCCAGATTGATCTACCCTCTCTCGGAAGCGTACAATGAATTTTCTCATAATACGCAATCTATCAATGCGATGCAATAATTGAAAGTGAAACGATTTTGCGTGCAAAATTGATGGATCTGTTGATTTGTGAAGAAATGATGAAATGCAGTTGCAATCATTAATGTTGTTGTTTCGTGTGTTTTTGGATAATACTATGAAATATGCCTAATATACAACAATCTGCTATGCTAAAATAATCCCGTTCGGGTACAATAGAGGGTAAATTACATTATAATTATACCCGACAGGGGTGATTCTTGACACCCGCAATTGCACTATTTATATTGTAGAATTCTGCGATATTTACGGGAAATGGCGGAATTGCATGTGTAAAATTTCGGGGAAATGGCGGTTTTGTATATTTAAAATTTGTGGGAGAATGAAAAATGTCTTATTTTTGCATGAGAAATAGTATTTGAAGTTATGGAAAAGAGGGTTTTCAAAAGGAAGATATACGATAGAATACTTCGATGGAAGGAGGAGTCTAATGGACAGAGTGCTTTGATGATACAGGGCGCAAGGCGTATTGGTAAATCCACTATTGCTGAAGAGTTTGCCAGAAATGAGTACTCGTCATATATAATTATCGACTTCAACAAGGCATCTGCGACAGTTAAATCCTTGTTCGATGATTTAATGGATTTGAACTTTATATTCCTTCAATTGCAGACTATCTATAATATTGCTTTAGAGGAGCGCAAATCTGTCATCATCTTTGACGAGGTACAGAAGTGCCCAAATGCAAGACAAGCTATCAAGTATCTGGTACAAGATGGTAGATATGACTACATAGAGACAGGTTCACTCATCAGCATCAAGCAAAACACAAAGGGAATAACAATTCCAAGTGAGGAAGAACAGATTGACATGTATCCGATGGATTTTGAGGAGTTCCGTTGGGCATTAGGTGATACCGCCTCTATTCCGTTAATAAAGACATTCTACGAGAGGCGTATGCCACTAGAAGCTGCACATCGCACAAAGCAACGAGATTTGAGGCTTTATATGCTTGTCGGTGGAATGCCACAAGCGGTAAACGAATATCTTGATACCAACAACCTCGCAAAGGTAGATGCTGTAAAGCGAAGAATTATCAAGTTATATTCGGATGACTTTTTGAAGATAGACCCAACGGGAAGATTAAGCAAATTGTTTATGGCTATCCCAGCACAATTGAGTAGAAATACATCTCGTTATTATACTAACGCGGTTGTTGGGAAATTAGAGGATAGTACAGAAGAGGAGATGCTTATCAATCTCGAAGACAGCAAAGCTGTACTTGTATCGTATCACTCGGACGATCCAAATGTGGGTATGTCCTTCACGCAGGACACATCAAGATTTAAACTCTTTGTTGCTGATACGGGCTTATTTGTAACGATGGTGTTCTGGGATAAAGATTTTACGGAGAATGTCATCTATCAAAAGTTATTGGCAGATAAATTGGGAGCTAATCTTGGTTATATTTATGAGAATCTTGTGGCACAAATGCTTACAGCTGCAGGAAATAAACTGTTCTACTATACTTTTGAGAAGGACGAGAAGCACTCATATGAAATCGACTTTTTGTTGTCACGAGGTAATAAGATTTGCCCAATTGAGGTTAAATCTTCTGGGTACAAAACCCACGCTTCGCTTGATGCTTTTAGAGCAAAATACTCTGCAAGAATTAAGAATAGCTATCTGCTCTATACCAAAGACCTCAAAGTGGGAGAACAAGAGTTGATGTATTTGCCTTTCTATATGGCGGGTATAATCTAATAGTCAAACCAAGTCACAATTAAGAGTTCATTAAGGGATACCTTGATGAACTCTTTTTTTACAAAAAACGAATAAAACGGTAAAATCTGTAAACCTTTCCCCAAAATGCCACCTACTCTAAAATAAAAACGATGAATTATGGAATATGTAGCGATTGAAAAGAGTGAGTACGAGCAGTTGCTCGGCTCCGTCAACAGGGTAGCGACGGAGATTCGTGCCATTGCAGAGGAGTGCAGCATCAATTCGGAGTGGGTGGAGAATAGTGAATTGGCGGAGATTCTTGGACTCTCAAAGCGTCAGTTGCAGGGTTATCGTGAGCGAGGGGTTCTGGGCTTTTCGACAATCGGGCGCAAGATTTACTATCGCCGTACAGAGGTAGAGAAGCTTATTAAAATCAACACAATAAAAGGTAAATAGTATGAACTTGGTATTTAACGAAGATTTAAGAAAGGTGCTTGGCGACCTTGCGAAGGTTGATGCCGGCATTGAGCAGATTCGGGGCTTATGTCGCCCTGTACTGAATGGAGAACACTACCTATCGGGCGAGGAGGTGTGCAAGGCTTTGCGAATTACTAAACGCACATTGCAGCAGTACCGTGATGATGGGCTTGTGTCGTTTGTCGCTCTACCCGGCAAGATGCTCTACAAAGAGTCGGATATTTTGGCTCTGCTGCAACAAAATTATATTCCCGCTTTTGTGCACGAAAATCGAGGAAATTTACTACCTTTGTAGCAGTAGAAAACAGCCGATAAAGAGTAGTGAAAAATGATGAATTATAGCCGTGTGCAATTCGTGAGCATTGGACTAGGCTGAACATCAATGATGCTGGCACACAACAGTTTACACACTTGGAAATGTTTCCTGGTGGCACCACTTGAAAAAGAGAACTTCGCGAGAGTTCTCTTTTTTTGTATATATCCGAGCAAAAAAAACGCTGCATCTTTCACGAAAGACACAGCGTTTTGTGGTTTGGGTAGTAATTACTGAATAACCGAGAGTTTTTGGCTGGCCTCGGCGAGCGGCATAGCGTTAAAATGCCACCACTCCGAAGATATCACAAGCCATCCCGCCTCGGTCATAACCTCGCGCAAGAGTCGGCGGTTATGTAGTTCGCGTGGCGTAATCTTGCCTTTGGCGAGCAACTGAGGTTCGATATCTACGCGTGCCCTATCTCCAAAATAGTCGTATTCCGAGCCCATCGGAAGTGGATGTCCTGTACAGTCAACGAGCGTAACATCCACCGCTATACCATAGTTATGAGGGCCACCACCGCTCTTATTCGGGTTGGCAACAAACTCCTGCAACTCGGTGTTTTCCACCACTTTCCACATCTGTTGCTGTATGGAGCGAGGTCGCGCCGCATCGTAGACCACAAGATGAAGATCGAGACGCTTCTTGCGCAGCAACTCGTTCGCCTTTCGCAGTTTCGCCATAGCCTCGGGTACAAGATACGCCTCGTCAAGCCCATCATAAAGCACCCTGCCCATAAAGTTGTAAGGCGTAGCGTAAACCATATAGACCTCAACACCAGGAATATGCTCGGCAACACTCTGCAGTCCGAGTTGTTCAAGTTGTTTCTCGATAGTCGATTTGTGCGATTCGTTTGCTGTTTGACAACCGATTAGTAGCGTTGCAGCAAAGATTGATAGTATAAATCTATTCATTTTAATTATAAAGATTAATTGCGATGATGCAAAGATAGTATTTTTTTGCACCTTTCCTTTTTTTTAATGCGTAGACTAAATACCCATCGAACTACTCGTGTTCGGCAAAATAACGCCAGAGTGGTGCTGCGTGCATAGCTTGGATAATCTCGCCGCGTTCGAGAAGTTCGCGCACCTCTGCCTTTGTGAGCAGATGGACATCCAAGTCCTCGCTCTGCTCGGGATGACGCTCAACAACCAACTCCACATCCTCCGCCAAGAAGGTGTAGTTCAGGTTGTTGTGATTTGATGGGTTTGCCGAGGTGGTCATATAGAGCGACCAACGACCTCCGCCATAGCCTGTCTCCTCCTCCAGTTCACGCTTTGCCCCCTCCATAACCGAAGCGTCGGTATCGTCGACCAAGCCGGCGCACAACTCGTAGTTGGTTTGACCAATGCCGTGACGATATTGACTAACCAGCACCATCTTACCCTCTTTGGTTACGGCTATAACATTTGCCCAACTCGGAAACTCGAACACATACCACTCGGGGATAATGACTCCATTCGGAAGTTGCACCTTATCGCGACGCACCGTACACCAAGCACCTTCGCGAAGCAGATACTCGCGCGACAAGACGTTCCATTTGCGATTTTTCAACGGCTTCAGCATATTTTTAGATGTTTGATGGCGCAAAATTAACTAAAATTTGTATCTTTGTAGTAACAAACAGCATAAATAGTTACAAAAAAATGGAGAGAGAGATAGGTTTGGCAATCGAGGTGCTACGCAAAGGCGGTATCATACTCTACCCTACGGATACGGTTTGGGGCATTGGATGCGACGCTACGAACGAGGAGGCTGTAGCAAAAATTTATGCGCTCAAACGCAGCGAGGACAAACACGCGATGTTGGTATTGTGTCGCGATGCCGATATGGTGGTGCGCTATGTTGATAAGGCTCCGGGCATAGCATTCGAGGTTATGGAGATGGCGACAAAGCCGCTCACGCTGATTTTACCTGGTGCTACGGGGCTGGCAAAGAACCTTATCCCCGAGGCTAAAACATTGGGTGTGCGCGTTCCAGACCACGAATTTTGCAACAAGTTGTTGCGTAAGTTCGGCAGACCGATAGTTTCGACCTCGGCAAACATCTCGGGCGAGCCTACGCCACGCAGTGTCCGCGACATATCGAAGGATATTATTGAGGGGGTAGATTTTATGGTCAACCCACGCTTCCAAGGACGCCCTACAGGACAGCCGAGTTCGATAATCGCCTTTGGCGAAGGAGGCGAAGTAAAGATTATTCGCGAATAGTTACGACTGTGCGTGGTGTAGACAAAATCACGCAGAGCATACCACAAAATATGAGGACCGCGCCAATGATGTTGGTGCGGTCTATTTGTGTCTGACCACGCGCCAACGCAACAACCGTAGCAACAATGGGTTGAATGTAACGATAGATTGCCGTATGCACGGGTGTCAGATGCGACGAGCCGACATACAAAAGGTACATCGGCAACGCCGAGCCAAGAATCAAGATATAAGCGATTTCCAGATATTGCAAATGGGTAAAATGGGACATATCAAGAGTCTGCAGAGTTGTCGTCAGCAGTGGCAGAGCGAGGATAGTTCCGATGATATAATACCACCCCATTACAACCACCGCTCCGTGACGACGAATTACGGGCGAGATAAGTACCGTATTCACGGCAATAGCCACCACAGCACACAATACAAGCGCATTTCCATACCCTTCGCCTCGGTTGCTGACGAGCGAAAAACCTCTATCAACAAGCAACGACAAAACACCCAATAGAGCAACTGCTACACCCACTTTCTCGCCGAGTTTGGCCTGACGCAACTGCGCCACAATCGAGGTTATAAGCGTAAATATAGGTCCTATGGTTGTGATAATTGCAGCGTCGACGGGGTTGGTATAGGATGCCCCACTTATAAGCAGATACCACCATCCGAAGACCACCAAAATTGCGACGATGAAGATTGAGCCAAAATCGTTCAGCGTAAGGCGAAAGAAACCTCGTTTCGAGAGTGCCCAGGGCGCACAAACAAACAGCGAGAACAGAAGTTGAAGCGAAAATAGTTGCGAGGGGTGCAACGGCCCGTGCAATAGCGACACATAGACCGAAAACGACACTCCGAATAGAATATTCGACACAACGAGTGCTAAATTGTAGCGCAAAGCCCCCATAACCGCCCTCAAAGAGCAAAATGTGCGCCAAAAATTTAAAATTTTTAGCCATTTTTTGAAGGAAATATGCATATTATTAAAATTTTTTCATAACTTTGTGATTATCCATTATAAATAGGTAGGAAAATTTTAACAGGAAATAGTTATGAAAATACGCAATCTACTACTCTTGCTTTTGACGGTTTTTGCCGTCGTGTCGTGCGAAACTCCCGACATCGACGACAATAACGGTGGCGAAATAGTCGACCCATCACAACCGCAGGAGCCTTCAAAGCCTACGAAGCCCGCATATATTGAGTTGGGCAAGGCACAACTCTTTACAGACCACAACGGTGCAACCAAGAGCATCGCTGTAGACACCTACTCGGTGTGGGAGTGGGAGATAACCTCAACAGCCGAGTGGCTCACAGCCGAGCAGCAAAACGGCGAGTTGGTAGTTACGATTGCTGCGTGCGACGACAAATTGGAGCGCAAAGCGTCGCTTACCGTCAAGGTTGGCGAGGGCGAAAATGTTGCCGAGGACTCAATTTCAATTTGGCAGATTGGCACCGACACCGAGGAGCTTATCTACGAGGTCGAAACTACCGAGCCAAATCAGCGAGTTGTGGCTGCGCCTATTTTGACCTATCAGAATGGAGGTAAGATGACAGCCGACTTTGGCGACGGAAGCGAGCCAGCAAGCTATGAGGGTCAACGCGTATACAAAGATTACGCCGAACCAGGCGTCTACACCATCATCATCTCGGGCGAGGATATCCACAACCTCGAGTTTGCCTACAACGACAAAATTTGCCCAGAGTTGAAGCACATCTATTCGTGGGGAAAGATGGGCTACAAGAATGCAGCGAATATGTGTAAGGGTTGCATCAACTTGGAGTCTATACCTGCCGATGTTGCAGGCTCGTTCTCGGAGGTAGGCTCGTTTGTGGCGGCATTCCTCGGTTGCGAGAAGTTGAAGAGTATTCCGGAAGGGTTGTTCCAGCACGCTGCGAAGGCGAAGAAGTTCTCGAACTGCTTCCGCTACACCACTTCGATTAGCGAAATTCCCGAAAACCTCTTTGCCAATAACCCTTTGGCTGAGGAGTTCTACCACACATTCTATGGTACGGGTACCGACTTTGCCATTAACGACGAGGCATTGCAGATAAATTCGGGCAACTACCTCAACAGCTACCCTGCCGAACTCGAAAAGAGCATTGCATCGGGCAACCTTCGCTCTATTCCGGAGGGGCTGTTCTCAAATTGTCCGAACGTAACTCGCTTCGAATATATCTTTGCAGCGACGGCTATCACCTCTATCCCTGAGAAAATTTTTGCTGCCAACAGCGCAGCGACCAACTATGAGGGTGTTTGCTACGCTTGCAACAATCTGCAACAAATACCGCAGAAGTTGATGGAGAAGGCGACTTCGGCACTCAACATAAAGTATATGTTTGCAGGCTGTCTCTCGCTGACCGAGATTCCTGTGGCTATGTTCGAGAACTGCACCGAGGTTACCAACTTGGAGGCTCTGTTCTATATGTCGTCAGGCATCAAGAGTGTAAAGAAGGATACCTTCAAGGGTCTGTCGAAGGTTAAGACTATCGGCTCGGTGTTCCAGGGCTGCACCTCGCTTACCGACCTCGAAGATGGAGTATTCGACGGTTTGACCTCGGCAAAGTCGTTCCCATACTGCTTTGCAGATTGTACATCGTTGCGTGTTATTCCGAGTGGTTTGTTACGAGGTATGACCACCGCCTACGAGTTCGAGTCGATGTTTGCAGATACCGCTATCGACTCCGTTCCCGAGGGTTTGTTCGACGAGGTGCGCGACTACGATTTGGCGGACTACGCCTACATATTCTCGGGGTGCGTAAACCTCAAAACCGTACCTGCAAAACTCTTTGACCACGTTACCGAGGCTTCGTCGGGCGGTTTCAACAACATATTCTACAAATCGGGCGTGGAGACCATTCCTGCGGGATTGTTTGCAACCTGCACAAAGGTTGATGCAACGAGTTTCGAGGCGGTATTTATGGGTTGCCCCGAGTTGCACACCATCGAAGGCTCAATTTTCCCTGAAGTAACAACTATAACTTCGATGAAGCAGATGTTCTACAACTGTCCGAAGTTGGTGAATATCCCTGCCGATTTGTTCAAACCGTTCGGCACCGCAAAGTTGAAGTTTACCAACACCTTCACGGGTTGCACATCGCTGAAAACTTTGCCAGAGGGATTGTTTGCAACTTGCACTAAGGCTACCCACTTCACAGGTGCTTTCACCGACTGCACCGCATTGGAGAGTTTGCCTGCAAACATCTTGTCGGCTTGTGGCGAGGCGAAATATGCGGAGCGTATGTTCTTGGGTTGCACCGCATTGAAGAGTTTGCCTGAGAGCCTCTTTGCAGGTTGCCCTAAAATCGAGAAGTTCGAGGAGACCTTTGCCGAGTGTACGGCTCTCGAGACCATTCCCGAGGGGTTGTTCTCGTCGATTGGCACAACAACTACGAGCATCGTATTCACCTCTTGCTTCAAAGGCTGCACCTCGTTAAAGAGCATTCCTGCGGGGTTGTTCGACACGGTGCGTCGCATCAGCTTCATCGACTACTGCTTCGAGAACTGCAAGTCGCTGACCGGCGAGAGCCCATACACGATGATTGGCGAGGAGAAGGTACACCTTTACGAGCGCGTTCAGGGTACCGACTTCCCACGTATACCAAGCAACCGCACTGCTCATCAGGGTTGTTTTGCGGGTTGCACAGGTTTGTCCGACTACACCGCTATGCCGGAGGAGTGGACAACAGCACTATAAGCACAAACACAAACTTATGAAAAATATAATTTAGGTTGGTTATGAAGAAAACTGAAAAGAAAGAGTACACAGCACCTCAACTCGCCATTGAGGAGTTGCAAGTCGAAAGAGGCTTCTCTTTAAGTAGTAATTATGGCGACTATGGCGAAGCCGGACAGCAGTCGGGCTATCTCGATAGTGATTTCGAACTCTAAAAAATTGATTGGACTATGAAAAAGATGATTAAACTTTTGACCGTAGTTGCAGCAGCTGCAATGGGTCTGACATCGTGCCAAAACGGTTTTGAGGAGAACGATGTAAATGGAGTTGTCAAGGGCAACATCGTTATTAATTTCGTATCGGAGGAGGCTCGTACCTCGGTTGATACATCGGACGACAACACCCCTCTATTCTCGTGGGACGAAGATGAGACTTTTGTTGTTTTGGAGCAGACTGATGCTCTCGCAAAGGCTCTTTCGGTAAACTACACCAATGTTGATGGCAAGGCAAATATCGATGCCGAATTTGCAGTAAACGCAGGCAAGGACACATATGAGTATCTCGCTATCTATCCAGAGAGTGCTTATGTTTCGGCAGATAATATCGACGCAGCAACCCTCATTTTGCCTGAGTTGCAGGTTATGTATAGCGAAGATAGCTACGACCCGAATGCCGACCTTATGGTTTCGTGGCCTGTAACCACCACCGCACAGCCTACCGAGGCGCAGCAGTTGCGCTTTACTCGTTTGGCTGCGGTTGTTGAGATGTCTATCAACAATCTCTCGCTCGGTGCAGACGAGGAGGTTGAGAGCGTAGAGTTCACCGCCAATGGCAAGGCTTTGGCCGGAACAATCACTGCTGACCTCGAAGATCCTCACGCATTCGGCGTTAAGGCAGGTGTTAGCACCGTATCGGTTGCTACCACTTCGGCTAACAAGGTATATTTCACCGTGTTGCCTACATCGCTCACAGAGGGCGACACCTACAACGTAGCTGTTTTTACCAACAAGCACCTCTACGTTAAGGAGGGCACGATTCCTGCCGATAAGTCGCTCGTATTCGAGGCCGGCAAGGTTTCGCGCTTTGGCGTGAATTTGTCGGGTATTACCCCAAGCGAGAAGTGGGTGCTTGTTCGCGACGCTTCGACACTTGCCGAGGGTGATATCGTAACCATTGCAGCAAAGAACAAGAACTTTGTTTTGGGTTGCAACAGCACTACAACCGTCCCATACGCATCGTACACCAACATTGTTAAGGTGGGCGACTATCTCTATCACCCAATCGTTACCGACAAGAGCAAGTATTCGTATATGGTACAGCCGTTGGTACTCTCGAAGCAGGATGCAAACAAGGCTGCATTCGACTTCTACAATGGCTTAGATTATGAGGGCGACACAAAGAAGGGATATCTTACTAACGCACAGACCAATAACTATCTCCAACTCTCTGCATATCCATCGAAGAACTCGGCATTCGAGATTTCGATTGAGGAAGGCGTAGCCACTATCGAGGCAAAGGAGAGTCAGTATGACAATGTATTGTTGAAGTTCTACAACTATAACCCTAACTCTACAACCTCTACATATCGTCGTTTTGTTTGCATCGACGCTGCAAGCATTGACGCCGCAAAGCACGATGATGTTTGCATCTACAAGTTGGAGGGCAAGCAGGGCGTTGTGCCTACTGCTGATGCTGTTATCTCTGTTCCAAAGCAGGTTGCAGTGGAGGTTGAGGGTGTTGCCGAGGCTACCGCATTCGAGGATGTGAAGTTCACCTATGTTGGCAGCTGGAACATCGAGGTTTCGACCGACGCCGAGTGGCTCACACTCAACTATGCAGATGGCGTTCTCAAGTATACCGCAACAGCAAACTCTGGCGGAGTACGTACCGCAAAGGTTACTATCACCGCTACCCACGAGGGTAAGGAGGCGCAAGAGTTGACATTCGAGGTCGTTCAGAAGGGCGCACCTATGAAGGTTACCGTTGCCGAGTTCTTGTCTGTGGCAACCGATGAGAATGTAAATCCAAATGTTGAGTATGAGGTTACGGGTATTCTCTATAGCAAGGCTTCGAGCGCATCGGGTAGCACCTACCTCGTAGATGCTGCCGGCAATAAGGCGACATTCAAGTATGTCTATATGGAGGATAACACAACCGCAATTTCGGCCAACACAAACATCGTTGCCGGCGACATCGTTACTATCGTAGCGGCTGTGTCTGACGAAGCTACAGGTGGTTCGAGCAGTGCTCACGCTATCTGCAAGGGCTACTACAATATCTCGGCTACGGCAGAGAAGGATCTCGTTGATTATGCGGGTGGTAATGTGAAACTCAACCTCACGAAAACGGGTAATTTGAGCCCTATCGCCGACATCACTTGCTCGGCAAATGCGGACTTTGCAGAGGTGGCTTATACCGCCAACGCAGAGGAGGCTACCGTTACATTGGCTGCCAACGATGGCGCGCCACGCCAGGTGGTTGTAACTTTCAGCGATGGTCTTGCTTCGACTTCGGTTACTATCGTTCAGAGCGCCGACACCGCAAAGGGCAACACCTGGGAGTTGGTTACCGACGCTTCGACACTTGCAGTGGGCGACCAGGTGATTGTCGCTGCGGCTACTTACGATGTGGCAATGGGTAAAGCCATTTCGAGCAACGAGAATCGTCCTGGTATTGATGTTACCAAACTTGGCAACTACTACTTAACCCCTAATGCCGACGTTCTGACTTTGGTATTGGGCAAGGGCTCGGTTGAGGGCACATTTGTATTCTACGACGCTGTAAATGAGGGATTCCTCGTATCGAGCAGCACTTCAACTTCTACTTACAAGCTCAAGAATCAGACATTCATCGATGCCAATACCTCGTATGCAATCTCTATCGACAACGGCATTGCAACCATTGGCAACAAGGAGGGTACATACAGCTCTTGCAAGTTTGGATATCGTGCAAGCTCCAACAACTACTTCTTCAGCGGAGCTTCGACCTCGCAGGAGAAGGTTTGCCTCTACCGTTTGGTAGGCGTTAAGGGCTCGATTCCAGTAACACCTGCTGACGTTACCGTTCCTTCGAAGAGTGTAGTTGTTGCTGAGGAGGGTGCTACCGAGGCAACTGCTATCGACGACGTTAAGTTCAACTATGTTGGCGATTGGAACATCTCAGCTACTGCAGAGGCCGATTGGATTACATTCGCTTTCGATAAGGCCACAAGCAAGCTCACCTACACTGCGCTCAAGAATGAGGGTACCGTACGCGAAACTACCGTTACTATCACAGCCTCGATGGAGGGTCAGACCTCAAAGACTTGGACATTCGACGTTCTTCAGAAGGGCGCACCTATGGAGGTTTCGATTGCCGAGTTTATCACTAAGCCGGTAGATGTAAATATTGCTTATAAGTTTACCGGTATTATAACTGTGGTTTCGACTACTGAGTCTGGCTACTATACTATCTCCGATGGCAATGGCAATGAAGCACAAGTTAGATATGTTAAGACCGAGGATGGCACAAAAGTACCTGGTAATGACGAAATCGGTCTAAAAGAGGGCGATGTTGTTACCGTTACCACCGTAGTTACAACCAGCGTGGGTAAGGGTGGTAGCTCAACATATCCAACTACTTACAAGGGCCACTATCGCCTCACTGCAACCCCTTCGACTGCACTTGTAGGCTATGAGGGAGGTACTGCAACCATCGCACTCGCAACAGATGGTAATTTGCAGCCTGCTGACGCTGTTATTAGTGGCGCAATTGTAGAGGGTAACGACTTTGTAACCCTCGACTACACTGCCGGTGCAGCAACCGCTACTGCAACCTTTGCTGCAAACTCGGGCGCACCTCGCAACGCTGTGTTTAAGTTCACATTCGGCTTGGCTTCGGTATCGGTGAAGATTGGTCAGCTCAACCACCCATCTGTGAAGGTTGGTTGGTACTTGGTAACCGATGTTAACGAGTTGGCTGTGGGCGATAAGGTGATTATTGCATCGAAGAATGTTGCTGGCGACAAGAACTATGCAATTAAGACGTATACAAGTAATAATCCATCGACCACAACTGGTATTGCAATCAACCTTATTGGCAATATGATTGACAGTGTTGACGGCTTAGAGCAGTTTACACTCGAAAGTGGACACGCCGACTACAACGGTACTTGGTCGTTTAAGTGCAACAGCTATAGCAGATATATATACCCAAATAGTAGTGCCATCAAGTTGCAGTCAACTCTCGACCTCAAGGGTTCGTGGACTATTGAGATTGCAGCAGATGGTAAGGCTTCATTGGTATCAAAGATTGGCACTTCTTCAAGCACAAGAAACTCTATGGGCTTCAACGATGCACCAGCAACCCTTGGATTCAGTGCATATAAAGCAAGCGAGGTGGCAAGCAAGGGTGCAATCTACATCTACAAGTATTACAATAGTTTGGCTCAATAAACGGCAACTATGAATTTTCTGAAAAATATCTTCCGAATGGCTATGGTGGCAGTCGCTGCCATAGCCCTATCGGCGTGCGAAAATGGTGGCACTACGGGTGGCGACGACTCCAAGATGAAGGCGAACGCTGCGTGGAGCGTATCATACGCAGGTCCGGCAGAGATTGACGGCGTAAGTTACAAACACACCGCTGCCGTAATCAGCAGCGACGAGAACACCTACACCGTAGTTGTGGTGCGTGCTGACGAGTTCCAACCTTCGAAATTGGAGGCATTGGGCGAGGCTCTTATCCAGGATATGCACGATTATCTCGCCTACTACAACGCTGTAAATGGCACATCGTTAGTATTTGCCGACCTGCTCGACAAGGGTAGCAAGATGATTGGCCTGGAGGAGCTCTATCCGGGCAACTATATGGCTTTGGCCATCGGCATCACACCCGAGGAGGAGTTGAGCGGTTTGTATGCCGCATCGAAGGCATTCGGAGTGAAGGAGGAGCAGGCGACGGCGCTCTACTCGGAGTGGTTGGGCGACTGGGTATTCAAGGGTGACAACGGCACATCGAACAACGTAACAATCTCGCATAAGATTGCCAACCGCGAAATCTATATGAAGGGGCTTATGGGGCTTCCATTCAACATCGTGGGCGAGTATTCGACCGACCGCAACGATATCATCTTCTCGTCGCAGATTGTTGTCGAGAAGTACGACTTCGGCAGCGGTAAGGTGGGCGACATTCACCTTCTTGGCGTGGATAGAGATGGTAATTGGTACGGACTCGACAAGAATGGCAGCTACGGTATAGCCATTGCGGGCGTTATCGACTTTACACGTGGTATCGTACGCTACGGAGTGAACCAGCCTGGTTATCCGGAGTTTGTGGCTATGATATTTACAGCCTATATCGACGGCAAATACTACTCGCTCAAGGGCGATATTCCGGCATTCAACGGCTTTGCCGAACTCGCACCGGCATCGTCGACTGCCAGCGTTGCGCCAATGCGTTGCACGTTCCACAAAGCCCTCGGCACTACCCTACGCCTCGGCGAGCGAATAGAGTCGAAGAGTCTTTAATCGAACTCAGATATTTAACAAAAGCGCATCTTGAGGGGTGCGCTTTTTTTTGTTGGGCAGGGGCGCATAGGGAGTTTAGGGAGTAGAGAGTAGAGAGTAGAGAGTAGAGAGTAGAGAGTAGAGAGAAACCTACCATTTCACAACAACACGATTCGACCGGTCGCAGCAGGTTTGAGCAGACTGCAGAGGGGTGTGATAGGGGTTAAACTAAAAGTTTAGAGAATGGATTAAAAAGCAGAGGGCAAATTTATTTGAACTATTGATTTTTAATCTATTATCGAGGTTGCGTAGCAACAACCCTATCGCACAACTCGCAGACTAGTATGCCACACCGCCACCGACTGAACGAATCCCTCTCTTTATGCCACAAAAAAAAGAGCAGTGAAAATCACTGCTCTTTGTGGCGGAAAGAGAGGGATTAAGATACTATTTTTCAATATTCTCATCCCCTTTATATGTGCCTCATACTGCAAATAATACGCTCCACGATGGGATATCGGGATAAATTATCTGCCTTTTCACCTTCTCAATCTTCGCATACTATTCTATCAGTCCCACATCGGTGCAACTTTTTTAGGGTAAAAATGCACCAAAAACACCCATATTCACACCTATATAACTCGCAGAAAATCAATAAAATAATTATTATTTACCAAATGCC
>JAZOMA010000019.1:0-3304 GCA_045653565.1 Alistipes sp.
CTTCTGTAAGCAATTCAACGCTCGTACCCAGGACAAGGCGGGAAAGGTGCTTCCAGTCATCATCACAGTTTATACCGATAAGTCGTTTGATTTTATCGTAAAACAGCCACCAGTAGCCGTTCAGCTCAAAGAGGCTGCAAATGTAAAGTCGGGCTCGGCACAGCCGAACCGTTCCAAGGTGGGTCAGGTAACCTGGGAGCAGGTTGCTGAGATCGCTAAGAACAAGATGCCGGACTTGAACTGCTTCACTTTGGAGGCTGCAATGCGTATGGTTGCCGGTACTGCACGCAGTATGGGTATCAGCGTAGTTGGTGAATTTCCTAACATGTAATTCGTTACACAGAGATGAGTAAATTGACAAAAAATCAAAAGATTGCCTACGCAAAGGTAGAGGCCAATAAGGCTTACAAACTCGGTGAGGCTGCTGCTCTTCTAAAGGAAATTACCTTTACGAAATTTGATGCTTCAGTTGATATCGACGTGCGTTTGGGCGTAGACCCTCGTAAAGCAAATCAGATGGTACGTGGCGTTGTAACTCTTCCTCACGGAACAGGTAAGACCGTACGAGTTCTCGTATTGTGTACACCAGAGAAGGAGGCAGAGGCACAGGCTGCAGGCGCTGATTATGTAGGTTTGGACGAGTACGTAGAGAAGATCAAGGGCGGTTGGACCGACGTTGATGTAATTATCTGTACTCCAAATGTTATGGGTAAGGTTGGTGCGTTGGGTCGTATCCTCGGTCCACGTGGCTTGATGCCAAACCCAAAGACAGGAACCGTTACGATGGAGGTCGGCAAGGCTGTATCGGAGGTTAAGGCCGGAAAGATCGACTTTAAGGTTGACAAGTTCGGTATTATCCACACTTCAATCGGTAAGATTTCGTTTACCCCAGAGCAGATCGAGGAGAATGCAAAGGAGGTAATGGGAATGATTATCAAGTTAAAACCATCTGCTGCGAAGGGTACTTATGTACGTAGTATCTATCTTTCGACTACAATGAGCCCAGGCGTGCAGATTGATCCTAAATCAGTAGAAACCAAATAAAAGGAGGATATACGATGACTAAGGAAGAAAAAGCATTAGTAATTGAGAATATCGCTGCTCAACTTGGTGAGTATCCTCACTTCTACATCACTGATATCGAGGCATTGAATGCAGCACAGACTGCAGATTTGCGTCGCAAGTGTTTCGAGAACAACATCAAATTGGTTGTTGTAAAGAACACATTGCTCGGCAAGGCCCTCGAGAAGATGGATTTGGCAGATGCTGAGTTGCTCAAAGTGTTGCAGGGACCAACATCGATTATGTTCTCGAACACCGGCAAGGCTCCGGCACTTCTCATCAAGGAGTTCCGCAAGAAGAGCGACAAGCCAGTGTTGAAGGCAGCGTCGGTAGAGGGATGCGTATATGTTGGTGACAACCAGTTGGACGCCCTTTGCAATATCAAGAGCCGCGAGGAGCTCATTGGCGATATTGTATCGCTCTTGCAGTCGCCTGCGAAGAATGTTATTTCGGCATTGCAGGGTAATGCAGGACAGAAGATTGCGGGTATCGTAAAGACACTCGAAGAAAGAAACAATTAAGAAAAATTAAAAACAATTTAATAAAATTACAACTATGGCAGATGTAAAAGTATTGGCAGAGGAGTTGGTTAACTTGACTGTTAAGGAGGTAAATGAATTGGCTACTATCCTCAAGGAGGAGTACGGAATTGAGCCAGCTGCTGCAGCTGTTGCAGTTGCTGCTGCTCCTGCTGCTGCAGGTGAGGCTGCAGCTGCAGAGAAGACATCGTTCGATGTAATCTTGAAGAGCGCAGGTCAGGCAAAGCTTGGCGTAATCAAGGCTGTTAAGGACCTCGCAGGTCTTTCGCTCGGCGACGCTAAGGCTCTCGTAGATGCAGCTCCTAAGGCTGTTAAGGAGGGTGTTTCGAAGGAGGAGGCTGAGTCAATCAAGGCTACTCTCGAGGAGGCTGGTGCTGAGGTAGAGTTGAAGTAATTCGACGAGTTATCTAACTCACCCTAAGACAACGGGTATAGTGCTTACGACTGCAGTGTAAGCGCTATACCTTTTCGGGTCTAAGTATTGGGAGTGCCGAGTTGAGCTGTGCCCATACCAAGACCATATTGATGCTCTCGGTGCGTAATGTGTTGCAGTTGAGAGCATTAGCGCGGTTTAATATAACGCGCACACGCGGGGGTTGTTTTTCCCCTTTGAGTACTCACAACAAAAACAAATGGATTTTAGCAATGTCCACAAAAACACAAACAGAAAGAATTAGTTTCTCCACAGTCCGCAATCGCGTGCCTTATCCGGATTTGTTGGAGGTACAACTCAAATCGTTCAGAGATTTCTTCCAGATGGATACTACTTCGGAGAACCGCAAGAATGAGGGTCTCTACCGAGTATTCCGCGAGAATTTCCCAATCACTGACACTCGTAACAATTACGAACTCGAGTTTCTCGATTACTACATTGATCCGCCACGTTACACCATTGAGGAGTGTTTGGAGCGTGGTTTGACCTACAGCGTACCGTTGAAGGCCAAGTTGAAGCTTGAGTGCAAAGATGCCGAGCACGAGGATTTTGAGACCATCGTGCAGGATGTCTATTTTGGTGCAATTCCATATATGACGGAGCGAGGCACGTTCGTCATCAATGGAGCAGAGCGCGTAGTCGTTTCGCAGTTGCATCGTTCGCCGGGCGTATTCTTCGGTCAGAGCCTCCACACCAACGGTATGAAGCTCTATTCGGCTCGTATCATTCCGTTCAAGGGTTCGTGGATTGAGTTTGCATCGGACATCAACAATGTGATGTATGCTTATATCGACCGTAAGAAGAAGTTGCCTGTAACGACACTTTTGCGTGCTATCGGTTTTGAGACCGACCAGCAGATACTCGATATTTTCGACCTTGCCCACGAGGTTAAGGTTACCAAGACAAACCTCAAGAAGGCAGTAGGTCGCAAGTTGGCTGCTCGTGTTCTTTCGACATGGGTGGAAGACTTCGTAGATGAGGATACAGGTGAGGTTGTTTCGATTGAGCGAAACAGCGTTATTGTAGACCGCGAGACAATCCTTGAGGAGAGTCATATTGAGGCTATTTTGGAGAGTGGCGCCAAGACAATTATCCTTCACAAGGAGAATCCATCGGGCGTTGATTTCTCGATTATATACAACACCTTGCAGAAGGATACCTGCAACTCGGAGGTTGATGCAGTACGCTACATCTACCGCTTGTTGCGCGCTTCGGAGGCACCGGATGACACCACAGCTCGTGATGTTATTGAGAAGTTGTTCTTCTCGGA